>CAYNFR010000017.1:0-67220 GCA_964396595.1 uncultured Saprospiraceae bacterium | reverse complement strand
CATTGCTGGCAGACAGTTTAGTGCTTCGAAATCCGCTTCTTCGCCAAGCGCCAAACCGCTTCATTTAATTTATAATCAAAAAATAAAAAATGCGCACATGACAATTAAATTGTTGTTATGAGTGTCTTTACTTTGCACCCTATCCGCAATTTAGGATAGTAAACTTCGCCGCATGAGTATTATCACTCTTAAAAAGACTATGATCAGATGGATGCCGTTTGCACTTTTGGGGTATCTATCTGTGTTCCACCTATCTGGCCAGAAGGTCAATGATCAATATCAATATTTCATAAAAAAGACTACCCATCCGGTAAGGATAGATGGGGTGATTGATGAAGAGGCGTGGGAGGATGTGCAGATAGCGGAAAATTTTACCCAGGTACTCCCAATGGATACTAGTGCGGCATGGCTTAATACACAGGTACGGTTTACCTATGATGATAAAAATCTGTATTTCAGTTTTGTAAATCACAATAACAAGATTCCCGGTAAGTGGATCGTCGAGTCGCTTAAGCGTGACTGGTCATTTAATAAAAATGACAACAATCTGTTATTCATTGATCCATTTGACGACCAGACGAATGGCTTTACTTTCGGGTCTAATGCCATGGGTGGTGTGTGGGATGGACTGATGACGGATGGTAGTGCCGTAAATCTAGCTTGGGAAAATAAGTGGGACATGAAAGTCACTTATGATGAAGATAAGTGGATATGGGAAGGCGCTATTCCGTTTAAGACATTGCGCTATAAGAAGGAGCTCACGCTTTGGGGGATAAATTTTAGCAGGCTTGATCTGAAGACAACAGAGAAATCTGTCTGGGCACCCGTCCCTAGACAATTCCCTACTGCCGCATTGGCATTTACCGGCAATCTGGTATGGGATCAAGCACCACCTTCGCCGGGGGCTAATATATCGGTCATACCTTATGTCACAGCGAGTTCAATTAAGAATTTTATGGCGGAGAAGCCGGCCAGAAATACGTTTGACTTCGGTACTGATATTAAGTATGGTGTGAGTTCAGCGATGAATCTCGACATTACCTTCAATCCTGATTTTTCGCAAGTGGATGTGGATCGGCAGCAGATCAACTTGGATAGATTTGAATTATTTTTTCCAGAGCGGAGACAGTTTTTTATTGAGAATGCGGATCTGTTTAACAACTTTGGCACACAGGGTATTCGACCTTTTTTCTCAAGAAGGATAGGGCTGACTGCGCCTATTACTTATGGGGCGAGGTTGAGTGGGCGACTGGATAAAGATTGGCGGCTCGGGGTGATGAACATGCATACAGGCTCTGTAGATAATGAAGTGCCTAGTCAGAACTTTAGTGCCTTAGTCTTACAGCGACGTGTTTTTTCGAGATCAAATATCTCCTTAATGCTGGTCAATAAAGAGAGCATAGGTATAGATCGCTTATTGCCGGAGCAGCAAAATAAGTTCACTGCATTTAATCGCAATATCGGCTTAGAATACAATCTGGCTTCTGCGGACAATATGTGGCGTGGCAAATTATTGTATTTGACCTCTATCACACCGGAAGGCAAGAATGATGACGCTGCATTTAGTGGAAGTATCATTTATTCAAAAAGAAGATGGAATATCTCGACAGGTATTGAACGAGTAGGCGAGCGATATCTTGCGGAGGTGGGTTTTGTGCCGAGGACGAATTATACGGCATCGCGGGGTATGGTAAGTCATTTGTTTTTTCCGCAGAAAAGTAAACACATTTTATCCCACGGGCCGGGAATGGGCAGCATTATGTATTTTGATCAGAAACTTACTAAAAATGTAGAGCACGAGACCTACCTGTTTTATCGCATTAATTTTAGAAACACAGCTACACTGGAGGCATGGACAGCTAGAGATTTTATCACCCTTCAGAGTGATGTTGACCCTACTAACTTCACAGGCGTCAGGTTGTTGCAAGGCACGAAGCATGCATGGGGAGCATGGGGAACGATGTTTAATTCTAAGCCACAGAGCTTATTTACTTATTCTTTTGCCACAAGGCAAGGCGGATATTTTGCGAACGGCAAGAGGCTACGTCTTGAGGGAGAGGCGGGATATCGATTTCAGCCTTATGTATCTCTAGGGGCTAGTGTTAATTACAATCATATTGCCTTCGGAGACAATGCGGAGGTGCCTCTTTCATTGACGAATACGGCTTACAACTTTTGGCTGATTAGCCCGAGGGTCGAGCTTACGCTCACAAATAATTTTTTCATCACCGGACTGGCACAATACAACAACCAGATTGACAATATCAATATCAACATCAGGATGCAATGGCGATACAGCCTTGCTTCTGATATCTTCCTAGTGTACACGGACAATTACTTCACGGACATTTTTAGATCAAAAAACAGAGCGGTTGTATTTAAAGTTAATTATTGGTGGAATGTGTAAGCACTAGCGGATGATCACTATTATTCCCCCCTTTGATACTGCGTCTGATAAAAGATTCTATGTAATATTAAGTCCTTAATCACATACGATGAACAAAGAACTCAAAGATGCACTCACATACGGGCTCAGTGTGGCAGTAGGTTTTATCATTTATGAGCTTTTAACAAAAGGCAAACTGGATATACAACGACCATTAGTAATCGGCTTGATTGCAATAGGTTTGATGTATGCGTATAAGCGATTTCGCAAGAAGTAGAGTGTCGGGTTGACGGGGGAGATATATCTCAACAAGTGATAAGGGTGGTAGTATGACAGAAAGACACAAGATTTATATTTCACTCATCTTTCGTCTTATGTCTATGAACATTTTGAAGACATAGGTTTTCAGTGTTTAGAAATTAAATAATCAATATGCACCTACTTCATTTCGCAGGCAGCAACAGTACACGATCTATTAACAAACAGTTAGCTAGATATGCAGCTTCATTGATCGATGTGGATACTCGCCGAGAATTAGACCTCAATGATTTTGAGATGCCTATCTACTCACCTATGCGAGAAAAGAGTCTCGGGATACCAAGGCTTGCATACTTATTTGCAATTGAGATCAATAAATCTGATGGGATTATCTTGTCCTTGGCAGAATATAATGGTAGTTATACGACGGCATTTAAGAATGTCTTCGACTGGGTGTCGCGTATTGATCAGAAGATTTGGCAAGAAAAGCCAATGTTTCTTTTAGCGACATCTCCCGGCAAGAGAGGAGGAAGATCCGTGCTAGATGCAGCTTTAGCTCGCTTTCCTTTTATGGGAGGGAAAGTGGTGAGTAGTTTTTCGCTGCCGGAATTTGGGAATAACTTTGACCCATTCGACGGTATCACCCATGGGGAATTAAATCAGCAGTTTACAGAGCAGTTAGCGATATTTGCACAGTCCATGAAGGGCTAGGTTCCTTCACTGACTAGAATTCCGCAGTTAATAGGATGTCCGACAAGAAAAAGAAAAAATTTGATTATCAATTAATGGCACGGATCGTCTCGCTGGCGCACCCGTATCAAAAATTGTTTTTCGGCACTATTTTATTGGCTATTGTATCTGCTCCGGTAGGGATGATCAGGCCCTATATCGTAACAATCATGGTAGATAAGTATATCATGATAGGTGACATGCCCGGACTGTATAAGATGGGAGTCCTGTTTCTGATTGTCATGATCGCTACGGTATGGTTACGTTATTTATTGAGTTATTACAGTGGACTGTTAGGTCAGAATATTGTCAGAGATCTGCGCAACATGATATTTGATCATTTGGTCTCGCTACGGATGCGTTATTTTGATCAGACGCCTATCGGCAAATTAACAACTCGCACGATCAACGACGTAGAGACTATTAACACCGTCTTCACTCAGGGGATTATTTCGATCGTGGCAGACTTGCTGGGAATATTTGCCGTCCTCGGCATCATGTTATTTACCAGTGTCCAATTGACCTTGATCGTGATATCGACATTGCCATTATTATTTATTGCAACCTATATTTTCAAGGAGAAAGTCAAGGTAGCATACGAAAGGGTGCGAACACACATGGCTACATTAAATACCTTCCTCCAAGAGAATATCAGCGGAATGCGGATTATACAGATATTTAATGCGGAGCAAAAGGAAATGCTGCGGTTTAAGAAAATTAATAGAGATTACACTCAAGCGAACCTCGATGCGATATTGCACTATGCCGTATTTTTTCCTGTAGTAGAATGTATAAACTATTTGGCCTTGGCATTGCTAGTTTATTTTGGAGCGGGGTTGGTGATGGATACAACGGTCTCGATAGGTGCGCTGATGGCATTTCCTTGGTATATTAATTTGTTGTTTTCGCCGATGCGCATGTTGGCAGATAAGTTTAACACCCTTCAGATGGGAATGGTCGCAGCCGATAGGGTGTTTGATGTGATAGACACAGCAGATATTATCGAAAACAATGGCTACATCAAGCCCTCAAGATTAAAGGGCGATGTAAAATTCAACAATGTACACTTCGCTTATGATGGCGAAAATGAAGTCCTAAGAGATATAAGTTTCTCGCTCAATGCCGGAGAGACGCTAGCTATTGTAGGAAGTACTGGATCAGGCAAAACAAGTGTTATCAATGTTCTCGCAAGATTTTATGATATACAGCAGGGAGATATCTATATTGATGATAAAAATTTAAGAGAGTATGATCTAAGCTCTTTGCGCTCACGTATCGCCGTAGTGTTACAAGATGTTTTTCTATTCCACGGATCTGTTTATGAGAATATTACTCTCCGCAATCCTGACATCAGTCTGGATAAAGTGATTGAGTCAGCACGTGCCATAGGTGCGGATAAATTCATAGAAGTATTGGAGGGAGGCTATCATTTTGAGGTAATGGAGCGTGGAAACAATCTCAGCACGGGTCAGCGTCAGTTAATATCATTTGTGCGGGCATTGGTTACGAATCCGGATATCCTTGTATTGGATGAAGCTACATCCAGTATAGATACGGAGACCGAGTCCATCATACAGTATGCCATCGAAAAACTCATCAGCAAGCGCAGTTCGATCATTATTGCGCACAGATTATCGACTATACGCAATGCTAACAATATCATGGTCATGGACAAAGGCCGTTTAATAGAATTCGGCCCACATCATCAGCTTATCGAGACAGAGGGCGGCAGGTATCGGGAACTATATGAAATGCAGTTTAGTGAGGAATTAGTTTCGTAAAATCACTATACATGTATAAGAAGCTGAGACTTATCCGCTAGAATCGAATGCGCCATTTTTGCTTGATTCATCTGTTTTCTCCATCACTTTATCGAGCCATGGGGACACACTATTGGCAAAAGGTTTATATTAGTTGCTACAGATAATAATAATGACATGATCTATCGCAGCTTTAGTACACGTCGGGGTAATCCGTTTCTCTTCTTGCTATTAACGGTATTGTTTTTCATAGCAGCCATCTGGTTGCTGAAGGGAGCTTTCAGGTTGTTAAGCATAGCCTCTCCGTTTTTACTGATCGCGGCAGTTCTTTTCAATTATCGTGTGGTGTGGGGTTATCTGGTCTGGCTGAAGGATACCTTGTTTCGAAATCCGATTATGGGAATTTTTGCTATCGGCGCTACGATAATTGCCTTTCCGGTAGTGGCGGGTTATTTATTTTTCAAAGCACTTTATACTCCTAAGACAAAGCCTGTCCACGAGCCCAATTTTATCCCCTACGAGGAACTAGATGATGATTTTCTTGATCTATCTGATTTGAAGCATAAGAATCAAGAAATACAAGAGCAATTTAAACGCTTGAAGTAAATCAATGAACTAAGCCGGCGGGCGTAGACTTTAGCGCATAATATACTATTAGCAGATACTACTAATTGACTGTTTTCAATTATCACTATTCAATTAAATGGCTGATGCAAGCTAGACCACTAGATAGTATAATTATCGAGAAATCTGTAGAGGTTTTACTACATTTCCATCAGAAGAGTATGTACAGGTTCTGAAATTGGGATAATCGCTCAGCATGAATAAGGTATTACGAGTGTATCTTGCGTGTATGAATCATTCTGTCTACTCAGCGCATAAGACATGCTGTTTATAGCTTCAATATTTGTAATTCTTGTCACGGGCTACATGGTCGTCACTATATGGCTGTGGAGAGAGACACAGGAGAATAGTATCGAAAAAGCTCGGCCCACAGAGAATATACCGCTATCGGTTGTTATCGTGGCTCGCAATGAGGACACCCGTATCGCTGCTTGCATTCGTGCTATAGTTGACAATGAATATCCTGAATATGAGATAATACTCGTGGATGATCACAGTGCGGATCATACCGTATCTATTGCTAAGACAATAGGTGGTGAACGTCTTCGTGTTATACAGTTAGCAGATATGGGTATTACACGCAACCATAAAAAAGAAGCTATCCGTATCGCTGTGAATCAGGCGCGTCATGATCATATTCTGACGACTGATGCGGATTGTATTGTGGGTGAGGCGTGGATGAAATCTATGGCTGAATTGCTAGAGAGATCAGATTTTATTACGGGTAGTGTTACGATCCTCAGTGATGGCAGCTATATAGGTGACTTTCAATGGGTAGAGATGATGGGTACTATGCAGGCTACAGCTGCCGGAATCAGAAGCCGCTTTTTTTTTAGTGCCAATACAGCCAATATGGCTTTTAAAAAGTCAGTCTACAAAGCTTTTGACTGTGATCGCACGGACTTAAATACGGCCTCAGGGGATGATATATTCTTCATTCATTGGGCGGCAGCCCGAAGCTATAAAATCAATTATAATAATCATCCCGGAGCGGTAGTAGCCACATGGTGTGTGAAGACTCTAGTGGCGTTATTCCGTCAGCGGATAAGATGGGCGAAGAAATCCGGTCAATACTCCGATTACGGTTTGATCCTGTTTCTGGGTTTTCACTGGAGCTATGTGTTTGCAGGCTTTTTGTTATTGGCCTTGTCGGCCAAGTCTCCAAGCTATGCTCTTATGGGTGTATTTCTTTTAGTGTTAAAGTCTCTAAGCGATTGCCGGGTATTAAAGAGAAAGACAGGATTCAATGTGTGGTATTTATTCTCATTGAGTATGATGCATAGTATTTACCTGTTAGTATTGCCGATGGTGTCACTATTACCGCTGGGCGTGACATGGAAAGGTCGGCATCTTACATCATGACCTTGAGCCTTCTGCTAGTCCTATGTCCTGGAGTATCTTAAGTTGTGAAGCGTAGGTACGAGAAATATTAGTAGGCGTGTACACCGCCGAGGTGTCTCCATAAGCGATGAGTCGCTGATTAATCATGATAACTTGGTCAAAATATTCATTTACGGTTGCTAGGTCGTGATGTACTACAAGAATAGTCTTGTTTTCATCTATTTTTTTCTTGATGATTTCGATGATTCGCTGTTCTGTCACTGTATCTACACCTACGAATGGCTCATCCAACAGCAGAATATCTGTCTCCTGACATAGTGCTCGAGCGATAAATACACGCTGCTGCTGCCCTCCGGAGAGCAATCCGATTTGTCTATCTTTCAGTTCGTAAATACCGAGGTCTTCCATTGCCCGACGGGCAATATTCCTATCCTCTTCACTTAATCTTCTGAATAATGGCACATGAGGGTACCGACCCATCAACACCACATCTTCGACCAATGCCGGAAACTGCCAATCAATCTCATCCTTCTGTGGAATATAAGCTATTCTCTTGCGTACTTTATCTATCGAAGAACCAAATATTTTTACTTGGCCTTTCATATTGTGTGTCAGACCGAGTATTGCTTTGAACAATGTTGATTTGCCCGCTCCATTCGGGCCAATGACGCCGATGCACTTGCCTGAGGGAATTTCAAGAAAGATGTTACTTAACACCCTCTTGTTGTCGTAAGATAGCGACAAGTCTCTGATGGAAATAACACTCTCTACCATCACAAATGAAGTTTTTTAATGGTCAGAAGAAATACCGCCACCATGCCCGCGAACAGCAATCCCACTGCTTCCCAATGAATGGTACTTACATGTGGACTCTCAAGTATAGAATGTGTATCGAGTAGACCCGACACAATCACATCAGTATTATGCTTAAGCAAATCAATGTAAGAAGCAGCCTCAGAACCAGCATCACCTATAGAGTCCACATAGAGCTTGCCACCGATGGCGACCTTGTTGTCTGAGGCTATTTGCATGATGAGCTTGGGGTTAATGGTGCTTTCTATAAAAACCACGGGTATGTTATGCTCTTTAATAATTCTGTTAATGCGGAAGACATCTTGTGTTTGAGCTTCGGCCTCGGTAGATATGCCTATAAGTGCTTCTAATCTCAGGCCATATCGCCGTCCGTAGTATTGAAAACCATCATGAGAGGTGATCAAGATACGACGTTCTTCAGGTATGGATTGGATCTGCTCCGTGATATATGTGTCCAGCTCAAGGAGTATTTGTCGATAGGCCTTGTAATTTTTATCAAGGATATCTGCCTTTTCGGGTATCAATGCGAGTAGAGCTCGATGCATATTGGTGATATAGATCAGGCCGTTATGTGGCGTCATCCAGCTGTGAGGATCGGCACTGCCTGCGTATCGTTCTGATTGGATAGGATCTAGTCCGGCGGTCAAAGTCGTAACCGATTTAGATGACCCGACTGTAGTGATGAGCTTGGTAATCCACCCTTCGAATCCGAGACCGTTTACCATTATCAGATCTGCCTGACTTATTAATGCAGCATCTCGTGGCGTGGGTTCATGGATGTGTGGATCCCCACCTATGGGTACGATAGTATTTATTATGACTAGATCTCCGGCTAATTGCTCTAGCATATCAGAGAATATGGATGCACTACATACTACATGAGGCTTAGAACCATATAGTAAGTTGCTAAGTAAAAGGAGGTATATAAATAATCTAAGTGCCCTCATACGCTTATTGACTTGACATACAGGCTTTCACACACCAGAGGAGAAAGCACTATCACATTATTATCGAGGGTGGAGATGCTTATCGACTGATCGAATGAATGTCGTTTTATAACATCAAATATGCTCCCGAGTGCCAGATTTATAGATGTGAGATAGCGGAGAAACTCAGAATCATGTCTTTTGACCCCTACAATGGATACGCGCTCACCGATGTTGATGGAACTCAGAAGTTGTTGATCACGCAGGGTGAATTTACCATCGATATTGGGTATGGGGTCACCATGAGGGTCATATTTGGGGTGATCGAGAAATTTATCCAGCTTCTCGATTAGCAAGTCCGATTGAATGTGTTCGAGTTGCTCGGCTACATCATGCACTTCATCCCAGGCAAAATCTAGTTTGTTTACCAGAAAAGTCTCCCACAGTCTATGCTTGCGTACGAGCATAGTGGCGATCTGCGTGCCTTGAGGGCTGAGACGAACTCCTTGGTATTTTTCATAGTCTAGCAGCCCTTTATTTGCCAGTTTCTTAAGCATATCAGTTACAGAAGCGGGTGAAGTCGAGAGTTCTTGAGCAATGGTATTGGTACTCACCGACTCACTACGCGGAGAACTATATTTATATATGGCTTTGAGATAGTTTTCTTCTGCGGAGGAAAGCATGGTGTATGAATTCTTTTGTCAAATTTAATTTATTTTAAGCTTATCTAAATAATATTTTTTGCTTGCATAAATTTTAATCTTCTTACGGATTTGTAGAGCCCATGAGATCTAACTGAATTGACTACGCAAGTGATGCTGCTTATGTCATCGAAGTAAAAATGGGTCGAGTCGTTGAAAAAACAAAATATCTGTACTTTTGCCCACTTAATTCACAATCTCAAATCAATTCTAATCAACAATAAGCTGAACTTATGACACAGATACCTTATTTAATTCCCGCTTTTGGGGTAGTTGCTCTTTTGTTTACGTACTGGAAATCAGGATGGGTTTCGAAGCAAGAAGTGGGTAACGAGCGTATGGCCAGGATTGCAAAAAATATCGCTGATGGTGCCATGGCATTTTTGAAAGCGGAGTACAGAGTCTTATCCATTTTTGTAGCGGCTGTAGCCATATTGTTGGCTGTAAGCAATAACACACCGGCGTCTTCTCCACTTGTAGCTGTATCATTTATACTCGGAGCATTCTGTAGTGGATTGGCTGGATTTATAGGGATGAGAGTAGCCACAAAAGCCAATGTCCGTACGACGAATGCTGCCAGAACATCTTTAGGTAAAGCGCTTGAAGTGGCCTTCGGCGGAGGTTCTGTAATGGGTATGGGTGTTGTAGGCCTTGGCGTATTGGGACTAGGTATTTTGTTTCTAGTTTATTCTAACATGTTTGGGATAGAAGGTCAGGCTGAGGTCAACCGAGTGATTACGATTATTACAGGTTTTTCTTTCGGAGCATCTTCGATAGCTTTGTTTGCACGTGTGGGTGGAGGAATCTATACTAAGGCAGCGGACGTAGGTGCGGATCTAGTAGGTAAAATCGAAGCCGGCATCCCTGAGGATCATCCGCTGAATCCTGCTACGATTGCAGATAATGTCGGTGACAATGTGGGAGATGTGGCAGGTATGGGTGCCGATTTATTTGAGTCTTATGTAGGTTCTATAATTGGTACGATGGTTCTGGGTGCAGCCTTGATGGGCATACCCGGCTGGTCTGATGGTTTTAACGGTCTTTCAGCGGTATTTCTACCATTGATGCTAGCCGGTGTGGGTATCATCACATCATTGATCGGAACTTTCTTTGTAAAAGTAGCGGAGGGTGGAGATCCACAAAAGGCGCTTAACAGAGGGGAATTTATTTCTGCCGGTCTCATGCTGGTAGCGACATATTTTATTATACAGTGGATGATGCCTACTGGATGGACTATGGGAGGTTATAGCTATAATTCTATGGGGGTATTCTGGGCAGTTATATTTGGTCTGGCAGCGGGACTTGGTATCGGAATGATTACAGAGTATTATACAGGAACAGGTACTAAGCCTGTATTGTCTATCGTGAGACAATCACTTACAGGACCAGCTACCAATATTATCGCTGGTCTGGGCGTAGGGATGATTTCTACGACGATTCCTATTTTAATTATAGCGGCTGCCATCATCGGCGCCTATCATTTTGCGGGCTTGTACGGTATTGCAATTGCAGCTGTAGGAATGCTTTCTAACACAGGTATTCAGCTAGCAGTAGATGCATATGGGCCTATTTCTGATAATGCCGGTGGTATTGCAGAGATGAGTGATTTAGGGAAGGAAGTCCGTAAGCGCACAGACAAACTTGATGCGGTAGGCAATACCACGGCGGCTATAGGCAAGGGCTTTGCGATAGGTTCTGCCGCATTGACGGCTTTAGCGTTATTTGCAGCGTTTATGACTACAGCCAAGATTAGTGCTATCAACATTGCAGATCCTAAGGTAATGGCCGGCTTATTCATCGGTGGAATGCTGCCGTTCCTTTTCTCAGCCTTATCCATCAATGCGGTGGGGCGCGCGGCGATGGACATGATCCAAGAAGTAAGAAGACAGTTTAATACGATTCCTGAACTTAAAGCAGCTTTAGCAGTCATGAGAACGAATGATGGAAAAGAGTTTGATACCTGGTCAAAAGAGGATCAAGCTACATTTGAAAGAGCGGACGGCAAGGCCGAATATGAAAAATGTGTCGAGATAAGTACGAAGGCTTCTATCAGAGAGATGATACTTCCGGGTGTGATAGCTGTGGCATCACCGGTGGTTATCGGTTTTGCGGGGGGTGCAGAGATGCTTGGTGGTCTTCTTGCCGGCGTTACAGTGTGTGGTGTGTTAATGGCTATCTTCCAATCCAATGCAGGTGGCGCATGGGATAATGCTAAGAAGATGTTTGAAGAAGGCGTTGAGATCAATGGTAAAATGTATTACAAAGGGTCTGAACCACACAAGGCTACAGTAGTAGGGGATACCGTAGGAGATCCATTTAAGGACACTTCGGGTCCATCCCTCAATATTCTATTGAAGCTGATGAGTGTGGTGGCACTAGTTATTGCGCCATTCCTTGTTTAGACTTATTCGACTAAAATCATAGGCGGATTGATAACTTTTGCGTTATTGTTCCGTTAAATTGAAGGTGCGTTTACAATTGTAAACGCACCTTTTAATTTATTGTCATATATTTAATTCGATTACGTAAAGTGTTTCAAGGGAAAATTATGATCAGAATAGTATTATTAGCCATAATAGGTTTGGTGAGTTATTTTGTAGGAACATCTACACATCTTACAGACAATCCGGAAAAAGAAAAAGTCATCCTGGAGACTTTTATGAATGTCCTTTCTCAGACTCATTTTGAACCACAGAAAATAGATGACAAGTTTTCGAAAGAAGTACATAAGTTATTCATCAGTTATCTAGATGGCAGTAAGCGTTATTTCACACAGTCGGACATAGATGAGCTTAAAAAGTATGAGCTTCTGATAGACGATCAGATAAACGAGTTATCACTTGAGTTTTTTGAGCTAGCACTAGAATTTCTTGAAAATCGCACCTCTAAGGTGGAGGAGCTTTTCAGCTCCATCTTGGCCGAGCCTATTGAGTATAAGGTAGAGGAATATTACGAATTTGACGCGGACAATAGAGCCTATTGCAAGGACGAGTCGGAGTTAAGAGAGTTATGGCGCAAAATGCTAAAGTATGACATCATCAATCGCATGTCCACCCGCATTGATCAACAAGAGGATGTAGAAGAAGAAGAAGAGAAGAGAACATTAGAACAGATCGAAATTAGTGCGCGCGAAGCTGTATTAAAAACCTATCAAGATTGGTTTAAGAACTTTTTAAAGCTGAGAAGATCTGATCGCTTTGAGCTGTATTTAAATGCTATCGCTCATGCGCATGATCCGCATTCGGACTATTACAATCCTAAAGAGAAACAGGATTTTGATATATCCATGGGGGGCAAGCTCGAAGGCATCGGGGCACGACTCAGGACGGAAGGCGACTTGACTAAGGTGGTGGATATTGTTCCAGGGGGACCGCTGTGGAAGAGCAATGAAGTCGAAGTAAATGATTTTATCCTAGCAGTCAAGCAACCGGATGAGCAGCCTGTAGATGTGTTCGGTATGCGCATAGATGATGTTGTCTCAATGCTCAGAGGCAAGAAGGGCACAATGGTGACAGTAACATTCAGGGGAAAGGATGGCAGTACCAAGGACGTTGTGCTCGAAAGAGATGTGATCAACATAGAAGAATCATTTGCTAAATCAGCTGTGATAGACCTTGATGGAGTACTCGACAAGGTAGGATATATAGATCTGCCCAAGTTTTACAGCAGCTTTGAAGGGCCAGATGGCAATAGCTGTGCAGTCGATGTAGCTAACGAGATCGAAAAATTAAAAAAAGAAAATGTCAACGGTATCATACTTGACCTGCGCAATAATGGAGGAGGTTCACTTCGTGATGTGGTAGATATGACCGGCTTGTTTATAAAAAAAGGACCTATAGTCCAAGTTAAACCTAACAATCGTGGTGCATACATATATGAGGACGAAGATGCGCGGGTTCAATATACCGGTCCTGTGGTTGTATTGATCAATTCCTTTAGTGCTTCGGCTTCAGAAATATTGGCGGCAGCCTTACAGGATTATGACAGAGCCATTATAGTAGGAAACCAGTCTTTCGGAAAAGGTACTGTTCAACGATTCGTGCCACTAGATCGTGCACGACGTGGACAGGATGAGTTTAAACCATTGGGAGAAGTCAAAGTGACCATGCAGAAATTTTACCGGATCAATGGTGGATCTACACAACTACATGGTGTCAAACCAGATATAGTGCTTCCCGATCGTTACTCCTATATAGACGTAGGCGAAAGAGAATATCCGCATGCGATGCCTTGGAGCGAAATAGCTGCCTTAAAATATGATCAAGAAGTGTTTAAGATCAAGGCCAAGGAAGCACTAATAAAGAAATCTGCACATCGCATAGAAAATAACTCCGAGTTCAACTTGATTAACGATCAGGCTCAATGGCTTAAGTCTAATCGTAAAAAATCCTCTTTCCCGCTTAAGCTTGAGCAGTTCAGAGAAGATTCTAAAAAAGCGAAAGAGGAGACAGAAGCTTTTAATAAGATCATGAGTGAAGCGATCGCGCGGATGCAAGTAAAAAATCCATCAGTAGATATCGAGAAAATAAGCCGCAATGAATCAACTACGGCTCAGAACGATAGCTGGAAAGAATCTATCCAAAAAGATAGTTATATCGAAGAGGCTATCGCGATTATGGCTGATATGATCCAGCTTAATGATATCACTAAGGTGTCCAAGGAGATTAAGAATTAACTGAAATGGCGTTTTATCGATTATTAAGATATCGTAACATTTCTAGAAAATTAACCGAAGAATCTTCGGAAGATTGGCCGGGACGGCCAATGTCAAAAAAGTAATGCCTCTCTTCGTCTTGCCGGATAATCCATGTGTCTGGTGTAACTTTGCACCATAAATCTTACGATGGAGTATCTACGACTGGAGGAGGTCTCTAAAAGTTATGGTGAGAAGGTCTTATTTAAAAACCTCAATCTGACCATCAGCAAAGGAGAGAAGATCGCATTGATTGCTAAAAATGGTAGCGGTAAATCTACCTTATTGAGGATAATAGCAGGTGAAGAAAGTCCCGAATGGGAGCGCGCGCGGATTATTCTGAATAACCAAATAAAGATGGCTTTCCTTGATCAGGATCCCACTTTCGATCCGACCTCCAGTGTTGAGGAAGTGTTCTACCATGCGGATGATCCCAGAATAAAGGCCATCACAGAATACGAACAAGCGTTACTCTCTGAGGATGCCGTGCGGATCTCTGCCACCTTGACCAAGATGGATGAACTGAATGCATGGGATGTCGAAGCTCGCGGAAAGGAGATTTTATACAAGCTGAAGTTAGCAGATCTCCATCAGACCATAGACAGGCTCAGTGGTGGTCAGGTAAAAAGGCTCGCACTAGCTAAGTTGATTTTTTCCGAGCCGGAATTTATCATACTCGATGAGCCCACTAACCATCTGGATGTGGATATGATCGAATGGCTGGAGAAATACTTGACCAGTAGCAATCTTACTTTATTCATGGTGACCCATGATCGATATTTTTTAGAAAATGTCTGTAATGAAATGATCGAGCTGGACAACGGGCATATATTTAGATATAAAGGCAACTACTCAGAATATATTGAAAAAAAGGCTATGCGCAGCTTACAAGAGTCTAGTTCCCTCGACAAGGCGAAGAAGTCATATATCAAAGAGCTCGAATGGATCAGAAGACAACCCAAGGCGCGTGGTACTAAGGCTAAAGCGCGTGTGGACGGATTCGATGCATTAAAAGACAAGATCAGTAGCATACAGTATGAAGATCCATTTGAAATCGAAGTAGAGCCGGTCAGATTGGGCAAAAAAATAGTGGAGTTCATAGACGTAACGAAGAGATTTGGCAATAAAGTCATATTGGATGGCTTCTGGTATAATTTTAAGAAAGGGGAGCGCATCGGTATCAACGGACCTAATGGATCCGGCAAGACAAGTTTTATCAAATTTATCCTGGACGAATTATCCCCGGATAGCGGTCGTGTGATCATAGGCGACACCATTCAGTTCGGACATTATACCCAAGAGGGGATTCAGCTTAATGAAGATAAGCGCGTCATAGAGGTGGTGCGGGATATAGCTGAATACATTCCCTTGGCTAAGGGGCTTAAATTGAGCGCCTCGGCATTGCTGGAGACCTTTATGTTTGACAGATCTAAGCAGCAAGTGTATGTCTCTCAGCTCAGTGGAGGAGAGCGCAAAAGACTTCATCTCTTACAAGTACTCGCTCGTAATCCTAATTTTCTCATACTCGACGAACCCACTAATGATCTTGACCTATTGACATTGCAAGTGCTGGAATCTTATTTGGAAAAATTTCCCGGATGTCTTATCATCATCAGCCATGATCGGTTCTTTATGGATAAGATCGTCGACCAGATGTTCATCTTTCATGGAGAAGGAAAAATTGAAATATTCCCCGGCAACTATACCCAATGGCGCGAAAAACCTAGAGAGTCTAAAGAAAATGAAAATGTGGTCACGACCGCGAAAATAAGCCAAGCTCCGGCGGCGCTAGAAACTTCAGGCCGCAAGCTCAGCTATCTCGAGAAAAAAGAAATGCAACAGATAGAAAACCGGCTCAAAGCGATCGAGACACGAAAGAAGTTTATAGAACAACAATTTCTCGATGCAGAATTATCTCCGGGGGATATCAACAAGTTATCGCAGGAACTAGGTCAGCTTAAACAGGAGGCGGATGATATAGAGTTGCGTTGGCTTGAACTCAGTGAGTGGGCTTAAGTCGAATTGTAACTAATCAGTTGCAATCAATTTCGCTCAAAAAATGTCCATTTCCTATTATCCTGCAGCTCTTTTTGCGTCAATAGCTCTGTTCTTCACTCAAAAAGTAGCGTTGTCCAATAAAAAATTGACTGATCTTTTGACCTGAAAGCATCTGACTGATTAGTTACGTCGAATTTATTGATAACGCTATGAGTGTGAGGATATGGCTACAAACTTGTTCTGATGTAACAGAATCACCCTTATTACTACATATCACACATAACGTGTAAAGCTCATTACTTCTTTAAATTCTTCAGCTTTTCTTCCATATCCTTGGTATATCCGGCATAGAATCCCGTCTGAACAGATTGAATATTACCCTGTCCATCAAGTAACACGCTGTATGGGATGCCTTGGATTTTGAGCTCCTTGATTAAATCTTGGTTTTTATCGTGGAGATATACGAAGGGCCACGCGTTAGTCTCAAACATTTTTTTGGCACGTCCGGCCATTGAAGGATTGTCAACATTGACAGCTATGATCTCCAGGCCGTAGTTCTGCTGCCACTTAGCATATTCTCCTTTTAGTTCATTGAGCTCCATTCGACAAGGGCCACACCATGTAGCCCACAGGTTCACGACTTTGGGCTTGCCATTTTTTAAATAGCTTCCTAGTTGTACATCTGTTCCATTAATATCTACAAGCTTGACGTCAGGTAATGTTTTCTGACCTGTCAAAGGCAGAGAAATAATGATGCTAAATGAAATAGTCATCATGCTAATAAAGTGGAACATAGGATTCTTCATGTTGTGTACTGTGTATGGTATTAAGACACTATAACGATTTTCGAGCTACTAAAAGTTGTGTGAAGAATTACTTAAATTTTCATTAAAAAATCCTTCATTCCTAATGAAGAACGAAAGGAGATGCAGATCAACCGACATTAAATGAAGATATTACCCGATCTGTCAGATATATCAAAACGCAGATCTGCGAAATGTATAACCAGCCGTATGAAATCTTCATCCTTTGACCAAGTAAAAATAAGCCGCTCATCATTATTGGCGGTCTGTAAGCTGCCATTAAAGGCGGGATGCGTATTGCGCAGTTTTATCAGTCGGATAAGTCGCTTTACTACATCTTTCTGAATTGCTTCTGCTACTTCATCTCCGACGAAATAGTGCCGATTGATATCTCGACCTACCTGAGTAGAGGCAAGAAGTTCCATGTCATTTGGCTCCGCCAATAAGCCAGTATAGTACACTTGAGGTATTCCAGGAGAGAAAAACTGTATAGCCCTGGCCAGTAAGTAAAGATCGTCATCTTGTCCTAGTGCATCATAATAGGTGGAATTAACTTGATACAAGTCGAGATTAGATGCCGCAGCACCTGTCGCCAGCCGTGAAGTGCCGTCTGTGCGCATATGCATCTCTTCGACCAAATAATCTATTTCTTCAGGTGGTAAAAGACCTTCTTTAGATTTATCCTGACTATGAGCACCAACATCTATCACTCCTATTCCATCATGCGTATCCAGCACCGTAATGCAGTTACGCGGGCTTATATTTATCCATGTTTTGAGATACTTGCCTGTCTTGCGGTATATGGCATGTAGAATTAATGGAGGCAATGCAAAATCATATACATAATCTACCTCGCGAGCGATGCTGACCTGATCCTTATAATAGGAATGAATCTCTACCAATATCTCCATGCCGAGTGCGTGCGCTTTGGCTGTAAGCTCCTTTATAAAGGCAAAAGTCTCCGGAATCATAAAACAGGAAGTGCCAGCTTTCTTGATGGCATAACCGACAGCATCGAGTCGGATTAGCTTTACACCCGCATGGGCAAATTTATCTAGAATAGCTTCCAAATAAGATTGGCCGGCAGGGCTGTATACATCAATATCAATCTGTCCGGATGTGAATGTTGTCCAGAAAAGACCTTTTTTACCATTCGCAAATGTGTATGGTGTAAATGGCAATCCCGGACGTGGACGATATATCTTGGCTATCGCCTCTTCTGACGTTTCATCTGAAAAGATGGAATCCTTCGTCAAGAATAAACCTGCATAATCAGATTTATCCCCTTTCGCCAAATATTCAAGAAATTCCGGTGAAGAGGATGACATATGATTGACGATCATATCCGTTACCAGACCTATCTCCCGACCCAATGCAGCAACATCCTCCCATGTGCCTAGTCGAGGATCTACACGTGTATGATCTATAGGATCAAAGCCGGCATCCGTACCGTCAATAGGGTAATAAAATGGTAAAACATGAACGCCACCGAATGTGTCCGGAAGCAAATTGTTGAGTAAATTTTTAAGCGAAATAAATCCTCCACCCGACAATCTGTCCACATAACAAATCAACTGAACCTTGTTTTCCATAAAATAATATGCCTTCCTCTTAACAGGGTCGAAAAGTAATCAAGCTTTGAGAAATTTGTCTTAGTCGACAGATGATTTATCTAACAAAATCGATTGCGGAGGCGAGAAATGTTATTAGCCACATATTGCGTATCAGACTTTGCAGGACTAATACAATTGAAGATACTTCTCACCGGCCTCTATCGAGACATTTAATTTATTCTCAGCCGGAGGTAGCGGACAAGTGGCATATGGTGTAAAGATGCATGGCGGATTGATCAAGTAGTTAAAGTCAAGGATGGTGAATCCATTATTATCTACTTTCTTAGGATAAAGATATCTTCCTCCCCCATAGCTTGAATCTCCGTTTGTATTATCACCTACTATCACAAAGTAGCTCTCCTCACCGTCAGGTAATAATGAAAGTTGATATTCTTTGCCATCCAGCGTAAAAGCTAATTTCCCAATTGCCGGCACAGCATATAGCTGTCCCAGTTCATTGAGATACCTCACCGTATCTGATGGTGCAGTCTCAATGAATTTCGCCTTAACACTATATCGATTATCTATAGTAAAATATGGAATAGTGTCCAATGCCATCCGATAAGGACTCAGCGTATCGCGAATTCTCAAGAAATCGGAATGCTGGCGACGGACAATATGCCATTGGACATTTTTGTATTGGCATAAAGTGGGGGCATTGCCACGCCCATCACTATGCAATGGTACAATACCGCTGTCCGGGTGGCCATTGATAAGGATTTCGACACCATCATTAATGTGTAATTCGTAGGTAGAACCGGTATTGATAACCGACCCTATTTCAATGCCCTGATGGAGCGGCAACTGTATATCTACCCCGGCAGTAGCTCCGATGGTCGAGACTGGTTTGTTTAACGGGACTAGGCCCACTAAAGAAGCCCATCCAAACGGAGACCTAATCGCCACTAAACGAGCCGAATGAAAATCAATAATCTCTTGTTGATAACTTTCTTCTGATTGTGCTATACCTGATCCAAGATAAAGAAGCAATAGGGCTACAAGTGATAAATGTTTCATAAATCAAAGCTAAATTAATTCATGAATGTTCCAAAGGCTTAGTTAGTTGCCTGAGATCTTTACTAGCTTCTGTGTGTGTATTCTTCTTCCGTCATTGTTAAAGAACTCCACAGTGTAAAGACCATCCATCCAGTTGATGATATCATACCGGAGTGAAGTCTTGCCTTCGATGTATTCGTATGCTACTTCTCGCCCGATCACATCTGCTATGATGACCTGAGTGGCTTCACCATGTGATTTGATACTTATATTGATATAGTCTGCAACAGGATTGGGATAGACCATGACATCAATATTTGATTCCTCTTGTTTTAAATCTTCTTTAGACGAATAGTCAATTAAGTCATTGGGAAAGACAACATTTTGTGTTCTTTTATCTATCCATTCAGACAGAGCTATTTCGGCAGTGGCAATATGGGATGTTTTATCCATGTGTGCCCAGGTCAATTCATAATGGCCTTTTTCTTTGCGTTCGAAACAAATGTCCATGACTTTCTCCCAATGTCCTTCGCGATTCAGCTTCACTGTTTTATCGCTGAATTCTCTTCCGTCTGTTGAAATACTTACGAAACCTATGTTCTTGTGGATATCATTGTGGATGTCTAGACGACTGTACGCGCGTTTATCCAGAAGGGAGTTGACATACTTTTCCGAAAACCCCAATACATCTGCGTTGTAGAATATGCGGTAATTCTGACCGGCGAGATTGATAAAGTCGCCATTTTTTGACCTCAGCTCGATGTCGAAACAAGCAAGCCCTTGTTTATCAGGAATCTGAGATAGCTTAACGTCCGCTTTTTTCTGTGCGTTCAATGAAGTTAAGCATGTGCTTAATAAAGCGATAATGAATAATAAATTCTTCATGGCTGGTTGTTGATATATTATTACTGTTCTTAATATGTCAATAACTATGCCAATGATTTAACCAATAAGCTTAAAGCATCAATGAAATAGTTGAGCGATATAGCTATAGAATTTCTTCCAGTAAAATGATTGAAGTAATGGGCATTGTTCTATTCAGAGTCTCTTTAATCTGCTGAAGCAGGATGTTGTAGCAGCTTTAAAACGAGGTGTTCATCTGTCATAGAGAAGGGCAATAGACTTATGGGAAACCCATAACGCCAATCCGTAGATGTCCAAAGGATTAAGAAAAGAGGAGATGGCGGATTATTACGAGCTCAGTCTTGCTCTATGGAAAAAGATTCGATCTTGACAGAAACCAATGCATCCGTGGAATTTAACGCCGATAGTTCATTAAAGGCTCGACCATAATCAGCGGTTAGCTCTATATCCGCGAACATAAGAGGGATATCCCCCGCAGTATTTTCAGCATTGAGGTCAAAGCAAAATTGTGCCACTGCTATCTTCAGGTCTTTGTTAAATGCTTGACCACCACGAGACATGTCATTGAGGACGATAGCCGCGTTAATAAATCCCAATGTACTTTCAAATGGAATTGCACCCACACCCTTGGCATTGAGATCGGTAACATGCTGGTTTATGCCGAAGTAATACTCATCCTCGTCAAGGAGAAGTTTAGAAGCTTCTGTGGATAGTGTGCCTTTGGACGAATCGTAGAACAGACGGATATTCTGACTTCCGATCTTATGGTTTGCTAAGGACTCTGAAGATTTTATCGAAAAAGAATAACATTTAGTCATTGAATCGTCAGAAGGCATGGCATGCAGACCTAAAGTAACTTGGGCGTTAAGCCCAATAGAGAATATTACACCGATAATGATAAGTAGTTTTCTTTGCATTTTTCCTTTAGTTAAGTGGGGTGTTAGTAACGTTTTTCGGATTGTGTGATGATATCCTGAATTTTTAGCTTGTCGCTATAATCGATGTATTCCACTATATGCGCCTCTTTTAATTCATTATTCTCGAGATAAGCTACTGAACTAAAAGCTGTAGCATAGCCCGAGGTGAGCGGATGTCTGGCCCAGACCACCTGACGTGGCCCTTCCAACGGTTCAAAACACAATGTCGTTGACGTTAACCACTCTTGAGACAATAAAAGTGCTGTATTACCCTCACGCTGCTGGATTACTAAATTTACAAATCCGATGTTTCTGTCAAATTCTAATGAACCGTAACCCGATGCATCAGCATTGTGTTGTGCTTGAATGATTTTTGGCGGAGCGAATGTCTCACTCGGCAAAGTCGTCCGGGTACGAAGTCGCAGAAAACGCATGCCTGAGGCGTCATAATATAAACGATAGCTCATGGAGGATAGCTTCAATTCTTCATCAATGGCTTTAATTCGAAGTTCAACACAAAGCTCATCATTTGGGATGATGGTTTCAGCAGGGCTGATGCTTAATGCGACGCTTTTCTGAGCGTTGATTGTCATTACACCTAGACCAAGGAGAAGTAATGGCAGAAATATTTTCTTTGTCATAATTGCTATTGACCAATCTTCGGTCAAATATATGACGTTTTTTTATAATATATTATTACCCGCTTTGTTCCAGGCTATAAAAGCATAAAATTTTTATATTAAAAAAATATATATATATAAATAATCATTATATTTACGCCATGAAACGATTACTCTTGTATCTGATCCTAACGTGGATTATAGCAGGATGTGCGCAGGAAAGTACAGATATCGAAGATGTCAAGCTAATCAATAGAACGCTGGCGAAGATCAATGTAAGTGATCCGCAGTATTTTGACAAAGGGATGGGTTTTGATTCTGTCGTGGTTTATGCAGGAGAACGGGTGGTCAACGGAATGGAGGAAAAGTTCAAAATGCAGTTGTTTTATTTTTATGGGGACTATGTACGTGGCTATATAAAAGTTCCATCAAGAGATAACTACAATTTTCAGCTTTTCGGAAGGTTGAGTAATGGTCAGCTTATTCTTAAATGTGTATCCACGGTACAGTCGGACGAACAAGGTAGTTTCATGATTATTGACGATAACAAGACAGGTATTTGGTCTAGCTCACACATCAATTTTGTGATCGGGACGCTTACCGCCAATAAATATAACACAGATTACGAGTCATTCAAGCATTGGTAGGCTGTTGAAGAATTTTTAAACTTGGGTTGGTTGGTCTATTATAAAGGGTCGAGTTTTCGACCCTTTTTTTATTTCTTTGCTTGCCGGTGGAATCAGCAATTTGGTTGAAATTTTTTGTTAGAAAGCTTATGACGCACAAAGTCTTTTTCAATGATTGCATAATTGATGCTTCTGACGCACGCGTAAGTGTCTACGATCTTGCACTACACAGGGCTTATGGGATATTTGATTATTTCAAGATGCTCGACGGCTACAATCCTTATCTCGAACTTTATCTCGACAGATTTTACAAGTCTTTAACCCTTGCTGGGCTTGAAATCAGCTATACACGATCAGAGATAAAGCATTTTCTTGATCAATTGCTCGCAACGAACTATCTGCCAGCATGTGGTGTAAAAGTAATTGTTACAGCCGGGGTATCACAGAATGGCTTCGATCCTGATGGACAGGTTACCCTGATTATGATCCCTTATGAGCTGCATCGTATATCCCCTTCGGTTCAACAAAGTGTATTAGTAGATATCCATTACATGCGTGATATCCCGGAGATCAAGACCATTAATTATATGTTTCCGGCTATGCATGCCTCTCTACTCAAGAAGTTTGGGGCTGCAGACTTCGTCTTTCATGATGGGCAATATTTTTACGAGTCTTCGAGATGTAATGTATTCATCGTAAAAAACAAAATCATCTATACACCGGGAGAAAACATTTTGAAAGGAATTACGCGACAGCGTGTCCTTGATTGTGCCAGTCAGGGTTTCGAAATAGTGGTACCGGATAGAGTGCCGCTTAGCGAACTATTTACCGCCGATGAGGTATTTGTGTCAAGTACGACAAAAAACATCTTGCCCATAACGCGTATTAGAGAAAGTCAGATTGGAAATGGACAAATAGGAGAAATTACCTGTGCGTTACAGAATTTAGTCAAGGACTGGTGATCAACTTTCTGTTTTATTCATCACGGGATATAGAAAAACAGTCGCCATCACAATGGCTCCACCCCAATAAAAGCTGGGGGACAGCTGTTCATGATCCTTGAGGATAAAGTATGCCATCAAAATGCCATAAACCGGTTCGAGATGAGTGATGAGATTAGAAGCAAAAGCCGTCAAATGTCTCAATGCGATCAAGTGTAAGATAAATGGCACAATCGTACAACCGCAGACTAGTACAAATATCCAGAACCAATCATTTGAGGATGGAGTCATGGTCCCAAGATTTCCTGAAAGAAAAGCAAAAAGCAGGACAATATTCATGAATAGCCATGCACCAGACATCTCTACGAAAGTCATGGTTTCAGGATTAGTGATATGCAAGCTTGTCTTGTTCATAATGGCAAAAACAGCTGATAATAACGCAGCAATCAACCCGACGATCAACCCGACCATCATGTTGCCTTCCAGCCCACCCGCAATTAGAATGATGCCGGGGATCACAGCTAGCCCAAATAGTAAGTCACTGCGGCTAAATGATCTATCCGACAGTAAAGGCTCAACAAGTGCTGTAAAAAAGGCAGTCAAAGACAATCCTATAAGCGCTATGGATGCATTGGCAAGCTTGACCGAACCATAAAAACAGATCCAATGCGCTCCGATAACGACACCTATCCCGAGTAGTCGCCATATTTCGCTTCTGTTGATAGACATAATGCTTGACCTCACCTTGCTGAAGCTATACATACCTATACTGGTTAAAAAGACCCGCCACCACACCAATACGATTGCTGACAAACTGATCAGGTCACCTAATATAGCCGTGAAACCCCACAATATGACGCAGAAATGAAATATTAGATAAGCACGCTTTTTTATATCCATGCACGACCTCCGTTTTAACGGACGCTAAAGTATGCTTTCTTAAGATCGTTGTATGGCGAAAGCTTTATTTCCGCCAATGTGTTTACTTCATGTATAGAATTTAATAAAACGCGATTTAGGATATCTCCCCCCCATAAATAGGGGGAATAAAAAAATACTAAGCTTTCCTTACTTCGCTATAGGATTTAAAACGCTACTTTCGTGACAAATATCAAAGGAGATGAGTATCGCAGTTAAAGACATCGCACCAGATTTTACTTTGTATTCTTCGGATAAGCAAGAAGTAAGTCTTTCAGATTATAAGGGGCGCAAAGTGCTTATGCTTTTTTTCCCATTGGCATTCACTGGGGTGTGTACAGAAGAATTATGCTCCGTCAGAGATGATATCGCTACTTATAATAATCTCGGTATTGATGTATTGGGGATTTCTGTGGATTCACTATTCACATTGGATCACTTTAAGAAAGCCCATGGATATAATTTTCCATTGTTAAGTGACTTTAATAAAGAAGTAAGTACTGCATACGGCGCTATATATGACAATTTTGTATTGGGAATGAGGGGCGTGTCCAAGAGATCAGCATTTTTGATAGGGGAGGATGGAACTGTTAAGTATGCAGAAGTTCTTGATAATGCCGGTGAAGTTCCTAATTTTGCAGCCATAAAATCACTTGTTGATCATTCTTAATATTAAAAACTTACCCCATGACATTTCCTTTCTCAACTTATGATGCTCAAGAATTTGAGGTTATTGACGCGGTGGAGGTAATTGACAAATCCGAATTGATCGTTTACAATGATGACGTGAATACTTTTGACTGGGTCATAGAATCTCTTGTTGATGTATGTGGTCATACAGAGGTTCAGGCGGAGCAGCTGTCATTAATTGTTCATTACAAGGGCAAGGCCACAGTCAAGACTGGATCTTTTCCTGATTTAAAGCCCATGAAAGATGAATTGATCAACAGGGGTCTTTCAGCAGTAATAGAATCTTATCAGGAAAAGCACTGATTTAAAATCTCTTCATGTTGTTCTTTCCCCATCCTCTTTTAGCAAGTAGGGATGGATTATTAGCTTATGGTGGAGACCTATCTCTAGCAAGGCTTTTGCTGGCATATCAGTTTGGTATATTTCCCTGGTATAATGAGGCTCCAATCTTGTGGTGGTACACGCATCCTCGTTTAGTATTGATTCCATCAAAACTAAAAGTGGCCAAAAGTATGCGTTCATTGCTCAATCAACAAAGATTTAGCATTTCCATAGATCGCTGCTTTAATGAGGTAATAGCGGCTTGCGCCAATGTCCCTAGATCCGGACAAGACAGCACATGGTTGAGTCAAGAGATGCAAGATGCTTACACTGTCTTACATGAAATGAACATTGCACATTCAGTGGAAGTATGGGAGGGAGATAGACTTGTAGGTGGCTTATACGGTATAGTTCGAGGAAAAATATTTTTCGGTGAGTCAATGTTTTCTATCGTGCCAAATGCATCCAAGTATGGATTTATCCATCTGGTAAAAATATTAGAAGCTAAAGGTGTTGAGATGATAGATTGTCAGCAAGACACAGATCATATGAGAAGCTTCGGCTCTGAACTTATATCAAAAGATGCCTTTTTTAAGATTCTAAAAAAGAATGCTCTTCACGATCATTTTTCGCTTAATGATCATGACGTACCTGAACAAATAAGGTATGTGAGGCCATAAACTACTTGACACGGGCTTAATTTTGAATGTGCAATAGACACCAATTTCATTTTTAAGACTACTGATCCGTATGTGGATGGTATATTCGCAGACATACAGATCTTAACAACTAAATAATGATATTTCCAGAAGGGAGTCGATGGCAATACTTAAGAAAAGGTTTAATGATGGCAATATCCTTATTTGTCATCATAGCTTTTACTCATTGCAAAACTACTTTTGATAAGCAGCGGAAACCGACTTTGGTTAAATTGGGGTCGTTTGGTGGTTTTGCCGGATCATATACAGAGTATGTTATATATTCTGATGGACGCACACTAGGTCGCAAGAAGTATAATGATGCACTTGTTGATCTCAAGCCAATCGATAAATCAACGCTTGAGCAAGCATTCAATATTTTGAAAAAGTTAGCCAAGACCGAGGAGAACCTGCAAGATCCGGGCACTATGAGCTATTTTCTAGTTTATGAAAATCAAGGTGTCGAGAGACTCAATATTGTGTGGGGCGGAGGCAATGAGACTATTTCCCCAATTGTGGAATTATTATATCGAAATCTCACATCACTATGCCAAGAGGATCATCCAGTCATGTAGTCAATAAAATATTGATTATTCGTTTCAGCTCTATCGGAGATATACTCTTGTGTCAACCCGTAGTAAGAAGTCTAAAAAAGACTTTCCCCTCTACAGAAATCCATATTATAACTAAAGCGGCTTTCGCCGAATGGGCGAGAACACTTAAGGGGGTAGATCGCGTAATTGAATTCGACAATACATTGGCCACGATTATCAGTAACTTGAGAGTAGAAGATTACGATCTAGTCGTGGATCTTCATAATAATCTGCGATCCAGAATTGTCACGACATTTTTGGCACGAAAAATCCTTCGATCGCATAGAGAAGTAGCGAAGAAATGGTGGTCATTGCTTACCCGGGAACCACGGTTTAAGTATCCACATCGCATCTATAACTATTACGCTGCACTTGATAGCTTAGGCATCATGTATGATGGGCAGGGAATAGATATAAACTTCCCTAGGCGTGACGAAAAGGATTACATCCTTGTCTCACTGGGAGGTAGTGCACATACGAAACGGGTACCCTTGAGACTAGCTACACAACTATGTCAATTAATGCCGGAGCATAGGTTCGTGTGGATAGGTGGTTCAGATGTAGATGTAAGAGGGACGGTAATTCCCGATAATTGTGAAAATTTAGTTAGTACTTTAGATATTGCTCAGACTATTGACAAAATGGCGAAAGCCGCATTAGTTATCACCGGTGATACTTTTACGATGCACCTCAGCGCTGCATTAGAAAAGTCCATGATAGTGGTATGGGGTAGCACGCATGAAGATTTTGGTTTGGCGCCTTTGTATCGCCAAGGTGTCTCCACTCATGTAAGAAATGTCAGCAACAATAATCTCAGTTGCAGGCCATGCTCAACTCATGGCAGAACACAATGTCCACTCAAGCACATGCGATGTCTGAATGATATTTCTCCACTGATACTGATGAATACCGTGTTGGAACTTGTATCTTTGAACAAATGAAACTCGGTGTTGATAATAATCGATGAATATTTCACTGATGTTATGAACACTTTTTTGTGAGATACTATTAGGATTAATAGATTATTTAACTGAATTAACAGACTAAACAACAGAAAAATGGCGACCATCAACATGAACCAACCACGCAATCCATTTGAGGGAAAAAACCTGAACAAGCTTCTTTTTTATGCTGTGGCAGGTATTTTTTTATTTATGTTATTAACGAACACGACATTTATTACCATTAATTCTGGAGAGAAAGGCATAAAATTTAAGCGCTTTGCCGGTGGTCTGGACAAAGAGAGGATTTATGATCAGGGTTTTCATGTCGTTATGCCCTGGGACGATATGATCATTTATGATGTACGGATTAACGAGGCATATGAGACCCTTGATGTGCTCTCTCGTAATGGTTTGGGAATTAAAGTAGAACTATCGTATCGGTTTCACCCTAGAGCAGGAGGGATCGGTCACCTACATGATGAGGTCGGTAAGGAATACTTGGAAAGGATTATTAAACCTGAGATCAGGTCAGCGACGAGAGAGGTCATCGGCAAATATCTGCCTGAAGAACTATACAGCAGTAAGCGTGAAGCAATTCAGGTCGAGATATTTAATATGTCAAGCGCCGGAGTGGCACAAAAAAATATTGAACTAGATGCTATCTTAATTCGCTCTGTTCAGCTACCTGACAATCTTAAATCAGCAATCGAATTAAAACTTCAAGAGGAGCAAGCGGCATTTCAATACGAGTTTAAACTGGAAAGAGAGCGTAAAGAAGCTGAGCGAAAGATTATTGAAGCGCAGGCTAAAAGTGATGCGAACCGCATACTCAATGCATCACTCACGGAGAAAATTCTCCAAGACAAAGGTATTGAAGCTACCCTTGAACTAGCCAAATCGCCTAATAGCAAAATAGTCATAGTAGGTGGCGGAAAACAAGGATTGCCGCTAATACTTAATCAAAACTAAGTATCTGCGCATAAAGGGATCAGGTTATAAGATTATGTGATTTATTAAAAGGCTAAAGAGAGTCCGAATACTGTGTTTTCTTATCAATGTCTTGTAATCACATTATAAATGCTGAATCGGATATGTTAAATTATCTCGGCTAATCACACTGATGATAATGGGAAGGTATCTGTTTATGTTGGGTTTCATAATTCTTTTATGGTCATGTGGTAATCAGCATGATATCGATTGGTCGCATTATCGCGGGGATGCTCAGTCTTTGCAATTTTCTGACATACAGAGTATTCACACGGGCAATGTTGATCAATTAGAAGTAGCGTGGGTGTATCACACAGGTGGCGCGGATAGTACTGGTCGCTCTCAGATCCAATGCAATCCATTAGTCATTAATAAAACACTTTACGGGACATCTCCCGATCTAAGGCTATTTGCCATAGATGCGATTTCCGGTGAAGATAAGTGGGTATTCGACCCACAGAAGCAAGGACATCATATTCATGGGATGGGGGTCAATAGGGGTTTGGCATGGTACAGCTCTGCAGGGCTAAATGACTCAGAGAAGATAATATTTTATAGTGTAGGGGATAGACTATATGCTGTAAATGCGGAAGATGGTCGTGGAGTGAACTCGTTTGGTGATGGAGGATCTATTTCATTGCGCACAGGACTTGAGCATCCAGGCATAGAAAATTTGTTTATCGTCAACAATACACCCGGGATTGTTTTCAACGATTTAATCATCTTAGGTAGCCGAGTCAGCGAGTCTGTAGGTGCTGTGCCGGGGCATATTCGGGCCTTTGATGTTAACACAGGTGATCTCAGGTGGATTTTTCATACCATTCCTAAGCCCGGCGAGTTAGGATATGACACCTGGCCGGAAGAGGCTTATTTGCGCATAGGTGGCGCCAATGCTTGGTCAGGATTCAGTCTTGATCGCAAGAACGGTATCGTGTATGTACCTACAGGGTCAGCGTCATTTGATTTTTATGGCGGAGACCGCCATGGGGATAATCTTTTTGCTAATAGCATCATTGCACTTGAAGCCGAGACCGGAAAATATATATGGCATTTCCAGACAGTACATCATGACCTCTGGGACAAGGATCTGCCTCTCGCTCCTAGTCTAGTAGAATTGATCAAAGATGGTCGCAATGTTCCTGCACTTATCCAGCCTACTAAATCCGGATATCTTTTTGTTCTAAATAGACTCACAGGCGAGCCCCTGTACCCAATCGTAGAGCAGCCAGTACCACCCTCTGATCTGATTAAAGAGTTAGCTAGTGTGACACAACCTATACCTCAGCATTACCCTGCTTTCAGCCGACAGCGGATTACAACAGAAGATCTTGCTAGTAGGACGGAAGAGATTCATGTTTATGCCCAAGAGGTATTTAATTCCATGCATCATGATAACATGTTTGCACCACCTTCTGAGGAGGGTACATTAATCTTTCCGGGCTTTGATGGTGGTGCAGAGTGGGGAGGAGTGAGTTTTGATCAACGTGATCATACATTGTATATAAACAGCAATGAAGTGCCATGGCGATTGATAATGGATAAGGCCGATAACTCGTCTGGCGTGAACATGACATATAGTATATACTGTCAGTCATGTCATGGTAGAAATTTAGAAGGTTCTGCGCTGTTTGGAAACGTCCCTTCTTTGATGAGAATGGCTGACAGGTATGATTTATTGAGCTTTAATGAATTGATCAGGTCAGGCAGAGGCGTTATGCCGGCTTTCAGAAACTTTAGTCAAGAAGAAATTACTAGCCTTTATCAGTATATTTCAGCCTCTCAAAAAGAGTTTACAGACCAAAGAGAGCAAACATGGCCCTATCCCTATACCATGCGCGGATATGAAAAACTCTATGCGCCGGATGGCTATCCCATCATTAATCCTCCATGGGGTCAACTTACAGCTATAGACATGAATGCAGGGAAGATAAAATGGCAAGTGCCTCTAGGTGTGTCTCCTGATCTTGCACCTATGACTACAGGAACTGAAAATTATGGTGGACCTGTCGCCACGGCTTCTGGACTAATATTCATCGCCGCCACGAAGGATGAAAAAATACGCGCTTTTGAATCGAAAACAGGCAAGATATTATGGGAGCATGATCTACCTGCTGCCGGATATGCCACCCCGGCTATCTACGAATATGGCGGTAAGCCTTTTATCGTAATAGCTTGTGGTGGTGGCAAACTGGGTACAAAGTCAGGTGATAGTTATATAGCTTTTTCTTTGCCAGCAAAGAAATCATAGCGTAATCATGTAAAGCGTCTGTTGATTCCCATGATGATGTGATGCCTATAATCTGCTTAATGGTCATCCGGATTTCGTGTCGGTGAGTTTATGCGGAAGGAGAAATATAAAAAGGTGATCCCATGCGAAATCACCTTCAAAAAATTAATTCAACTTGCTAAATCATTTATGAGCTGGTCTATGAAGACCAACAGTCCTTAATAATATTCTGTATTTAAGCGTAAGACGCAAATAAACAAAATAATGTTTTGCAAAGATCATTATTTTTTCATTAATATCAAGTACTTGATTGTTTTTTGACTAGCCAAGTGCTGTATTTCATAATAGGTTTTAATCAGGAGGCTGTCATGAAGCAATGGCGATCGGTAGATGTCTCTATTAACGTATAAAGGGTTGAATTGATCGTTTTGTATTGTCATGTCAACTGTGTATTCAAATAGTGCGGAATCATCTGTTTTGAAATGAACCAGACCATTATTTGCAAGGATAGAATGATAGTGTTGTAAAAAAAGTGGGGATGTCATACGGCGATTTTCCTTATTTGGGAATGGATCGGGAAATGTGATCCATATCTCGTCCAGCTCATTGGGCGAGAAAAACAAACGTATCTGTTCAATACGAATTCTAAGAAAGGCTACATTGGACAATCCTAGTTCTTGGGCTTTAAATGCTCCTTGATGGATTCTTGCTCCTTTTATGTCCACACCGATGTAGTTTATATGTGGGTTTTTTCGGGCTAATGCAATCGTATATTCTCCACGACCGCAGGCCAATTCCACACATAGCGGATTGTTATTATTGAAAACCTCTTCACGCCAGCGACCTTCTAGTTTAAGGTATTCATTGTGGGTGCGCATCAGCGTAGAACTATTGGGTTCTGTCATTTCTAATATACGCGGGTCGCTATGTAGCGCCTCAAATTTTTCGAGTTTACGACGTTTGCTCACAGGATTTATATTTCCATAATCGGGGGTAAAGATCATTTAAAATTGGCTTTAGCCTATCATCTCTAGTTAAATTAAAGAGCCGGATTCTAGATGTTTAGTGTTGTAACAGCCTATCTTTGTTAACAAGGTATATACATCAGATGATTGACCATCAGTTCATTACATTGGCTACTGTTGATATAGTCAAGGAAGTAGGGAAGTTTATCAATAACGAACTGGGAAGCGTCAGTGCATCACAAATAGAGGTAAAAGAGCGCAACAGTTTAGTTTCCTATGTAGACAAGGAGGCGGAAAAAAGCCTAGTAGCAGAATTAAAGAAATTAATCCCTGCTGCTGGATTTATCACAGAAGAAGATACCGTTAAAAACGATCACAATGCAGCCTACACCTGGATCATTGACCCTCTTGATGGCACGAGTAATTTCTTACACAACATTCCTCACTTTGCCATAAGTGTGGGGCTCAAGGAGGGATCGACATTGGTGAGTGGTGTGGTAATGTCAGTAGTCTCCGGAGAGATATTCTGGGCAAGCAAGGGGGGCGGTGCTTATATGAATCATAAACCAATTTATACCAGCAATACGGCTGTCATTGAGAACGCGTTGATTGCCACCGGATTTCCTTACAAAGTAAAAGATGTGGCACCATTGATAAGAACATTGGGGTATTTTATGCGCCATGCGCGTGGATTGCGAAGGATGGGTGCAGCGGCATTGGATCTGGCCTTTCTTGCAGCAGGCAGGTTTGACTGTTATTACGAGACAACGCTCAATGCGTGGGATGTGGCAGCCGGAGCGCTTATATTAGAAGAGGCTGGTGGCATAATATCGGACTTTGATGGGGGGGAGAATTATCTATTCGGCGGTAGTTTAATCGCAACGAACGGTCATATTCATGACGAGATATTGCGCATAGTCAAAGCGAATTTTTATTAAAAGGATCTCATTCATCTAAAAAAACCACCCCTCTGTCTATCTTAAGCGTGTAAATAAAAATGGCCGACTAACTTGACACAGCTTTCATAAAATACACTGACGCTTGAATCTGATTGAAAATATAAAAATGGCCTTCAAGGCACTAAAGTCTAACTTTCTTAGAACATCTCTGACCTTGATGATCATTGCGGTGGGCATCACTTGTCTAGTGGGTATTCTGACAGCAATTGATGCGGTATTGTTTTCTATGAATAGTAGTTTTAACAGATTGGGCGCCAATTCCTTTACAGTGAGGCCGCTGAGAGAAGAGTTTCAAAGCCGATCCAACAATCAGTCCTCTAAGACGGCAGAACCATTGATATTTAGTCAGGCTTTAGAATTCAAAGAAAAGTATAACTATGGAGTGCCCAAGGTTAGTGTTGAGGCTTTTGCCATCAATACAGCAGAAGTTAAGTTTGATAAGAATAAGACTAATCCCAACGTAGTCGTCAGAGGTATTGATGAAAATTATTTTGATGTATCCAGCTACAATATATCAGCGGGCAGAAACTTCACCTTCACGGAGGTTAATGACCGAGCTAACAAGGTAATCCTCGGGATGGATATTGTAAAACAATTGTTTAATAATTCGCCGGAAAAGGCGATAGGAAAGGACATCTCCGTCAATACAGAGAAGTACCGTGTGATCGGGGTGCTTGAGAGTAAAGGCAGCTCATTCGGTGGGGGAGAAGACAGACGTGTTTTTATCCCGGTTACAAAAGCTAAAGATCTTTATGGCTTCCCTAGGAAAAATTACAATGTTTTAGTTTCTATTGCCAATCCTCTCGATATTGAACAAGCAATGGCCGAAGCAATACCTGTAATGCGTAATATCCGTAGTCTCAGAATCGGCGAAGAAAATGATTTTGAGTTGGTCAAGAGCGACAGTGTCATGAATACGCTTAAAGACATGACGCGTAATCTGAGATTGGGAACGATTGCTATCGCGCTGATGACTCTGCTAGGTGCAAGTATAGGGCTAATGAATATCATGTTGGTATCCGTGACAGAGCGCACAAGAGAAATAGGTGTTTCCAAAGCTTTGGGGGCTAAGCGGAAGAATATCTTGATTCAATTTCTCACAGAGGCAGTAGTGATTACGCAGATGGGCGGTATTGTGGGAGTCATCTTAGGCATCATAGCCGGCTTCGGAGTTAGTATTTTGGTGAAGACAAGTTTTTTTATACCCTGGGCATGGATTATGCTAGCCTTTTTTGTTTGTTTAATAGTCGGTTTGATTAGTGGATTGTATCCAGCATTGAAGGCAGCACGTCTTGACCCTATAGAGTCTCTTCGCTACGAATAATAGTAGCGTCTTATGCTACAAGACCTTCAATAAATTCTTAAAAGCCCTCGGAATAAGATTAAAGAATCGTTAAAAAGATTCGAAACTGTTCCAAAACAGCCTTTCATGGAGTTATTATGACGAATGGGTTCTTAGTCCCTTGGGAGTAATCATAAAGAATCCTACTTTTACATGAATTATAAAACACAACAAGATGAAAAAGTTACTTTTCTTATTCGTCCTACAGACATTATTTATGTTCAATTTAGATGCGCAAAAGATAGCGGTCATCGATTTGAATGCGGTGCTTGAAGACATGTCAAGCTACAAAAACGCTCAAGCAGAATTAGATCGCCTGGCGGCTCAATGGAATCAGGAGATTGCCGAAGAGTATGACAAAATCAAGAGTCTCTACAATAAGTTTCAAGCGGAGCAAGTACTACTGAGCGATGAGGCTCGTGCTCAGCGAGAAGAAGAAATCGTCCAAAAAGAGCGCATAGTGCGAGAGCTTCAGCGCCGTAAATTTGGACCCGAGGGAGAATTGTTCTTAAAAAGGAGAGAGTTGATTAATCCGATCCAGGAAAGAGTTTTTGCCGCCATGGAAACTTTTGCTCGCGATAGGGGCTATGACTTGATTTTCGACAAGGCGGGTAGCGCGGGTATATTATTTGCCAATCCCGAATATGACAAGACCGACTTAATTAAAAGACGTCTTGCTTCTCAATAACAAGCAACATTTGCTTCAATAATTTAATAAATTATATTTGCACACTTTTAGATCAAAGACTTAACAATCCAATAAATGAACAAGTACACATTTCTAATTTTCGTAGCCCTTGGTTTCTTAGCGACCGGCACTGTAAACGCGCAGAAATTTGGCTATATCAATGCACAACAGATTATTCAATCTATACCGCAAGTAAAAGAGGCAAACTCAGAGCTTGAGTCAATGCAAAAACAACTAGAGAAGCAAGGGCAGGATAGAATCGTGGCATTGCAAACAAAGTATCAAGCTCTTGAACGTAAGCAAGCTCAAGGAGAAATTTCCCCAAAGCAGCTGGAGGTAGAAGCTCAGTCTCTTAAACAAGAAGAGCTTAACATCGCGAAATTTCAACAAGATGCGCAGGATAAGCTCAGAGCTAAATCTGAATCACTTCTTAAACCAATCAGAGACGCCATTCAAAAAGCAATTGATGACGTTGCAGTGGCAGAGGGCTACTCGTATATATTTGATGAAAGTATGGGTATAATTCTTTATGCCGACAAATCTTCTGATGTAAGTGACAAGGTAAGAGCGAAAATTGTCATTAAATAATCTTAATGAAAAATAATATCGGTCAGCAAATGACTCGAAGCCTATCTCGTATGAGATGGGCTTTTTCTTCTTTATGTGGCGTACCGGCAGTACTCGTATTCATGGCTATACTCATCATCCAGAATACCATAATAGGACAGCCGAGTAATCAGCAGTTGTCAGCGGTGTTCAATGATTATGTCCGTGCGATGATGACAGAAGATGTCCAAGCGATCATAGACATGACACCCCCATCTGTCCTAAGGCTCATGGGAGACGATGATTTCATTAAAAAGGATATTGTCGGCGAGTGGAATATGTATAAGGAGATAGGATTGAGCTTAGTCACCCTTCATCTAGTCGAACTGGCTCCGGTTGTCCATAGTGACAAAGCTGAACAATCATTGATCCAATACACTACCCAATATCAAAACAATGAATTAAAGGTAAATGAAAATGGATTTGTACTTGCTATTAAGTATGGAGATACAGAATGGTTTCTTCTTGATCTTAAAAAGTACGACCCAGAAAGCTTAGCTGTTTTTGTACCTGAAGTGGATGAATCCATAATTCAACTTTGGCAAGAAAGACAATAGGATAAGAAATGATGTAGAGTATGATTTTTGAGTGCGAATACCTGGACGTTTTTATACTGAGTACACTTGTGATTAATATTACCTTAGCATCAATATGAGTGATTCGATAAAGCACGAATGTGGATTGGCTCTGATTCGATTACGCAAACCTTTAGCGTATTATCTGGAGAAGTACGGGACAGCGCTTTATGGAGTCAACAAGCTTCAGATTTTACTTCAGAAACAGCGTAATAGAGGCCAAGATGGAGCGGGGATGGCTACCATAAAGATAGACATGCCGCCGGGCTCCCGCTATATAAGCCGGAAGCGCACGACCGGGCCGCAATACTTAAAAGATTTATTTGTCGGTGTCTTTGATCATTTTAATGATTGTACACCCGACGAGTTAAAGGATGTCGATTGGTTAAAGACTAATAAGCCATATGTAGGAGAGTTGTTATTAGGTCACTTGCGTTATGGCACTCATGGTTCCAATACCATTGAGACTTGTCATCCATTCTTGCGACAGAATAACTGGATCAGTCGCAATCTCGTACTGGCAGGGAACTTTAATATGACCAATGTTGATGAACTATTTGGTGAACTTGTTGAACTGGGTCAATATCCGAAGGAGCGAAGCGATACCGTCACCGTACTCGAGAAGCTTGGTCACTTTCTTGACGATGAAGTCGAGAAACTTTATCACTGGTTTAAGGCGGAGATAGCGGATGTCCCTATCATTAACCGATTGATAGAAGAGAATCTCGATATCCAGAGAATCCTGCAGAGAGCATGTAGAAAGTTTGATGGTGGATATGTCATGGCAGGCATGGTTGGTCATGGTGATGCATTTGTTCTCAGGGATCCGGCAGGTATACGACCGGCATTCTACTATATAGATGATGAGGTGGTCGTTATGGCATCTGAAAGACCGGCGATACAGACGGCATTTGACGTAGCAGTCGAAGATGTCAAAGAGCTAGAGCCTAGTCAGGTATTGATTGTCAAAAAGAATAATGATATATGTATCGTCCCCTTTAAGGACGCTAGCGAAAAAAGCCCATGTAGCTTCGAGAGAATTTATTTCTCCAGAGGAACGGATAAGGATATCTATCGTGAGCGAAAACTGCTCGGTAAGCTATTGGCTCCGACAGTATTGAAGGAAGTCAATTATGATATTAAAAACACGGTGTTTAGTTTTATTCCGAATACGGCCGAAGTAGCGTTCTATGGTCTGATGGAGGGAGTAAACGAATGGGTTAATAAAGAGAAGGCCAGACAGATAGCGTCAATTCAGAATCCAAGTGCTGAAGAGATTGAGCGAATTCTCTCTCCTGTACCGAGGTTTGAAAAATTGACAATCAAAGATGAAAAACTTCGCACATTCATCGCAGATGACTCCTCACGTGGTGATATGATATCCCATGTCTATGATGTTACTTATGGAATAGTAGAAGACGAAAAGGATACAGTAGTCGTAATAGATGACAGCATCGTACGTGGCGCGACCCTCAGAGATAGTATTCTGGAAATCATCAGTCGACTATATCCCAAAAAGATTATCGTGCTTTCATCTGCCCCACAGATCAGATATCCGGATTGCTATGGAATTGACATGTCAAAGATGGGAGAGTTCGTGGCCTTCGATGCTTTAATCAACTTGCTACGCGAAGAAGGAAAGGAAGAACTGATAAACGAGGCATATCATACGGCGAAGCAACTAGAAGCTGATGGCTTATTGGACAGTAAAAATGTTGTAAAAACATTATATGAGCATTATTCCTACGAACGTATTTCAGACAGAATTAGCGAGATGCTATGCCCTAGATCGCTTCAATGTGAAGTAAAGATAATTTTTCAAACACTCGATGACTTACACGTCGCTTGCCCTGAGCATAAAGGAGATTGGTACTTTTCCGGCAATTATCCCACACCAGGAGGAGTAAGGGTCGTAAATAAAGCGTTCATCTACTGGGTTGAGAATAAAAATGAACGAGCGTATTAAAAAGGATATAGTCCACTAATATTAGATGAGTGTTCAAAAGTTACGTTTCTAAGGAAATGTGGTCTTTTAGCACATGTCGTATTAAATATTTGATTAATATGTATATATTTGGAGGATAAATGCATTTAGGATGCAAAGTGCGTACTGAAAATTAACAGGGGAATACAGTGAATTAATTCAATAAGATACTAGTACCTTTAAAGTTATGTACGTATTAAAAACTCTTTAGCATGAAAAAGCCAATAATCACTTTTGTACTAAGTCTGGCACTAGTAGGCGCGTTTCTTTCATCTTCTGTATTGTATCAATCATGTGGCGATAAAAAGACAAAGAATACAGACATATATGATGAGTTAAATGATGTGTCGGACAAGTACGCTCCGGAGGAGGAGGAAGGAGGAGGATATAGTTTCTCCGATGAAGAAGGAGCTTCCTCTACCGCATCTACATATAGTGCGGGAACGTCCACTAGCTCCGCCACGGATTCACAGTATTCAACTGCCAGAGGCCCCTATCTGGTGGTGGCAGGCAATTACTTGTTAGAAGACAATGCAGACGCCATGTTAAAGAAGCTTAATTCTAGAGGCTATAATGGAGCAGAAAAGGTAATATTTGACTTGAGCCAATACCACACTGTACTCGCGGGAAGATATAGCACACAAAGTGCGGCCAGATCGGTTTCAACAGAATTAAAAAATAACGGGATAGATAATTACATCCTTAAAAAGTGAGTACGATAAGTAATTCGCGGCACAATCTATTCTGCTAGTTTGAGAATTTACGACCCTTTTTAGAACCTCGTTTGAGCAATATTCCTATTTGCTAAAAGGTTAGATATATCATTCAATGCACGGTGGATGAAGTGTTTCGGGTTAATAATTGTATTTTTTCTCTTTTATCAAGGCATTGTATACGCGCAGCCTGCGTACAATGTGAGAATGTCCCTTTCCAACATAGATACGACAGCAAGAATAGCGTGTTATGATCTTCAATTGTCGAATGCTTCTCAAGCTGAATGGATATTAGCAGATTACAATTTTGCCATTTTTTATGATGCCACGGCTTTGCTTTTTAGAGAATCAGAACTCTTGCTTGATCGAGTAATCTATGATTTTAGTGAATTACATATAGTCGCTTCTACTCCTATACCACCACCTATTGTTTTGCCTTATCAGGACAGATTAGCTCTATTAAGAATTTCACTTAATGCCAGAGACGAGGGAATTTTAATAGATACTACGGGCGCGTGGTTTTCTACGGCTAGACTTTGTTTTGACATTCTATTTGATGATATACAGAGCCCCGCCACATGCGCGAGTTTCAATTTTTCAAATGATCTCTTAAGTATGGCCTTGGCTACGCCGCCCAATATTGTGCAGGCATATATAACGCGAACTGATCGGCTGGACGTTATTGAGAATATAGTTGAAGATATCGTCCCCAATCGTACGCGAACCAGTTGTTTTGTGTTGCAAGAAAATACGGAAGATCTATGTACTGATGCTATTGATAATAATGAAGATGGATTAGCAGACTGTGATGATCCGGGGTGTGGCACGGGTGTTTTGCCGATACGTGTGATATCTCCTACATGTATTGACAATATGGGGCGGATCGAAATAATCAACTTCGGACAAGATTTGATATTCAGTATAGACGATGGTGTTAGTTTTCAGTCAGACAGCAGCTTCATTGGATTATCACCTGGAGGGTATAATATTGTTGTTGTTAAAAATGGAGTAATGTCATGCGCTTTTAGGACGCCTGTTACATTGACAATGCCGGATTGTTCAGAGTTCGGTCCGGAGAATTGTATGGATGGTATCGATAATGATGGAGATGGATTGATAGACTGTGACGATCCCGGATGTCAACCTAGCTTAAGTCAAGTGATGCCGATTAATCCATCAGCGTGTCCTGATCTTATGGATGGGAGCATTATGATGTTGAGCTTAATTGATTCTGTGTCATTTAGTATCGATGGAGGAACTAGCTATTCTAGAGAGGGAGATTTTGATAATCTTGGTATAGGTTCTTATACCATCAGGCTTCTCAATAGAGTAACAGGCTGTGTGGGAATACCAGAACAAAATCCCATAGTGCTGACAGCTGGTGTTGATTGCCCCACCCCTTCTGAGATCTGCAATGACGGTATTGAAAATGATGGAGATGGTCTGATCGATTGTGACGATCCTGATTGTGCTATGGCTGTCAACTGTTTGAGCACTACCCGATATTATATCCCCAATGCAGTCCTGCGTAATAGTGAACAGAACAATACATTTGGTGTAGCCACCAATTTTCCTAGTCAAGTATTGATAGAGCAATTATCAATTTATGATAGATGGGGCTCATTAATTCATCATGTAGAAAATCGCATCGCTCTAGATGACTCCCACCGCTGGCCGAGCAGCGCGGACTCCGGTACGCATATGTCAGGCGTATACACCTATGCGATAGTACTCAATGACGGCCGGGAGAGAACGAGATTGACGGGGACATTTACACTGCTCTAGGCAAAGGATACTTGCGATCGATAATAATATTTATATTTTCCGACCCACATTAAGTAATCTGCAACTGACCGGGCTATAATGGGGTTGATCTCGTCTTCGAGTTGATAAATATCTGTATGATTTGCTTCTATTACCGAGCTGATATCCTCTAGATTAAAACAATCTACATCCGAGTCTTCGGCTAATGATGACAAGATATTGTTGGCACTGAGATCAATGATCATCTTATGAGGTAGCGCTGTATTTCTATCAAAATGATTGTAAGCTATACAATTGATAATGACATTATATTGATGGATACTTTCGTTCATTTGGTCGAAAGATAGGCGTGCGCAGCTTTCCGCGTTTTGAATGAAATCCAGTGATTCTATGTGTCTATTGGCGAATGAAATAGAATTATAATTTTCTTTTGTGGCATATTTATAAATCTGTTGAGCCATATCTCCTGCACCGATGATCAGAAGATCAGCCTTCGGAGTTTCACTTAGGTGATGATTGATAATTTTCAGCGTATTGTAAGCTAGTGATACGCTTCCTTTTTTAAAGGATGATTCATTGATCACTTCTTTATAGTTTTTCATCAAGCATTGAAATAATCGCTCTATATGTGTGGTGTGCCATTTTTTTTCAAGGGTATCTAAAAACGTTTTTTTTAATTGGCCGATTATCTGGTCGTCGTATCTTACCATACTATGTCTTCCTACTGACAGCTCGAGTAAATACTTAGTGACAAAAAAATCACCTGAGATGATTTCAATGTGAGCCTTTGTTTTAGAAGTATTCCCGGCTTGTATATGCCACCATTTTTCGAGTTCATGGGATATATCATAGGGGGATTGGATAAGTAGTTCGATCCGATTGCATGTTTGCAATGCCATCAATCCTTCGACCAAAGGTTGATTATATACCTCCCTGAGCTGATGATCAGAAAGCTTGTAGTTTTCCCTTACTTGACTAGTATTTCTTTGATAATTGATAGAATATAAGAATAGCATAGTTTCTTTAAATTGATTTACTGAATGTTAATTCCTGTAATATTTTTTTAAAATGTGGATCGATTGCCGCACAAATATTTCTGATAAACGGATAGCCTGTGGGAAGTACGACTAAATCACCTGAATCAAATCTTACAAGTCCATCTTTTACAAGATCTTCAATTTCTGATTTTGCCATCTGAGTAATTTCCCGATCATTGACATCATGGTTAAAACTGGTTTTTTGATGGCATATAATACTGATAATGTGTTGTTTAAGTCTATTTTCCATTACAGACAGCTGATGACCCTTGAATATAGGAATCCGTTCTTGGTTAACAGCGGACTTATAATCATTAATCGTTTTTTCGTTTTGTACATACATTTCACCACATTCCGAAATGCTACTATTCCCCAGCCCTATCAAGCAATTAGTATGAAATTCGGTATAGCCCATGAAGTTGCGATGCAATGTTTTATTAAGTTTGGCTTGCCATAAGCCATCGGATTCAAGAGCATAGTGATCCATGCCTACTTGCTTATAAGCTGATGACAAGAATATTTTCTCAGCATGTAATTTAAGATCTAATTTTTCTTGTCCGAAGGCAATATCTTTTTCTGTAAATGCGCGCTGACCTTTACTTTTCCATGGCACGTGTGCATAGCTATAAAATGCAAGACGGTCAGGTTTCATCTTCTTGACAAAATTGGCAGTTGCCTCAATGTCAACAATAGATTGAAAAGGTAGGCCATAAATGATATCGTAATTCACCGATTCATACCCGAGTCTTCTTGCTTCTGAGGTAAGATATTCGATCTGTTCAGTTGTCTGTATACGATTGATGGCTTTCAGAACTTTTTCTGAAATATCTTGAACACCGATACTTATTCGTCTGAATCCATGTCGAGCAAGTGTAGTGAGGTGATCGATAGTGGTACTGCTGGGATGTGCCTCAAAGGCGAAATTTTTATTTAATACCAATTCAGCGCCAGCGAAAATTCCTTTTAACAATCTGTCCAGCTCCCCATGACTGAAAAATGTAGGGGTTCCGCCACCAAGATGTAGCTCTTTTATAACCGGCTTAAAGGATAGTTCATTGAGATATAGATTCCATTCCTTGATTACGGCGTCAACGTAAGAAGATTCGACAGAATGATTTTTTGTAATGTGCTTATTGCAAGCACAATAGGTACATAGGTTTTCACAATATGGTAGATGAATATAGATACTTATTTCGCGGGAAGTGGACATTGTGTCGTTGATAATGCTAATCCATTCTTTCTGAGTAGGCACATTAACTTCCCAATTGGGCAATGCCGGATAACTGGTATATCGAGGCACGGCTTTATCATACTTAGTGTAGAGATATTGCATAATTATATAGAATCTCAGCACAAAGAATTAGAAAAACCTCTTCTATGTGAATGATATGACTCAGCATCGCGAATGATATCAATCATCTGAGGGTCATGAGACTAGAACGATTTTTGAAAAAATTTTCCTTGCTCATGCAGGCGACTGTCCTACAAGAAAATAATTTGAGAAGTAAAGGCTCGGCAGATATACAATGTCATCATTGTGGGGATGATTGTAAAGATGGCCTTATCGAAGTGAATGATCATTCATTTTGTTGTAATGGCTGTGTAATGGTTTTTCAGCTTTTGGAGGATAATGGACTCAGTTACTTCTATCACGAAGGAACGGGTGTGCGACCACAGGAAGTGGATTACGCTTTCTTGGATGATGAGCAAGTAGTAGATGCGCTGGTTCATTTTAAAGATGACAATCTGACTAAGATTGTACTAGAGTTGCCGACTATACATTGTGTATCATGCATTTGGTTACTTGAGCACCTTACCAAACTTGTTTCCGCAGTAAAACAGAGCAGAGTCGATTATCTGAAGAAGACTTGCTCTGTCTTATTTGATCATAACCAAATGAATCTGAGAGGCATTATCGAGGTTCTATCCTCAATAGGATATCCTCCTCGGTTCAACTTGGATAAAATTGACAAGCGTCATTCTGTGCCTCAATCCGGTCGGTCACTATATTATAAACTTGGTGTTGCTGGATTTTGCTTTGGAAACATTATGTTGCTGAGCTTCCCGGAGTACCTGGGCTTACAAGGGGATAGGGCGTTTACTTATTTGAGTTATTTCAATATCTTATTGGCTTTGCCGGTGGTATTTTATGCTGGAGCTGATTATCTACGCAGTGCGTGGACAAGTGCACGTCGAGCCGAACTTGGAATCGATCTGCCGATTGCTATCGGAATGCTTGTTTTGTTTACGCGGAGTATTGTGGAGATTTCAATGGGACTAGGGGAGGGATACCTTGATAGTCTTGCCGGTTTCGTATTTTTCTTGTTGATAGGTCGATGGTTTCAGCAGAGAAGTTTTGATTCTATCCATTTTGATCGTGATTACAAATCATATTTCCCTATATCGGTCGAGCGCAAGGAAGCTGATATGTGGTCATATGTCAATGTGAGAAGTCTTGAAATAGGTGATATCATCAAGTTGAAGCACGGCGAAATTATACCATGTGATGGTTTACTGAAGGGAGGTGAAGGTAGGATTGATTACAGTTTTGTAACAGGAGAAGAATACCAACAAATAAAAAATCTGGGTGACAAGCTGTATGCCGGGGGTCGTCAGCAAGGTAGTGCGATAGAGCTGATTGTTACTAAGGCGGTGGATCAGAGTTACCTTACAAAATTGTGGGACGAAGAAGTTTTTGCTGAACAAAAAGCAGATTTGCCTAGCAAGCTGATGGATATGATCAGCAAGTATTTTGTTGCAGCGATATTATTATTGGCCTTAGGTACATTTATTTATTGGATGGGAAGAGACATGGCCATGGCGGTAAAAACTACTACGGCTGTGCTGATCATTGCATGTCCGTGTGTACTGGCCTTGTCGGTACCATTTATTTATGGTAATATGATGCGCATATTGGCGCGACAACAGGTTTATGTGCGAAATACGGGTGTGCTAGAAGCCATTGCTGATGTTACACATATTTTATTCGATAAGACTGGAACGCTGACTGATATGAACAGCATGACAGTTGAATTTTACGGCGAAGAACTAAATGAACATGAGCTTTCAATGATTGCTGCCATTGTCCATCAATCGAATCATATATTGTGTCGAAGACTTACTATACACCACAAAGATGGTCCGAGCTGCAAGGTTGAACATTTTAAAGAGTACATCGGCCAAGGGCTAGAAGGGATAGTGTGGAATACTAAGATTCGTATGGGATCTGCAGCGTTTATTCTCGGTGCGACGGACAATCAGGATAAGACAGAAGTACTAGTAGAAATAGATAGCCGCTATAAAGGTCGTTATACATTTAAGCAATCCTTACGAAAGGGAATTCTGGACACCATCTGTAGATTAAAAACAAGATTCAGCCTCCAACTTTTGTCAGGAGATAACTCGAATGATAAACAACGCATGACTGAGTTGCTCGGAGGAGAGGTACCCTTATATTTTGGCCAAACGCCGCTTCAGAAGTTGAACAAAGTCAAAGATCTTCAGTCTCAATCTTGTCAGGTGATGATGATCGGAGACGGCCTTAATGATGCGGGGGCATTGCGTCAAAGCAATGTAGGTGTAGTGATTTCACATGCAGACAATAGTTTTAGTCCTGCATGTGATGTAATCCTGTCTCACGAGCCATTTTCTAGGTTGACAGATTATATTTCATTTATCGTCGGAGGGCGAAGCTTGTTATACGGGGCTGTAGGACTATCCATAATATATAATGTGGTAGGGCTTTCGTTGGCAATGGCAGGATATCTTACTCCTGTAGTGGCGGCTATTCTGATGCCTATCAGCAGTGTAACTGTCATGGTTTATGGTCTCATCAGTACAGAGATTCTGTTTAGATGGAAGTTTAGACAGCTGGCGAAGGTGTGAATTGTTTTTTGCGAAATGTGCAGGCATAAATCTCATTCTGTAGTCTCTTGATATATTGAGAGACCTTAAAGTGTCTTTCGTTTTCCATCAAGTTATTGCTCGTTTTACATTTTAGCGCAGAATATTTTGGTCTATTGACGCAGATCATCTCGTAAGGTGACAAGGCTCATATTGCTTACTAATAGAGGGGGCTACATTGTGTTAAAATTAGAAAATGGAAATCCTGATTTTTTTAATAGTCATTTCATTGGTTGTTGCAATAGGATTTTTGGCTGCATTTATATGGGCAGTCAGATCAGGTCAATATGATGATTCTTTCACACCTTCAGTCAGGGTTTTATTTGAAGACGATGTTCCGACTTCAGAAATTAATGAGAAAAATATTCAATGAACTTAATTATTAAAAGTACTAACGCATGAGTCAAATGGATACTTTTAAATATGATGACAAGATTGTCAGATTATTTGCAATTGCTACTGCTATCTGGGGTGTAGTGGGAATGTTAGTGGGGGTGATTATAGCCTTCCAGATGGTGTACCCTTCTTTTAATTTATTGCCTGAACTTACATTTGGTAGAATCAGACCACTTCATACCAATGCGGTTATTTTTGCTTTTGTAGGCAATGGGATTTTTGCCGGCGTTTATTATTCGCTTCAGCGATTGTTAAGGGCGCGGATGTTCAGTGACTTACTGTCAAAAATCAATTTCTGGGGCTGGCAGCTTATTATTGTATCAGCGGCTATTACTTTGCCATTGGGGATTACTTCGAGTCACGAATATGCTGAACTGGAGTGGCCTATTGACATTGCCATTGCCTTGGTGTGGGTGGCCTTTGGCATCAATATGTTCGGCACAATTTTAAAAAGGAGAGAGAGTCATTTATATGTTGCGATATGGTTTTATATCGCAACCTGGGTGACTGTTACTGTTCTTCATGTTATAAAAAGTTTAGCGATCCCGGTAGGTTTATTGCATAGCGTGCCTGTTTTTGCAGGCGTACAAGATGCACTTATTCAGTGGTGGTATGGGCACAATGCAGTGGCGTTCTTTTTAACAACACCGTATCTCGGCCTAATGTATTATTTCTTGCCTAAAGCGGCCAATAGAGCTGTTTATTCTTACAAACTTTCGATTGTTCACTTCTGGGGATTAATATTTATTTATATCTGGGCAGGTCCTCACCATCTTTTATATACATCCTTACCCGACTGGGCGCAGAGCCTGGGTACGGTGTTTTCATTGATGCTGATTGCACCATCATGGGGTGGGATGCTTAATGGATTACTCACACTTAGGGGCGCATGGGACCGAGTACGTACGGATCCAATTTTGAAATTTTTTGTAGTGGCTATCTCTGCATATGGTATGGCAACACTGGAGGGGCCACTATTATCAATTAAGAGTATTAATGCCATTAGCCATTATACAGATTGGACAGTGGGTCACGTACATGTAGGTGCATTGGGATGGAATGGCATGTTGACTTTTGGTATGCTTTATTGGTTGATACCAAGGTTGTATCGCACTAAACTGTATTCTACCACTCTTGCCAATGCGCATTTCTGGATTGCAACAATGGGTATTATGTTTTATGCGATTCCTTTGTATTGGGCAGGATGGACACAGAGTATGATGTGGAAGAGATTCACACCTGATGGATTTTTAGCCTACGGCAATTTTCTTGAGACGGTCACGCAGATTCTGCCTATGTACTTAATCAGAGGAATAGCCGGTATAATATATTTGTCAGGAGCCTTGGTTATGCTCTATAATCTTTACCGCACGGCAAAGGGACATAAGGTTGAGGATACTGAAGTCACATCAGCACCACGACCAGTCGTCGTAGCTCATAAGGGAGAATACTGGCATAGATGGATAGAAAGGAGACCCGTGCAAATGCTAGTAGCGGCTACAGTACTTGTCCTTATCGGTGGATTGATAGAGATACTTCCTATGTTGTTCATTGACAAGAACGTACCTAAAATTGCTAGTGTTCAGCCATATACACCATTGGAACTGGAAGGTCGAGACATTTATATCAGAGAGGGCTGCGTAGGATGCCATTCACAGATGATCAGACCTTTCCGATCCGAGACTGAGCGATATGGTGAGTTTTCTAAGTCCGGCGAATTTGTTTATGATAGACCACATCTATGGGGTTCTAAGAGGACAGGTCCTGACCTACATCGACAAGGTGGGAAATATCCTGATAGCTGGCATTACTATCATATGTATGACCCTACTACGATGTCCCCCGGCTCAATAATGCCTAAGTATGATTGGTTAACAACGAGAGATCTCAATACCAAGTATACGGTTGCTAAAATGAAAGTACACAAATCTCTCGGAGTGCCTTACGAGGATGATTTTGATAAGACGGCACTCAGAGATCTTGAAATTCAATCTGAACAGATTGCGCAATCTTTGAGAAGCGCGGGTATAGAAAAAGATGGCCTAGAGAAAAAAGAGATTATTGCGATGATAGCGTATCTCCAACGACTAGGTACAGACATTAAGCCACCCGTGACAGCCTCGGAGTCTGATTAATTCAACACCTAAATAAATAATTATGTATAAATATATTTTAGAGTCAGCCGGGAATATAAATTGGATGGCATTATTTGCTCTTTTGACCTTTCTCTTTGTATTTATAACCGCTGCGGTTATGGCTCTTAGAAAAAATAGTGAAGAGATACAACGTCTATCATCATTGCCTCTGGCAGATGATGATTCGCAGGAAGGTTAATATATTAATATAAGTTATAAAATTTTCAATTTAAATGAGATGAAAATATATTTTAAAGAAATAGGTGGATTAATGGCATTTTTGTCTTTTTCAAGTGCATTGATGGCACAAGAGGATATTGCTCTAACTCAGACACCTACTATATGGAATAGTGCATATAATAACATTATATTAATTATAGGCTCAGCAATATTTATTGCTGGTATAGCTGCTATTTATAATTTAATATCTAAGCTGATGGAGCTACAAAAGTTAAAGGCTCTGGCGGATATGGGTGTTAAAGACAGTGAGCAGGTTAAAGAGGTATTGCGAGAGTCAAGTTTTACCCGTTTTTATCAATGGATGGTAAGTTTAGTTCCTGTTGAGAAGGAAGGCACAATTGACTTGGGGCATGATTATGATGGCATACGAGAGCTGGATAATAAATTGCCACCATGGTGGTTAGGCATTATGTACGGTACGATAATATGGTCTGTAGTATATATGTATTACTACCATTTTTCTGGACAGGAATGGAGTTCGGAAAAGGAGTACATGGCTGCAATGGAAGAAGGAGAAGCACAAAAGCAAGCTTTTATAGATCGTTCAGCTAATACAGTGAATGCTAACACAGTAACACTGCTGCTTGACGAGGCAAGTCTTGCGCAAGGCAAGGATATTTATGATAAGAATTGTATTGCTTGTCATGGCGTATATGGTGAGGGTGGTGTAGGGCCTAATTTTACGGATGATTACTGGATTCACGGTGGATCATTAAAAGACATATTTTCTGTAATTACCAATGGTGTTCCTGAGAAAGGAATGATACCATGGAAGACGCAACTCAGACCCGTTAATATTCAACAGGTTTCAAGTTATATTACAACGATGAGAGGCACAAACCCTGCAAATGCGAAGGAGGCAGAAGGGGCTTTATACGTGCCGGGAGATGGAGAATAGTTTTACACATGGTGTGTAAGGGTGCTTATCAATGAAAAGGCATGAGTGATGATTTTATTTATGACGAAGAAGAGAGCTTTAGAGATAGTTTAGCCACTGTTGATAAGGACGGAAAGCGAATTTGGATTTATCCGAAGAAGCCTAAAGGTCGTTTTTATGATTATCGAAAGTGGTTGTCTTATGCACTGTTACTGATTTTGTTCGGTGCTCCATGGCTCAAGTGCAAAGGTCAGCCATTGTTTTTATTTAATTTTTTGGAAGGTAAGTTTATCCTTTTTGGTGTGTTTTTTGGCCCGCAGGATACTTACTTGTTTGTTATTGCCATGTTGATCATAATGATCTTTGTGGTATTATTTACTGTTATATTCGGTAGGCTTTTCTGTGGGTGGATCTGTCCTCAGACCATTTTTATGGAGATGGTATACAGACGTATAGAGTACTGGATAGAGGGAGATTATACTGCTCAGATGCGGCTAGATAAGAGTCCATGGAATTTTGACAAGACCTGGCGCAAGCTTACGAAGCACTTCATTTTTTTTGTCATTGCCGTTTTCATAGCGAATACTTTTCTTGCCTATATAATAGGTATTGATGAAGTGCTAAGTATTATAAAGGAACCGATTAATGCCCATAAATCGGGCTTCATGGCGATGATTATTTTTTCGTTTGTTTTTTATTATGTTTTTGCGCGATTGAGAGAACAGGTATGTACTACCATATGCCCATATGGAAGATTGCAAGGGGTACTGCTAGATAAGAATTCCTTAGCCGTGCAGTATGATTTTGTTAGAGGAGAGCCTCGCGGCAGAATCAAGAAAAATGAAAGTATCACAAATGATAGAGGCGACTGTATAGATTGCACCTTGTGTGTAAAGGTGTGTCCGACTGGCATTGATATACGCAATGGTATTCAACTTGAGTGTGTAAATTGTACGGCATGTATGGACGTATGTGATGAGGTCATGGTTAAGATCAATCGACCTACAGGACTAATAAGAATGGATAGCCTGGTCGGCATCACTGACAATACTAAAAAGTTAATCAATCGACGATCTGTTGCTTATTCTATAGTGTTGCTTGTGTTGATTATAATAGAAGGTTTTTTATTCACCGGTCGGTCAAAGGTAGAAGTATTGTTGCTTAGGACACCCGGTCTATTGTATCAGGCTCAAGAAGATAATAGGATCAGTAATTTATATAATTATCAGCTAGTTAATAAAACTGATCAAGTTATTTCACTTGTGTTTAAAATTGATAATTTAGAGAGTGCTACAATTGAGTATGTAGGGGAGAATCCCAAGACCATTCCTCAGGGTGTGGCGAAGGGTGCTTTATTTATTAAGATTCCACGCAGTGTGTTGAATAAAAGTAAAACTCAGATCAGTTTGAAGGCGTATAGCGAAGATGGAGAGTTTATTTCGGCTTTCAAGACTAATTTTATGGGTCCGGGATAAATGATTATATAATTAATTAAAAGTTTTAAAAATGAGCTTCATTACATGGCCAAGAGCATTATTTGCCTTTTTTATTTTCTATATAGGGCTTTTAGCTTTTGTTTTAATAAAATCTAGAAGTGTAGATCATAGCCTTGTGGTTGACAACTATTATCAGGATGACATTGATTATAATGACAAGTATTATATTGCATCTGTTAATAGAAACATGCTGAATAGAGATTTGCAAATCACAGTTGATGAGGAAGCAAGTAAGATAGTTTTTAAATTTGATGAGGCCGGGAATGCCATAAACGGAAAAGTAGTATTCTACAGACCTTCAGACAAAAATCAAGATGTTAGTGTTGAATTTGCGGCGAATATTGATTCATATGTATGGGAATACTCTTATGTGGATTTGAAGTCAGGGAAGTGGGTTGTTAAAGTCAGATGGGTGGTCGGTGACACAGAGTATTATAAGGAAGAGATGATATATATTTAAATGATCTGGATAGCATTTTCCTTAGGGCTTGTCGGGAGCATGCATTGTTTATTCATGTGTGGACCACTTATGATGGGTGCGAGTCGGTTGAGCGGAGGTGATTCTTCACAAGTTTTATTTGCACTTCGCTATAATGTCGGAAGAATTCTATCTTATGGCTTATTGGGTATTATATTCTCCATTTTGAGCCTAGGATTGTCACTAGTAGGTGTGCAGAGATTTTTAGGAATAATAGCCGGAATCGTATTAATTACTCTTGTGTTTTTTTCAATGGATGTGGAGAAAGCTCTATTCAAGGATAGGTATGTTCGAAAATATTATGAAAGGTATTTCAATTTTTTAAATTCCAAGATCAGGGTGCTGGCAGTAAGCCGTCCTGGCAGTCTCGGTTTTCTAAATGGCCTGCTGCCATGTGGTGTAGTTTATCTTGCAATCTTGGGATCATTAACATCTGGGTCTCCTATAGCATCCATCATGTTTATGATGTTTTTTGGATTAGGGACTGCTCCAATGCTTGTAAGCTTGATGATAGGGGCGAATTGGATATATAAATTAAAGGGTCTGTCTGTAAGAAGGGTTGTTCCTTATGTACAATTATTGATGGGCGTTTATTTGATATATCGGGGTGTGATGACGGCATTTCCGGAAAATCTGGATTTTTTCTTGGCTATTCGAGATGGTATTATGTGTCATTAGTCAAGTATGTTAGTATAGTAGGTTTGATAGTTTTTCCGGTTCTGTAATGCTGATAGAGTTTCCTTCACTTTTGATAAGCCCTTCATTTTTAAAATCTGAAAATGTTCTGATTAGAGTTTCTTTGGCGATACCTGTAAGGGCAGCCATTTCTTCGCGTGATAGTTTAATAGGTGAAGGGTTTAAGGCATGTAAGTATAAAAGCATGTTGGCGGTTTTTTTACGTACTGAACTATACGCCATATTCAGTAGTTGAACATCTGTTAGGGCACTTTTGCCGGTTAAATACAAGCCTAGACAATAAAGAAGTAAATTGTCTGAGATACTTAATTTTTTGAATTCTTCTGAAGGGAACATAGCTATTTCAGCATCATCAACTACAATTGTGGTTTCTGCGTATTTTGTTGAAAAGGTTGTATTAGTCCAGCCTAGAGGATCGCCTGCTCTGTATAACGAAGTAATCAACTCCTTTTGATTTTCGTGCTGGATAACCGTTTTTACTAAACCGGATCTGATAATAAAGAACCATCGTGGTAGCTGTCCTTGTTGATAGACTAAAGCTCCGGTATTGTATGTTCGTACTTCTGGCTCTAGTTTACTATTCTCTATTGTTTTATGCAGATAGTCTATTGGATTGAGAGGTAGGCTAATCGTGGATGTATTATTCTTAAGTATTGATTTATTTAATCTTATTTCAATAGTCTCCAATAAATCGGCATCATCAAAAGGTTTAGTGATATAATCTGTGGCTCCTAGAACCATGCCTTTGCGCAGATCCATCATCTCTGATTTCGCGGAAAGAAAGATAAAGGGGATGTGCATGGTATTAATATTTTTACTAAGGATTTTAAGTACTCCATAGCCATCTAATTGGGGCATCATGATATCGCATAAGATCAGATGAGGTTTTTTAGATACGGCATATTCCACTCCTATTTTTCCATTAGCAGCTCCATATACTTCGTATCCAGCCAATATTAGAATTTCGCTAATGTTCTCTCTTACATCTTCATTGTCTTCGATTACAAGAATTATTTTAGATTCTGTCATTTGTTTTTAAGTTGCGTAGTTATTTAATAATTTAACCTGCCATGTCAGGTATGGTAACAACGAAGGTAGATCCGTTACCTAGTTGACTGACAAATTCAATTTTACCCTTGAGTAGTTCTACATTGGTTTTTACGATATGTAGACCCAAACCAGTACCTTGTATATTTTCAACATTTTTAGCGCGATAGAAACGTGTGAATAGATGCGCTTGATCTTCATCAGGAATACCAAGCCCCTCGTCGCGTATAGTGAGGGTTAGTAGATTATTTGAAATGTGTGATTCGCAAACTATCATGCCTTTTTCTGCATATTTAATCGAATTGGAAAGTAGATTGAACAGAATACTTCTTATTAGTTTACTGTCTGATAGAAGTGTATTTTTCCCGGAATGGTTTTGTATAAGTTGTTGGGAAGGCTTGACTATTACGCTTAGTTCTGAAAAGATATTATTGATTAAGATATTTATATCGACTATTTCAGTGTTAATGATTGTTTTGCCTTCTTCTAGCCTACTTAATGAGAGAAAATCATCTAATATACTTGTCAGATGTTGGACGGCCTTTTTTATGCGTTCAATATGTTTTGTACGTTGATCTTGCTGATTTTCTCGAGGATATTTAGATATTAAGCTAGCAGAAGATAGTACGGTGCTTAGTGGTGTTTTGAACTCGTGCGATGCGATCTGAAGGAACCTTGTTTTGAGTGCATTAAGCTCTATTTCCTTTGAGAGTGCCTCACTCAGTTTTTGTTCTTTAGCGACTAATAATTCATTGGATTTAAGAAGTCTGTTTATTGCCTCTTCAAGCTGGTTTGTGCGATCAAACACCTTTTCTTCTAGTTCTTCATTTAGGCTGATGATCTTATCCTGCGCGGCCTTGAGATCCGTTAAATCATGCATAATGCCGGCAAAAATTATTCTATCCTTCAGAATAATCTCACTTACAGCAAGCCTCAGAGGGAACAAGTTACCATCTTTTCGTTTCCCTTCTACCTCGCGACCTATTCCTATGATTTTTGGTTTTTTTGATGAAAGGTAATTGTTTATATAAGCGTCATGTTTCTGTCTATGGTGATGGGGCATGAGTATTTTGACATTTTCACCTATGAGTTCATTTCGTGAATAACCGAATAAGGCGCAAGTGGCCATGTTTAGCGTTAATATGATTCCACTACTAGAGATCGTGACAATACTATCAATTGCTGTGTCTATCACTGCGTTGAGAATTTGATCTATTTCGTCTGTCTTGAACGTGCCCATGATGAAAATGATGAGGATTAGTTGTGATGATGACAAAGATCATTTATTGCTTAAAGAGCAACCAATATTTTAGCATAAAAATAGAATTAAATGAATCTCCTTGCGCCTGTTTCGACAATCATGACTACTGATCTCAGGACAGTTAGTCCGAATGACACGCTTAAAAACGTTGAGGATTTATTCAGGAATAATCGGTTTCATCATTTACCGGTTGTTATAGACAACGAACTGATCGGGATGGTCAGTAAGTCAGATTATTTCTTTTTTAAGCGTGGATTTAATGATAATAGTCTTGATGCCAAGGTTGATCTGTTCAGATTAAAAACGCATAAGGTCAAGGATATTATGATTACAAAGCTCGCCAAGCTTGAGGTTTCTGATAAGATAAATGTAGCACTAGAGGTATTTAAGGAAAATTTATTCCACGCTCTTCCAGTGGTTGAGGGGAACAAGCTTGTTGGTATGGTTACGACATTTGATATTATTAATCACTTGGCCAAAGATCAGATGGCTACTAAATCGTATGTATAGGCTATGATAGAAGTGAAGTTATATGGACCGGTGAGCTCAACTAATGAGTATGTCAAGCTATTACTTAAGCACAAAGTAGAATCTCTAGGGCTCAATGCCATTATAATTGAGAAATCAGAGATAGATGATTTGTTAAAGGATGGTATAGCATCTGTTCCGGCAGTGGTGGTGGATAAGTGTGAACCGATGTATATCAACGAAATCACCGATACGGTTTCATTCGTTCAAGATGTAGTTAAGACTATTATTAGACGCGATATTAATTCTGAGAATTTAGGAATCATTGTACCAATAGATTTATCTGACGCTTCGATCAAGGCTTTAGAATACGCTATTCAGTTTGCCAAGATATCGCGTAGTACAATAAAAGTTGTACACTTCTATCATCCGGTTGTCACAGAAATAGACGGCACTGTATATGTAGATCCTAATGAAGAGAAGAACCGAAGAGAAATATTTGAGACTTTTATGTCTGAAATTTGTTCTCATCATAATGCAGAAAAAACCGGTGGTGTAATAATACATGGCGAATTTCAACATGGTTTTTCTATTGAAGGCATACTGGAAATCTCACGAGCAGATCAGCGTCAGTTGATTATCATGGGAGCTACTGGAACAGGACGATTGTCAAAAAAAATATTTGGTTCGGTGTCAACTGAGATTGCACGTAGAAGTGAGTGTCCGGTTTTAATTGTTCCTGAAGTATATGATAATTTTAAGATTAAGAACATAGCTCTAGCTCTAGAGACGAACAAACTCAACAAAAAGGATATTGGGTTTCTTCAATTTTTAAAAAATAGTGTTGATGCACATCTAGAAATTGTTACTATAACCGAGGAGGAAGGCATAATGCCTAATTGGTCTATCGAATTAGACGATCTGACAGGAAGAAATTTTATCCAAGGAAAATTCATTTATAGCAAAAATGTACTGGATGGGCTCGAGAGCTATATAGAGAACAATGATGTGGATATGTTAATTTGTACCCCAAAGAAGCGGAATGTATTCGAAAGTATATTCCATAAAAGTGTCACAAAAAATATGGCTATTAATAGCCATATACCACTATTAATACTTCATCACCGCTGTACATGTACCCATGGTGGATCTTGTTGTAAATTTAGTGCTGCTCAATCTGCAGAGAGACCATCAGTGTAAGCTTATTTTATAAAATATGAGGTTTGTCTTCATTTTGCAGTTATAGCATGCGTGTCTTGTTGGAATTTGTGTGATGTCAATAATGTTTATTATAGACATTCGAATTTTCTTTTTGTTTTAATTAAATAGAGTTGCTGTGGGTATTAAATCATATATATGAGTGATTTATATCATTTTAAGTATATGTGAATGTTTATATTTTTATAAAAATAATTATTACTAAAATATTAATCATGAAGCTGTCTATTAGTACCAAAATATCTAGTGTAAAGAGTGATTTTCATGCTTTATATCCTGGTTTAAAATTAGAATTTTATAATTCTAGTCACGATCGACAATCCGGATCAAAAGCAGAAGATGAGATCAGAGATGATGTTGAATTGGGTAGTTTAGGATTTAATGGGGAAGAGGTAAAGCTAAATCTTGACCCTCAGCAAAGGGTTTGTGATTTTGAAGAGCAGTTCAAAGACCTAAATCTGAATATACAAGTTTTCAGAAGATCTAATTATCTTTGGCTACAAACTACTAAAACAGACAAATGGAGTCTTTTTGAACAAAACCGTAAAGGACTAAGGTCGACAGAATTTTCTTCACAGTAAGGTATATCTAATCATGCATATTCTTTTTCCCACTGACGGATCCTTTATTTCTAGAAATGGTTTCGATGTCGCATTGTATATTGCTAGTAGAGCCAAAGGTGTTATCCACAGTGTTTATGTTGTGTCAGAGGGTAGCTCTATCGTTGATAAATTGATTGAGGAGCAGATTGCAGGTTTGGCTGAAGCGGCTAATGCGGTAGGAGTAGAGTTTAGTTTTGAATCACGAGAAGGAGATCTACTTAATGTTCTTAGTGAAAGTATAAGTGATTATGGTATTGATCTAGTAATCATGGCGACGCATGGAAAAAGTGGCAAGCATGAATGGTTTTTAGGTTCGAACACGATAAAATGTGTAAGAAGCATAAGTGTTCCCATATTAGTTGTAAGGAATTCTTTTAAAGATAAAATATTTAAAAATGTTGTTTTCGCGACAGCTTTTGAAAAGAGGGATGCCAATGCATTGGTTTGGTTAATAGAATTTTTGAAAATATTCGATATCAGCAATTTGCATTTGCTCAATGTTAATACTTCTTCATGGTTTTCGTCGCCTGGTGTATTAATAGAAGAAGGTTTTGATAAGTTAATTGACTCTTTCTCTGAATTGACTTTTGAGGTGCATTATTATCAAGATTTTTCGGTTGATGCAGGAATCAGAAACTTTGCACAAGAACATGATATTGATTTAATTGTGTTGCCGAATCATGGTGCAAATGTACTCAGAAGAAGTTTGCTAGGGAGTAATGTTGAGATGCTAGTAAATCATTCAGAGCTTCCTGTGTTAGCTTTAAAAACTATCAACCTTTAATCATATTATATAAACAACTAATTTTACAATTATGATAAGAGTACTTGCACCAATAGATTTTTCGTCGGCATCAGTTAATTCTGCTAATTATGCAGCTAAGTTTATAGAGTCGCTAGGCGGTGGCATATTAGAACTGATACACTGTATAAATATTCAACGTCGAGCGGGCATGTTCTTACGGATCGATGATGTTTTAAAGGAGCAAGCCAGCCAAGATCTCGCGAGATTAGCTAAAGATATAATAGACCGTTCGGTAGGAGTGGATATAGCGATAAAAGTAACGAATAATGACCCCAAAACTTACCTAGCATCTTATATTCTAAAGGAGAAATTTGATTATGTGGTTATGGGGACCAAGGGTCTTTCTGCCATAAAGGAAGTTACAATAGGAAGTGTTACGGATTATTTGATGAATAAAATTGACACACCAATCATTGTTGTGCCGGATGGTGTAGAATATCTGGGCTTAAGCAGACTTGTCATAGGTGTGGATGATAGACCGATGAAGAGAAGGAGCTTGTTTCAACCTGTCATTAATATACTTGACCAACTGGGTTCACGGCTGTTTTTAGTTCATATTAGTGAGAAAAATGATCATCCTATGGAGTACGATCCTAGATTGGATGATTATTTAGAAGGATATAATTATACTTTTGATAGATTAAACCTAGAAGGTTCGATTACAGACACGCTTTACAAGTATTGTGGCGAGGTACATGCCAATATGCTCTGCATGATTCATAGAAAAACTAATTGGTTTACAAGGCTATTGATTGCAAGCAGCACTAAATCCGGATTGTTTGATATTCGTTTGCCATTGCTTGTTTTGCCACAAGAATAGAAAATTCTATAATTATGAAAAATATGGCTACTATTCTCATTGTCAAGGATCTCATGACGAATGAATTGGTTTGCGTTCAAGATGATACTTCAATGGCGCGCGTCGCTGAGATATTTGATAGCCATTCTTTTCATCACTTGCCTGTTCTCAACTCGGACGGAGTGGCAGTAGGGATAATCAGCAAACATGACTATTTCCAACTTCAGCATCATTTTAGCAGGCTAGATCATGCAGATGCGCATGTGCACAACACTAGATTTTTTTGTTCTCTGATAGCGCGAGAGGTTATGTCACCTGATCCTGTATGTGTAAAAGATCAAGATCCGATCATTAAGGTAATTGATATTTTTCTACAGAATAATTTTCATGCTGTATTAGTGACTGAAGATGAAAAATGTATAGGTGTCATTACGACTTATGACATCGTGAAATGGGCTGCAAGTATTTTGTCGGACTAGTTGGCGCATTCTTAGGGGATCAATATTTCGAGCTAGTCATTCTGAGCAATTTCGACAAGAAAATACATTTGCTCTATGGTTCTTCAGAACTTACACTCTCTTTTTGTAAGCAGTTTTGAAGAGGAATCAAATCTTTCGAGAAGATTGTCCAGAGAAAGATTACCCCAGTTTTTGAACTGAATAGATACATCATTTCGATGATAGTCATTGCAGGATGGATGCGCTTATCTTGCTATCTGATGAAAGAGGATTCGCAATTGATTACTTTTGCCCTTGACATAATATATTGCGTGATGAAGGTATTGCAGCTAGAGCACCCTACCGGAGTGCTTGAGGGTACTATAACATTGGATGGTTCTAAGAGTATCAGCAATCGGGTGCTGATGATAAAAAAACTAGGTGGTTGTCATACCCTCATTAATGGCTTGTCTAAAAGTGACGACACAGAAGTGCTACGCACATTGCTCGATTCAGAGAACACATCAACTTATGATGTTCATCATGCAGGAACTAGTTTTCGTTTTTTGACAGCATATCTAGCCTTGAAAGAAGGGACGCAAATATTGACGGGCTCAGAAAGAATGCAACAAAGGCCGATAGGGCCATTGGTTGATGCACTCAAGCAATTAGGCGCAAATATTGAGTATGTCTCTAAAAGTGGATTTCCACCTCTAAGGATTCATACTCCGGGCAAATTAGGAAACCGAGTCAGTATCAAGGCGAACATTAGCAGTCAGTATCTCACTGCATTAATATTAATGGCTCCGACATTGCCGAAAGGTCTTCATATTCATCTTCTCGGGGATATGGTCAGCGAGTCATATCTCAATATGACTATTGCTACAGCCGGTGAATTTGGTATAAAGATTCATCAACATGGAGATGTGATTTTCATTCCTCCTCAGCCTTATAATTGTATTGATTATCGTGTTGAAGCTGATTGGTCAGCAGCATCCTATTATTTCTCTCTAGTCTCATTGGCACGTAGTGCCAATATAAAATTAAAAGGGCTGTTCGAACAAAGTTCACAAGGCGATGCTCAGATAACTTCTTGTGCTTCAAGGATAGGCGTTTCTTGCCAATTTAATGATGACCAATGGTTATTAAATAAGGGTAATAGTGAGAATTATTTTGATTATGATTTTATAAACCAACCGGATATAGCACAGACCATGGCCGTTTGTTGTGCGGCACAGGGTATTACAATCGACTTTACCGGACTACAAACATTGAGTATAAAAGAGACAAATAGAATAGCAGCTCTCAACCAAGAATTAAGTAAAGTAAACTGTGGATTTAGAGAAATGCCGAGTAAAACTGGTCATTATGAATTAACGGGATCAATGAAATTTGACAATATTCCACAATTCGCGACTTACAAAGATCATAGGATGGCGATGTCATTTGCACCATTAGCATTATTACATCCCATTCGAATTGAAGAACCGGATGTGGTAAGCAAATCCTATCCGGCTTTCTGGAAAGATATGGCGTCAATCGGATTTCGATTGACGCAAGTCTAATATCAGCTTGTCATTAGTAATGTCTTATAGTGACGAAGCGCTTTATCCTTTTTTTGCTAATTCTTGTTCTCTCAATTGTCGGCGTAATATTTTCCCGACATTTGTTTTAGGTAACTCATTAACGAACTCTATAGACTTAGGCACTTTATAACCGGTCAAGTTTTCGCGGCAGTAACTTAGTAATTCATCTTTTTTACAAGTGCTATCCTTAAGTGTAACAAAAACTTTTACCACTTCACCTGATTTATCATCCGGAATACCGATTGCCGCTGCTTCGCTCACCTTGGGGTGACGGGTAAGTATATCTTCTATTTCATTGGGATAAACGTTAAAGCCTGAAACCAGGATCATGTCTTTCTTTCTATCGACTATTTTAAAATAACCATCTTTATCCATGATGGCAACATCACCTGTATTGAGCCAGCCGTCTGAGGTTATGGTCTTGGCAGTTTCAAGAGGGCGGTTATAGTATCCTTTCATCACCTGTGGGCCTCTCACTTGAATCTCACCGGCTTGTCCCATAGGAAGCGGTTGACCATTGTCATCTACGATCCGCACTTCTGTGCTAGGTATAGGTATGCCTATCGTGCCTACTCTCACTGCACCTTTAGGATTAGTGGTAACGACCGGAGATGCTTCGGTCATTCCGTAGCCTTCGGCAATGACATTGCCTGTGATTTTGTGCCACTCATCTGACACGGCTTGTTGTAATGCCGTAGCTCCAGCATTTGCAAACACTAAGCCCGAAAAATCAAGCGATTTAAATTCTTCAAAATTATTCAGGGCATTAAAGAGGGTATTTACTCCAGTCAATCCGGTCACTTTGTACCTCTTGAATTCCTTGGTGATAGATGACAAATCACGAGGATTAGTGATCAATACAGAGAGAGCGCCGATGTTCATCATGGCCAGACAATTGCATGTGAAAGCAAAAACATGATATAGTGGCAGAGGACAGAGTATGATGCTTTGTTCTTTTAACTCATGGACATAAGGGTCGAGGAAGGCTTTAATCTGAAGCATATTGGCAACAAGATTTTTGTTGGTTAGCATAGCGCCCTTACTTACGCCAGTAGTGCCACCAGTATATTGATGAGCGATTACGTCATCAGGATGTCCATCAACACATTGAAGGGTAAACTTTTTTCCTTGTTCGATTGCTTCTTTAAACCTGACAGTATTGATCAATTCGAACTTGGGTATCATTCTTTTAACATACTTGATTGCCATATCGACTACTCGTCCTTTAACTGCACCAAGCATTTCACCAATAGTCGTTGTAATTATTACCTTGATATCTGACTTGCCGATAATTTTTTGAAGATTAGACGCGAAATTCTCGGCGATGATGATTCCTTTTACTTGACTATCTACGAACTGATGCTCCATCTCCCTAGGAGTGTAGAGGGGGTTAGTATTGACAATGATTAAACCCGCTTTCAAGCAGGCAAATAAGGCAATGGGATATTGAAGAAGATTGGGCATCATTATGGCAAGTCTGTCTCCAGGTTGTAAACCTCGACTCTGTAGATAAGATGCCAATGCTTCGGCCTTTTTATTCACCTCTTCATACGTAAGCTCTTCCCCCATACAAGAAAAGGCAGGTCTTGAGCTAAATTCTTTACATTTACCTTCAACAAACTCTCGAAGGGTCGGATATTTTGAAGGATCAATATTTACAGGAACTCCATTAGGGTAGTGATTAAGCCATGGTTTGTCGGTCATAGTCATTAAAATTTAGGTTTTATAAATAGCATAAAGATGCTAACCGTAAATATATAGACATTCACAAATAGAAGCTTGTCTGCGAGAGGTTTTTACTCTGTATTTTCAAGGAGGTGAAAGAAGAAACAATGGCGAAGACACGAAGACATTGTTTATCATTTGGAAGTGAATAAAAATAAGTATATCTTCGCGACCCATTTTAGTTAACCTCTCGCGATTAAAAGAAATCGTGATACAAATCCCTTATTGCTATGGCAGCAAATATATTGACAGAAGAGAACGATCAGCTAGCCGACAACGCAGCTACAGCTGAAGTTCCTACCGCTCCTCAACCTGTAAAGCCAGTATCCGTCCAAGAAGACGAAGAAGATGCATTGGAACTCGAATATGAAGCGCACCCCGCTCCACATGCCACCGCTCATGATGATTTTGATTGGTCTATAAGCAACAAGAATAGCAATCCATACTCTCCTGAGGCAAAAGAGAAGTATCTCGCGCAATACGAAGAATCCCTTACTACGCTCGACGAAAGCGCACTTGTAAAAGGTCGAGTAACATCGTTTAGCAGTGGGGACGTTGTTCTTGATATAAATTACAAGTCCGACGGACTTGTCTCCGCTTCAGAATTCAGAGACATCCCTGATCTTAAAATAGGAGACTTAGTAGATGTGTATGTAGAGGCACTTGAAGACAGCCGCGGCCAATTAGTCCTATCACGCAGAAAAGCTAAACTTCTCAGGGCTTGGGACAATATTGTTGACTCCTTCAAGAATGGTACTATAATCAAAGGTACTATTGTTAGCAAAACAAAAGGTGGTCTTATCGCGGATTGCGGTGGTCTGGAAACTTTCTTACCAGGTTCGCAGATTGATATCAAGCCTATCCTTGACTACGATGTATTTGTAGGCAAAACCATGGAGTTTAAAGTAGTCAAGATTAACGAGACGATCAAAAATGCCGTTGTCTCTCACAAGGCTTTGATCGAATCAGATCTTGCTGAGCAAAGAGAAGAAATTATTTCAGGCCTAGAGAAAGGTCAAGTTTTAGAGGGTGTAGTTAAAAATATCACAGATTTTGGTGCCTTTATGGACCTTGGCGGCGTAGATGGTCTCTTATATATAACAGATATTTCTTGGGGTAGAATTAATCACCCTAATGAAGTGCTAACGATGAACCAAAAGATCAATGTTGTCGTACTCGACTTTGATGAGAACAAGCGACGCATCTCCCTTGGATTGAAGCAACTTCAACCACATCCATGGGATGTATTAGATCCATCAATTGGTGAAAATTCTGTTGTTACTGGTCAGATTGTTAACATTGAGGACTATGGTGCGTTTTTGGAGATTATACCAGGTGTCGAAGGGCTAATACACGTTTCTGAAGTCAACTGGAGTACTCAGCCTGTCAATGCTAGAGACTTCTTCAATTTGGGCACAGAGTACCAAGCAAAGGTTGTTACCATAGATCGAGAAGAGCGTAAGATGTCATTGAGCGTCAAGCAGTTGATGGCAGATCCTTGGGGAGATATTAATAAGAAATTCCCTCAGCACAGCAGACACACAGGAGAGGTCAAAAATTTGACACCATATGGCGTATTTGTAGAGCTTGAAGAGGGTATCGGTGGAATGATTCACATATCAGATCTTTCTTGGACTAAGAGATTCAATCATCCATCTGAATATACAAGAGTAGGACAGAAGATCGAGGTGGTTATCCTAGAAGTAGACAATAACGACCGCAAACTATCCTTAGGTCACAAACAATTGGAAGAAAACCCATGGGATACATTCGAAAGTGTGTTCCCTGTAGGTTCATACCATGAAGTAACCATCATCAAGATGGATGAAAGAGGAGGAATAGTACAATTGCCATATGGTCTTGAAGCATATGCGCCGATCCGTCACTTAAAGAAAGAGGATAACAGCAATGCATCTACTGACGAAAAGCTCACTGTCAAAGTGATTGAGTTCAATCGCGATGACAAGAGAATAGTCGTTTCACATTCGAGATATCTAGAGGATGTAAAACGTAAGGCCGATGATGAAGTTAAAAAAGTCAAAGGGGAAGAAGTTGAACATACAAGAAGAAGTATGCAGGCACAGACAGCTAAGCTTGAGAAGACTACTTTAGGCGATATGGATATCTTTTCTCAGTTAAAAGATCAGTTAAATCAGAACACGCCGCAGACTCCTGCTGTGCCTGTAGAAGAGGCGGCAGTGGAAGCTCCTGCAGCTGCTAAATCAGTGAAGGCGAAAAAGGAGAGTTCAGGTGATGACCTTAAAAAGATAGAAGGTGTGGGCCCGAAAATTTCAGAATTATTGGTGGGTGCAGGAATAAGCACATTTGCTAAGTTAGCAGAAACACCTGCTGACACAATAAAGGGAATACTTGATGCCGCCGGAAGTCGATACAAAATGCATGATCCGACCACATGGCCTGATCAAGCAAGTCTCGCTGCCAATGGCAAATGGGATGAATTAGCTAAACTTCAAGACGAATTAAAAGGGGGAAGACCTGAATAATTACGATTCAGGACTTCAATGTTATAAAGCCTCACATAGATTGTGGGGCTTTTTTGTTTTATATATCTTCCTATTAACTTTACAATCTTGGTGAATTTTCAAATGCTTCAGACTTACTCAGAGAAGATTGTATCAATTTAGAGCAAATATGGACACCAAGTTTCAGAACAAGTTCCATTGATTAGATATTATTACACCTTGGAACAATGGATGCTGATAAAATTTATGATCGTCGAGAATGAAAATGAGAAGAAACAATGAAAATTAGTGTTATAGGAGGAGGGTTTTCTTCGTTGGCGGCGGCGAGCGTGCTAGCGAAATCCGGGCATGAGGTACACTTGTTTGAAAAAAATGATCAGCTAGGAGGACGTTGTCGAACTTTCGAAGCAAAGGGCTTCATTTTTGATATGGGGCCTAGTTGGTACTGGATGCCGGATGTGTTCGAACGTTTCTTCCAACTATTTAATCATACCACAAGTGATTTTTACCAACTAAAACGCTTAGATCCGTCTTATCAAATCATATATCCTGACGGTGAAATTGTTAAGATTCCAGCCGATTATGATGAATTAAGGGAATTATTCGAGCGTATAGAACAAGGAAGTGCCGATAAGTTGGATGCTTTTTTGGCTGACGCCCAATATAAATACGATGTTGGGGTAGGAGAATTTGTCCATAAACCTTCACTATCAATCTTCGAGTATATAAGACCTGCTATTGTTAAACAAGCTATTGGGCTAAACCTGTTCGGATCTATTTCCAAAGCCATCAGATCAAAGTTCAAAAACGAGAAACTTCGTCAAATGCTTGAGTTTCCTGTGCTATTTCTTGGAGCAAAGCCTTCTGAAACTCCGGCACTATATAGCTTGATGAACTACGCGGATATAAAACTTGGCACATGGTATCCTATGGGCGGCATGGTGCAAATCAGCAAGGCACTAGGAGAGATCGCGGCTGAGCAAGGCGTTCATATTCACCTTGATTCATCTGTTGGGGAGATCAAAATCAGGAAGAATCTTGTGTCACATCTTAAAATTGAAGACAGCTTCATACCTAGTGATTATGTCATCAGCGGAGCTGACTATCATCACACAGAGACTTCTTTATTAGCTCACGAGTATAGATCATACACTGAAAAGTATTGGGAAAATAGAGTTATGGCGCCATCAAGCTTGCTGTTCTATATTGGTGTAAACAAGCGTGTGAAGGGGCTGCTCCATCATAATCTATTTTTTGATACTTCTTTCGATAAGCATTCATACGAAATCTATGATCGACCTTCATGGCCAGATTCACCACTCTTTTATGTTTGTTGCCCTTCTATAACCGATCAAGAAGTTGCTCCGGAAGGATGTGAGAATATCTTTATTCTCATTCCTCTGGCTGCGGGGATTAAGGATAAAACTGAAGAGCATGAGCGACTCTTCAGACAAGTCTTAGAGAGGATAAAAACAAGAATTGGTGAAGATATAGAGCCACATATAATGTTTAAGCGCAGTTATTGTCATGACAATTTTGTGGAAGATTATAATTCGTTCAAAGGAAACGCCTATGGCTTGGCGAACACATTATTGCAGACAGCATTTATGAAGCCATCAATCCAAAGTAAAAAGATTAGGAATTTATTTTACACCGGCCAATTAACTACTCCCGGCCCGGGAATGCCACCATCGCTTATAAGTGGTGAAGTTGTAGCAAAGTATTTGTTAAGTCGTATGTAATTGTGAAATGATAGAATTATACAACAGCACCTCTGACGAATGCAGCCGTTTAATCACGAACCGATACAGTACATCATTTTCGTTAGGGATCAGAATGTTCAGAAAGGAACTACGACAGCCTATATATAATATATACGGATTCGTCAGACTTGCGGATGAAATAGTCGATACTTTTCATGCATTCGATAAAAGGGTATTGATACAAGAGTTTCGCAAAGACACTTTTGCGGCCATTAACCGAGGTATAAGCCTAAATCCTGTGCTTCAGGCTTTTCAGGAGGTAGTAAATACGTATGGCATTGAACATGAGCATATCGATGCCTTTTTGAGAAGTATGGAATGGGATTTAGACAAGACGACGTTCTCACAAAGCGAGTATGAAGAATACATTTACGGATCTGCGGAGGTAGTCGGATTGATGTGTTTGAAGATATTCCTGAATGGTGATCAAGAGAGATATCAAGAACTGGAGAGTTATGCGAAGAGGCTTGGGTCAGCATTTCAGAAGGTTAATTTTTTAAGAGACATGAAGAGCGATTACGAAGAGCGAGGACGAGTCTATTTCCCCGGTGTGGAATATCATGACTTTACATGCCCTGAAAAGGTGCTTATCGAGGAGGAGATAATGAATGACTTCGAGCAAGCATTGTTAGGCATACGACGTTTGCCATCCTCTAGTAGGCTAGGAGTATTCGTAGCGTATAAATATTATGTTCATTTATTACGTCGGATCAAAAAGTATAAATCAGATGATGTTAAAGAACAAAGGATAAGAATTTCCAATGTTTACAAACTTTTATTGCTTGGGTATAGTACATTGAGGTATCAGTTACGGAATATATGATTGTAGATGGGATAAAATTAAAGATGCTTATTATTGATATATTGTTAAAGGAGTCTTATTTTAATGAATAATTATTACGATATTCATCAAAACGCTGAAAAAATGTTAATTCATCCTTAAAAGTGTAAAAAATAATTCCTGGGATGTTGCCTATATCTAAAACATGCATGTATATTTGCGTTCCCATTTGAAAAGAAGGGAAGTTATTTGACAAGATTGGAATTTATAAGGAAGCGTACGAGCTAAATTTTTGAAGCTCAAAGACTCGTTCAGTGATTTAAGAAACGACGATCAAACGTCATAAGAATTTACTATGGAGAGTTTGATCCTGGCTCAGGATGAACGCTAGCGGGAGGCTTAAT
>CAYNFR010000016.1:0-68870 GCA_964396595.1 uncultured Saprospiraceae bacterium | reverse complement strand
GGAACTGCTGTATTGCGGAATTGCTGAACTGCTGTATTGCGGAATTGCGGAATTGTGGAACTGCTGTATTGCGGAATTGCTGAACTGCTGTATTGCGGAATTGCGGAATTGCGGAACTGCTGTATTGTTGAATTGCGGAATTGCGGAATTGTGGAATTGTGGAACTGCTGTATTGTTAAATTGCTGAAGGGTCTGCCCTGAGCCTGCCGAAGGGCTGAATTCCGTACCATCTAATAATCCGAAAGCCTCTCCCAGTAATTCTGATCTTCCACCTCATCTAGCAGAGCTAAATAATTCTGATAGCGGAGCTCACTAATCCTTCCTTCCGCCAATGCTACTTTTACCGCACATTTAGGTTCGTTGCGATGGGTACAGTTAGTAAAACGACACTCCGAAGAGAGCTGAAAAAACTCTCTGAAGTTATGTGCTACATCCAGCACCTCTAGATGATTAAAACTCAATGTCTTGATCCCAGGTGTATCTATAATACCACCACCTCCGGACAAAAAGTGCATCTCGGCGAAGGTAGTGGTATGTTGACCTTTGCCACTATAATCAGACAACTCTGTAGTGCGTAAATCTAAGTCGGGCACTAGCGTATTGATCAATGTACTTTTTCCGACCCCTGACTGGCCGGATACGAGTGTGATCCTACCGATCAACATTTTCCTGAGCAATTCTATTCCTATCTTGTCAACTGTTGATGTAAGGATTACAGAGTATCCGATACGCTCATAAATTTCTTTAAGATAGCCGTATATGAGGAGATCTTCTTCATTATACAGATCTGCTTTATTGAAGACGATGATCACCGGAATGTTATAAGGCTCCGTCATTAACAAAAAACGATCTATGAAGCCTTGTTTTAACATCGGTTCCACAATGGTCGTTATGATAACTGCTTGATCCACATTGCTGGCAATAAGATGTAATCCATGTTTCTTTCTGGGTGATTGACGCACGACATAATTTGTCCTGGGCAGGACATCCATGATTACGGCGTCTTGGCCTTCCATTTTATATCTTACTCTGTCACCTACAGCGACCGGATTCGTCAATTTTAGCTTATCATTCTTGAGTTTGCCCCTTATACCAGCTATATATTGCACGTCAGTGGAAAGATTCTTTATCTGATAGTGTTTGCCGGTAGATTTTATTACTAAGGCTTCAAGCATAACAGATAAGGTCAGGATTAATCATCCAATCTATTTATAATTTGCTGGTAATTTCCCGAGAGCCGTCATAATTTACCACGATGTGTAACCATAAGGCTCGCGATACCCGTAATATTCGAAAAAACAACAATACATATGTCAAAACCAGCAAGCCAATAGCCGAAGTAGCCGACCATCTAAAATAAAACACAAGCAGTAAAACCACTGGAAGGAAAATAAAGCAAGAGGCTATATAAGACAGAAACATCGCGCCGTAATAAAAACCCACCTCTGGTTCCATCAATTGACCACAGTGTCCACATTCTCTGGGCATGTCAAGTGGTTTTGCCACATCGAATGGCTTCACAAACATATCTCCATGACGACATCGAGGACATTTATATTTCCACATCGAAGAAAAATGAATATTTGTAAGTCCCATTTTTTAATTTTCGTACCACAAAGCTAAATCTTCTTTAATATTGATTAAGCATACTCACGTGGTGATCCCTTGACAACTACTTCCTGCTCCTGCCGTGCAGCCATAACAATGTTGCGATAGTACGATAGCTCGATCCCCTACCTCCTCTTCAACATAATCTCGAATATGCTTGCAGAAATGATTAATTTTTAAATCCAGCATCTGATTAAAATCACAATCATAGAGATAACCATCCCAGCTCACCGACAAGGTGTTGCGACACATAACATTTTCCACGGCTGCGGGATTGTAAGCCTCTACAAGCGCATACATATAGTCATCATAATTATCAGTAGCCAATAGGTAATCCAAGAATCTCGATATAGGAAGATTGGTAATCGCAAATAAATTATGAAAGTGAACGCCAAAATCCTGCAATAAGGCATGTTTAAAATCGCGCTCCAAAGCCTGCTGACCCGTGGGCAAAAAAGCACCTGATGGATTATAAACAAGATCAAGCCGCAAGTCGCTATCGGGCAAGCCATAGCCTACTCTATTTAAGGCATGCAATGCATCAATTGACGCCTCGAATACGCCATCGCCGCGCTGCTTGTCCGTCTTTCCTTGAGTCCAGTGTGGTAGCGAACTAACGACATGAATATTATGAGCCTTAAAGAAGTCAGGTAGGCCGTAATATTTCTGATTTGATCGGATAATTGTCAGATTAGATCTGACAATAAAGTCCTTAATTCCAAATTGTGCCGCTTGTGACACAAACCATCTAAAGTCTGGATTCATCTCGGGTGCGCCACCCGTCAGATCCAATGTATGCGCTCCGGTACGACGAATAGCCTCCAGGCAGTATTCCATCGTGTCACGCGTCATTATTTCCTTCCTGTCAGGTCCGGCATCAACGTGACAGTGGGCACATACCTGATTGCACATATACCCCAGATTGACCTGGAATATCTCTAGCTTTTTCGGCCGTAGATCAGAATATCCGCTTTCGGCAATTTTGTGGGAAAATCGGGGCAGCGCACCTTCTGCGAACATGCCTCCCGATAATATTTCCAGTTGTTTGTCCTTATCAGCCAGTTCGCTCTCTCTTCTCTTTAATGACTGAATTTTAATCTTGGGCATAGGAGATTAGCTATCCAGTTTATTTACCTTATTCATCATCATCACTCCGTGCACAAGAGAAGCACCCGCCTTGATAGCCGCTCCTACGTGAATGGCTTCCATCATTTCTTCCTTAGTAACCCCACGCTGAAGAGTATCCTGCGAGTAAGCATCTATACAATAAGGGCACTGCTCCGTATGGGCTACCGCCAATGCAATAAGCGCCTTTTCCCTTGCAGTAAGTGCTCCTTCCTCAAATACTTTAGCGTAATAATCAAAAAACTTCTCCCCTACGGCCGGACTCCATTCTGTAATTTTTCCAAATTTTTTTAAATCCTTAGGATCATAATAACTATGTGACATGTCTTTAATTTTTAAAATACCTAATCAAATAAAAGATGATCAGAGAATTCATCTCATAAAAAGTACTTCCAAAAACTAGTGTCGCAATGGGGAACCTTTATTATGATATACCTTGAGGCCAAAGATAGGAAAATCAGAAACTATGTATATCCATTCCGTTATATAAGCAGCTAGAAGAGCTAGAATATGCCTCTTGAATTTAATTACGGCAATACTAGTCAGCTTGATACCAGACCATTCAGAAAAATGGTTTAGATCTCTCCTCAGTTCAAGCGTAACGACACTGGATAAGTCAAAATACCTTGACAGACCTTCATATAATGCGGATGTACACCAGGGCAATGATCTAAACTCATCCGGATCAAAGTTTTGTCCTGAAAGTCCTATGACATACGCGCCCCCCCTAGCATCAGGCCCGAGGACAGCGCCATCATACACCACGGCCTCGACTGACCTTTGTAAAAGCGCTTCGCTTAATGCGGGACAATCATTGCCGACAATAATCACATGAGAGTGACCACATTCAAATACAGAGGCAACAGCATGGGCGATTTTTTCTCCAAATTCACCCTCACATTGCCTATTCTCATCCCAGTATATTATTGGCAAGGATAGCTTTCTAAGAACCTCTATAGTTTTCTGATGAAGCGTCTCCGCCAGCATTCTTGACCTCTTTCTGGTATTGGCCCAAGGCTTCCTCCTTCCATCTTCCTTAGGAGTGGTAGCGAAATATAATATTGCCGGACTGACTTGATTATCTATCAAGTTGAGATGATTTGAATGCTAAATGTAATCAATTTAATACACCTCGCCACGACAATGTTTAACATTCCATGCCATCACCTCAGCCCCTCTATCATTCAGAATCTGTTTTGTCTATTCACAAAAAATATAACTCATCCACCCATATTTATTCTCAATACGAGTACCGAAATCAAAATTGACATTGCGCCGAAAGGACGAAATTCCTTCCAGCCGCAGACACGCCAGAGCTGTAGCTACGATACCTCCTATCTGAAATGTTCTCGAGGCCGACGACAAAATGCCATGCCTTGCTTAGCTTATAAAGAAACTTAACATCCCATGTCTGCCATCCGGCGACATAAGTTCTTCTCTGTTCATCTAAAGCATATATTTCCGTTTTATCCCTTTCTTCTATTGACATTTGTTCATGGGCTCTGCCACCTTGAAATTGATACATCAATAAGGCTACCCATTTGTCACGCCGATACTCCAATCTCTTCCTGCCAAAAGTCGGTGGTGTATGTCTCGAAGGAGATACTTCTCCTTCATCATCTTCTTCTCCTCGCTGAACATTGATATCACCTACAAATTGAAAACCCTGACCAAGATTCAATTCCGCCCCGAAATGAAGACCATATACTTCCGCTTTTGCCACATTCTGGATGGCTTGTACTTGACTCAGTTGCCCATCATATAGGATGCTATCTCTGCCATCTAGCATAAAGTTACGCCTCACCAGAGCGCCATTTAATCTAGTGAAATAAGCTGAAGACTCCAGTTTAAGTCGTTCCCCTATTATGGTTGTTGCTCCCACTTCGACATTAAGTGCACGTTCATCAGTTAGATTGTCATTGGGTACAACCACTGCCCCGGGAGCAGAATCAAAAAATTTACCTACATCATCCACATTCGGCGCACGGAAAGCTTCACTGACTGTCAGGTTAATAAGTGTTTTATGGTTAGGTCTGAACATGACAGATAGATTGCCTGTAAAGGAACCTGATTGGTTTTTGACACGCTCAAAAGGAAGATTTACTAATGATGGACTAAAGTCCGCGTCAATCCCATACAAGTTATATCTCAGACCTGTCTGAATACTAATTTTGTCGGTCATCTTGTGATTGTCATTAGCAAACACAGCCGCAGAATACCAGTCAGCTTTAGGATATCGAGATGGACTTGGCTTAGATTGTCCTGTGGTAATATCAATGGTCTTTCCACTTGAATTTACTTTGTTTAACACATATTCTATACCATAGCTGAAGTGGTTGCTGTCACTTAACTTCTTTAAAAAATCCCAGTTAACTGAGTATGCGTTTACTTTCTCCACAAGTCGTTGTTGGGTATCTTGGTTCAACCTTCTGCTTACTCTGCTCTCGCCAAAAGATTGCACAGCTAGTCGTAAATTCATTTGATCATAAACCCTGTTGACCTTAGAATTAGATAAAGTCAATTGATTCATCGTCCATGATTGAGGGCCATAATCCCATCTTGCAAACTGAGGGAGATCATCTCTAATTCTGGTGTGTCTATCATACCGACCATAATTCCCGGTTGAGGAATGATGCAGCGCATAGAGTATGTCCCAATATTGAGAAGGGGCATATCTGATCTTCTGCATCAGATTTATTTGCTTGTAAGCTGTGGGGATTTGAAGGAGTGGATTAGTTTGGTTGATGATCTTGTCTTCGTTGATTCCCTCTTCCACAAAAAATGGTTTGACAAATTCCTCCGGTCCATGACGACCTTGCCGAAGATGGTCAAAATCCCAAGCAGACAAGCTTGTCAATGAAGCCCATTTTTTGCCACCTACATTGATGTCCCAATGTCCCGATCGTTCATTGTTTGCAGACGAATATCTAGTACTAACCTTCCCTCGCAATAACAAGTCATCACCTGTTGCGAGAGACGGCTTTAATGTTTCAAATCGCATGACCCCGCCTATCGCATCACTACCATAGTTTACAGATCCGGGGCCGAAAACCACATCCGCGCGCTCGAGATTATGCGGGTCAATATTGATCACATTCTGAATGTTGCCACCTCTGAATATTGCGTTATTCAGTCTAATGCCATCTACAGTGTAAATCAATCGATTTGCAGAAAAGCCTCTGATCATCGGACTACCCCCGGCTTGCTGACTCTTCTGAATAAATACTTTACCTGTTATGGACAATAAGTCAGCTGCAGTCTGTGGCTGTATCATTGCGATATCTCTCAGAGATATACTTGTCACTTTTGGGTTAGTACCCATAGATGCTTGCCGCCATCTAGTAGCTGATACCAGGACTTCATCTAACCGAAAACCCTCCCTTCGCATGTAGACTTCCGAGCGAGTAGATAGTTGATCATAACGCAACGTGATCGTATTGTACCCAAGCAAACTCAATGTGATTCGATATGAATTTTGAAATAAACTGATCTCGACCTTGCCGTCTTCACGAGACATCGAAACAGTCCCGGATATCGAATCAGAAAGCATCACCAATCCGAGTGGTGTATCATCCTGGGCATCACGAATAATCAATGTCTGCGCACAAATATCCTCCACAATAACATACAAAATCAATAACAAACAATACCTCATTCAGTACCCGTATGTCCTTATTACGATGCCCTTAATATTGCAAGTTCTTAAGGTAATGAGCACCCACTTTCGCACTCATTAGCGATGTGGAATTATCATATCGCTCTTGCTCCATGATGATATATTGCATGCCATTGCTCTCTGCAACGCTTAAGATGTCCGCGTAATCTATTATTCCTGTACCCAGGTCACAAGAAGCATTTGCCTCGGTACCTGAATCCTTCAACCTATCCTTGACATGACCGAGGGTTATCCTATTGGGGTATTTCTCAAAGTATGACTTAGGATCAGCACCGGCCGTGACCGCCCAATATATATCCAGCTCAAAGTCCACTGTCGAAGCATCACAGTGGTCCATCAGATAATCCTGAGGCATGATGCCATCAATCTCTTGAAAAGTATAACCATGATTGTGATAAGCAAATTTTAATCCGTTCTTCCGGCATATTTCTCCACAATCGTTGAACAACACAATTATTTTGTCCCAGTCTTCTTTGGACTTTTGTGGCCCTATGAATGGACAAATCAAATATTTCATCCCTATCTCGCCGGCTTGCGCTGCCTTCTCTTCAAATTTCTGCCTAATATTACAATGACTAGAGATCATGTCGAGGCCGATATCATCCAGATAAGCCTTAAAGGCTTTATGCCCCATCCCCCAAAACATGCCTTGCATGCCTTCATATCCCTCTATCTGAGCATATCCAAAATCTGAAATCTGCTTAAGTACGCTCTTAGTATCCCCACCTATAACATCCCGAAGAGTATAAAGCTGTATACCAAATCGCTGAATCCGGCGGCTACACTTAATTAGTTCCATTATAGGCCTTGTTGAGCCCATTATAGGTAGATATGACAAAGCAGTTGAGGTCTTAAGAAAGTTGCGTCTCGTAAAAGCCATGATTTTTAAATTTGAAAATTGAGAATTAGAAAACGTATGAATTATTTCATTTGACCATCAAGAATAAGCCTTTTTAAGCCTAATTTACAACATCAAGGCAAACTTATATTTCATCAAGGGTAGATAAATCAAAATCATTACTAACTTTCCCGTCGAATCAAATACAAAATCAAATCTCATTATGGAAAACATTAACAGAAAAAGGCTTTTTTACGGTAGTTGTTTTGCTTTAATTACGACTGCCTTATCATTTAGCATTAGGGCGGGGATTCTTCCTCAGCTCGGTACGGAGTTAAGTCTGAATGCCGAGCAACTTGGCTTCATTAATTCCATGTGGTTCTTAGGATTTCCGATCTCGATGGTCATCGGGGGCTTGGTTTATCATCAGGTAGGGGGTAAAAAGATTATGCAATTCGCCTTACTTGCTCATGCAATAGGAATTATTCTGACAATCTATGCTGGCAGCTATTCCGTCTTATTGCTTTCGACCTTATTGATCGGTATCGGGAATGGTTGCACAGAGGCGGCTTGTAATCCGATGATCGCTGATGCGTATGAGGGCAATATGATGAGCAAGATGATGAATCGTTTTCACATGTGGTTTCCCGGTGGTATTGTTATCGGTAGTCTTGTATCCAAGTTTATGACCGACGCCGGCATGAGCTGGCAATCGCAGATATGGATAATCATGATTCCGACAATCATCTATGCTTATTTATTCTTTGGACAAGAATGGCCAAAGGCCAAAGTCAAAGAAGCGGCTAATCTTTCAGGAAATTTATCAGCCATGATGTCTCCCTTGTTCCTTTTTATGCTGGCGTGTATGGCATTGACAGCAATAACGGAATTTGGTCCTCAACAATGGGTGGGATTGATTCTTGCAAAGAGTGGTGCACAGCCAATGCTCATTCTCGCCTTGGTCACGGGATTAATGGCCGTGGCGAGATATTTCGGAGGGGAAGTGGTTCATAAATTTGATCAGACAGGCGTTCTTCTAGGTTCAGCAGTTCTTGCTACGATTGGTGTATATCTCTTCAGTACACAGACCGGAGGCATGGCGTATGTTGCCGCCATATTCTTTGCACTTGGGGTCGCCTATTTCTGGCCTAATATGATCGGTTTTATCGCAGACAAGATTCCGGCAAGTGGTGCATTGGGAATGTCGGTGGTAGGTGCTATGGGTATGTTTTCAACATCTATTTTCCAACCTATCATTGGCCGATGGATTGATTCTGATCGAGCGACAATTGCAGCAAGAGGCTTAACAGGTGACGAACTTGACTTGGTAGCGGGTCAAGCTACATTGGGGACTATGACCTTATTTCCGGGTATCTTGATCGTCTTGTTTGTCATACTTTATTTCTGGATAAAAAGATCCAAACCTGCATAAGACAAAAAAATAATTGCGTCTAAAAAACTGCCGAGATCATTGCCTCTTGGCAGTTTTTTTATTCTGTCGGTATTGTCCTAAGAGGTATTGTTTGCTATAATATTCGGTAAAGCATTATCGACAGCAGCTAAATGTCTTAAATAACAATAGATTCAAGTAATAATTCGGCAGCGTTATCGTCCAATTGATCGTTTTATGATAGTTTTACGCTTTGATCAGTCTTGAACCCTCGAGGCTGATTAATTATCTGGAAAATCTTTTTATTAATTAATCAAAACTATACTTAGAGTATGACGGGAATTTCACAATGCTTATTCTCTTATGACAAGGAACTGTCAAAATTGCACAAGCAATGCTTGGCATTGTTTACGTTCGTTTGTTTGGGGATAAGCCTTAGTGCTCAGACGGTGTCGGGTACTATTATTTCAGAAAACGACGGTTCAGCACTGATCGGTGCAACTGTCAATGAAAAAGGTACCATCAATGGTACTATTACAGACCTTGATGGCAACTTTAGCCTTCAATTGCGTAATTCTCCTGCCACTTTGGAGATTTCTTTTACTGGTTTCTCCACTAAGGAGGTAGTCGTAGTAGGCGGCCAGACAGGGATCGAGATAAGTCTGGCAGAAGGGGCTATGCTTGAAGAAGTAGTTGTTAGTGCATTTGGTATAACCAAAGAAAGGAAAGCACTTCCTTACTCTGTTACCCAGATTGACGGTAGTAGTGTTCAAGAAGTACGTACAGCCAATCTTGGCAATGCCCTTACCGGGAAAATAGCCGGAGTAAACATCACTCCACCTGCTTCTGGTGCGGGAGGTTCAACCAGGATTACCATCCGAGGAGGTTCATCACTAAGTGGAAATGACCAACCCCTATTCGTGGTAAACGGTGTTCCAATGGAAAGTGGCAACTTCGGTCAAGCAGGTCTTTGGGGCGGAAACGATGGCGGTGATGGACTTGCTATGTTTAACCCTGATGACATTGAAAGTATTTCCGTTCTTAAAGGAAATACTGCAGCGGCATTGTATGGTGCCAGAGCGGCAAATGGTGTTATCCTTGTAACCACTAAATCTGGTGCTAAATCCCAAGGTCTAGGTATTACATTTAACTCGAACATTACCACAGACAGGGCCATTGATCAGACTCAATTTCAAGAAGTTTATGGTCAAGGTCTTAGAGGGAGTAGATTTATGACTCAAGAAGAAGCTTTGGTAAGTGCGACGAGCCATTGGGGCGAGAGGCATGATGGTAGAAACACAGTTCAATGGGACGGTGTACAAAGACCGTATTCCCCTACTGGTGAGACCATCAATGACTTCTATAGAACAGGTGTGACGATCAACAACTCTTTGGCATTTGCCGGAGGTAATGAAAGAGGTAACTATCGCATCGCTGTATCAGATCTGAGCAACGCGGATATCATGCCAAATGCTTCATTCAGAAGAAACACGGCGAACTTAAACTTGACAAGCGTTCATAGTAAGTTGACACTAAATCTAGCGGCACAGTACACTCATCAAAATGCTAAAAACAGACCTAGATTATCAGATTCTCCGGGAAATGCAAACTTTGCCGTGACTATGAAGCCTAGAGCCGTGCCTTTTAGTTCATTCGAAGGGAATCCTAACAAGCCTGGAGCTCGTGAAGATGGACAAGAATTGAGGTATCAAGGCAACACTTTTTCCACTAACCCGTATTGGGCTGCATATCAATTCTTTAGAAGTGATGTAACGAATAGATTGGTCGGTAACATGTCTGCTAAGTACGATGTTACTGATTGGCTTTATGTAATGGGTCGTGTAGGTACGGACTTCACGAATCGTGATGCGGCAAGCTCAGAAGCCTATGGCACTGCTTACAAACCGCGTGGAGATTACAGCGAATCATTCACAAATGTCATTCAGAACAATTATGAATTGTTTATTGGAGGTGTTAAGACGGTAGATAAGCTATCTTTTGATTATATGGTCGGAGCGTCAATGACTCGCTCCCAATTCGAACAAAAAGGTGCCGGTGGAAATGACTTGGTAGTTCCTTTCCTTCACAGTTTAAACAATGTTGCTGCCCCTAATCGAATTTTTGGATTTAGTGAGTCTGGTATTAACTCTATGTTCGGAAATTTAACTATCGGATATGACAATTGGTTATACTTTAATCTAACCGGCCGTCAGGATAAATTTAGCACACTCAGTCCCGATAGAAATTCATTATTCTACCCATCAGCAGGTATTAGTGCCGTAATTTCTGATGTAATAGATCTGCCATCAGCAATTACATTTGCTAAGTTTAGAACCTCTTGGGCGCAAGTAGGTGGAGGAGCGCCCAATCCTTATTCTTTAAATCTAACTTATGGCCTCACCGGACAAGGACATGCCGGAGCTAACCTAGGTGTCATTAACAATGGGTCTATTCCTAATCAGAATTTACAACCATTCACCTCGACAGAGATCGAACTAGGATTAGATCTTCGCTTTTTGGATAACCGTCTTGGACTTGATATAGCATACTACAACAGAAAAACAGATAATGACATCTTAAATGCAGGTATTTCAGCCACATCCGGTTTCGGTTCAACTATTGTAAATGTCGGTCAATTAGCGAATAGAGGGGTGGAACTTTTATTTTCGGTGACTCCGATTAAGAAACGTGACCTTTCATGGGATCTTGCATTGAACTATGCACATAACATCAGTGAGGCGGTTAATTTAGGAAACAATGCTGCTGAGAACCCCATTCAATTCCTTAATCTGCAATCATCTAGAGTATTGGGTGGTGAGGTAATACGTCATACGCTTGGACAACCACTAGGACTCATCGTAGGTCGTACTCACAGAACAAATGCAGCTGGCGTACCTATGTATTCAGCTGATGGTATCCCGGTTAGATCTGACGATTTTAGCATTCTAGGTGAAGGACGTCATCCTATCTCAGCGGGATTAATTAACAATTTTACCTACAAGGGTTTCCGCATGTCTTTCTTGATTGACATCAGACAAGGTGGAAGTATGTTTTCAGGAACTAACTGGTTAGCTTACCGATTAGGTCTGCATGAAGCGACACTTGAGGGTCGTGAGTCAGGTATTCAAGCCAGAGGTGTCTTGCCAGATGGAGAGACGCCCGTAAATGTTACTGTACCCGTTGACAGACTTGCAGATTATTGGGTCGGTTATTCTAACATTACCGAAAACTTGGTCTATGATGCATCTTTCGGAAAGCTAAGAGAATTTTCACTTGGTTACACCATACCTGGTAAAATGCTCAATAAGACGCCATTTAGATCGCTCAGTATTCAACTTGTGGGCAGAAATTTAGCCTTGTTATGGTCAAAAATTCCAAATGTCGATCCGGAGTCCGGTTATACAGTAGCGGGCGGTGCTCAAGGCTTAGAGTTCTTCGCAATGCCACAGACTCGAAATTTCGGAATCAATTTGTCGGCCAACTTTTAATTGAATTAAAATTTATAAAATATGAAAAGTATAATATTAAAAATCAGCTTATCTCTCTTCCTACTGCTGTTGGTACAATCCTGCAGTGACGAAAGCCTTGCTGAATTAAACATCGACAAAAACTCGGCGAATGATATTGATATGGCATTCCTCTTGAGTACAGCTACGCTTCGTATAGGTGGTGAATATGAGAACACCAGAGCTCCTATGCTTTATGCAGCAACTATGATTCAACATATCGCTTCTAATGCAGGCTATTTTAGTGGGGATAAGTATTTCTACAATGCTCAATATAGTGGTGCTTACATGGAGTCACATTACACAAATGTGATTAGACTGTTAGCGGAGATTCACGAAAAAACGAAAGATGATCCGGCACAAGCCAATCTAAATGCAATGGCTGCCATCTTGAAAGCCTTTGACCTTCACCGTATGACGGATATCTATGGCGATGTGCCGTATATTCAGGCGGGTAGAGGACTATATGATGAGGCCAGCTGGTTTCCGGCTTATGACAACCAAAAGATAGTCTATGAACAGATTATCCAGGATGTCAAAGCTGCTCGCGATACGTTAAGTGCTTCCGGAAGAAACCTAGGTAATCAAGATGTTATCTATGGGGGAAATGTGGATAATTGGAAAAAATTTGCTAACGCATTATTGATGAGAGTGGGTATGAGAATGCAGAAAGTAGATGAAGCAATGGCTCGCGCGGTAGTTTCGGAAGCATTTGCATCAGGTACTTTTTCTTCAAATGCTGATAATGCCACCATTAAATATCTCTCAGGCCCTCAAGGTATCAACAGAAATGGACTCAATGATGGCTACTGGGGTAATAACAAATACTCAAGAGATTGCAAATTGAGCAAAACCTTCATAGACTGGATGATTGCGAACAATGATCCAAGATTGATGATCGTATCCGGGGGTACCGGCAATCCTGACAACCCTTCTACATGGAATACAGATCCCGCAGCTCAGCGTGGCCTTCCTAATGGTTTTACAACTGATGAGCTTCAAGCGGCACTATCCCCGGATGACCGTGCTATCTGGGACAGCTACAGTACAGGCAGATGGATGTTCTCAATGATCAACTTAAAAACGGTTGACTGGGAAGATCCATATTATCTAATCTCTTATGCAGAGACTCAATTTATTGCAGCTGAAGCAGCACTTAGAGGCTGGATCAGCGGTGATGCTGAGTCGTTTTTTAATGCAGGTGTAACAGGAGCCATTCAGGCATGGACGGCTTTCGAACCTTCATTTGCTAGATCTGATGCAGATATTACTGAATACATCAGCAACAGAGCTTTCGGCGCAGCATCTAATGACGATAAACTACGCCTTATCGGTGAAGAATTCTGGGCGGCAACATGGCTTAATGATCTTGAATCATGGGCTAACTGGAGAAGAACAGGGTTCCCGGCACTAACTCCTACTCAACATCCTAACAGATGGAAGAGTATCGATCAAATCCCAAGAAGGTTGATCTACTGGGAGGCTGAAGCGGGTAATAACCCGACAAATCTTAATGCAGCCATCACTAGAATGGGTGGTGACGAATTCACTACACGTATGTGGTGGGATGGCGGAAATTAATCGCCCTATTTAAGTAATAATTAATGAAGAGTGCCGAGTTTCTTACAGCTCGGCACTTTTTTTTTGTCTAATTTTGACGTTTCAGCGTACTTAAAACGCGTAAGGCTCAGAATGAAAAAATACCTGTCGGATATATTTAATTGCTTACCCGCTTTGCTTCTGCCGGTTATATTAAGCATTAGTTTAACATTGGGCGGCCAGCCCCTATTTAAAGAAATAAATCCACAACAATCTCACATCACGTTCCAAAACACGCTTAAAGAGACGCCACAATCCAACATCATTACTTACGAGTACTTTTACAACGGTGGTGGTGTCGCTGCCGGAGACTTCAATAATGACGGACTAATAGATCTTTACTTTACAGCCAATACAGAGAACAATAAACTCTATCTTAATAAGGGTGATTTTGTCTTCGAAGACATCACGCGATCAGCGGGAGTAGGTGGACGTAAAGGGTGGAAAACCGGTGTGACAGTGGCTGATGTCAATGGAGACGGTTGGCTGGATATCTATGTATGCTATTCGGGAGATGTAGAGCATAAACATCGTAAAAATCAATTGTTTATCAACAATGGCAATCTCACCTTCACCGATCGCGCAGCCGAATATGGCATTGATGACCCGGGACATTCGACACATGCTGCATTCTTTGACTTTGATCAGGATGGAGATCTCGATCTTTATGTGCTCAATCATAATGTGAAACAATTTAAAAATTTTGATGCGGCTTTTGTCAAAGGCATGATCGATCCTGATGCCGGCGATCGCCTGTATGAAAACAGAAACGGAAAGTTCGTCGATATCACTATTATTGCCGGAATCAAGTCTAACCCTCTAGGATATGGCCTAGGAATCAGTATCGCCGACATCAACAATGACGGATGGCCGGATATTTACATCTGCAATGACTATGTAGAAGAAGACTATCTGTATCTGAATAATCACGACGGCACCTTTACAGAAGTACTCAAAGAAACGCTCAAGTATATCTCTAATTTTTCCATGGGTATCGACATAGGAGATATCAATAATGACGGGTGGCCCGACATATTGACACTTGATATGCTGCCGGCAGATAATAAGCGCCAAAAACTGCTATTCGCCCCTGATAACTTTGAGATGTATAATAATATGGTGGATAACGGATTCCATCATCAGTACATGCGTAACATGCTCCACCTCAATAATCGCAATGGCACTTTTAGCGAAATAGGCCAACTAGCAGGTATTTCTAATACAGACTGGAGTTGGTCTGCCTTAATAGCCGACTATGACAATGACGGCTGGAGTGATCTCTTCATCACCAACGGATATGGCCGCGATATGATCAACCGCGACTTTATGAAGTTTTACGCAAATGAACGCCTCAAGCACCTTCAAGGCAAGACAGATGACAAAATGTTTCAGATGCTACAGAGCATCACAGCCACGCCACTACGCAATTATCTATTCAAAAATAATGGCGATCTCAGTTTTACAGACATGAGTGCGTCATGGGGCATCGATATGGAGGACTTCGCGCATGGCGCTATCTATGCCGATCTTGATAATGATGGCGCCCTCGACCTAGTGTTCAATAGGATCAATGACTATCCGGGTGTTTATCGCAACCAAAGTCCCCAACTCACACCATCCCGTAACTGGATACAGTTCAGTATGTCTAATCATACAGACTTCGGAATCGGCACGAGAATAACACTCCACACGACTACGGGGACGAAGATGAAGGAATATTATCCGGTACATGGTTTTCAATCAGCTATGGCTGTGCCATTGCATTTTGGGCTAGGACAATCAGTCATAGATTCCGTCACAATTCGCTCCGGAACGGGCGCTTATTATCGGATTCGTAAAGCGATCCCTTACAATCAGCTACATCAACTTGCTGATCTGGCAAAGGACGCCTACACCATTATCCCGGACGATGCACTTGCACCACCACCGATTACTATCTTCAACTATCCGCCGGATAGCCTTCCTACTCGGCATCAAGAAGTACTTGTCAATGACTTTAAAGTACAACCCTTAATACCTAACATGGTCTCCTTTCACGGGCCTAAAACAGCTGTAGGGGATATTGACGGAGATGGTCTGGAAGATATCTATCTATGTAATGCCGAAGGCAGCGCTGGTGTATTGTTACGTCAAAAAAAGGATGGTTCGTTCACCGCTCTTCGTCAAGCAGCTCTCTTGATGGATACGAAATACGAAGATGCAGATGCGGTATTTTTTGATGCTGACGGGGATGGAGATCTTGATTTATTCGTGGTCTCTGGAGGGTTCGGAAGTTCTGACAGTGGCTTACCACTAGAGGATCGATTATATATAAATCACAACGGCGCATTTATGCGCAAATATGACTTGCTCCCCACATATAGCTTTTCAGGGTCAGTCGCCGTGGCATGGGATTATGATCAGGATGGAGATATGGACTTATTCGTAGGTGGACGTGTCAGCCAAGGTGAATATCCTAACTCTCCCGGTAGCATATTGTTAAACAATGACGGTCGAGGAAATTTTACGCTAAGCTCCTCAGAGGAGATAGCCCTACTACGCGACCTCGGTATGGTAACACATGCCATCCTCGCAGATCTGAATGGTGACGGCCACCCTTCCCTAGTCGTCTGCGGCGAATGGATGAATATCCGTGTATTCGAATACGATGGAACAAAGATTATCGATAATACGTCACATTGCCTCTCCGATAGCCCACACGGATGGTGGAATAAATTGCTCGCGTATGATCTTGATGGCGATGGCGATCTTGATCTTGTGGGAGGAAACTGGGGGCTTAATAGTCAGTTTAAGGCATCGCGAGAGCAGCCTGTAAGCTTGTATTACGATGATTTTGATGACAATGGTTATCTCGACCCGATCATGTGTTATTATATCGATGATGTATCCTATCCGATGACAAGTAGAGACGAGCTGACGGATCAAATCGTGTCACTTAGGAAGCAATATGTGACATATGACTCTTTTTCAGAGGTGCGAATGGAGGATATCTTCGGTGAGGAAAAAGTGAAAAATTCGCCTGTACTTATAGCTGACAATCTAGCCACGATGTGGTTTGAAAACATCAATGGAAAACTACATCCCCGCAGTTTTCCAATAGAGGCAAACTTTTCGCCAGTCCATGCTATTCTGGCCGGTGATTTTGACCATGATGGGATCACAGATATCTTGTTAATGGGTAATATAGAATATGCCCGCATTAAAATAGGTAAGTCCCATGCCAATTATAGCTGTCTGCTCAGAGGTCTCGGCGATGGTCAGTATGAATATGTTCCTCAGCTAGCAGCGGGACTTAATATTCATGGTTCTGTGAGAAGTCTTGAGTATGTTGACACACCGGAAGGCAAGAAAATAATAGTAGGTATCAATGATGCCTCACCATTGTTATTAGAATATGGTCATAAGGAGTAAGCCACATGAAACTCTTCAGCACGCTGTATTTTTTGTTCTTTCTAAACTTTGGCCTATCGGCCAATAAGGCACATGTGCGAGAGAGCCAAGAGTTCGTCCGCTGCGTAAAATTAGCGACAGACATTCTTGTGGATGATGTTACGTCGCCTGTTGCTGCAGCGCGGTATTATGCCTATATCCTACTTACAGCACATGAAGTGCAATCAGTTCTAGCTCCGGATTCCTACCCCTCCCTATTAAATGTAGTCAATAGCCCTCCGCAGCTAATCGTGGAAGATCATGAAAAGCACGATGTTCATCTGAGACATGCCACAAGCTTTGCTGTATTAGCTGCGGCCAAAAGTTTATTACCATCCGGGGCACAACTTTCAGGGCATCTCGATTCGCTTACAAGCTTATATATTGCGCAAGGGGCATCAACAGTTTCCGTCCACGCTTCGCGTACGTTGGCAGAAAAAATATCTCAACAAATGATCCGCTGGGCCAACACTGATGGGTTTCAGCAACTTAACAACCTTAAACGTTATACACCCAAGCGTGCGCCTCAATATTGGCAACCTACAGGCCCGGCATTTATGGCACCCGTAGAACCACATTGGAAGACAATTCGACCCATGCTGCTTGAGCGATCAGATCAATACCTGGTATCGCAACCCAATGGATATGATACTGATCAATCCAGTGCTTTTTATAAAGAATTAAAGGAAGTCTATGACATAAGTAAGAATCTCGATAAAAACAGGGAGCTTATAGCGCGTTTTTGGGATTGCAACCCATTTGCTGTTCAGCAGATCGGGCATATTGAATACGGATTGAAACAGCTCTCTCCCGGAGGCCATTGGATAGGCATAACCGGTATTGCTTGTATCAAGCGGAGGTTTTCACTAGCCCACACTGTCTTAGTACATGCGCTTGTGGCCATCAGCCTTCACGATGCCTTCATTGCTTGCTGGGATGAAAAATATCGGTCAGATCGCGTCAGGCCAGTGACAGCGATCAAAAAATTGATAGACCCGCGATGGGAACCGCTGCTTCAGACACCTCCTTTCCCAGAATATGTCTCTGGTCATAGTGTTGTCTCTTCCTGTGCAGGTATAGTACTTACGAGGATATTCGGCGATAAATTTGGTTTCGTTGATACCACAGAACTAGAGTTTGGTCTGCCGAAAAGGCGTTTTAAATCTTTCCGCCAAGCAGGCCAAGAGGCTTCCATCTCGCGATTATATGGAGGGATACACTACCGCGATGGCATCGATCAGGGTATTTGGCTAGGCGAGCAAGTCGGCCATTGGTCAATCCACAAACTAGATGCCTATTTCCCCAAGTGGTAATAATAGCCCTGGAGCTAAGCTATTCTTCTTCGTCCGACACGTCAAGCACGCCTCTTTCATTAAGAAAGTGATACCACTTGAGTATTTTTTTGACATCACTGATCTTGACACGATCACGATCGTATGTCGGCAGCACCTTCGCAAAAAAACCGAATAAAGCCGTATTGCTCTCACTTCCGCTAGGTACGGATTCGGTTAAAGAAATAGCCTTCATGGCCTTAAAAACATCCTTTAGTTCTATTGTATCCTCCTCTGTATAAATTGCCACTGTCTGTAGCGGGGTAAACAGATGCTTGCGCATTGTCAGAAACCTTGTTTTATCCGTATCATACTCTGACACCAATATCCCATTATTGCGAGAGGTGATTAGCTTAAACAAGCCAGGCAGACCACTTACGGCCATTATGTTTTCTAAATTCATAACCTTCTATTCTTAAAGTCGGTGCAAAAATATCCTTTACCGTGACATTATCCGCTTGAATATTGTTTATCGGTAAGGAAACTAGATGTCTCGTGCTAGCACATGTCAACAAGCTATACCATCCATCTACTTCACTCCTCCCATATCGCATATAACACGGTGAGAGTCTTAAGCGCCGCAAAATCCGGTATATGATACCGATAAAAATCGAGTAGATAATCGAAGAGCTCCTTGCGCTCTTGACGTGACACGGATACGGGCACTTTTCTCAGATAAGACGCTAATAGTGCACTACCGCCACGATTGAAGGCATAACGCAGATCAGCCGGCATAGACACAAATCGACCTTCTGTCATGTCAAAATATGGCCTCTCTTCTCCATAAGTGTCCATCATCCCCAGTCCCAGACGCTCTGCCAATCCGATCAGAAATTCTATATGTATATGCTTGACAGAACCCTCTACTACATCAAGTCTGAGCAATTGATCACGGATATATTGATATACGGCTTCATTGTCATCGCTGACTCTAAGAATATTACGTGATATTTCCAGCATCACCATAGCAACAGCCGATCTCCCTACATCCACTGTCAGCCGCTTAAAAATCTGTGCCAATTGAATCTCCTTAATACGACTGATCTTTGATGAATCTCCATTGTCATAACACACAAATCTGACCAGATTGATCACTTGGAGTATGGAAGCTGTACTTTTTGCGCGAGGGCTACGGACACCGTTGATGATATAGGTTCTCAGACCTAGATCCGGAGAGTAAATATCCAGTATCAGGCTTGTATCGCCATACTTCACTGTTCTGCATATGACCCCTTCTGTAGAGATTAACGAAGCCATTTGCTTAGACTAATTAGGGTTTTATATCCTTATTGGCGAAGTATTTGTCCAGAATAGGACATACTCTGAACTCTTCCATGATCTCGATAAATGTATTCTTGACCTTGCGATCCATCCATTCGTTAAACAACTTATATCGCTTGCTTTCTTTGGCAAATTCTTTGATTCTGGAAAAATCTGTCGTCAGACTCGCAAGATGCGGCTTGCTACGTGATTGTAGCTGAATAAGTTTGTACACCTTTTCTCCCCGCTCTTCTACCTCTAGGACTTCAGAATAGCCGCCTATATCCAGTGGCTCGATAGCAAAATATATCTGATACGGCAGCTGAGCTGTTTCCCAAAAAGAGTCACCAGAATCAGGATTGATCATCCTACCCACATTATTATAACTCTGTGTCTTGTCGTCAGAATATCTCCTCACCGCCAGCTCAAAATCAATACTATCTGCCATCAAAAGATCGCGCACTTTATTCAAAGAATCTCTCGTGCGGTCATAGTCTGCTTGTGTAACCTCAGGTCGGACCAGTACATGTCGGAGATGTATGGCATTACCGCGACGCTCTATCAGCTGCATGAAATGATATCCAAATTCTGTTTCCACCACTTCAGAGTATTCTCCAATGTCAAGACTGAACGCCATCGCTTCAAACTCCGGCACATAGCTTCCTCTTCGTGCCCAGCCGAGATCACCTCCTGTTCTTGCGCTACCCGGGTCATCCGAAAATATCGACGCTAATTCAGCAAAACTCTCCCCACCCTCTATTACGCGCAGTCGAATACTTTCAAGCTTTTCCTTTGCATTCTGCTTCGCTTCTTCACTGATAATGGTTTTCATGCTGATCTCGCCCACTTCTACCTCCGCATTGAGATAGGGAAGGCTGTCTGTAGGTATCTCATTAAAAAAAGCAACTACTTCATTAGGCGTGATTTCTACATTTCGTAATAAAGATCCTTGGACACGTTGCTCTATCATCTGCTCTTTGGTCGGCTCTCTTGTTTCTTCTTTCTGCTCTTGAATGCTCTTTCCATAAACCTCTATAAACATATTTTCGTCTCCTCCCATTTGTCTTAGAATCATTTCTATACGTCGATCCAGTTCCACTTCCACTTCTATATCTGCTATGATTATACTGTCAAGTCTCGCCTGATCGAGAAGTAATTTTTTGCTAATAAGTTGGTCAATTATATCGCATTGCATTTCAGGAGCATAATCAGGATTACGCGATTTAGAATATACATACAGCTCTTGGATATCTGAGTACAAGATATATTCGCGACCCACTCTTGCTATCACTTGATCTAATATTTGCCCTCCCTGAGCAGATACATGAAGCGATATAACACATAATATACTGCAGATACTTAGTCTCATGATTGATTAATTAAATAGTCTAATTTCATTATTTCTTAACGCACTATTGTATAGTTCTTCCTTGAAATCTCTAAGGATCTTGGTCTTCCTATTGTGAAGAATCATCAAAGCTACTTCTTCTTCTACATATGTTAACGGTGCAGATTCGCCTTTGTCCAGCTTATCATAGATTTTAAGAAATAATTTAATACCTCCACCCTCTTTTTCATACAATGATGGCATCTTCTCCACGAATGAAGGAATCAAGCCTTCCCCAAAAACCAGGAGCTGATCCGAGCTTAACCACTGCGTCGTATCCATCAGGAAGACATTTGTCAGGTTTTCGGTAATTGTAAAAACTTGATTGTAGTCTTTCTGTTTCCACAGTTTATTAAGCGCATCGATATCCGGGCTATCGGATGACAACTTTATCAATAATACTCTATAAATCGGCTTATTAAGCACGAATTGGCGCTTGTTTTCGCTGTAGTATGCAAATAATTCGTTCTGGGTAATCGTCGAATCATATCTATCCGCCAATATGGCTTCTTCCAGTTTAAACTTGAGTAGATTCTCTCTATATTCTTGCACTAAGGACTCGATATTGGGATCACTTACATATCGATCTGCTGCTACGCGCATCATTAATTGGTCTCTGATCCAATTGTCTACATAGGTATTTGTAATAGCTGCGCTATCTATTTCGCTGGCCGCAGGATGGATCATCGAACGTATTTTGTCGGCAGACAAGGTTCGGTTATCTATCTGTACGATGATGTTCTTCTCGGGCTCGCTAGCCGACTTATCACTACATGCGCTGATTACTGTCAATGACAAGACCATTATCATGACATTCTGGATATATCGGCACTTAGCAGGCTTACTCAAGACAAGTCCATCTTAATTTTTAGTAATTGCTCTGAGCGCTTTCCGATTGATTTCCGTTTTGTATTGGCTGCGAAGAGATTGTATCCATGCCTTGTCTAGACTCTCTTGATAGTCACTGATGATAAAGCCCTTCGCTTCTCTAAATTCTTTTCGTGCCGGAGGGTAAATCTCTTCGATTTTCTTAAAGGTCGATACCTTCAGCGCATTGTTGAATATAGGTGCTTGTGTAACATCCACCTTCCATTCTATTCCCTTCAGATATTCGCTGCCGTCCTCGTATATTTCTGTCTCCGTCAATACTACATTAGTTTCTTGATTAAATGCCGCCTTAACCTCTTCAGGAGTGCTATTCCTTGCCATTTTAAAAACAGATGTTACAAGATCAGGATCGAGTGATCGAATCGAGTAGCTGGTCAATTTAGCCCTTCTCTGCCATTGGTATTTATCTCTATTCTTCTCAAAAAACTTCTTTAATCCGACAGTATCTATGGTGGCTTGATTCCAGACAAACTCAGATGTCACCTCAAACAGTAAAATCCCTTCCTCGTATTCACGCATCAAATTTCTGAATTCCGGATACCTTGCTTCTAGCTGGCTATCAGCATATTTTAAGGCAAGATCATTGCCGTAGGCAATAAGGATTTGATCTACCATCTCCTCTTTGGATAATTGGCCTTTAGCTCTTATGCGCATTCGGGTGAGCGTTTTGGCATATTCTATTATATCCTTTAATGTGTAGGACGTCCTGTCCAATATCACGGCTTTAACATCAGGTATCTCCTGCACTTGCCAATCATACTCAAATATGCCGTCGTCCACGATTTCTGTTAATTGGGCGATAGCCTCGGGAATTTCCTTGTAACCCGCTTCTTGTTTGATACGCTGCAACACTTTTTGTTTTTGTATCTGAAACCGAAGGCTCAGATCATTACCTTTAATCTGTTGCCTAATGGTCACACGGTCGGCAGGAGGTCGATGGCTGATGCGCTTAATAATGTGCCAGCCCACCGATGTCTCTACTGGCTCACTGATATGCCCATCTGTCTTGATACCGAATGCTGCATCTTCAAATGAAGGTTCATATTGCCCTATTCCGAAGAAGCCCAGCACCCCATCTGTGTTCTTGGTCTGCATATCTTCTGAAAACTGCACCACCGCATCTTCAAAGATCTGATTGCCGCTCGCAATATTTTTGTGGATAGACATGATTCTTTCTTTGACATTGGGCACATTGACACCTCCTAGTTTCTTGCGTATCAATATGTGCGCCGCTTCGACGGTTCCGCGGGCAGGTCTCACATCGACCAGCTTGAGCAGATGATAGCCCATATCAGTCAGAATCGGCTCAGAGATAGCACCTATATTCATGGTGTATGCGGCATCTTCCAGGGCGATATATCCATCAGGTAATGTAGCCGTGATATATCCAATGTTTCCGCCCAATGCCGCACTATTTTTATCATCAGAATATTCTCTGGCGGCAGTTTCAAAACTCATGCCCGCAGCGATTTCTTCCTGAACAATCCTAATCTTTTTAAGGGCTTCCGCCTTGTCCGCCTCTGAGGCTCTGGGTGATACTTGGATTAATATATGCCGCAGGCCTACATCGCTCTGTTTGCGTATATATGCCTGCTCAGTGAGGTGTTCGATCACCTCTTTATCAATCAGATATGAGTCTGCCAGCTGCTTTCTATATCCAGCCAATTCTTCCTGATATGAACTCCGCTCGTGATATTTTAACTCACGCGCTTTTTCGACCTTGAGTTTAAAATTGATATATAGATTGAGATACTCCTCAAGGCTCTCCTTGCTGAAATCCGCTTTTTCACGATTATTTTTTTCGTATATATACCTGAACTCCGTGAGTGTAATCGGTTTGTTATTCACTTTTGCGATATAGTCTTCAGACTGACCTGCGATATGTCCGGCAGCCACCAATAGCAAAAAGACAATGGTTTTTCTCATTTCAGAATCTTATCAAAAAAAAATGCACTTTTTCGAACGTATTACGTGTGTGATGGCCTAAAAGTTTCAGTATGTCATTTAACGCCATAGTGTTTATGTTCGGTATGTCAAAAGGCTTAAAGATCAAATCCAATATCTCTCCTGAAGTATTTGCCTTCAAAGTCTATCCTCTCGGCTAGCGCCAATGAAGAGGCGACCGCCTCTGAATGATTCTCTCCATACGATGTCAATGCCAATACTCGACCTCCATTCGTAACTAGTTCGCCTTCGTCATTATGTGTCGTTCCTGAATGGAATACGATAGCACCCTTACCATCTGCCAATATAATCGGCTTAGCTTTTTCAAATGACCCCGGATACCCACCGGATACCATTACGACGGTGGCGGCACTACGTTCATCTTCTTGGATGTGCTGTTTACTTAAGCTGCCGTCATAGAGCGACAATAACAAACTCACCAAATCATTCCTCAGCCGCGGGATGACCACTTGTGTCTCCGGGTCGCCCATTCTGCAGTTGTATTCTATTACAAAGGGTTCTCCATTCACTTCTATCAATCCCAAAAATATAAATCCCACATAGCGTATATCACGGTGTGCCAATCCTGCGATCGTAGGCCTTATAATGCGCTCTTCGACCTTATTCATCATTTCATGATCGACAAATGTCACAGGAGAAATGGCGCCCATACCTCCTGTGTTGAGACCGGTATCCCCTTCCCCTATCCGTTTGTAGTCTTTGGCTACGGGCAGTATTTGATAGGATTGACCATCTGTGAGCACAAATACCGAAAACTCGATTCCCTTAAGGAATGCCTCTATAACGACAGTCAGACTTGCTACGCCAAATTTCCCGTCTAGCATATTCTTTAACTCATCTATCGCCTCCTGTCGATCTGCGATGATAAGCACCCCCTTACCGCCTGCAAGGCCATCTGCCTTTAGCACATACGGGCCGTCTGTCAATGAAATATGGGCGATACCTTCGTCTAGATTATCAGCACTAACTTCAATATAGGCTGCGGTGGGTATGCCATACTCTTTCATAAAGCTCTTGGCATATGATTTACTGCCCTCCATCTGAGCGCCTTCTTGAGAAGGACCGACAACTTTGAGTTCGGGCAATTGATCACGGAAGTAATCCTCTATACCATCTACCAATGGTTTCTCGGGCCCTACCACTAGCATCTCAATTGCCTCAGTGATAATGAATGTTTTTAATGCTTCAAAATCCGTGACTTCAATATCTACCTGCCGACCGAGCAAAGCAGTGCCGGCATTTCCCGGTGCGATATAAAGAGTTGTACATAAGGGGCTTTGTGATAGCTTCCACGCCAGTGCATGTTCACGGCCTCCATTTCCGAGTAGAAGAATATTCATTCTGCGGCAGGTAAATTAAAGCGGCGAAGGTATCACATTTTTAGAACCGAATTTTCATCGCTGTGATAATACGCATTATTATATGTCCCTTGATTACACTTAACAAATCATTGCTGATTGACCGTTACATCGGTACTATGGTAACAGATATGTACTTTTGGTGCTTCAAATGGAAATATGTACGCTTACTTATCTGGACGACTTGCAACAAAAACCGCCACACATGTATATCTAGATGTCAATGGCGTAGGGTATATGATCAATATCACGCTTCAGACTTTTTCACAGATTGAGAAGGCAGATTCCGCATTATTATATACTCACCTTCATGTAACAGAGGATGCCTTGACCTTGTGGGGCTTCAGCACAGAAGAAGAAAAAAACCTCTTCTTGCTCTTGGTCTCCGTATCAGGTGTAGGCCCCAATACGGCGCGTATTGTCCTTTCCTCCATGTCCATACGAGAATTAAAAAACGCCATCTTAATGGACAACGATGGTGCATTCAAGAAGGTCAGAGGTATCGGGCCGAAGACGGCCAAGCGAATTATTCTAGACTTAAAAGACAAAGTTTATGGACTTGATCCCGTCGATACCTCTCCCACTAGCCCCGGTTATACCAATATCGATGAAGCCACTAACGCGCTCATCGCACTGGGCTTCCAAAAAGCACGTATCCAAAAAGTACTTGAAGATCTGAAACCCACTTCCGATCAGACTATTGAAACCCTGATAAAAAGTGCTTTGTCTAGATTGACAGGCTGAGGTGGTGTAGAATAGCTGTGTGAATTAGTTTTAAACATTGTTTAAATTGATGCAGCTAAAATAAAATTTTACACTATAGACTTTTCTTTTAAAGATTTTCAAAGGCAATTAAAGATAAACCACCCATTGCAATCTTAACATTTCAGGACATGAGGAATAGTGAGTTCTCGCTTATCTTCGCGGCCAGGTATTTTAAACAAGCATGCGAAGGGGAGCTTTATTAATGACACTATTGCTGTGGATCATCACATTGAATAGTCAACATAATGGTAAAATTCAAAAATACGATCTAGGAGTCGCAGAGATCGCTGCATTTCCCTTTGGCCTTGACAGACCCATTATCCTCGGCGCGATAAAAGAAGACGGATACTTTCAACTAAACTTCACCAGCCTGGAGAATCTCGAGATTCAGAATAAATCACTGTGGTACTCCGATATTCCGGAGACCTTGTTAATAGAGTGTGATCAGAATAGTCTCATATTGAGCGACCCTAGCGCGGAAGCACTTACCGTGAAGAATCTGTTTATCTATCAGAATAAAACCATCAGAGGCGTAGTATATGGGGTGACACACGAGAAGTTAAAAGACTGGATCGATGAATTGTACTACACATCATTGACCGATGGAAGTTTTCTAAGTTTCCTTTATGTCAATAAGCCCACTAGCCTTACCGGCAAATGTGTTATTGAACACGATACTTCTCCACCGATCCGTGAATCACACTTTTACAATCTTGTACTGACAGAAGGATGGAATATTCTGAAAACAAGTCTCTCGGAAATCTTCACTTCAAGAGAAGATTTCAGCATTCCACGTTCACAACGGATAGAAGCAGTTAAATCTATTCCTTCTAACATAAAATGGTTTTACCGCAAACTCGAATAAATGGAAATTAATATTCAGCATTACTTTAAGTCAGCAATTGACGCAATAATTTCATTTGCACCTGGTATGGCAATGGCCATCATTACCATAGTGGTGGGCTTCTGGCTCGCTAACAAGTTAACGCGACTGGTCGAAATCAGCTTGACCAAGTCTAACATCTCCGGAGGTGTTCAGTCATTCATGACCTCTCTTGTTTCTAATTTACTCAAACTGTTGATCATACTGATTGCTGCTGGAATATTGGGATTTGACCTCACCGCGATCGTAGGTATTCTGGCTGCTGCGGGATTTGCAGTCGGGCTGGCATTGCAAGGGGGATTGGGAAATTTTGCCTCAGGCATCATTATTCTTCTTTTCAAGCCCTACCAAGTAGGAGACTGGATAGAGGTGGAAGATAAATTTGGCCGCGTGGAAGAAATACAGATATTCAATACCATCATGGTTACACCGGGACTAAAATCACTCATCATCCCCAATGGCCAAATCACAGAGAACATTGTCACGAATTTTTCGAAGAAAGGCATGACACGTTTAGAATTACGCGTGGGCATACCCTATGCGGAGAGCTTTCCAAAAGTTAAATCTATTCTCGAAACAGTCGTCGCGGAAAACCCCCGCGTTCTTCGGACACCGGAGCCGGAGATAGGTATCGAAGAATATGACACCCACTACATCACTGTAGGGGTAAAACCATTCGTATTACCCGATGATTTCTGGCCGGCAACTTATGAACTCAATCAAGCTATTAAAAACGCATTTCACAAGAATAAAGTCCAGATGGCTTACTCTGAAGGCGTTGAACTAGGCGATATAGGCGAATAAAACTATCCGCCCCCCTATCCTATTCTGGCTCACAATGTTAAAAACTACTTAGCGGCCTGATGCGACGATGACATCAAGCTATTACCATATTCAGCACAACCGGATATGTCGTCAAATAAGTCATTCGCCCCCGGCGCAAATAGTCATAAAACCCTAATAATCAATTATCTAAGCTTGACAGGTCGAGAACAGAAACATCATGAGCCATCATCATGTCAGAAAATGCGTACAGGCCACAGACATAAGATTTAATATGCTATAAATCAATAAATTATACATAGAAATATTTAAATATTAAGCAACGACATAACCACAAAGCCCTTAAAGTATCAACAAGAAATATTGATAAAGCACATTTGAGCGGAGCGAAGTATGGTCATCAGAAAATTATTCACATTAACATATTTTACTATTTAAAAGAAATCTCCATATATTTATTGAGTTTCAAAGAAATAGTCGGGACAAAATTGAGTAACTAACATAGTGATGGCGTTATCCACAATGTGGCATATAGTTATACACGTTTATTTTTTGAGCAAAAAAATGCCGGGTTTTATCATCTGCACATTAAGTTTTATGTTTGGCCTCCCATTAATTCGGATTTTAATTTTTTGTAATATTTAGTATGTCAGAAGGCTCTTCATTAAAACCCATAGAGGGAACTAAAATGCGCTCGGTCAAAGCCGACATAGACGCTAATGCCCTTCTTTATGGCCGAATAATGCCACAAGCCATCGACCTCGAGGAGGCTGTAATAGGCGCAATGCTGATTGACAGAGATGGCCTGCCCAGTGTAATAGAAATATTGAAGCCCGAGAGTTTTTATAAGTCTGCGCATAGTACTATTTATAGTGCGATGCTAGAACTATTCGAGAAGTCCCAACCTATAGATCTGCTTACAGTCCACGAGCTACTAAAGAAATCGAAATCACTAGAAGAGGTAGGCGGTCTGAATTACCTTATCGAGCTTACTAACAAGGTTGCCTCTTCTGCCAATATAGAGTATCACGCAAGAATTGTTTCCCAAAAATATATTCAGCGCGAACTCATCCGGGTTGCAAATCAGACCATCAAGGGATCATTCGAAGATGAAAAAGATGTATTCGAACTTCTCGATGACGCGGAGAGAAATCTTTACGAGATAACAGACCATAACCTCAATACAGGTTACGAACGCCTGAGCTCCCTTGCCGTAAAGACACGAAAAGAAATCGAAGCGGTATCAAAGAAGGAAGAGAGCATAACAGGTGTTCCCACAGGATTCGCAGAATTGGACAAGGTGACATCGGGCTGGCAGTCTTCTGATCTTATCATTGTGGCAGCAAGACCGGGTATGGGCAAAACTGCCTTTACCTTATCGCTCGCCCGAAATGCCGCTGTTCTGCATAAAGCCGTCGCCATTTTCTCATTAGAAATGGCCAATACACAGCTCGTCCAGAGGCTTATCGCCATGGATGCCAGTATTGACAGCCGTAAGCTGCGCAATGGTCAACTGAGTTCGGATGAATGGAAAAGACTCAACCAGACGGTTGATAATATGGCCGAAATTCCGATATTCATCGATGATACACCAGCGATTAATATATTCGAATTACGTGCTAAATGCCGCCGACTAAAACAAAATCATGATATACAGTTGATCATCATCGACTACCTTCAGTTAATGACTGCTGCGCCCAATCAAAAGAAAGGTAACCGCGAACAAGAAATCAGTTCTATCTCTCGCGCATTAAAAAGCTTGGCTAAGGAACTGAATGTACCTGTAATAGCTCTTTCACAGCTCAGCCGATCAGTTGAAACGCGAGGAGGAAACAAGCGTCCAGTACTATCGGATCTTCGTGAATCGGGTGCGATAGAGCAAGATGCCGATATCGTTACATTTATCTATCGTCCGGAATATTATGAAAATGACGACATGGACACCCCAAAAGATCTGGCAGAAATCATCATCGCCAAGCATCGTAACGGCTCTCTCGAAACCGTCAACCTGAGATTCGTGCCTCAATATGTCCGCTTTGAAAATATGGGTAGCACCGGATTTAAAATGCCAACCGACGGCGGATTTAGAGACCCTACTGCGCCGGCTCACATCATAAGACCAAGTCGTATGAACCTAGATGAAGACGACGTACCTTTCTAGCCTATGGACATGCGACTCAATAAATATCTCGCACACAGTGGTATCTGCTCTCGCCGACAAGCGGTAGACATCATTAAGTCTGGCAAAGTCCGTGTGAACGGCACCGTAGAAACCAATCCTGCCTATGAAGTCGCTCCTAAAGATCTCGTAGAATATAACGGTAAAAAAATTAGACCTAACCGCAACTTTGTTTATGTCATCATGAACAAGCCCAAAAACGTCGTAACGACAACCTCCGATGAAAAATCCAGAAAAACAGTGCTGGATATCATTCAACCCAAAATCAAAGAGCGCATCTACCCTGTCGGCAGACTCGACAGATTGACCACAGGATTGTTACTCCTTACCAATGACGGTGATCTCGCAGAAAAACTCACTCATCCTAAATACGGGGTTAAAAAAAGATACCACGTCGTATTAAATAAACCGGTCAGCTCCGAACATCTCGAAGCTATCCGCCTCGGTCTAGAATTAGAAGATGGAATCGCACTGGTTGACGATCTAGACTGGATCGTAGGATCAGATAAATCAGAAGTAGGTATAGAGTTACATATTGGCAAAAACCGCATTGTACGCCGCATATTTCAACATCTGGGATATGAAATAATAAAGCTTGATAGAGTATTCTACGGGGGTATCACCAAAAAAGACTTGCCCCGTGGATGGTTCAGACATCTTACACCGCAAGAAGTGATAATGCTCAAGCATTTCAGTAAATCGCCCAAAGACAAGGGGAAATAAAGTAAACTACACTCATATTACAAAGAAGAAATGCTTTTATCTAATTATGATCAGGTGAAAGAACTTAGAAACTTACTCAACAAAAATTGTGTCAAACCGAAACCCACCACTCTCAAAATAATCAGTTAGAGAAACTACATTTTATAAAACTGTTCAGGTCTTTTTATTATTTAGCCTACCCGAGCAAAACACCGTTTAATCGTCACCTAAGAAAGATTCGTGAAAGGAACTTTTCTGATATCAGACTATTTACTTATTAACTAAGAGACGTTCAAGAATTCACTTTCATCTTTGATAAATTGATTACAACCACACATACCATATGACGAATATTGGCTGCTTTAGAATTGCCTTTTGGTGGTGTAAAGCATGATATTGATCGTGATCGATTCAACATTGCGCATATTATACCAGAAAAATTATCAGAACAATGGGTATCAATCAATGCTCATAAGCATGAGCAATTTGTCTATCGACTAGTAACCTATGCTTAATGCACAGTACTGCGAATAGAGATATTGGAAATGACGGATGCGAATTGAAGCGCAATAAACATCTCGAAAGTAGTATTGAACACACTCAAAGAATAGCCAAATAAAATAATTTTTGGAATACTTCTCGGATAGACACTAAACAACAATGGATGGCTAACCAGGCTACAAACATTTGGCGTATCTCACAATATGACAATCATTTTTGATCATTTTGACTCACTGAGTAACACATACCCCATCTGAGAAAATCCGCCATATCCATGTCCTCAGCGTTCCATTATTGTCCGCACCCAAAACGCATGACCGTTTTCTCACACCTTAGTCAGCTCCTTTAGCAAATCAGATGAAGCATAAAGCATAGCGGCCTCATAATCATCAAATTCGACACTAGGCAAGATCAATATATTTCGCAAATTATAAATCCCCTTCACCAGAGCCACAATCCTTAATTTTAAAGCTCAGAAAAGAGGAAAGTATGAAAGCTGTAGTATGTAGTAAACTTGGAATGCCCGAAGAGCTTGAGCTGATAGAAATTGCAGAACCCCTGCCAGGTAAGAATGACCTATTAATTAAGGTCAATGCCTGTAGCGTCAATTTTCCTGACACACTCATCATACAGGGATTATATCAGTTTAAACCACCCATGCCATTCGTGCCGGGTAGCGATATCGCCGGAACGGTGATCAGTGTAGGTGAGCAAGTAAGTGAATTCGCGCCGGGAGATCGAATATTCGGAGCAATAATGGTAGGAGGATTCGCCGAAAAAGCAGTTGTCAATAAATCCTCAGCAGTTAAGATCCCTCCCGGAATGCCCGATCAGGTAGCAGCATCCTTCATGATGGCTTACGGCACCAGCTATCACGCATTAGTGCAACGTGGCAGGATCAAGGAAGGCGAAGTAGTACTAATCCTCGGCGCAGCAGGAGGTGTCGGTCTCGCTGCCGTTGAAATAGCTAAAGCCAAAGGAGCAATCGTCATTGCTGCTGCCTCCTCCCAAGATAAACTCGACTTATGTCGAGCGAAAGGTGCAGATTATTTGATAAACTACTCCACTGAAGACCTTCGCGATAAGATCAAGGAAATCACCGAAGGTAAAGGAATCAATATCTGTTATGACCCCGTCGGAGGAGAGTTTACCGAAAAAGCACTTCGCTCAATGGCGTGGGGAGGCCGACTTCTAATTGTGGGATTTCCGATGGGTATCGCCAACATCCCGATGAACTTACCCCTGCTCAAGGGCTGCGAAATAGTCGGCGTATTCTGGGGCAGTCATGTCTATAAAGAACCACAAATTCATCAACAAAATGTGCGCGATCTTATTCAGCTATTACAAGAAGGAAAAATTAATCCGCACATCGACAAGGTCTACCCCCTCCATGAAACACCGCTTGCACTGAGGGATATGATCAATCGAAAAGTCAAAGGAAAAGTAGTAGTAGTGCCGCACGTATGACAACGAGATGATTAATCATTAAGCGACAATAAAACATTTATGAATTCAAATATCATGACCGAAGAGCTTCAAATGTTTCAAGAAGCTTATGCAGAATTTGTCAAAAAAGAAATTAAACCTTTTCACCATCAGTGGGAAAAAGAAGGGATCGTACCTCGCGATCTATGGCTCAAAGCGGGAGCTCAGGGCTTCTTGTGTATGGATTTTCCTGAGCAATACGGCGGCATGGGTATCAAGGATTTTCGCTTTAACTCGATAATCAGCGAACAATTAGCGCGTGAGTCGTTTTCAGGGCCGGGATTCACTTTACAGAATGATATCATGGCTCCGTACTTTTTGAGCTATTTCACGCCGGCACAAAAAGAAAAATATATGTCCGACATCGCCGCTGGCGAATGTATCACAGCCATAGCTATGACAGAACCTGGCACCGGCAGCGACCTAGCAGGCGTAAAAACCACCGCTATAAAAAAAGGAGATAAGTATATCCTCAATGGTTCTAAAACCTTTATCACGAATGGTATCAACAGTGACCTCGTAATCGTAGTAGCTAAGACTGATCCGGAGGAAAAACATAAGGGCATAAGCCTACTGCTGGTCGAGGGAGTAATGCCGGGATTCGAAAGAGGAAAAAATCTCGATAAGATAGGTCTAAAAGCACAGGATACCGCAGAGCTATTCTTTCACGATGTCGAAGTACCTTGCGAAAATCTTTTAGGTCAAGAAGGACTGGGATTTTATTATCTTATGCATAATCTGCCGCAAGAACGTTTATCCATAGCAGTCGGATGTGTAGCAGCTTGTGAAGGATTATTGGATCTGACGATCCAATATTGTACAGAGCGAAAAGCCTTCGGGAGATCAATAGGGTCTTTTCAAAATTCGAGATTTAAACTCGCAGAAATGAAGACTGAAATCACTATCGCCAGAACATTTGTCGATAGTTGTATCCTAGAATTAAACAATGATGACCTGTCTGCTGAAAAAGCGGCCATGGCCAAATATTGGACTTCTGATCTTCAGGCTAGAGTCGTCGACCAATGTCTTCAGCTATTCGGAGGTTATGGCTATATGACTGATTATCCTGTGTCAAGATTTTTTACAGATGCACGCATATCCAGAATTTATGGCGGGACAAATGAAATTATGAAAGAAATCATTGGCCGCTCCATGGGCTTTTAACATTTCCATTATGTATCATCCTGATATTCTCAAAAATAAAGTAGCACTGATAACAGGTGGACGGAGTGGTATTGGCTATAGTATCGCCGAACTTTATTTAAAACTAGGCGCTCAAGTCATCATATCATCCCGCAAAGAAAAGCCACTTCTAGAGGCGCAAGAAAGATTGTCGACGCTAGGAAACTGTATCGCGATACCTTGTGATATACGCAATACAGAGGAAATTTATAGAATCTCCACTCACATCAAAGAACACTTCGGTCGCCTTGACATCCTGATAAATAATGCCGGCGGTCAATTTGCCGCACCCGCCGAGCTTATCAGCGAAAAAGGATGGAGTGCCGTAATCAATAATAATCTGAACGGCACATTCTATATGTCCCAGATATTAGCCAATGAGATATTTATTCCACAACACTCAGGCATCATAGTCAATATCATTGCCAATATCATCCGAGGCTTCCCCGGCATGGCGCACACCGGTGCAGCAAGAGCAGGAGTTGAAAATTTAACTAAGACACTTGCTCAAGAGTGGGCTGAATATAATATTCGTGTTAATGCCATTGCCCCGGGCATTATCGAGTCCTCAGGTTTAGATAATTATCCACCGATGATTAAAAACTTTATTGGCAACATTGCCGAAGGCAATCTAATGAAAAGATTGGGCTCTGTAGAAGAAGTAGCCAATGCGGTGGTGTTTATGTCCACACCTCTTTCATCCTATATCAGTGGTGTAACACTATATGTCGATGGTATGGAACATCTGAGTACAGACAGAATGAGTTTGTACAATGAACTCAAGTCTCTTTTACGAAATGATAAATAATTATGCGTAGTCCGATTTTTTCTGAAGAACACGATCTGTTTCGCAGTAGCCTTAGAAATTTTTTACAAAAAGAAGTTATCCCTCATATTGACGAATGGGAAGAAGCAGGTAGAATTCCCAGAGAGATATGGACCAAGATGGGCTCTATGGGATTTTTAGGATTATCGTATCCTGCTCAGTATGGAGGGCAAGAATTGGACTTCTATTTTGATGTGGTCTTCAATGAAGAACTGGGCCGAATTAACTCCGGTGGCTTTATCATCACGCAGCAGGTAGTACAGTATATGTGCTCCCCGTACATCTTAAAGTTTGGATCGGATTTTTTGAAAAACAAATATCTGCCGGGGATTATTACGGGCGAGCTTATCGGGAGTATAGGTATTACTGAGCCCGGAGCCGGTTCTGACGTGGCAGGAATTAGTACGAGAGCTATTCGAGAGGGGGATCACTATATCGTTAATGGTGCCAAGACATTTATCACTAACGGAGTCTATGGTGATTTTGTCGTAACAGCCGTAAAAACCAAGCCTGAGGCGGGCATGTATGGTATCAGCCTACTTGTTATTGATACCCATCTGCCGGGTGTTTCTGCGCGCAAATTAAATAAGCTGGGATGGCATGCCTCGGATACTGCAGAATTAAGCTTTGACAACGTGCGCGTTCCGGCTGAACACCTATTGGGGGATGAAGGAAGCGGCTTTTATTATCTGATGAACGGCCTTCAACTCGAGCGTATATGTGCATTGCCGACAGGCATAACAGCCATGGAAACAGCGCTTGCTAAGTCACTCCAATATATGTCCGAACGCAAAGCCTTTGGCAGAAGTATTGATAAGTTTCAAGTATTGAGGCATCGTATAGCTACCATGTATGCTGAAAAAGAAGCCATGAAAGCTTTCGTCTATCATTGCTGCAAAATTTACGATAAGCAGATCTATGATGTAAAACTGTGCAGCATGGCAAAGATGTTATGTTCTGAACTAAATCAACGTCAAGCGAGCGAGTGTTTACAGTTTTTTGGTGGGTATGGATTTATGGAAGAATACCCGATGGCGCGTCTGTATAGAGATGTACGCGTAAACACCATCGGTGGAGGATCGTCCGAAATAATGCGGGAAATCATTGCCAAAATGGTCATTGATGACAAAAGTTACGAAAAGGCCTCGGCCGCCGGCACACTTAGCAGCAATGAAGACAATATCAGCTTTTTTAACGAACAACACGCCTTGTTCAGATCTACATTGAAGGATTTTTTGAGCCGAGAAGTAATACCATATATCGATCTGTGGGAAGAAGAAGGCTCGATTCCCCGTGAGATATTTGAAAAATTTGGTGAGCAAGGTTATATGGGTTTATCCCTGCCAGAAAGGTATGGCGGTTCCGATCTCGATATTTGGCATTCAGTGGTCTTTACAGAAGAGCTGGCTAGAGTAAACTCTGGGGGATTTGCTGCTGCCATAGGAGCACACATGTCTTTAGCCTTAACGCACATAAACGCTGAAGGATCAGAAGAACAGAAGCAAAAATATCTTAGATCGGGAGTGCAAGGAATGCTGATCGGCTGCTTAGCAATTACGGAGCCGGGTGGCGGTTCAGATGTAAAAGCGCTGAGGACAACAGCCGTCAAAGATGGAGACGATTTTATCATTAACGGCTCCAAGACTTTTATTACTAATGGTGTGAATAGTGACTATATCATCACCGCCGTTAAAACAAACCCCGATGAGGGCCTCAAGGGCATAAGCCTGTTTATTTTAGACCGCACGCAAGCTGGTGTTAGTGCACGGGCGTTAAAAAAATTGGGCTGGCACGCATCGGATACGGGTGAGATCAGTTTTGACAACGTGCGCGTACCTGCTTCACAGATGTTGGGATCAATAAATCAAGGGTTCTTTTATATCATGATGCACTTCGTGAGTGAAAGATTAAGTATGGCACTCGGTGCAGTGTCTGCTTCTCAATATGCCTTAGAGCTTACGCTCAAATATATACGCGAGCGAGAGACATTTGGCAAACCACTGAATCGATACCAAGTAATCAGACATCGTATCGCTGAGATGGCGTCTGAAATCGAACTAAACCGACAATTTGTCTACAGCCTATATGACCGTCATGCACGTGGCGAATACTTAGTAAAAGAAGCCTCAATGGCCAAATTGCTTGCGACCAAGCTCCATGATAAAGTTAGTTTCGAATGTCTTCAGCTTTTTGGTGGCTATGGATACATGGAAGATTATCCTATGGCGCGTATGTGGCGTGATGCCCGACTAGGTCAGATCGGTGGCGGAACTTCAGAAATTCTCTGCGAAATCATAGCAAAGATGATCATTGATGGCAAAGACTACGAAAGCGTGATAGTATAAACGGTGATCAAATAACTATCTGATATCCACATCCGTGAATATTCCGTTATTACGTAACCATAGTGATTTGTCTTGAACATTTACGTCTCCACTTAAGTCAAAGTCTTGGAAGTAATAACCAGAGTGTTTGCCATTATCCTGCAACCACATCGAATTGTCATTGGCGTTAAGGTCTTTAGGTGATTCTGCGGCCATAGATTGATCTCCGTTTCCTGCAAACATGGCGAAGACACCCGGACGAAGTTCCTTCTGACCACTTCCCAAAAGTCTGGTGTATGATTGATTCTTGCGGAAATCAAAAGACAATTTTCCATCTTGAAGCTCAATGGCAGTGGGTGTCATTACAGGAAGGTGATTGCGATGCTCAATGACTACATAATAGCGATTACTCGCCATATCACAACAGTCAAAAAACTCAGTGAACATCACATCCCCTTCAGCATTAATCATGGCTGGTTTACGGCAGACTGTTGAAGAAGCGTCTACAGAGGTCCGCAGACTTACCATTACCCAATCCACAATTTCCTCGGGATAACGATTATCTCCTGTTGTCGGAGCAAACTCGTTAATCTCTTTGCCCTCAGCACCATCGTAGTTCCATGGAACTCCTTCATACGGATGTCCCGGCTTAGATGATACCCCGAAGAGTGTCTTAGGTCGCATACCGGGAAGATATCCAAAGTTATAGAGTCGTAATCGCATCTTGTCAGCAACTTCATTGCCCGGCTGGGCTAGACCACCTTCGAGAAACACGCCTAGCTCTACTGAAACACACACTCTTTGTTGACATGCCTCGGCAGAAGGATCCGGTATACAAGCGTCCAGTGGTGCCGGATCCATTGAGTCAACATAACCGTCTCCGTCCAGATCAGAGACACCAAAAGTAAACGCGCGATAATTATTCGGTATAACACGCCGAGATGAAATGATTCCAAAGCCCAAGAAGGATTGCATCTCCGTCTTACCGAGATTAACCCACTTAAAACCATCCCAACCCGCGACTACGAGGTCATTCACATTCGCAACGAGTTGATTAATCTGACTATATGTCGTCCAGTGTAAGGTAATTCGGGTGGCTTGTCCACCTGTCAATGTCCAAAATTCCTTATCCTGAACTTTATAAACATTGAAATCTTTAGTCTCGTGATCAAAGCTTCCCGGACTAGCCCATACGTCTTGTTCTAAATTTTTGCTGTAATAAGCCGCTTGAAACAAATCAAAATTATTAACACCGACTACGCCTATGCGAGAAAGATGATCTCCATCACCTACAGGAAAGGTAAATGGATCAGGCCCTTGCTTGCGGACAACACCGTTTATGTGCTTAGTATCATCGGCTGCATTATAAACGCTATTCGGCCTGAATGAAACTCTATAAGAGGGCGATCTTCTATCTGTATGAATAATGCCATTCTGAAAAGTTAAAGAGGTTTTTATGCGTATTTCTGACTCAAGCTTTACGCCTGATTGATTATTAACAAAGAGTCTATTAAACTCTGTCACGCCAGCACCACTGATAGTGGTGACTGCTGTGTCACAATGCAGAATATATTCTGCACCATCACCTTCTCCCAGGAATCCCCGATTTTCGACATTGCCGAGAAAGTAGAGATTGCCATCATTGACAAATTCACTATTCTCTAGGTTGGTAAAATTGCCATAAACAGCCATATTCCCTATATCATCGATATAAGCACCACCCGTATTGGCGACAGCCCATCGATTTACCGGACAACGCACGGCTTGGCCGTTGAGCAGTCCGTAGGTGGATAAAAAGGATACTATGAATATAACTCGTAGTGACATGCGTCGTGATGGATAATAAACATCCACACATTAACAAGCACAAAATGTGCCAATTATGCATTGTCAAAAATTGTAATATGAAAAAATTACACAAATATTTGGTAAAATTTCGCAACAATGGGATCATATATAAAATCAATATCGAATCCAAAAAAATTTCTATGATGACAAAAAATATACTTTCAATCGTGAGTACTTTAGTACTATACTCTTCAGTATCAAGCCAACATGTAGATGTTGCCGGAGATGGAAAACTTAGAGGGAGATTTGATCTTGGACTACAGAGTGACACGACATCCATTCATATTGGATCGATGTCCGGTATTAATCAATCTGTCGGCACTAGGAGTAACACATTCGTGGGCGCCCAATCAGGCAAGAATATCACTAGTGGAAGGTTTAACTCCTTCTTTGGGTTTGAGTCCGGTAAAAATAATCAATCCGGCGATGCCAATTCATTTTATGGCAATTTCTCTGGGAGTAATAATGTAGATGGTTCTAATAACTCATTCTTCGGGCGGTCTTCCGGCAATGCGAATATATCAGGCTCCGCGAATTCGTTCTTTGGGGCATTAAGCGGGCAACTGAACACGACTGCTGGTGGTAATTCCTTCTTTGGAACTAGTTCCGGTGAAAACAATATTTCCGGTGGGAATAATTCATTTTATGGATATGAAGCTGGCAAGTTGAACCAGATAGGTTTTGACAACGCATTCTTTGGATCTCAGGCAGGAAGAAACAATACTGCTAATAGCAACTCTTTTTTCGGGTATTTAGCGGGAAGAAATAATACATCCGGTGGTCAAAACGCATTTTTTGGTCGCGAAGCCGGCTCTCAAAACACCACCGGTCAGAATAACGCCTTTTTTGGAACAACAGCAGGTAATAGAAACATCGGTGGCGATAATAATTCTTTTTTTGGTCGATCAGCTGGTTTTAATAATACAACAGGTCGCAATAACTCCTTTTTCGGATTTTCAAGCGGATTTCTTAATAATGTGGGAGAGAGCAATAGCTTCTTTGGTATATTATCAGGATCCAGCAATACTTCCGGAAATTCGAATGTCTTCATGGGTAGCGGTGCAGGACAGAATAATAATACAGGTTCAAATAATACCTTTGTAGGGGCGGAAAGTGGATACGCTACTACTTCCGGAGATGAGAATTCTTTCCTTGGCGCTTTATCCGGAGTGACTAATGATGGATTGAAAAACACCTTTTTAGGATTTGCCGCAGGAGGAAACAATCTCTCTGGAAATGCCAATGTTTTTATAGGTCATTTAGCTGGTGGAAAAACCACTACCGAGAGTAATTTACTATTCATAGATAATACAGACACTATCCACCCATTGATTTGGGGCAACTTTGATACTAACGCACTGATCGCCCATGGCAATTTCAGCACAACAGGCAACATATCTTTTCTGGACAGTCTGATGATTACAAAAAATAAAAATGTCGGCATAGGAGACAAAAACCCTTTAGCAAAGCTCAGCGTAAAGGTGGTGGAAAACCAAGTTCCCTTGGTTGTTGAAATGGGTACGGGTATAAAACTAATCGTTCAAAAAAATGGTGGCCTGAGCGTGGGCATCAACGAAAACAATACACCGGCAAACGGCCTATATGTTCATGGTAACATACTGTATAACGGCTCACTTACCCATACTTCAGACATACGATTCAAGCGCAATATTACGCCCCTATTAGATCCTCTGGCGGCACTAATGACACTACGGGGTGTATATTATCAATGGCGAGAACAAGATTTTCCAGAAAAAGAATTCACCAATACAAGACAAATAGGACTTATCGCGCAAGAAGTCGAAGCAATCTTCCCCGAGCTAGTTTTGACATCCGTTGATGGGTTTAAAAGCATTGACTATCCAAAACTTACCCCTATACTCCTAGAGGCGATAAAAGAACTACACCTAAAGAATGAAGATTTAGAAAAACGACTAAAAGATGTTGAAGCTTTCTTGCAGAAAATTAAACCCGAATTACTTACTTCCATTTTAACAGAAGAATGAAAGAGTGTATGGCGGTGGTTTAGAATGAATATACTTTATCTATCCAATGATACAAGCTTTGTGATAAAATCTAACGCTTGTATGACGCGGATAGGTACATCATTCGAAATAATCTACGACAGACTGCTATTTAATATGCTTGACCACGAGTCGAACTTTAATTTAACAGGCATGGTGACAAGTTGCTTCTACCTCCGCGACGTACCATGAATAAAATCTGCCAGATCCTTTTTATACTTGATCAAGGATGGCATGTGTGTATACATCATATGCCCCGCCTCGTAATAAGTCATGATAATATTGTCCCGAATCTCTGGCGTTAGGCCCAGATGATCGATGGTGTACTCTACACCGTAAAACGGTGTTGCCAGATCATAGTAACCATTCATGATGAGTACCTTGACATTCGGATCTTTGTTCATGGCATCAGCCATATCCATGGCAGTGCTGATTGCTGTCTGTGTTCCCCAGCCAAAATTACCTTGATGCGACCAGTCCCATTTGAACCCGGGTGAGCTGTAAGCAGAAGTTTTATAGTGCAAGTCTTTACTCACCCCCAGATCGCTATATAGATAATCTAAAAATCCAGCTGTGTAAGCAGGAGAAATCGCATTGCTCTGAGGATCAGTAGTCGCATATTGATTAAGAAGATTATCATTTATTCCCACAAATCGCGAATCTAGTCGTCCTACTGTAAGACCCTTTTCTCTCAAAAGTTCGTTAAAAAACTCCCCTGCTTTAACACGAAGATTGGCACGTTTCCAGAAATCTCCACTTACCCCGCAATAATGACTTAATCTTTTTGCTATCATATCCTTTTCATCATTGGTAAGCCTACTGCCTTTATAAAGCGCGGGCATGTATTCTTTTTCTGTAAATACTCTGACCTCTTCTATGAAAGCCTCAAAATCGGCTGGTTTATTGGCCAGTTGATCATGATACCAAGCCGTGGCTGCATAGGTGGGGAAAAAGGACAAATATGGGATGTCACTTCCTACCGGAAAAGTCAGCGTGTTAAGATCAAATACAGCAGAAACCATCACCACGCCGTTCAATGCGATACCTTGCCTGAGTAGATAATTCATCACACCGGCATTTCTAAAAGTACCGTAGCTCTCACCACACAGATACTTAGGAGATTGAAAACGATCGTACTCTTTAAGAAACTGAATAATAAACAGACTAGTGGCACGAATATCCTGGTCAACCCCCCAGAAATCCTTTCCTTCTGCTTTGCCCACAGGCATGCTTAATCCTGTTCCGATGGGATCCATCATGACCACATCCGCGATATCCAATATTGAATAGTCATTATTAACTAGTTGGTACGGTGCCGAAGGAGTATAGGCAGGATCATTCACAACAATTCGCTTCGGGCCCATAACACCCATGTGTAGCCAGTATGAGGAGGATCCAGGCCCGCCATTAAAAGTAAAGATGATGGGGCGCTCATTAGACTTAATATCTTTAAAGTAAGCTGTATAGCCATGCAATGCTATGGGTTCGTTATTCTCATCACGTAGCAACATTGTCCCAGTGCGTGTCTGTAGGCTATGAGTTACACCGCTAATACGTGCTGTCTGAACACTTGAGAAGACTTGTGGATCAGGAATGGGCTTAATTGTAACGGACTCTTGTGCATGTAGCAAAGTCGTCCTAGCAAATAGTAGAAAGGCAATAAAAATGTAATGTCTCATATAGCTAAATTTTGTCACGAAATAACAAAGGAAGACAAATTCTTACTTATCCAAGGAAGAATTTAGACCCATCGATTCTGAGCTCTCCGTCTATTACAATATGCTATCCCCACAACACGGATACCCTGCGGAACTCCGAGCAAGAACTGCCATGAGCACAAAGGAGACTAATTTTGGTATATCGCTATCTTAGGTCTCAAGGTGAAGAACTCAAGATAGTTGTCCGGATTATCCACTATACCTCTCTCGGATATCAACTTGATATGAATATTTCTATTTCTTGCCTTAAAGGCAAAGTCATCGAAAATCTCAATAATATCGTGATCAAGATACCTGGTACGTCTTACATCTATCTCGAGATAAGAATCCTGTGGTATGCTATCCAGTTCTTTGAGAATCGCTCCTTTGTTTAAAAATGTGGCCTCTTCGGCCAATATCATTTTGAAATGGTTGGGCTTCTCTGGATCTGACTGTTGATTAAGAAAATGCGAATTCTGATAACTCTTTAATAAAACAATGATTATACCTACTGTTAATCCTAGGCCTATACCCATAAGCAGATCTGTAAAAATAATAGCTAATACTGTAACGATAAAAGGCAAAAACTGCTTCCATCCATACTTCCACATTTGATAAAATAAGGCTGGTTTAGCCAGTTTATAACCCACAATTAAAAGAATCGCTGCTAGCACAGACAAGGGTATCATGTTCAACAATCTAGGAATAGTAATAACCGATATAAGAAGTAAAAAGCCATGAATTATTGTTGACAATTTAGTCTTACCGCCCGACTGAATGTTAGCTGAGCTGCGCACAATAACTTGCGTAATGGGCAAGCCTCCGATTAGACCTGAGACAATATTCCCTGCGCCTTGTGCGAAAAGTTCCCTATTGGTGGGTGTGACATTCTTATCGGGATCAAGCTTATCAGTCGCCTCTACACTTAACAAAGTTTCTAGACTAGCGACTAGGGCCAAAGTAAAAGCGACCACCCATACAGCCGGTGTGAATATTATGCTAAAATTGGGAAAAGTAAACACACCCAGAAAGTCCCTCAATCCCGCCGTAACTGGTACGCTCACAAGATGTGTTTCCCCGATCGACAAACTAGAGTGATGGCGTGTTAAGCCATAAAACAATATTCCTAACAATACCACAACTAGTGGGCCCTGTATCACTTGAAATAATTTAGCCTTCTGAACTAAAACTTTATCCCACACCACCAGAATAATCAGCGAAATAATCCCGATTAATGCTGAACCCTTGATGATATTATGGTGTAAGGACATCAATTCATCAATCGTATTCGAACCACTCGGATTGTTAAAACTTAACACCCCTTCCGGGCTAGCATCATAGCCGAAAAAATGTGGAATCTGTTTTATAATGATAATAATCCCGATACCCGTCAACATACCCTTTATAACAGAACTAGGGAAATAGTAACCTATGATACCCAACTTCGCTATTCCAAATAATATTTGTATTACACCAGCTAATACAACTGCCACTAATAAGTTTTCATAACCTCCCAGTTGACTTATCGCTGACAAAACAATCGCCGCCAATCCCGCCGCCGGTCCGCTAACGCCTATAGTCGAACCACTCAATGTCCCGACCAAGACACCACCTATTATTCCGGCAATTACCCCGGAAAAAAGCGGCGCTCCACTTGCCAGAGCAATACCCAGACACAAAGGTAACGCGACAAAAAAGACCACTACACTGGCAGGGATATCTTTATTTAGATGGCTAAAAAGGGACTTTGAACTCATATCAAAAATTAACAATTCAGAATCGCGAATCAGATCTTATTTATATCGATCATCACATTGATCGTCAAAAGTAATTATTTTGATTTAATGTCCTACATAACTTCGGGTGTTTAGCCAAGCAATTTATATCCTCTTCTTGTCTCTGCGGTTTTACGCTACTAATACAGCTAAGAAAAACTATGCGTCCCGAAACAAAAAATCGTTGGAAGTTGTCAAGACACATTGACTTCACCGAGTTACTATTAATACCAATTAATAGTTTTACGCCCCGCTAGAATCCTATGATAGCGGATAATTATTTCTCAGATTAACAGAACTTTCTATACATTTATCCTAAATTAAAATCCTTAGAAGATGAAAATACTATGCTTTCTTAGCTTTCTTTTAAGCTATTCTTCTGTGACTTCGCTAAATGATCATACCGGCAAGTACACTTATTCCGTAAACACACCCAATGGAGAAATTTCAGGAGAAATAAACTTGAGTAAAAATAGTTCAGGAGAATATCATGGCACCATAAAGGCTTACAACATGGATTTTGAAATGAAGGAAATCGAATTAAAAGATGATCAACTAAGTTTTCGCACGGAAGTAAGTGGTTACTCTTCATTGATCAAAGGAAAATTTGAAAATGATGCCTTCGTAGGCAATATCTATGTCGAGGGTATTGAGATACCAATCAAGGCCGCAAAGGTAAAATAGGCTCTGTGAGTATCCAGCATCTTATGATATTATCAAGATTCAGTGCAGCCATCTTTATCCTACTCATAAGTTGCAAGAGCCCAGCGGTTAATTCTACAAATGCATTAACTCTGACACCACAAGATGGATGGACATCTCTTTTTAATGGGCGAAATCTCGACGGATGGATCATCAAAATGCATCATTATGATGTGGGTGTAAATTATGGACAGACATTTAGGGTAGAAGACAATACTATTCAGGTAAGATATGATCAGTATATAGGCGCATTTAATAACCGATTTGCGCATCTTTTTTACGAGAAACCTTTTTCGCATTTTCATTTATCATTCGATTATCGATTTGTGGGAGAACTGCATAAAGGAGCACCTTCTTATACTCTCTTAAATAGTGGCGTGATGTTTCATTCTCAATCTCCACAATCGATTCTTAAAGAGCAAGATTGGCCGATCTCGGTGGAGATACAGCTTCTGGCAGGAATAGAACCCGGTAAATCGCGACCCACCGGTAATATGTGCTCTCCGGGCACAGATGTAGTGTATGAAGGAAAAATCGATCCTCGTCATTGCATCAATTCAAGTTCTGAAACGTATTATGGCGACCAATGGGTCAATGCAGAATTAATCGTTTATGGTGATTCATTGATTATCCACAAAATCAATGGAGACACCGTTCTGCAATACAGTCAGACTCAGATAGGTGGCGGAATGGTGCGAGGTTGCGACCCTTATATTTATCAGCCGGGCAAGCCACTACGATCAGGATATATTGCCTTACAAAGTGAGGGGCAACCTGTTGATTTTCGAAATATAAGGATCAAAGAGTTGTAATGCCTAATGAATGGCAATCCGACACGAAGCCTCTACCTCCCTACATGAACGAGTAGTACTGATATGTCTGATGGCGAGACCCCACTGATACGGCTCGCTTGTCCTATCGTACGAGGCCTTACAGTTGATAATTTCTCGCGAGCCTCAGCACTTAAGGATACTATTGATCTGTAATCAAAGTCGCTACGTAAAAAAACAGATTCTAAGCGATTCATCTTATCTACCATCTCTTGCTCTTTGGCTAGATAACCTTCATACTTAATGCCTACTTCTGCACTTTCGATATAACTAGTCTCGTAATTGTTTAAAAACTCGTTTAAATCGGATAACACAGTTGATAAACCTTGAAGATCTACACCGGGACGTGTTAATACAGATCGTAGCTTTACACCTTGCTTTATGGGTGATGAACCCATCCCCTCTAGCCAGGTATTTATCTCGTCAGGTGATACTGATCGATTAGAGAGATACTTGTCTATCCGGTCGATGGCATCTTTCTTCTCCTCGAGCTTATTCATACGTTGCTCCATGTCAGACATACCCAATGCACTTGCCTTATCAGTCAAGCGAAGATCAGCATTATCTTGTCTGATAAGGATGCGATACTCTGCACGTGAAGTAAACATGCGATAAGGCTCATCCGTGCCCTTATTTACAAGGTCGTCTATTAAAACACCTATATAAGCATCTGACCGCTTCAGGATAAATGGCTCGGCGTCACGGCTCAAAAGATGTGCATTTATTCCTGCCATCAGCCCTTGGCTAGCCGCTTCTTCATACCCTGTAGTGCCGTTTATCTGCCCTGCAAAAAACAATCCTTTGACTAGCCTTGTCTCAAGACTTAAGTCTAACTGTGTCGGAGGAAAAAAGTCATATTCTATAGCATATCCCGGTCTGAACATCTTGGCATTTTCAAATCCCGACACCTTGCGTAAAGCCTTGAATTGAACGTATTCCGGCAAGGATGACGAGAATCCATTGACATAAATTTCGCAGGTATTCCACCCTTCCGGCTCTACAAACAGTTGGTGACGATCGCGATCAGAAAATCGATTTATCTTATCTTCTATAGAAGGGCAATACCTCGGGCCCAGACCCTGTATTCTACCATTGAACATAGGTGATTTGTCAAAGCCCTCCTCTAGCGTCGCATGCACTTCCGGATTAGTGTATGTAATATGGCAAGGGAGTTGCTTCTCCAATGTGGGTGTGTCGAGATAAGAAAACTTAGAGGGTGCATCATCGCCCGGCTGCAATTCCATCCGATCATAATTAAGTGTCCTGCCATCTACCCGAGGAGGTGTGCCGGTTTTCATTCTTCCTGCCTCAAATCCTAGATCTATTAATTGTTCTGTTATACCTGTAGCAGCTTTCTCCCCGGCTCTACCACCACCCAGTTGCTTTTCTCCGATATGAATTATTCCATTTAAGAAGGTTCCATTAGTTAATACTACTGCCTTCGATTTTATCTCGAGCCCCATACCTGTAAATACCCCGCTACACCGACCGTCCTTCACGATTAAGCCACGTACCATCTCTTGCCAGAAGTCAATATTTTTATGCGCTTCAAGCATCTCTCGCCATTTCGTAGCAAATAACAAGCGATCACTTTGCGCACGAGGACTCCACATAGCCGGCCCTTTGGACTTGTTAAGCATCCTGAATTGTACCATCGTATGATCCGTAACAATTCCGGAATACCCACCCATGGCATCTATTTCTCTGACAATTTGGCCCTTGGCCACCCCACCCATGGCGGGGTTACAGGACATCTGTGCGATGGTACTCATATTCATCGTCACCAGCAATACTTTGCTGCCCATATTGGCGGCAGCCACAGCAGCTTCGCATCCAGCGTGTCCGGCTCCGACGACTATAACATCATAATGTGGAAACATACTATTGGTCTATTACAAAGTGAAAGTTGTTATTCTATTTTAATTCAGTCAAAGGTCTTTGGTCATTCATCAACTTGTCGAAAAGAAATTGGTTCATCTTTGTGTACAAGTGTAATCGAGCATTGCCTCCATAGATTCCATGATTGCGATTGGGGTATAAATATGTGTCAAACTGCTTGTTAGCATTAATAAGCGCATTGGACATTTCCATGGTGTTCTGCATATGTACATTGTCATCCGTAACGCCGTGGATAATCAGATAATTCCCTTTTAATCTATCAGCGAAGTAGACCGGGCTATTCTCGCGATAACCTGACTCGTTTTCCTCATCCGTGCGCATATATCGCTCGGTGTAAATAGTGTCATACCACTTCCAGTTTGTCACAGGTGCCACTGCTATAGCCGCCTTAAAGACATCATTGCCCTTTAATATACATAGCGAAGACATGTACCCGCCATAACTCCAGCCATAAATACCAATACGATCCGGGTCAATATAAGACTGTCTGCTGAAATACTTTGCTGTCTCGATATGATCCAAGACTTCATACTTACCTAGCTCCAGATAAGTCATTTTTTTAAACGCTTCGCCTCGCCCCCCTGTACCTCGAGGGTCTACACACGCCACGATAAATCCATGCTGTACTAACATCTGAAACCACCAATAATTCGCTCCTTTCCAGCTATCCGTTACTTGTTGACTGCCAGGACCACTATACTGCGTGAGAAAAAGCGGGTATTTTTTGTTAGGATCGAAATCCGCCGGCTTGATAATATATCCATTGAGATTAACACCTTCTGAAGTGAGAAAGTCGAAAAACGCAATGTTGTTGACACCATACTCCTCTTGGACAGTCTTATTTTTAGCATTGTCTTCAAGATTTCGCACTAATTCACCATTGCGCTTCATTACTCTGAAAGTAGGCGCCGAGTTAATAGTGCTATGCTGAAGGGTAAAATAATCGAAAGTAGAGCTCCATTGGGCTGTATTCCAGCCGGACTCTTCCGATATTTTTCTTTTGCCGGAGCCATCAATACGAATCTCGTAAAGATCTCTTCTCAACGGTGACTCTTCTGCAGCCTCATAATAAATCTTATCATTTAACTCGTCCACCCCATAAAACGCTGTTATATCATACGATCCTGAGCTAATAGCATTGACCTCTTCGCCAAGTTTGCTATATCTGTAAATATGTTTGTGACCGGATTTCTCGGTCGTCCAAATGAAATGTTTTCCGTCCTTCAGGAAGGTGATATGATCCGTAATGTCGATGTAATATTTGTTTTTTTCCTCCAGCATCACACGTGATTTTCCAGTTTTAGCATCTACTACATATAACTGAAGATGATTCTGATGGCGATTTAACTTAAACACACACAGTTCCTCATTGTCAGTGGTCCACATCGCACGCGGGAGATAGACCTCATTCATGTCGCCTAAGTTAATGTTGAGCGTACGGTCATCTCCAAGATTAAACATATGGACACTTACGACAGCATTCTTCTCACCGACCTTTGGGTATTTAAACGTATAATAATCGGGGTAAGCATCGTCATTATAATAAGTCATGGTGAACTCACGCACCTCTCTTTCGTCAAATTTCAAATACGCGATTCGATCACTAAGAGGCGACCACCAGTAGCATTTTACGATAGAAAACTCCTCTTCATAAACCCAGTCCGACAATCCATTTATGATCGCATTGCGTTCTCCATCAGAGGTCACCGGAAGGGTTATCCCTGTATCTAAGTCGAAATAGTAGATATTGTTTTCTAGCACATAGGCTACCTTGGTTCCATCAGGAGAAAATCCGGCATTCATCACACGGCCCTCTTCATAGAGCGCATATAGTTTTTCCTGATCTAAATCATAAACGTGGTACTTCGCTACATAAGATCTGCGATAAATAGATTTCCGCTCAGATTCAATCAGTATTTTTCGCTCGTCATTGCTAAACGTATATCCTTCGAGCCTACCTTCGAATCCTAACTGACCCTTTATCACATCCGCATTAAATAGGTCTTCTACAGGCTGACCGGTGAGGATGTCATATTTTTTAATGACATTATCCACTATTCGCGTAAAATGACGCCCATCTTTTAAGAAATTAAAACCCGGTACTGATTTTATACTATAAATGTTATCCTTCCAGATTCCTTCTAGGGTGATTTCTTTCTGTGCGATGATCGAATGTGTCATGAGCATTAAGGCAGTAATAATCAGAGAAAATGATTTCATATGTGCGAAGTTTTTATTCTAGGCTAGCGCCAATGAGAATGCAAAAATACAGCCAAAACATACGTAATAGTAAGCGCCTTGAACTTTCCGTTAAAGGCGGGGTGTACAGATCCTGAAAAATGTCAGGCTTAGAATTATTGAACTGAAATCTTTTTTATGTAACTTTTTTCGGCAATAGCTCTGCTATTCACTCAAAAAAGAGCGTTGTCTAATAAAAAATAGACTGATTTTTTGACCTGAAAGTATCTGACAGCTAAGTTACTTGATTATTAATCCGGTCAAATGTTTCCATGGCAGTCATTAAACCCCTCAATAGCGAAATTTAAGCACGGCTTGATCGCATTCCATCCACTCACACTTTGAAAAGCATTGTAGTTATTCGGATATTCGTGCCTTATTTTACGAAAACAGGTATGTCTAAGAAATACAGAGAGCTTGGCGGCTTAAATTTAGCTGCTATAGATGCAGAAATACTTGCTCGGTGGCAAGAAGAAAAAACATTTGAAGAGAGCGTCAATAGCCGCCCTGTAGAAAACTCATTTGTCTTTTACGAAGGACCACCATCTGCAAATGGCGTACCAGGTATTCACCATGTCATGGCGCGTACAGTCAAGGATTTATTCTGCCGCTATCACACGATGAAGGGAAAACGCGTAGAGCGCAAAGGTGGGTGGGACACGCATGGTCTTCCGGTAGAACTCAAAGTGGAGAGTGAGCTGGGTATAACTAAAGAAGACATAGGTACTAAAATAACCGTAGAAGAATATAATAAAGCCTGTCGCGCAGCTGTCATGCGATTCAAAGAGTTATGGGATGACATGACCCGTAAGATGGGATATTGGGCCGATCTCGACAATCCATATATCACTTTCACTAACGAGTATATCGAGTCGGTATGGAATCTTCTTAAAACACTTCACGACAAGGGATTACTGTACAAGGGGTACACCATACAACCTTATTCGCCGGCGGCGGGAACAGGTCTTAGCTCGCACGAGCTTAATATGCCCGGAGCATACAAAGATGTAAGTGACACATCCATCGTTGCCCAATTTGCCGTAAATCGCAACAAGACAAGCGAGTTCCTATTTAATGATGAGCATGAGAGTGTATATATATTGGCATGGACGACCACCCCATGGACCTTACCATCCAATGTCGGACTAGCCGCGGGTGCTGGCATCAGCTATGTCAAACTAGCCACTTTTAATCCTTATACAAAGATGCCCGTAAGCGTAATTCTTGCCAAAGAACTGGTAAGTAAGTGGTTTAAAAAAGAGCAAGAAGTAGAAAGCGTCCATTCCCTGATACCGGGTGAAAAAAATCAACCATACTTCATCATAGATGAATATATCGGTAATCAACTTGAGGGTGTGACTTATCATCAATTGCTGCCTTATGTCCAGCCCGTTGATGGAAAAGCCTTTGAAGTCGTAATGGGTGATTTTGTATCCACATCAGATGGCACAGGTATAGTTCATATCGCTCCATCATTCGGTGCAGATGACATGCGCGTGGGTAAACAAAACGGACTCGGATCCCTCACACTCGTCGATAAAGCTGGTAAATTCGTACCTGAAGTATCCGACTTCGCTTATCGATACGTTAAAAACTACGCAGACGAAGCAGACTACAGAGATGTCAATGTCGATATCGCCATCAAGTTAAAAGAGGAAAACAAGGCCTTTAATGTCCAGAAATATGCACATAACTATCCCCATTGCTGGCGTACAGACAAGCCGATATTATACTACCCATTAGACAGCTGGTTTATCAGAGCCTCTGCGTGTCGCGAGCGCATGGTTGAACTAAACAAAACAATCAATTGGAAGCCCGCTCACACGGGTGAAAAGCGCTTCGGTAATTGGCTGGAAAATCTTCAGGATTGGAATCTTTCGCGCAGTAGATATTGGGGCATACCTCTTCCGATATGGCGCACGGAAGACGGTCAACAAGAAAAGTGTATAGGTTCTATCGAACAATTAAAAGTGGAGGTCGCTCTGGCAGAGAAGGTTCTCGGTATCATACAAGCTGTGCCGGAAGACTTACACAAGCCTTTTATCGATGAAATAGTACTCGTATCGGATAGCGGTGCAGCTATGAAACGTGAGAATGACCTTATAGATGTGTGGTTTGACAGTGGTGCCATGCCTTATGCTCAATGGCACTATCCGATGAATAATCAAGAAAAATTTAAGCAAAACTTTCCTGCTGATTTCATCTCAGAAGGTGTTGATCAGACCAGAGGGTGGTTTTACTCTCTTCATGCCATCGCCTCGATGGTAAGTGACTCCGTGGCATTCAAGAATGTTGTGTCCACTGGTCTGGTACTTGATAAAAATGGCGTCAAAATGTCTAAAAGACTAGGCAATGTAATTGACCCATTTGACACTATAAAGACTTATGGCGCGGATGCTACACGCTGGTACTTGATGACCAATTCGCAGCCGTGGGATAATTTAAAGTTTGATATTGAAGGCGTGCAGGAAGTACAACGGAAGCTATTCGGCACCCTATACAATACCTATTCTTTTTATGCACTCTATGCGAATATTGATGCATTCTCTTACTCAGAGACAACTATACCTATCAAAGACAGACCGGAGATAGACAGGTGGATTTTCTCTACGCTCAATACATTAATTAATCGCGTAGATGCACTTTATGCGGAATACGAGCCTACCGCAGCGGGAAGACTTATACAGGATTTTGTCGAAGACCAACTTAGTAATTGGTATGTGAGACTGTGCAGACGCAGATTTTGGAAAGGGAGCTACTCCCGAGATAAGATTGCAGCTTATCAGACGCTCTATGAATGTTTAATCACGGTTTCTAAATTAATGGCACCAATCGCCCCATTCATGAGTGACTGGTTATATCGAAATCTCAATGACGTAAGCGGCAAAGAAATACACAGCAGTGTTCACCTCGCCTATTATCCCATAGCTATACCCTCAGCCATTGATCTCGTTCTGGAAGAAAGAATGGATTATGCTCAGCGTATAAGCTCTCTCGTATTGTCTATTCGCAAAAAGGAAAAAATAAGGGTGAGACAACCTTTGCAAAAAATATTGATTCCGGTGCTTAATGATCGATTCGAAAAACAAGTAAGACTTGTTCAAGACTTGATCAAAAATGAAGTCAATGTGAAAGAAATCGATTTCCTCACAGACACTACAGGTATTATCAAGAAAAAAATAAAGCCGAATTTTAAAACCCTCGGCAAGAAGCTCGGCGCCAATATGAAATCAGCAGCAGAATACATTAGCTTATTGGATCAGACACAAATTGCCCTGATAGAGTCACAAGGAACTCATCAAATGCACATTAATGGTGAGGCTTACGAGCTATTACTGCAGGATTTTGAAATAAGTGCCGAAGAAATACCGGGCTGGCAAGTGGCAAGCCACAAGGATATAACACTGGCGCTGGATATTACCATCACGCAGGAACTAGAGGACGAAGGCATAGCTAGAGAATTAGTTAATCGTGTTCAGAATCTGCGCAAACAGCATGATCTGGAAGTGACTGATCGCATAACAATAGGTATATCCCACAATCATTCGGTTGCACGTGCACTCGCTCATCATCACCGGTTTATCTGTGATGAGGTATTGGCAGACGACATAAGGCTTTTGGAAAATCCACAGGGTGAATCCGTTGACTTTATCAATGATATTCAGCTTAATATACGTATTGATCGCGCTAATTCTTAGACATGACAAGGTCTCAATCATTTACTAAATTTTTGACTTACTTTCCTGAACAAGATCTTCCGCAGACCTTGTCGGAGGAGAACTTAGGATACTATTCATCAGAAAACCATGTTTTGCCACCGGATCTGATAAGACATTTTTTGATTTACGAGCATACAGAAGATGATGAATATGTAGAGTATGTACCATGCTTTAAAATCAAGAACACTGAGAACTGGCATGCGGTGATTTATTGGCGCGCAGAATTGCTGAACTATAATTTTGTCCTAGCTTGTTATAACAAAAACGGTATCTTGCTGGCAAAGCAAGTATTGGCTGGCATTAATTCTGATGGAAAAAATCTGCTCAAATCGATTGCGACTATTGATGAAGATTGGGTTATAAAAGTAATAATCGGCGAACAATCCGAAGGTGAATATCTTTATGATACGAACAAATCTTTTATCACCAGTTATGAGCTAATGGCCGACGGCAGTATCATATCACAGCAAGAAGAGGCATGAGTAAAAATCAAAAATGGCCACGAGCCCTAAAAAAGGTTTCACAATCCCAACTACAACGAGAGATCATTAAACTGTTGAGCCATAAGACAGGCAAGTTTATATCTTCTGGGGTTATCTCTTCCAGACTTGATGTCAAAAACTCAAAAGATAGTGTTCAATCTGCCCTGGATGAACTAGTCAAATCAAAGAGGGTTACGCTCAAGGATATGCGATACGGCATGACGCCCGGTCAAGCATCCGTCATGCAGAAGTCTAAAAAATTGATGCTCGAAGGCACCATAGATATGACTTCATCAGGTGCTGCATATGTGCTGGTGCCGGGTAAACCGCGAGATTTTTATGTATCGTCCAAAAACTTAGCACATGCCATGCATAGGGATCTCGTGCTGATTGAAGCAACCGAATATGTCGGAGGTCGCCGACCGGAAGCTAGAGTGATACGGATCATCAGAAGACATAAGACAAATTTTGCCGGCGTATTTCAAAGTTACGATCGCTATGGATACGTCTATGTTCAGGATAATCAACGTGTTCTGGAAATTCGGATTCTGCCACAGCATTTTAACGAAGCGCAATCCGGAGACTTTGTTATCGTGAAGATCACCGACTACGGCACCCCCAATAGACCTACTCTTGGGGGTATTGTTACAACAGTACTCGGTCAAAATAATCAGAATGAATTCGAGATGAACAGCATTTTGATTAATAATGGCTTCAACATATCTTTTCCGGAAGATGTTCTTCGACATGCAGAAAGTCTCTCAGGGGAAATCAGAGAAGAAGATCTACTGCATCGAAGAGATATACGAGACATACTTACTTTCACGATCGACCCTTTCGATGCGAAAGATTTTGACGATGCTATTTCCTATAAGGTCTTGGAGAATGGGAATATAGAAATCGGGGTGCATATTGCAGACGTGACGCATTTTGTCCATCCCAATGATATCATCGACCAAGAAGCATATCGTAGGAGTACCTCGGTATATTTGGTAGATCGTGTCTGCCCCATGTTGCCGGAGAAACTCTCCAACGAGTTATGTTCACTAAGACCACATGAAGATAAATTTTGCTTCAGTGTCATTTTTACCTTTAACAAGGAGAATAAAATCGCAGAAGAATGGATAGGGAAGACGATCATTTATTCTGATCGCCGATTTACATACGAAGATGCTCAGGTTGTATTGGAGAACGGTGAAGACGAATTGGCGGAGCCATTAAAGAAAATCAACCAGATAGCTAAACAACTTAACAAAGAGAGATTTGAACACGGCTCGATTGATTTTGATTCTGACGAGATAAAGATCATTCTCGATGAAAACAAGCGACCTATACAGCTGGTCAAAAAACAACGGAAGGATGCACACCGACTCATCGAAGAATACATGCTATTAGCCAATAAGGCTGTCTCTCGATTTATTAGCAAAAAAGAGGCTAATGAAATACCATTCGTTTATCGAATTCATGACCTTCCCGATGACGAAAAGTTAAACGACTTGTCCATATTAGCAGGAGAATATGGCTTAAAAATGAATGTATCGACGCCTGATAAGGTAAAAGATTCTCTTAATAAACTTTCGCAGAGTAATCTTTCTGATGATATCAAAAATATCTTGAAGTCAATAGCTATACGCAGCATGGCGAAAGCAGCCTATTCTTCTGACAACATAGGACATTATGGTCTAGGTTTCGAATATTACAGTCATTTTACCTCTCCGATAAGACGATATGCCGATGTGTTGGCACATCGAATATTGCATGATAATCTAGGCCAATCTTCTCGGGTCTCCAAGTCGGAACTAGAAGACAAATGCAAGTATATATCCATCAAAGAGCGCGATGCCATCAACGCCGAGCGCGAATCTGTGCGATATAAACAGGTGGAATATATGGAATCGCGCGTCGGAGAAATATTCGAAGGGACTATCAGAAACATTATAAGCAGAGGGATTTTTGTAGAATTAAAATCCATGGGCATAGATGGCCTTTTAAGCTTTAGCCATCTGATGGAATCTGTCACTGTGCATCCCGGTGGTATTAAGGCCGATGGTGATAAGAGTGGCTTTGTGTGGCGGGTGGGTGACTCGATTACCGTTCGTCTTATCAGTGCTGACTTAATGAGTAGACAACTAGAGTTCGAACCAGTGAGCGAAGCGCAAGGAACCTAGATTAATGCTTGCCTTGCGAGTTGCGAATATTCAGGTGTGTAGGTCAAATTGCACAAAAATTGTAACTATTTACTGCCCTGTAGAAGTCTATTATTGATAGACTCGGACTTCACCCGTGATTTAAAAGTGATACACCACTTACGTTGTGTCTTCTACAGACTAATCTGCCATAAACTAATATCAGTTCAAAATATGTTATCTTTGCATCCCTATTGAAGAAAAGATCTTAAAATGAGTAAGACTCGCGTTCTCTTTGTTAGTCAAGAGATGGGCCCCTACACCACCACTACAGAGGTGTCTGAGGTTCTGAACAAGCTAGCTCCATATGCTTATAACAAAGGATTTGATGTCCGTGTATTGATGCCAAAATATGGCAGTATCAACGAGCGTCGTCATAAGCTTCACGAAGTGGTTAGGTTATCTGGTATGAACATCATCATTGATGATGACGATTATCCACTGATTATTAAAGTAGCCTCTTTGCCGGGTTCAAGAATGCAAGTGTACTTTTTAGATAACGAGGAATTTTTTAAGCGTAAAGAAAACTTTGTTAATGACGATGGGACTCCATTTGAAGACAATCTAGACAGGATGATATTCTTCTGTAAAGGGGTGATGGAAACAGTTAAGAAATTTGGCTGGGCTCCTGATATCATTCATTGTCATGGATGGATGACTAGTTTAGTACCTGTATATTTTAACAAGATTTATAGGCAGAGTCCGATTTTTCAGGATGCTAAGCTTATACAAACGATCTATTCAGAAACGTTCGAATTCGCGCGTCCTGATAATTTTTTGACGAAAGCGTGCATAAAAGATCTTGTAGAGTCACAGTTATCCGACTATGTTGATAACAATATGATAACATTAAATCATGGAGCGCTTGCCAATGCTGATGCATTGATTAAAATGAATGATGATTTATCCCCGGAAACTTTGGATAAAATGAATGCTTTAGGAGAAGAAAACGTTTTAACTCATGATCCGGAGACATATTTAGCAGATCATCTGAAATTCTATAAATCCTTGACAACGGTTTAAAACATATCTGAAGAGCTTGAATCATATTAATTCTTCATCGCAATGGCTGGGCTACATCCTACTGAGTCTATTATTGACTCTGGGCGGCTGCGGCAAAGAAACAGAGGTAGGTTCGGGCTTATTGGGCTCAGAGGATCTTAATCTAGTTACGGAGAGCAATGTACTAATCACTGCCAGGGTAATAAATCCACCGACCTTGACGGGCTACTTTAATACTATTGTCACGACGCAGCTATTGGGTCAGACAGAAAGCCCAATATTTGGCAAAGTAGAATCTTCGCTTTATTCGCAGCTCAATCTTGTCGGAAACAATATACCGGTATATCGCGACGCCGTATTAGACTCAATGATACTTACCTTGGCCCTGGTGCCTGATCAGTCTTATGGAGAACCCTTCGCAAGGCATACTATCGAGGTGTTCCGAGTGACAGAAGATTTAAACGAATCTATTTACTTTACAGATCGGACATTTGCCTACGATCCGAATCCTATAGGTGTATTAAGAGATTTTAACATCGCAGATGGTGATTCTGTAGCGGTTTATGATCCGGAGATACGAGATACAGTGATCGTACGCAATGTGATCAGAATTCTATTGGACAATAGATTGGGAGGAAGGATTATGGCCGACTCGGTCGCCAATAGATCCAGCGCTGCATTCAGAGAGTTTTTTAAAGGCTTATACATCAGATCTACCACATCGAACAGTATGTTGAGGGTCACGATCGCCAATGATATTTTTGCGAATTCTGTGGGTATTTATTATACCGAGGAAGCAGGGACTGGTCGTTCGAGGAGGTATGATTATTATTTATCTAATTCGCGCCCTGAATTTCATGTCTTTAGCATCAATCATGTTCATGATTATAGCGACGCATTGGTAACCTCGGCAATAGACAATCCTGAAGCAGAATCAGATATTCTGTACATCCAGGGGTTATCCGGTGTTAATACAGTACTAAACCTCGAAGACGCCAAGAAGCTAAAAGGTAACTTCGTAAATTATGCGGAGTTAGAATTAACTGTTGCCGGAGAGGTATTGGCAGACTCCATCTCTTTTCCTGTAGCCAGACAGATTACACTGCAGACCCTAAACGAAAATGGAAGACTGAGCGAGATCACCGATGCGTTAAATGGACGTGCAGCTGGATCGCAGAGAGACATTGTCTTCGGTGGAAATCTGAGATATAATAGCGATACTGGTAAACATTTTTATAAATTGAATGTAACTTCGTACATTAAAGACCTATTAAGGGATCAAGCACCCTCAGACTTATATCTGACGCTCCTTAATTCATTAGATAACCCACAGCAGACGGCCATATACGGCAATAAGCATCCGGTTTATCCGATTAAACTTAGAATCACTTATACCAAAATATAATTGAACTCACATTAAAAGATCGGGTTTCATTATAGAGCCTGTAATAGAAATCTGAGATATTGGCCGGAAGGCCGTGAAAAAGTCAAACTCATTAAAATGCAGCACACAATGGAGTATAACTCCCAAAAAGAGGATCTCATAATTGCAGAATATGGTCGTAATATTCAAGATCTCGTTGGAAAAACACGTCAAGAAGCTGATCCCGAGAAAAGGCAAAACATGGCTAATGCCATCATTAATCTGATGAACCAGATTAGCCCAACCAATAAGAACAACGACGAAAACAAAGAAAAACTCTGGAGACACTTCTTTAGAATCGCCAAGTATGATATTGACGTCATACCTCCTGATGGTATCATACCAACCCCTGAAAATACCGTCAACGTCATCGGCAAAATAAAATATCCGGAAAACATCAAGAAACATCGCCAATACGGAAAGCATGTGCGCGATATGATAGCCAAAGCATTAAAATTGGAAGATCCGGAGACGAGAGAAGAGTTAAGCAAAACTATCGCTTCGTACATGAAATTAGCCTACCGTACGTGGAATAGAGAGCACTTCGTCTCAGATGATATTATCAAAAACGATCTTGTCTCCATGTCCAATGGGCAGTTACGAATAGCCGACGAAGATTCGATTGACACTACTGTGTATATCTCGACAAGCACCGCGAATTATACTCTTCGAAAGAAAAGCATCAAAGGCAAAAACAATAACTACCGACAGAATAATACCAGCAACAATAACAACCACAGACGAAGACGATAGAATACATGTCCACAGGAGACACATTTAAAGTAGAAGGCGGTCATAAATTATCAGGAGAAATAATCCCTCAGGGAGCTAAGAATGAAGCACTTCAGGTAATAAGTGCTGTTCTTCTCACAGATCAACCCATCATAATATCCAATGTGCCTGAAATTGTTGATGTGCTAAAACTCATCGACTTATTAAAAGGTCTCGGTGTCAAGGTTGATAAGCTGGATGATAGCACTTACCGATTTCAAGCGGACAGCATAGACTTAGAATATCTCGCCAGTACAGAATACCAGATAAATGCTAAGAAAATTCGTGGATCTGTGATGCTACTAGGCCCAATGATAGCAAGATTCGGAAGAGCATATATGCCCAAACCCGGTGGTGATAAAATAGGTCGTAGAAGGCTAGATACGCACATTCACGGTTTTATGAAGCTGGGAGCAAGTTTTCAGTTTGATAAACATAGGGATAGCTATTATCTCGGTGGGGAAAATCTACAAGGATGCTTCATTCTCATGGATGAAATATCTGTGACCGGCACCGCCAATGTTCTGATGGCAGCCTCCCTGACCAAAGGGGAGACGGTCATTTATAATGCAGCCTGCGAGCCGTATATCCAGCAACTGTGTAAGTTACTCAAGTCTATGGGTGCGCAGATAGATGGTGTAGGATCGAATCGACTTACTATTCAGGGGGTAGAAAAACTGGGCAAAGGCGAGATCCGTATCATGCCTGATTTTATTGAAATCGGGAGTTTTGTCGGCATGGCAGCTTTGACGCAGTCGTCTCTGACGATTAAAAATGCAGGAGATGCCGATCTGGGCATCATTCCCAGCGTTTTTGAGTCTTTAGGTATTGAGACACGTATGCATGATAATGATCTTTATATTCCTGAACAAGATTCTTACGAAATCCAAAATTTTCTCGATGGCTCAGTATTGACTATATATGATGCTCCGTGGCCGGGGTTTACACCTGATCTGATCAGTATCATCTTAGTTGTAGCTACTCAGGCAAAGGGCTGTGTATTGATTCACCAAAAAATGTTCGAAAGTCGCTTGTTTTTTGTGGACAAGCTGATAGACATGGGGGCACAGATTATCCTGTGTGACCCACATAGGGCTACAATCATTGGATCGGGAAGAAACCAACAATTACGCGCTATAGAAATGAGCTCTCCTGATATCAGGGCAGGTGTATCCCTCTTGATGGCCGCTATGTCCGCAGAAGGGGTAAGTACTATTCACAACATCCAGCAGATTGATAGAGGTTACCAGCACATCGATACCAGGCTTAACGCGTTAGGAGCCAATATCATCAGATGCTAGAACTTTCTCTAGCTACATTAAGCAGCGACTGAGGATTCGTCAACAAACTCGCTAGCCAGTTTTTGCTGAATATCAGGAGGAACTGCCGCATATTCTGCAAATTTCCTACTGAACTTAGCTCGACCTGCTGTTATCGAACGCAGTGAATTGGAGTATTGATACAATTCTACTAGTGGGACACGCGCCAGGATTTTTTGGTAGTGACCTTCTGTATCCATACCCATGATCATCGCTCTTCTAGTCTGAAGATCCCCCATTATATCCCCCATATGATCCGGATCACATAAAATCTCCAGATCATAAATCGGCTCTAAAATCTGTGGTGAAGATTCTTTGAAGGCTTGTTTAAACGCATTCATAGAGGCAAGCATAAAGGCCATATCATTGGAGTCTACAGAGTGCATCTTGCCGTCATACACACATACGCGCACATCCTGAACATACGAACCTGTCAGTGGCCCTTCTTCCATTTTGCTCAATATACCTTTCTTTATGGCATTGATATATTTCGCATCGATAGTCCCACCGACCACACACCAATAAAAGGCCATTACCCCACCCCATGGAAGTTTTTCAATATCAATACTTCTCACATTGAGACCTGCGGGGTCAGGCATGCCTTCGTAATACGGTTCTATGCGCATGTGTACTTCGCCAAATTGGCCAGCTCCACCGGATTGTTTTTTGTGTCTGTAGGAAGATTCTGCCATTCTGGTTATCGTCTCACGATATGGAATTCTAGGCCTTTCAAACTCTAATTTTACATTGTTGACCTTCTCTATGCGATACTTAATGAGGTCTAAATGAAGCTGACCTTGTCCATGCAAAATGGTCTGCTTAAGCTGAGCCGACTGCTCGACCTTCAGTGTCGGATCCTCCAGTTCTATCTGATGAAGAGCCTTCATCAGTTTCTCCATATCAGATTTGCTCGGTGGCCGGACAGCAGCTCTAATTTTTGATTCAGGAAATCTCATCGGCACGATTTCCAAAGGATGTGATTTAGCACTCAAGGTGTCATTTGTTAGTGATTCTTTTAATTTTACGGTAACGCCTATATCCCCGGCGTATAGCGTCTCCACCTGATTCCTAGTTTTACCGTTCGAAATGAATAACTGACCTATACGCTCACTTGATCGAGTGCGGTTATTATAGAGATCATCCCCTGAAGTAATACTGCCACTGTACACTTTAAAATAACTGAGCATGCCGACATTGGGCTCTGACAAGGTTTTATAGATAAACAATGCCTTATCCCCTTTGCTAGAGCATGGCAGTGTTTTTCCATTTTTTAATTCTACAGGTGGCCTGTCAGCTGGTGAAGGTGCGATATCATTTATAAAACCCATGATTCGACCGCTACCCATATTACGTGAGCTAGAGCAACAGAAAACAGGACAAAACTGATTATTTGCTAGTGCAATTCTTAGGCCCTTGGCCAATTCCTCTTCATTAAGAGTGCCTTCATCAAAAAATTTGTCCATGAGCCCTTCGTCATTTTCAGCGGCGACTTCTACGAGGATATTATGCATCTCTTGCGCACGATTGATCTCTGAATCCGGTATAGGCATTTTTGTAGGCTTTCCGCCTTCATTGGGAAATACATACATGACCATTCTCAATGCATCGATTATGGTATTAAATCCCTCTCCGGCATTAACAGGAAACTGCACCGGCATAATCTTCTGCCCGAAACGCTGCCGGGCATGCGCAAGTGTGTTTTCAAAATTTGCCTTCTCTTTGTCCAATTGATTGATGATAAACATCGTAGGGGTCTGATACTCATTGATATATTCCCATACCAGCTCCGTACCTACCTCCACACCATTTACCCCATTTAATACGATTGCCGCCGTATCAGCAACCTTCAGCGCGCTGACTACCTCACCGACAAAGTCATCGTACCCCGGCGTATCTATGATATTAATTTTATTGCCACGCCATATCACATGCATCAATGATGAAAAAACCGAATTGCCTCTGTCTCTTTCTATTTGAGTGTAATCAGAGGTAGTTGACTGTGAGTTGATATCACCGATACGGCTGATTTCTCCCGCCTCAAACAACATTGTCTCTGAGAAACTAGTCTTTCCTGAGCCAGAATGACCTAAGAGAACAACATTGCGAATCGCAAACGAATCGTGCTTCATACTTGATGATTGTTAATGAGTTATAGAAATCATATCTTGTTTAATCGCATTAAGATAGAATAATAAGTTTACATAATTTGCTTTTACCCAATAAAATATGTTCTTCGATGATTAATTAAATCTAATTTCAATATATAATTCACTGAATAGCAATTCTATAAGTTTATCAGAATCATTAACTGAAAAATTACTCCTTTCGGAAATATTATTAGTTGCCTTTCAATATTTGCATATTGTGTTATACTTGTAGGGATGCAGCATACGTCGATACACATATCCACCTTACGACTGTTATTTATTGGTCTAACTTGTCTTGCTGCGAGCATGAAATTATCTGCACAAAACTGCACGGGTAGTAGCGGTGTAAACTTGTTTGAAGATGGTGACTTCGGACGCGGGACACTTAACAATGTACAATCAGATCCCGGACTAGCCCCCGGCTATCGCTATAATCGCAACGGCCCTCCGGCAGATGGCGAATATACTATCACACGCAATATGGGCAGATGGCCTAATCTTTATGGTACATGGCTGCCCCTGCAAGACAACAGCCCTGATTCGCTCGGATATATGATGGTAGTAAATGCAGATTATGCACCTGGATTGTTCTATGAGAAAATCGTAGAAGGCTTATGCGATAACACTAGTTTTTTATTCTCGGCGGATATTATCAATGTTGTCCGCGGCAGTGTCCAAAATCACATTTTCCCCAATGTCGATTTCCTCATAAATGACAGAGTCGTCTTATCTACGGGCGCTATCAGACAAACAGAAAGGTGGAATACCTATTCATTCCAGTTTGCCACGGAGCCGGGACAGTCTAGCCTCAAACTCTCCCTGCGCAATAACGCCCCGGGTGGTATCGGCAATGACCTCGCTATAGACAATATTCGATTTAGTGTATGTGGGCCACCGGCTATCACTAGTACACCCTTTGTTATCTGTTCCGAAGAGCTTCCTTCTCGAATCGAAGCCTTAATCGAAGGTGTGACCCCTTCGACGGCACTGCGGTATCAATGGCAGATGAGTGCCGACAGTATGGTGTGGGAAGATATAGATAGTCCACTCAATAGTGGTTATATGCTCACAGAGGACTGGCCTTCCGGATATTGGTTAAGGTTTTATTCTGCCGGCTCAGCTGAGGCGTTTAGTAATCCTAACTGTCGATTTTTTTCTGCGGCTTCACAGCCACGATTACCGCAGAGAATTCATGAAGTATTCGATACCATCTGTGGTGGCACGAGCACTCCCCTGATAGCAGTACCTACCGGTGTGCCGGGCCTTTACCAGATAGATTTAGTCAATATTTATGGCTGTGATAGTATTGTATTGCTGCATCTAGATACTGTACCGCGAGCCGTATTGAATGGTGAACTGTATTCTGTGGATCCGAGCTGCTTTGGGTTCAGTGATGGAATAATGGAAGCGATCAACACCACAGGAGGATATCCTCCCTATAGCATTGAACTCTCCGGCATAAGCCACCCGGGTGAGACCGCTACTAATGTCTCCGCCGGCACCTATAGTGTCAAGGTAAAAGATCGTTTCGGTTGTTTTTATGAAAGAAATGCGCAACTCAATGATCCACCTGAGTTTAGCATTGCCATAATGGCCGATGCGCAGATTACATTGGGAGATCTACAAGTTGTCAGACTTCAGTCAAACTTTCCGATAAATACTGTAGAATGGCAGTCTCCCTTAGTAGCGTTCAGAAACCAGACTGATTTTAGTTTCTTGCCGACTAGTGCATTTCCGATTAGTGCTACCGCCTCGGATGACAATGGGTGTGAAAGTAGTGCTTTGCACGTCTTCACTATGGACAAGGAGGTAAATATATATGTTCCCAATATTTTCTCCCCCAATGGTGACGGTGTTAATGATACATTTGACATAGGCAGCTATGGACGCAGCCTCGATTTCATCAATGAGTTTAAAGTATATGATCGCTATGGTAATTCGGTATATGATTACCACCTCAATAATCAATCTATGTGGGATGGCACCTTCAGAGGGGATGCTGTTGCAGAAGGTGTTTACTACTACAAACTTGAGGCAGCGCTGATCGATGGAACCACTATCCGCAAAGACGGGGCAATAAATGTCACCAGATAGTTATTTTTGCCGACCTAAAGTCATCATCAATGAAAGTGTTAAAGTTTGGCGGAAGCTCCGTGGCTAATCCTGAGCGTATTCACAATATTCTGAAATTGCTAAAACCCAGAATAGTTGCCGGCGAAAAGTTGACCCTTGTGTTCTCTGCCTTTAGCGGCGTGACAGATCAATTGATAGAAGTAGCCATGCAAGCCTCAAGAGGCAAATCATCCTACACTAAGCTTCTCAATGAGCTAAAGACACGACATTTAGAGGCCTTATCTGCCCTGGTCAGCCCGGATCATCCTGTCAACAATTCTATCAAAGCAAATTTTGAAGTGCTATCCAACCTTCTGAAAGGTGTCATATTGTTGCGAGAGGCATCTCCCCGGACGATGGACTATATATTGAGTTTTGGTGAGCGCAATTCTTGTGAGATCATTGCAGCACATTTTTTCGAACACAGTGTTCATGCCACCTATCTCGACGCACGAAATATTATTAAGACGAACAAAAATTTTGGCGAAGCCCAAGTTGTTTTTTCTCAGACCGATAAACTTATATCTACATACTACAGAGAGCACTCAGATCAAGTGCATATTGTAACCGGATTTATAGGCTCAGACATAGGAGGCCTCACGACTACGCTCGGTCGTGGCGGATCAGATTATACCGCCGCTATTCTGGCAGGCGCTCTTGATGCCGAAGTCCTCGAAATATGGACAGATGTCGATGGCGTATTAACCTCCAATCCGCGTGTTGTCAAAAATGCCTATTCCATTCCGGAATTAAGTTTTGACGAAGCGATGGAGCTATCGCATTTTGGCGCCAAGGTGATTTATCCCCCTACCATTCAGCCGGCTCTGGCAAAAAATATTCCTATTTACATCCTTAACACCTTTAACCCTACCCATCCGGGTACGCGTATCAGCAGCCACACATCCCTAGAGGGCAAACGCAAAATAACAGGTGTTACCTCTCTTTCGGAGATAAGCTTGTTAACGGTGGAAGGTAGTGGCATGATCGGCATTCCCGGTTCTGCTGCTAGAGTCTTCGGTGCATTGGCTAAAGCCAAGGTTAATATCATCATGATCTCACAAGCTTCAAGTGAACACTCCATCTGCGTAGCCGTCAAGAAAAATCATCAAAAAATAGCTATTGATGCTATTTCAGAAGAATTTGAAAAAGAGATCTCTTCTAGTCAAATTAAACAAGTCAGATCTGAATCCGATCTGTCTCTTATAGCGGTGATCGGCGAGCGAATGAAAGCAGTTCCGGGTGTAGCGGGAAGCTTATTTAAATCATTGGGCAACAACGGTATTAATGTGATCGCGATCGCACAAGGATCTTCTGAGCTGAATATCACCTTCGCCATCAATAGTAAAGATGAATCGAAGGCACTAAACCTCGTACATGATGCCTTTTTTCTATCAGAAAATAAACGGATAAACATCTTTTTAGTGGGCCTGGGATTAATAGGTTCTGCGCTAATAGAGCAAATCAAACAACAAAAAAAATATCTCGCATCTCACCACAATATTGATCTCAGGGTAGTAGGACTGGCTAATTCAAAAAGAATGTTTTTTGATGCTAACGGTGTAAATCTTGAAGACTGGCAATCCTCCCTCCTCCAATCAGAAGAAAAGAGCTCCCTGGCAGGATTTGTTCAGCAGATGAGTTCGATGAATCTCGCTAATTCAATATTCGTAGACTGCACCGCCAATCCATCCATAAAGGACTATTATCTCACAATACTGGATAACAGCATCTCAATATCTACAGCCAATAAAGTAGCGGCCTCTAGTGATCTCCGTTTTTATCATGCACTTCATCAGACAGCGCTTAAGCGAAATGCGGGTTTCTATTACGAGACCAATGTAGGTGCCGGATTGCCCGTATTGGGCACAATAACCAATCTGGTCAAGAGCGGTGACTATGTCACCAATATTCAAGCGGTCATCAGTGGATCACTGTCTTATATTTTTAACAATTATTCTCCTGATAAAGACTTCAAGAGTCTGATCTTAGAAGCACGTAGCAAAGGATACACCGAACCCGACCCTAGGGAGGATCTGTCCGGCAATGATATCAAACGAAAAATAATAATCCTCAGCCGCGTGGCAGGATACCATATAGAACCTCAAGACGTACATGTTGAGGCACTCTTGCCTGAATCATGTATGATTGCGCCGACCATAGAAGCATTTTTTGATGAGCTTGAGAAGCATGACACCCATTTCAGAAATCTTATCGAAGACGTACATAGGAGTCAACTCAAGCTACGATATATTGCCTCACTCGATGATGGCAAAGCAACTATAAGATTAGCGCGTGTCGGTGCTGATAGCCCATTCTATAATCTCGCAAGCACCGATAACATGGTCGTCATTAAGACGCTGCGGTATTCTGAGAGACCTATGGTGATTGCCGGCCCGGGGGCTGGTGCAGATGTGACTGCCGGGGGCGTATTCGCAGAGATTATTCAATATGCCAATGCTAGGGAGTAGGGATAATAGATCGAGTAGCCGCTAAGGGTTTTAACAATTTTGAGTAGAATATTAGATACTTGAGTGGTTAAAATAACGCAAGATCTGGATCAAGACATTTATATAAAAGGCAACTCTCCATCTCTAATATCCCGATATCGCTGCTCATGCATGAGTATGGCCTTCTTAGTAGAGACACCATGTGCGTATCCCGTCAATGCACCATTAGCCCCCACCACTCGATGACATGGAATAATGATTGCTATCGGATTCTTGCTATTCGCTAAGCCTACCGCTCTCGAAGCCCCTGTATCGCCCAATACACGAGCTATCTCCCCATAGCTTATCGTATCTCCATAAGGAATCGTCCCGAGCAGACTCCAGACGCGTCGCTGAAATGCCGTGCCGACTGGTGCCAGTGGCAAATCGAAACATTTAAGTTTGCCGGCAAAGTAGGCGTTGATTTGTTTCTCTGCTTCTATAAGTAACGGATCAGACGAATGCGCTACACTCCGCCCGGGTTCAGATAGCGTAAATGAAGTAATATGGTCGGCACTTGCCCTTATTGTCCACAGTAGGTTTATGCCATGTACTTGACTATAAAATAATTGCTTATTGTCCATTACGGAGTACTTCTCTTATGAAAACCAATTGATAAAAACCCCTTGTACGGCCTAGCTGTCATCGTAGTCCTTGCATTAGGCATATTTCGTTTACTACATCCAAAAAAGGTAATAGCATACATCCAGCTATTAACAAGGCAGTTATCACCCATTTCTGACATATTCACTTACCTCGCTGCTCATAGTTATATATAAAATCCCAAATCCCTTCAGCACAAGTGCCTACTTGCATCGATACTCATTCTCCTGCCCTACTACAGTCAAAACTAATATTAAATACATCAACAACCGTTGTCACTGTTAAAAATAGAGACCAAGATCGACGTACAGATATACGGGCTGGTTAAGCATGTATTGATACCAGCGTAGTTTTATAAACAAAAGCCGGCACGAAAGCAGGGTAAAGTTACTAGCACGCCGGGAGGTAGGCGCAGCCTACGCTGAACGGGGGTGCAAGTGAAAGCGTTACCTGTTACCTGTTACCCGTTACCGGTTACCTTTTTTTGTTTCAATTCCATAGAGGTGCAAGTGAAAGCTGACTTCAGGTGGCGATCTCGGAGCACTTCACCCCGTTGGATTATCATCCTACGGGGTTCACTGTCAACCTGCACAAAAGTTGATGCGAGGTAGAATGTT
>CAYNFR010000015.1:0-79248 GCA_964396595.1 uncultured Saprospiraceae bacterium | reverse complement strand
GTGTTGCGGGAGATGCGGCAAGAGCTACTGTAGGAGCTGCAGGAGATGCAGCAAAGGCAGCAACAGCAGCAGCGGCAGCAACAGCAGCCGCAACAGGGAAAGCAGCCACAGCGGCGGCAAAGGCAGGTCAAAAAGGGGTTAGTAACTTATTGAGATGGTTGCTTCCGGCATTATTGGCCTTGCTGGTTCTTGGATGGTTTGGAAGACAAGGATGTAATACAGGTATTGATAAGCTTGACAATCTCAGTGAAAAGGCAACATCAATGACCTCTGACGCCATCTCAGCCACAGCAGGGGCAATAGGAGATATAGCCAATAAAGCTGTAGGGCTGACCGGAGATGCATTGAAGGCAGCATTCAGTACAGTTGATGCCGCAGCGAAAGCAATACTAGATGGGATCAAGTTTGTAACAGGGTCAGCCGGAGACCAACTGTATAAATTTATCAATTCCGGCTTTGAAGGAGATAATCGATTCACTTTCAATAATTTGACCTTTGCCACGGGTTCAGCGGACTTGGATGTTTCCAGCAATATTGAGATAGCAGAAATAGCTGCTATCTTAAAGGCATATCCGGGGATCAAAGTAGCAATTGAGGGTTATACAGATAGCACAGGAGATGCAGAAGCTAATATCAGATTGTCTCAAGCTAGAGCAGAGTCAGTCAAGGATGCATTAGTAGCCGGTGGCATCAATGTCGATCGAATCATCACAATGGGCTTCGGAAGCGCAGACCCGGTAGGTGATAATGCCACAGAAGAGGGTAGAGCACAGAATAGAAGGATAGAGTTGAGAATAGTGCAATAAAAATTTCTGTTCTGTCAGGCAGAGTAGATATTTAATGAAGGTGAAGCCTGTGCCGCTTCACCTTTTTTATACCACAGCCTCTAATTTCCCCTATATTAAATCATCAATTTTATACCTTTGTGCCCTTATTCAAATTACCTAACATAAAATTCGATAAATGAGCGGTCAGAAAATAACCATGTCTAGCAGAGGGAAGCTTCAAGTTCCTGATAATCCTATTATTCCATTCATCGAAGGTGATGGTATCGGAGCAGATATATGGGCGGCTTCGGTCAGAGTATTCGATGCGGCAGTAGAAAAGGCATTTAATGGTAAGAAGAAGATACAATGGAAGGAAGTTTTAGCAGGAGAAAAAGCTTTTAATCGGACAGGTAATTGGTTGCCGGAAGAGACGCTTTCTATCATAGAAGAACACTTGGTCGCGATAAAGGGTCCTTTGACAACCCCCGTAGGTGGCGGAATTCGTTCACTTAATGTCGCTTTGAGACAGAAGCTGGATCTATACGCATGTGTCCGACCGGTAAAATGGTATAAAGGTGTTCCTTCGCCAGTCAAGCAACCGGGCTTGGTGGATATGGTAATCTTCAGAGAAAACACAGAAGATATATATGCAGGTATAGAATACCTTCACGGTACTCCCGAAAATGATAAAGTGAAAGACTTCTTCATCAACGAAATGGGTGTCAAGAACATTAGATTTCCTAAGACAGTCTCTCTAGGCGTAAAACCAGTTTCTCTAGAAGGAACAGAGAGACTGGTAAAAGCAGCTATTGATTATGCTCTCGTCAATAAGAGCAGCTCTGTGACGCTGGTTCACAAGGGTAATATCATGAAATTTACGGAAGGTAAGTTTAAAGAATGGGGATATGAGCTTGCTAAGAAAGCATACGGAGCGGTAGATTACGAAGGAGGGCCATGGCAAGTAATCGATAACAAAGGACATCAATTGATCATTAAGGATGTGATCGCCGATGCTTTCTTACAACAAATCCTTCTAAGACCTGCGGAATATGATGTGATTGCCACACTTAATCTCAATGGCGATTATATCTCTGATGCATTGGCGGCTATTGTAGGCGGTATCGGTATTGCGCCAGGCGCCAATATCAACTATAAGACCGGTATGGCGATATTCGAAGCCACGCACGGTACAGCACCGAAATATGCCGGAAAAGATATGGTTAATCCTAGCTCCGTAATCTTGTCAGGTGTCATGATGTTTGACTTCATGGGATGGAAAAAAGTAAGTAAGCTGATAGAAAAAGGACTTAGCGGCGCGATCCGTAAGAAAAGAGTCACTTACGACTTTGAAAGATTGATGAAAGGGGCGACGAAGTTGAAGTGTTCGGAGTTCGGTGATGAGATAATCAAGAATATGTAAGCCTTACGGCCAATACGGTTAATGAAGAAGAGGCGGATATCCATGAGCGGTTATCGGTCATTAAATTTAAAACTTTGATGACTGCCGAATCAAACACCACCGATAAAAAGACGAAAACAAAAATCAGAACATTTCTTTTTCTTCTTATCGGAATATCTTCCTTGTTATCGATTAGCTGTCAGAAACCCGAGATGTCCCGTGAAATATTATGGACGACCGCCTGGAGTCCTAATGGCAAGTTTATAGTGGTTGGTGGAAACCAAGGAGACCTGAAGCTTTTTGACGGAAAGACATTTCAATTAATCAAGACCTTTCCAGTTAAAGATGTCATAATCAGCAGGCTCAAGTGGCATCCAACAAGGAATCTATTAGCTGTTGTGACTCAGGATCGTGACGTTATTGCAAGAATCCTAAATGTAGACTCAGATACTTGGATAGATCTACAAGGATTAGAATCTAGTTCAAGAGGTGTAGATTGGAATAGGACAGGTGAACTGCTTGCCGTCTCAGAATTAGAAGGAGAGGTCTCCGTATTTACTCCCCAAGGTAAGCGAATTAGCAGATTTCTGGCTGATCCGAAGTCTGTCACAGATTTAGATTGGCATCCCAACAAAGATGTTATGGTGACCGTAGGGTCTCAAATAGGAATCTATAGTGCCCAAGGCGATACTATAAATAATTTTAGATCTCGGGATAAAAAAGTACTGCTGCTCTGTGTAGAATGGCATTCCTCTGGGGATTTCTTTGTATCTGGGGACTATGGTGATTTTGATGCACGTGGAGTTGAAAACGTACTTTTGCAATTCTGGAATCCTGAAGGCATTAAAATCTTTGAGATCACAAGCGGCGAAAAAGAGTATCGAAATATACGATGGAATCCTACTGGAACGAAGCTCGCAAGTGCCAGTGAAGCTCTAAGAATTTGGTCCGCTGAAGGCTCTCTTGTCGCGGAGTCTCAGGCTTCTGATGATTTACTTTGGGGTGTTGACTGGAGTCCTGATGGCAAATTTATTGTAACCTCCAGTAGGAAAGGCCACATCGTATTGTGGGACAATAAAGCACGTAAAATTAGAGACTTGGAATATTGAATTGAACATTGGGAACGAACCGAGAACACTGTATATGAAATCATAGCTCCCATTCGGTCACTACGCTCCATATACTAACCGTTATCCGCCGTTTTTTTGTCATGTCTTTTCAATTAATTTTATGTCTAACTTTATCGCATGGTAGCTTACTAGCTATTGACTTTTAGATTGCCAAATAAGTATTCATCCGACAAATCGGGGAGTAATTTTGCTCTTCCAGATAGCGACGATAGACGCAGCACTAAATTAGTTGAATGGTTAGCTATTTTTATAAAACCGAAGATCAATGCTCTTTCTGCTGAGGAGAAAGAGTTGAATGATTACATAAATCAAAAGCTTCATCGGATGAATCTTGAAGAATTAAGAGAATATTGTCTTTCGAAGAAGGGAGTTGTCGAGGATATGCCATTTGATGACTCCATCCTTGTGTTCAAAGTCATGGGTAAGATGTTCGCCGCGTGTAATCTCACCTGGGAAAATCCCGGTGTAAATCTCAAATGTGACCCTGAGCGCGCCATAGAGTTAAGAGACCAATACGATGGCATTCGACCCGGTTATCATATGAATAAGGTTCATTGGAACACCGTCAGCCTGGTGGAAGACGTGCCTATCTCTTTAGTCAGAGAGTTAATCGATCATTCTTACGAGATCGTAGTATTAAAGCTTACTAAAAAAGATAAAGCTATATTGAACGATCTGTGATTTCGCTAGTAATTCATTGGCCTGCCGGCCAAGTTAAAATAGGGTATAGCAGATTAAGCTGAAAAACTAGTACCGCAACCGCAGGTCTCTTTGGCATTGGGATTGGTAAATGTAAAACCACGGTTGTCCATACCTTCAAGCCAATCGATCTGCATGCCTATTAGGTATAGGCTATGTGCTTTTTCGATTAGAACCTTCATGCCATTGATATCATAAACATCATCCTTTTCTTTTACCGTATCAAATCCTAAAACATAAGAGAAGCCGCTGCAACCTCCACCTTTTACACCAACGCGTAAGCCATGGCTCTCATCAAGATTCTGTTCTTGAAAGATCCTACTCAACTGTCTATAAGCAGACTCAGTAATGATTAAGGGCGATTGTGTTAATGTTTCTTGCATAGTACACATTTAAGAGAATAACCATCTTGGGACAAAGTTAGTTCATAGTTAAATATTGTGCTGCGCTAATATCTTTAACTTTACGCTTTAGATAAAAGCTCTACAATGGACACGACGATCGTCATAATACTGTTAGCCCTTTTGCTTTTTGGATTGATGGCTTATCTGATCATCAGAGTAATAAAGTCTATGCTTAATGCGCAGCACCATCGGGATCTTCTGCAATACAGATTACTAAAAGGTAACGAAGCCTTAACCTTACGTTTGCAGGCATACGAGCGCTTGGTATTATATTGTGAGCGGATAAGTTTAGACAAGATGCTCGTGCGACTTGATGATCATAAAATGGATAAGGCGGCGCTCAAGAATGTGATTATTCTTACAATACAAATGGAGTTCGAGCATAACCTTACGCAGCAATTGTATGTATCATCACATCTGTGGGAGATGATCGTCTTGCTTAAAAATCAGACAATTGAACTTGTTCAGCAAGCATATATAGATGTCGGACCAGGTGATAGGGAGGCTTTTATTCGCCAGGTATTGCGCGCATCGGATCAATTGTCAAGTAGTATGCTCCTCAAAGTGCAACAGGCCATCAGAAAAGAAACTTCATTACAACTAGATTCATGAGAAATAGCTATTACATTCTTTTATCAATAATCTTACTCCTTTCGTGTAAAACGCAATTCGCCATAACCGAAAAAGTCAGCATTACCCACGTTTCTGAAGCGTATGATGACGATGAAGCCATAGAGGGATTAATAAGACCTTATCGCGAGCAGGCAGATGAGAAAATGAACCTGGTAATAGGCTTTCTTGACAAAAACTTGGAAAAAGCTATGCCAGAGTCTTCTTTGGGTAATTGGCTGGCAGACATGATGCTTGACGAGATCAATGCTCGACTGGACTTGCCCATTGATATTGCCATTCAGAATCATGGAGGTATAAGGTTGAATGTATTTTCGGCAGGAGACATAACGGTCGGAAAGGTATTCGAAGTGATGCCGTTTGACAATCTCGTTACGATCATGACGCTTGACTCGACGGGTTTAGTCAGTCTGCTAGACCAAATAGCAGCCTCAGGTGGATGGCCGATCAGTAGAACAGTAAGAATGGAGATTAAGGCTCAGAAATCATCGAACGTCTTCGTTCATGGAGAGCCGATATCAGATCGCAAGTATCGTGTAGCATTGCCGGATTATATAGCCAATGGAGGTAACAATATTACATTTGATAGTAATCAGTCGAGACAGGATCTTGGTCTGCTGATTCGAGATTTGTATATCGAACATATAACGAAAGCTACCGCAGACGGGAAAATTCAAAGTGCCGTCGTAGATGGGCGCATAAAAAAAATATAACTATGAATCGACGTAAATTTATCGGCCATTCGACAATGGCGGCGGCCTCCTCGTATCTATCGACATTACCGCTAGCTTATACTAAAGATGATGTCATCAACTTGAGTATTCTTCATACCAACGATGTACACAGCCGGATCGATCCGTTTCCGATGGACGGTACGCGCAATGAAGGGAAAGCAGGTGTGGCTCGTCGCAAAGTACTGATCGATCAATTAAGAGATGAAAAAGACAATATACTCCTCCTCGATGCCGGAGATATGTTTCAAGGAACACCATATTTTAACTTGTTCAATGGGGAACTGGAAATAAAGCTGATGACCCGGCTTGGCTACGATTTTGCCACCATCGGCAATCATGATTTTGATGCCGGTGTCCAAAACCTAGCCGATCAAATGCGGCATGCATCATTTGGCTTGTTATGCGCAAATTATGATTGTAGGAATACACCTATTAATCAATTAGTAAAGCCTTACGCAATCAAGCGGTATGAATCAGTAAAGGTCGGGATTTATGGGCTGGGAATAGAGCTTGTTGGTCTAGTACCGAAGAATTTATATGAAGAGACGCAATACCTAGACCCTGTAAGAAAGGCTCAGGAAATGGAAACTTTACTCAGGAAGGAACTGAAATGTGATTATGTGGTGTGTGTATCTCACCTTGGCTTCTCTTATCTAGAAAATAAGCATAGTGATGTAAATATAGCTGAATCCACTAGATACACAGACCTAATTATCGGCGGCCATACACACACCTTTATGAATGAGCCACACATAAGGAAGAACTTAATGGGTGAGCCTGTGATCATAAACCAAGTGGGTTTTGCGGGATTGATGTTAGGACATATTGACATAGTATTCGAGCGTGATCGTAAACGCAAGAAGCTATCGTCTTACAATATTCCGGTATAGTTACAAAAGGGAAATGAGCTAAAGCCCGATATTATCAGTGTATTATAAATTACGCTTGATTAATTATGTAATTTATTGATATTTAGATAGTTATAATGTTCAATAAATAAAATGTGATAAATCAATATTTTGTTGATTCTAACATTGGTCTTAGTAGATTTATTTGTTCATATTTGTCACAACGGACGAAATTTAGTGCTCTATAGAGCGCATCCCGAAGACTGCATACGCAATAGAATTTATTAAGAACCTACTTGAATGATAATTGATCATATAAAGGCATGGGATAGTTGTCTCCAGACTATAAAGAAGCATGTTAACGAACAGAGTTTCAAAACGTGGTTTGAGCCTATCAAGCCCATGCGTTTAAATAAAGCCATTTTAACTATTCAAGTTCCCAATAATTTTTTCTACGAGTGGCTGGAAGAAAATTACGTAGGCCTTCTCAAAAAAACGATTCGACAAGAACTTGGTGATGGGGGGCAGCTAGAATATCAAATTCTAGTCCCCGATCATCAAGGCGCTACTTTCCACCTAGATCCACACGACAGCAAAATTTATTCTGTTGATAGCATTCAAAATCCTTTCGTAATACCTGGGATCAAGCGAAATAACATGCAGCCGCAGCTCAACGCAAAATATACATTCGATAATTTTATCGAAGGAGATTGTAATAAATTGCCGCGAAGTGCCGGTATGGCTATCTCCAAGAATCCCGGAGGAACAGCCTTTAATCCTTTGGTCATTTATGGCCAAGTTGGATTGGGGAAGACACATCTGGCACATGCTATTGGAAATGAGATAGTCGCTAGTATTCCGGATCAAAATGTCCTGTACATCAGTACAGAGCGATTTACAAACCAGATTATCGAAGCGATCAAGAAGAATAGCATCAATGATTTGATGAATTATTATTTCATGATTGATGTACTGATTGTGGATGACATCCAGTTTTTGGCCGGTAAGGCAAAGACACAAGAAATTTTCTTCAACATCTTCAATCAGTTGCACCAGCTAGGCAAGCAGATCGTGCTCACTTCGGACTGTCCACCTAAATCTCTGGAGGGTATACAAGAGCGCTTGGTTTCACGATTTAAGTGGGGCTTGTCAGCTGATCTTCAGTCTCCTGATTTTGAGACCAGAATGGCCATATTGGCAGCCAAAATAGAGTCAGAAGGTCTTGATATCGACAATAAAGTAATAGAATTCATAGCCTTCAACGTGAAGGAAAATGTGAGAGAACTGGAAGGTGTGGTGGTATCACTCGTAGCCCAATCTTCGCTTAATAAAAAAGTCATAGATCTGGATCTCGCAAAAAGCGTAATTCAAAACTATGTGACAGGCACAACCAAAGAAATCTCAATTGAGAGCATCAAGCAACTCGTAGCTGATCATCTCAAGATTCCTGTCGATAAATTACATGGAAGCACACGTAAACGCGAAGTTGTAATAGGTCGTCAATTATCTATGTATCTCGCCAAGAACCACACCAATAGCTCGTTAAAAGCCATCGGAGATAGTTTCGGAGGTAGGGATCACAGTACAGTTATTTATTCATATAGGACAGTCCAAGATCTGATGGACACGGATCTTCTTTTCAGAGATACAGTCATAGAACTTGAGAAAAAGGTTCAACTGTCCTTCAATAGTGAAAAAGAAAGACGATAAACAAAGCTTCCTCCATACGAGAGATAATAATCCGTCGTTAATTTCGTCTTAAAGGCGTTAAGGACGTTATGTTATACGTTCTAGTGGCCTTACATTTGAATCAAGTCATGTAATTTTACTAAACCTTATTAGCACAGTTTAATACGATGAAAAAAATCAATTTCCTGATCGGCATCCTTTCTGTTGTCGCACTGATCATTAGCCTTAGTTCGTGTAAGAAAGTAGAAGCATCTCCTGAGATTTATCCAATTGAATCTAAACTTGACGGTATCAGCTGGTATAAAATTGACGACCTAGAAAAAATGAATCTGGGCAACAAGAAGGTTCTCATAGATGTGTACACTGATTGGTGTGGCTGGTGTAAAGTGATGGATCAAAAGACTTTTACAGACCCCGAAGTAATCTCTTTTCTTAATCAGAACTTCGTAATGATAAAATTCAATGCTGAGCAGAAAACACCTGTCACGTTCCAAGGTAAAACTTATGAATTTCAAGGTGTCGGACGCGGAGCGTCCAATGGCTTAGCAGTAGATTTACTAAATGGCAGAATGGGCTATCCGACTATCGTATATCTTGATTCTGATTTGAGTAAAATCAAAGTCGCCCCGGGATACAAAACGCCTGAACAGTTGTTAGCCGAATTAAAACTTCTATTACAAGTCTAGAAATCTTGGCCGGACATTATTCTCTTGTTTGCTTCGGCGAATTATTATGGGACATTTTGCCGACGGCAAATGTAGCGGGAGGGGCTCCCTTCAATATCGTCAATCGCGCTAATGCCCTTGGAGTAGCGTCGGCGGTTATCTCTAGTGTGGGTGATGATCCATTAGGTAAAGCGTTATTATCTCTCGTGGAAGAAAAGGGGAATGCAAGCTCATTTATCCAGACGCATCCTATTTTACAGACAAGTGTGGTGAATATAACGGTCTCTCCTTACGGAGAGCCTAAGTATGATATTGTAAAGCCTGTAGCTTGGGATGATATCGTAGTCAATGATATAAATCTCCAACTCGTCAGTGATTGTGATGTGTTCGTGTACAGCAGTTTAGGTATCAGAAGTGCAGCCTCCAGGGAGGCAATGTTTGAATTGGAAAAAAGAGCACGACTCTCTGTGTGTGATATTAATCTTCGCGATGGTCACTATGAGCGCAGTACCATCGAAAGAATGCTCGAAGTAGCAGACATCCTCCGAATGAATGAAGATGAGCTGAGTATGCTCAGCCAATGGATGGGGATAGAGTCCGCATCAGTGGAGAGAAAAATGGAATTGATTCAAGAGGCATATCGATACGATACGATTATCGTAACCCTCGGAAGTAAGGGAGCGCTCAGCTTAAGAGATGGACAGTTGATCCAGCAAGCTGTGTTCAAAGTTAATGTACGTGATACTGTAGGAAGTGGCGATGCATTCTTGGCCGCGTATCTTACACAACGATTAAAAAATGTGCGTGAGCAACAAGCTCTTCGATATGCTTGCGCTGTAGGTGCTGTCACAGCTTCGAAGGATGGTGGCACACCGATCATCACTCAGGACGAGATTATGGCGCTACTTTCTGATAGTGCATCATGACCATTTTTAGTAAAATTTTTACCCTTGTCTTCTAATAAGCATGCTTTAATGCGCTATCGCGTGATAGATAATTGTCTGCGCGACAAAGATCAATCATGGAACTGGAAAGCACTGGCAGATAAGTGCAGTGAAGAATTAGCTCTGCAAACAGGTCAATATATATCCCTGTCCGAGCGGACAATAAAAGGGGATATTGCCCAAATGCGTAATAACGCTCTCCTGGGATACTATGCGCCGATAGAATACAACAGACTGACCAAATCCTACGAATATGCTCAAAATGATTACCGACTCGAGCAAGCCAAGATCAACTCCAAAGATCGTTCAGAACTTCAGAAAGCTCTCTTAATGCTCAATCAATTCGGTGCGCTGAATAACCTTCAAGGCATTCAGTCAGCTTTAGCTAAAATCCAACAATCACTCGATCAAGAAAACAACGAAACTTTTAGACAGGTACTGTTCTTCGATAGACCTTCTGAGACAGCAGGTCAGCAGTGGTTACAAGAATTGTACAATCATATTAACAATCAACAGTGCATCAATGTGCTATATAGGCCATTTGGGAAGGCAGTATCGAGTTACCGGATCAGTCCTTATCTGCTTAAAGAGTATAAATATCGGTGGTATTTAATCGGGTATTCGCACAAGGATGATGAGTTGAGAGTTTATGGCTTAGACAGGATTGAAGGTATCAATAATAGCCTGAGTTCTTATCGACCCAATGTGGAAGTGGATCTGGCAAAATTTTTTGACCCAGTAATCGGCGTTACTTTATTAAAGGATCGAGAGGTTCAGCAAGTAATTTTTGCTGTAAACAAAGAGGCAGTAAATTACATCTCGACAAGCCCACTTCACCCCAGTCAACGAAAAGTCCGAGTTGATGGAGATCTCACCCTTTTCAGTATAAATGTCATACCCAATTATGAATTAACACGTGAGTTATTGTCTTATGGTGCCCAACTTACAGTGCTAAGTCCTGAGTCCGTGGTAAATGCGGTTAAGGAGCATATGGCGGCTCTCAAGGATCGTTATTTATAATGATCTTTTTTTGGCCTAATTATATAGCCCTAGTTCTTCCTTTCTGCTTCAATGTAATAGGAATAGGATGGCGTTTTTCTACCCTCGTATTCCCTGACAAATATAAACCTTAAACCCTATCAATTATCATCAACGCTGTCGTAATCCACTATCAAATACGACATCAATGAATCCGGAATAATCCCCGCCTTATACAATGATTCCAGTTCTTTCTCTATCCTCAATGGATGTATGTTCTTTAGCAATTTAGCCATTTCATAATCGATGTATGGATGTCTCAATAGCTGGTTAAAACTTTGATCGCGTACATTCAATCTTCGCGGAATATAGGTGGTGCTGTCCAAATATAAAGATGAATAGATTTGTAGGTAAGTTTCGTGAGTTAGATTTTTAATTTCCTTCAATTGCTCTATCGAAACATAACCACCCAATAATTCGCGATAACGGACGATACGATTGGCAAAATAAGAACCTATGCCACGGAGTTTTTGTAACCCAATAGTATCTGCTAGATTGAGGTCTATCTTAAGCAGATCTATTCTATTGGAGGTACTTTTAATCTCGCTAGCACTATCATCTGGTGCTACATTTACCACTTCTTCAGATGGGGGTGTTTTATTAGCAAGCTTTTCAGGTACATTTTTAGTCCTATCGATTGATGGAAAAGTAATATACTCGCTAAACTTAACTACATAGGCTTCATCAATTCCATAGACTTTCAAAAGGTCATTTAAATCATTGAATCGAGCCCCTTTTTCTCGGTAGCGCAATAGATTATTGGCGGCATAATGACTTATTCCAAATGACCTAAGTGATTGATAATCAGATATATTAGGATCGATAGTGTTTAGTGGAAAGGGGGATGTTTGTCTCGGTCTGTCATATGAAGATTGATTTTTGTTTTCTTGCTGATCAGCGATATTAATATCTGCAGAAAGGCTGTCTGTACCAAAGTATGTTTGAGTCAATTCGAGTCGAAGACGTTCTATTTCTTCTTCAGTTAAGGATTTATCCTTGTACAACATTCTTGTAATAAAATAGAATGTCATAAGCATAAGTACGATCAGAAGTAAAAGCAAGACGGATCTCCGATCTCTGGGAGAGAGGTAGAATATATCTTTAAGATCATGCTTATCGGACATAGCTATTTATTCGAAATTGAACTGTAATTTTTTCGATATAAAGTGTGCTTTTCTATTTCTGTATGTAATATAATTTATTTCATTTTCGGATAGGTCGGGATGATGCCAGCTATATACTGTGTTACCATAAAATATGTCAACTATAGGATATCTGGCTTCATAGTGGATGGTGTTTTTTTGATGGGTTGATTGATACCACGTGTAGTTTCTGTAACTTAAAACGAGTATAACAGATAGTATAGCTGTTTTCAGATAAAGCACTTTTCTGAGGTGAAGGAATACGACACATAATATTGTTCCAATCAATAGCAAAAATAACTCAACAGGAAATATCCAAAGATCCTTCATCAGCAACCACTCGTACTGCGCCATGAATGACATGGAGTATTTTAACACTTCAAATGTACGATCTACTATTTGTCCAATAAATGTAGCGACCACATGACTAAACGGAAGTATTATAAGTGCAACTATGCCACCATAGATGGCTATTGTAGCACAAAGTATGGCCACTATACTGCTTAAGGCGAATAATAGTGGAAATTGATTGAAATAGTAAATCGTTAATGGAAAAGTAAACGTTTGTGCAGCAATACTAAGGCATACGAGTTGCCATATTTTATTGAGAAAATAGTTATTTAGTGAAATAGATTTGTATAAAAAAGGGTAAATAGTTATGATTCCCAGCACTGCAGTGAAGGATAATTGAAAACTCAGTTCGAATAGTGACTTTGGGTTAATACCCAATATTATCAAGGCAGACAAGAAAAGCAAGTTCAGAGAAGTCGTTCGGTCTCTACCTATGCCAGCTATTAAAAAGAAACTCAACATGATCGCTGCACGCCTTACAGGAGGCTGCTGTCCTGTGAGTTCGCAGAGACAAAATAGAAAGGCTATTAAGCTGAGTATAGTGGCAATTCGTACTCTTGACCATGTCAGTGGAATTCTATTGAGAATAAACAAGAATATTGCCATAAATATCCCTACATGCAGACCGGAAATAGCCAAGACATGTATAGCACCTACATTTTTAAAATTGGTCTTAGTCTCTTGGTCAAGGCTGGATCTGTCGCCGAGTAGAAGCGCTAAAGCGATACCCCAATTTTCACGTGACACAACTTGTTTTACGTTATGATGCAAAATGTTTCTCAGTTGCCATTTCAGTTTATATCTTAATCCATAAGATTGACTATTAATCACTGCATGCTGATCATAAACTCTGGCGCGATGAAAGATGGATTGGCGGGCAAGGTGTTCTGAATAATCGAAAGCATACGGATTTTTATTTGCTTTCAATTTGTAGAAATATCCGAGACCCACAATTGTATCTCCCGGCATTCCATCAGTGAGAGCTGCATTTTGATCCGCCGTCAACTGCACGCGAATAGCACTGGTGGGCTTCCCCTCTAATGACAACAAGGAAACTGACGCATTAGTGTACTTGTCAATCTTGGGATAATCTTCGATGATGCCTACAAAATTCTTCTTGCCGCTAATATCCACAGCCGCTTCTCGCAGCATTTCTCGATTCTTGAAAATCATATTAACAGCGAATACCATTACGATCATAAACCATATGGTAAATGACCTTCCCCACTTAATCTGGTAAATGGATTTACTCAGCACATTTATTCCTACACTAGTCATTATTGCAATAGCGAGCAATAACAATACATACTGCGCCTCCATATATTGAGCCAACATGATACCAATCACGGCGGGAATTAAAATCTTACCGGCTACTAGTTGATTCATAGGTCTTACTATCTTATCGAAATATAGGAAGAAGTATTGGTTTTACAAAGTATTTAACAGAGATCGGCGCTCACTCATTATGATACTTTTCCCTCTTCAGTATAGTCATAGCCCGATACAGCTGCTCCAGTATGATCACGCGGGTCATGTCATGCGTGAAAGTCATAGGTGAGAAGGAGAGAAGCATATCGGCTCTTTTTAGAATATTATTACCGAAGCCGTAAGGCCCGCCGATGATGAAGCAGAGGGATTTAGCACTGTGATTAAAATGTCGACTGATATACTCTGCGAACCCACGAGAATTAAATGTTTTACCTCCTTCGTCTAAAAGTATGACGAAGTCATCTGCATTGAGTTGATCTAAAAAATAGATCCCTTCTTCGTTCTTTAGGAGCTCAGGGTCAGAGGGTTTCTTTTTTAATTCTTTTAATTCGATAATTTCCGTTTTGCAATAATGCTTTAACCGATCTAGATACATGGTGCTTAAGTCCTTGATGGCTTGTTGCTTAGTCTTGCCTATCCAGATTAATTTTACTTTCATAATGGCGTTTATCAGCTTCGCCTATTTGCGACTTAGCAGCGGGTCGGTGTCATCGTTTACACGTAGGGTAAGGATGGCCGCTATCAAGAATGAAATACCACCGATAAGCATGGCATATATCGCATGACCACCGAATAACTTGCCCACAATAAAACCGAGAATAGTGGCAGCGACTATTTGTGGAATGACGATAAAAAAATTAAATACGCCCATGAAGTAACCCATCTTCTCTGCCGGTAGAGATCCGCTTAAGATGGCATAAGGCATAGATAATATAGATGCCCAAGCCAATCCTATCCCGATCATCGATATCAGTAGTAGGGTAGGATTGCTGATAATAAAAATAGAGGCTAGTCCCAGCGCTCCGAATATCAAACATATCGTATGGGTCTTTTTCCTGCCCACCCGCGCTGCTATCACAGGCAAGAGAAAGGCAAATAATGCCGCCAGTCCATTATACACCGCGAAACAAATACCTACCCAGTCTGCCCCGGCATTGTAAATCTCTGACGTAGGATCAGAAGACTTGTAAATATGACTGGTGACTGCGCTGGTGGTATAAATCCACATAGAAAATAAGGCAAACCAGCTAAAAAATTGAACAGCTGCGAGCTGCTTCATCGTCTGCGGCATCAAATGGAGATCATTCATAATGGTGACGAAGGCATTAGATCTCTTCCCTTTTTGTTGCAGATAGCCGGAGATGATATGTAGTACACCCACTGCGACGATACCCACGCTTAGCACATATAGTTCTTTATTCAGCGTCGCATAACGCAAGATTACCGTTGTTATCAATCCCAGCGAAATAATAAAACTTCCGAGTCTGACATGCTTAGCGGCATTTACTCTATAGTTGATTTCGGGATTTTGTAGCGTAGCGTTTTGTTCATTTTCTGCAAATGCACTTAACTCCTCCGGTGAGTATTCAGTGGAAAACTTAACGGTCCATAATACAGCTAGAAAAAAAATAATTCCCCCGATATAAAATGACCATTTAACCGAATCAGGCACGATGCCCGCCCCCGCAGTATTGGATATGTTAAATACATTAGTCAAGATATAGGGCATCAATGATGCCACTACGGCACCTATCCCAATAAAAAATACTTGGGCCGCAAAGCCCTGTGTACGTTGTTCGTTGGAGAGATTATCTCCTACGAATGCTCTGAATGGCTCCATACTGATGTTAATCGATGCATCGAGTATCCATAGACTTAAGGCCGCAAACCACAGGGCAGGTGAATTGGGCATAAAAAAAAGTGCAATGGTTGAGAGTATAGCACCGATTAAAAAATAAGGTCTTCGCCGCCCAAATCTATTCCAAGTACGATCACTCATATATCCTATTATTGGTTGTACTATGAGGCCGGTGACGGGTGCTGCTATCCACAAAATGGGAATATCATCTATCGATGCACCGAGGGTTTCAAATATGCGACTCACATTGGCGTTCTGCAGCGCGAAGCCAAATTGGATGCCCATAAAACCCACGCTCATGTTGATGATTTCTCTAAAGGATAACAGTCTTTTTTTCATGTCTTAAGCGCATTTCATTCTTTAACTAAGATAATTTACCTCATTTCATGTAAGGCCAATGTGCCGAAGATAAGGCTGAATATTAAATTGAACAAAAATTGTAATTTTTTAAGCGTGACCTTAAAGGGGCAAAGTATTATAGCCACGGGTTCTTAACCGTAGCTCAAAAGCGAAACATCTTAACATTTTGACGACATTGTTGACCAAGTCTTTCGGCAAGACAAAAATCATGACAAAATCAAGAAGTAAATAAGTATTTAATAAGAACCATAGTTTGAAGCCGAACGACATTTAGATTCCTTATTAAAAATAATATTTAAGCAATACCCTTGAGCACAAATTATTAAACGCCTAAGATAACTTTCATCCTATATTTGGATGGCTTTGCTTATTATTGTCGTGACATAGCATCTAAGTGAAGTGAAAAAGTTTAGTCCTACATAATGAAGAGATTTATTGTTTTATTGGTGGCATCATTTGCCCTTTTTACTTGGTGCGGAGCACAATATGATCAGAAGGAGATATTTGAAGAAGGTATTAGATCCCTTGAGACCTTTAAAGAGTTTCTTTCCATCCCCAATGATGCTAATCACCTGGAGGACATCGAGAAGAATGTAGATTGGTGCGTAGCACAGTTGGTCATGAGATCATTTACGACACAGCGATGGGATACAGAAACGACGCCACTGATCAAAGTGGATGGTCCACAATTTGATGCTGGTAAACCTACTGTTCTCTTTTACTTTCACGTTGATGGACAATCCGTCGATCCCCAGTATTGGTTTCAAGCGTCTCCATACCTGGCGGTCTTAAAGGAGCTTAGAGAAGGGGAGGGTTTCGTAGAAATCCCGTGGAGTACATTAAGTCCTGCCGAATACAATCCGGATTGGTACATATTTGCGCGTTCTGCATCAGACTCTAAGAATAACTTCATGCAATTTTTAGTGGCATGGGATATCCTCAAGTCCAAGGGTGTCAAGATTCCCTACAATGTGGAGTTGATACTTGATTTTGAAGAAGAAAAGGGTTCAGTGAGTTTGCCAGGCGCGGTAGCCCGTAATAAAGATAAATTTAAGGCTGATATGCAGGTCATATTTGACGGACCGCGACATGTCAGTAACTTGCCTACGCTATCATTTGGTGCCAGAGGTATTGCAACGATGACTTTGACAGTATATGGGCCTACTTATGCACAGCATAGCGGACATTATGGTAACTATGCGCCAAACCCCGCCTTAAACCTGAGCAAACTCCTCGCTTCAATGAAAGATGATGATGGCAGAGTGATCATCCCGGGCTATTATGATGGTATAGAGTTGTCTTCTGAAGTAGAGGCTATTCTTGATGCTGTCCCCGATGATGAAAAAATGATCAAAGCAAAACTCGGCATAAAATCACCTGACAAGGTGGCTGACACCTATCAGAAATCTATTCAGTATCCATCCCTCAATATTCGCGGTATGTCAGCAGGATGGGTTGGCTCAGAGGCGAGAACCATAGTGCCTGCGCAGGCAGTGGCTGAATTAGACCTTCGATTAGTCAAAGAGTCAGAACCTGAGCGCCTTATTGCGCTTGTGACTGACCACATCAGAAATCAAGGCTACTACGTTTCTGATGAAAAGCCTACAATGCAAGAAAGGCTCACTTATGATAAAATATGTCGAGTGCAGTCACATCGCAATTATCGGGCTTATCGAACAGAGTTTGACAGCGAAATAGGACTATGGCTTGACCGTGCGATGGCTCTTGCTTTTGGGTATGCGCCGATCAAGAAGAGAACTTCTGGTGGGTCCATACCTATTTCGCCTTTTATTGAGATTCTTGAAATTCCGGCAGTATCAGTCCCCATGGCTAACCCTGATAATAACCAACATAGTCCCAATGAAAACATCAGATTAGGTAATTATCTCGAAGGAATTTTGGCTATACTGTACATACTTGACACGCCGATAGATGGAGGAGAGTAATAGCGAAATCAGAGAGGTGGGCTTAATCCATGCACTCATCCCGATATTATTTTTTCTTGGTTTATTGATTTATGGATTGTTTATCAATCCAATATTTCTTGGAGGAGAGCGACTTCCTCTGGAGCCATTGGTGCTGATGGCGTTAAGTTTTAACATCGCTTATTTGTTTTATCTAGGGTATAAGTGGGATCTCATCATCAAGCGGATATCGGCCAAGGTTGCAGAAAGTGTGCCTGTGATTCTGGTGCTGATATCAGTAGGTGTCCTCATAGGCAGTTGGATCGTATCGGGTACTATTCCGATGATGATTTACTATGGCATTTCATGGGTTAATCCGCAATATATCTATGTCTATTCCTTCATAATCTGTGTTGTATTCAGTATGGTCACCGGCACATCTTGGGGATCGGCGGGTACGATAGGAATCGTCATGATCGGTATAGCCCAAGTTTATGGGGCTGATCTGGCGATAGTTGCTGGTGCCATTGTCGGAGGTTCTTTCTTTGGGGATAAGTTATCGCCTCTATCTGACACGACGAGTATTGCCGCCCTGGCTACCCAGATATCTATTGAGGATCACATACATTCGATGTTATACACGACCATACCGGCAGCTATATTGGCCATCATCGGATATGCCTTACTTAGTCATGGGGTATTAGTGCAGATGACTGATGTGGCGCACGTGAAGGATGTCTCTATGATATTGGAAGATCTCTCGCAGATATTTCATTTCAATATTTTCTTGTTATTGCCTTTACTAGTTATCATATATGGGAGTATTAGGCGGAAGCCTATTGTTATCACCTTACTTAGTTCTGCCTGGATAGCCATGATATTGGCCTTGTTTTTTCAGAGATTTAGTGTGAATGAAATTATCGCCTGTCTTAACAAGGGATTTCATGTGAGCATGGCCTCGGGGGTAGCCGTCCAGTCTGAAGTCTTACACGTACTTAATCGTGGGGGTGTATATAATCTGATAGAAGGAGTGATGATTTGTTTATTGGTATTTGCATTTATCGGCACGCTTGACGTCATCAATGCGATAGGACTCTGCATAGAGCGAATCATGACTAGGGTGAAGACAGTCAGAGCTTTAGTGCCTTTGACCTTACTAACTACACTGTTAACGAACCTCACCACGACCAATCAATATGCGACCAGTTTTATCATTGGAACAGCATTTAAGGATAAATATGACACGCTCAAAGTCAAGCGAAAGGTGCTAAGTAGATCGATTGAAGATGCGGGCACCATGATGGAAAATCTATTTCCATGGACACCTAGCGGGATATTTATGACAGCAGCACTCGGCGTGAGTGTGTTAGAATATGCTCAGTGGCAATTTATGTCACTGAGTAATATCGTCATCGCATTCATCTTCGCTTTTACGGGCGTAGCTATTTTTAATACGGATATTGACTCTCAAGACAAATGATCAACGAGTTAGAAAAGCTAATACTCCTGCATGGATAAAGATAAAAAGAGACTAGAGACCCTTTTATGCCATGACGAACCGATGGCTGAAGGTCATTTTGGGGCAGTAGTGCCACCCATTTACCAGAATACCCTATTTGCGTTCGACAGCTGGGAAGGTATTGATAGCGCCTTTGATAATATGACCGAGAACTTTGTTTATTCAAGGTTGATGAATCCGACTGTGGAGGTAGCAGAGAAGAAAATAGCTGCTATATGCGGCGGAGAAAAAGCAAAGTTGTGTGCCTCTGGCATGGGTGCGATATCGGCTGCCATAATGCACTGCATTAAAAAAGAGAGTCACATTATTACGATAAAGAGCGTTTATGGCCCTGCCAATAACTTCATTAATGTCTTTCTTCGTGAGAAATGTGGAGTGGAAGTGACTTATGTGTCAGGCACGAGGATTGAAGAATTTGAACAGGCCTTGCGGCCCAATACATCTTTAATCTATCTGGAAAGTCCTGCATCAATGACATTTGAGCTTCAAGACCTTCGGGCTGTCGCCCAATTGGCCAAAAATCGTGGGATAAAAACTGTTATTGACAATACTTGGGCTACGCCAATATTTCAAAAGCCTATCGAGATGGGTATTGATCTAGAAGTGCATAGCGTGTCTAAATATTTATGTGGGCATAGTGATGTGGTCGCAGGTGTGGTAGTAGGGACCAAGGAGGATATTGACCGTATTATCGTGAGTGAACATGCTTTATTGGGGGCGAAAATGGCTCCTTTTGAAGGCTGGTTGATCTTGCGAAGCTTGCGAACACTGCCTATGCGTATGAAACAGCATCATGAATCGGCGGATAAAGTGGCTTTATTCTTGGATCAGCATCCCCGGATAAGAAGTGTGTTATATCCCGGACTGACATCATTTTCGCAATATGAGCTGGCATGTAAGCAGATGACCGGATGCGGGGGGCTGTTTAGTATAGAGTTGGATACAGATAATCTTACTGAGGTGAAGCGATTTGTAAATACCTTAAGGATGTTTAAGATCGGTGTCAGCTGGGGTGGCTTTGAGAGCTTAATTTATTCACCCTCAATAAGTTATGCCAAAGAGTTGCCGCTGGAGCAGTTTTCTGCTATGGGTATTAAGCCCGGTATGGTGAGATTGAGTATTGGGCTAGAACATAGAGATGATCTCATTAACGATCTCAAAATGGCATTGCTAGAACTGAAAGGCAAATAACCCTTGATTAAACTACGCCAAAAGTGGTAAGGGTTTATTAGGATAGGAGTTATATATTGTTAAAAAAATAATTTTGAAAAACTCGATTTCTTTTTGCGACTTCAAGAACTGTTATATATTTGTATTGTGTTTGTAAGATCACAGACATAAGATATTGGTTGAGTTAATCAGCAAGATTTAGACTAAAATTGGATTAATTCCTTAAGAATGGCCCTTTCGTCGGGGCTTTTCTTATTTTAGAACTAGCTTTACTACCTCTTCTAGCTTGCTTTTACACCATTCTATATGCCTCGCATTTCATTGATATCTGATAGTCATGGCCGCCTGCATAAGGACGTGCTGTCACATTTATCGGATACAGACGAAATCTGGCATGCAGGTGACTTAGGCGAGGAAGACGCTTTGTCTCAAATGTATGCACTTAATAAACCGATCAGAGCAATATGGGGGAATATCGACACACTTGACCTGCGTCGGCATTTAGTCAAGGATCTGATATTTGATATTGAAGGCTTAAAAGTGCTTATGACGCATATCGGAGGCTATCCAGGAAAGTATCAGGCGGCGGCGTCAAAGTTGATCAAGGTTCATCGTCCTGATATCTTTGTTTGTGGGCATTCGCATATCCTCAAAGTGATGCGCGATCCAGAATATGGTCACTTACACCTTAACCCTGGTGCAGTGGGGTTTCATGGATTCCATAAATTTCGGACGCTCCTTAGATTTGACATTGCAGACGGCAAACTAGCCAATCTGTGCGCTATTGAGCTCGGTATGAGGACGTCGAGAGGCATATAGGATATTGTCGTCTGGTCTCAGTGACGGGAGGGGAACTGTGAAATTGTCGTCTCGTCTCGCGGACGAGAGTTTAATCGATAGTTATGTATTAGGTAATTCAGCCCTTCTGCAGGCTCAGGGCAGGAAGTTGGGCAATTAGTCAATTCAGCATTTCAACAATAACGGATCAACGTGGCGGTGATATGACTGTAGTACGCAAGAATAGAAGAAATTGCTCAGCCATGCTTTTACCGAATTTGGCTGCAAGCCAAGCAAAAAAGAACCCACCCAATATATCGATAGAATAGTGAACATGTTGCATGATCAATAATGTTCCGACGGTCACCCCACAAAGGAGAAGAACCAATGACACCCATTTCTTCTCGACTAAAAATATTAAGAGGGCAATAGAAGCAGTATGTCCGGAAAAAAATAAATCCTTCATCAGAATCTTGTTGCTGTACACCGTTGACATAAGAAAGCTATCTTCTAGTGGTATAATATTGGCAGGAGGCTCAAGTGGCACTAGATACATACTCACCATCCTTAATCCCAGTAGTGCAAGAATACTCATATTCGTTCTGACCATCATCCATGGTGTTCTTAGACTAAAACCTAAACCAAGAAAGATAGCCGCATAAGTAGAAAAGAATATCTCATATGTAAAATTCTTAGGCGAAACCAAGTCCAGAATAGGGTCGTAAAGACTATAACCCAAGCGAGTTTCATTAAACTCTAACCAATGGGTCATTAAATAAAAGCCTATAATCACCATGATAAGACTGCTAATGGTGGCCCATCGCAATGTCTCATTCGTATCTAGGATACGGTATGTTAAATATGACTTTTTATGATCCAGTTGCATCATATTGACGCTGATATTTTTTCTGATCGGAATACAAATTTCATTATTTTCTGGTTATGTTGTATGATTTTTATCTTATTGATTATAAGGGCATTGACAATTCATGTCCACAGTATTTACAATATGAAGCATCACTATCATGTCCTTCTTCGCTACAGTTAGAACATGCTCTTGTATCTATATCTTTTTCATCTCTATTTTTCATCATCTCAGATGAAACTATGCCAGTAGGCACAGCTATTACACCATATCCCATGATCATAATCAAGCTGGCCAAGAATTGCCCCCATGGTGTGACAGGGCTGATATCTCCATAGCCGACAGTAGTGAGGGTGACAATACTCCAATAAACACTTCTAGGAATACTATCAAATGCTTCGTTATAAGGACCTTCGACGATGTAGATAATAGATCCGAATATGCATACCATCAATATGATAAAGAATAAAAAAACGCTTATTTTCGACAGACTAGCTTTGACGGACTTAATGATAAATTCCCCAGAATCAAGATATCTGGCCATCTTGAATATTCTGAATATCCTTAATAGACGTAATGCCCTAATGACCATGAAATATTGTGCTCCTGCCAAGAATAGAGACAAATACGTGGGAATGATGGCCACTAGATCGATGATGCCATATGTACTTGTTACATATTTTAGGGAGTCTTTAGTGCTCCATATACGTAATATATACTCTGTAGTGAAGATTATCGTGAATATCCACTCCAAATAAAGAAATCTCTCTATCCATGCAGTATTGAGGCTCGGAACAGTCTCAAGGGCTACAATTACAACACTTAAAAATATCAATACCAAGAGTACTGCATCAAACAGCTTGCCTCCAAAAGTGTCCGTCTCAAAGATAATTTTATGAACCCTTTCTTTTATTGGCAAGCTCTTGACCATGGGTGAATCATTTGATAGCTTCATTGTATCAGTATATACGTCAATGAAGTTAGTGATAAGTTCTGACTTGACGAGATATTATCCAGATAGATTCTTAAAGAGAAATCGCACGACCAGGATGATCTCAGCATTATGTGTAGCTATTATACAAAATCGTCGTCAGACCACTTATCCTTATTGCCGGATTCCTTTCTGAAATCTTCTTCGTAAAACCCACTCTTCATGAGATCTCTACGTCTTAATCGCTCGTATTCCTTGTCTATTTCTTGATTCTCCCATTCATTCGAAAAAACACGAATTCCATGGAAAGCAACACCTATTCCCCATCCTAGTATTGGAAAGATGGCCCAGAAGTAATCAGAAGTACTTAGATTTAATAAGATGAAGAAAATACTCAAAACGACCCACGAAAAAACATGACGTAAGAAGCTCTTACGCTGCTTTACCGTTTTTTGTGCTCGCTCGAATATTTTTCTTTCTGACATGACACGAAGTTAAATCAAGATGTATTGTTTCATTCATTTTATAGAGGAAGGGCAGTTTTATATAGATAAATGACGTAAAGAATAGATAAAATAGAATTGCTTTAGACTTCTTTAATAAACAACCATGAATCGCCTGTGCTGTGCTCTTCTGAGTATAAGTAACCATTGATATCGTAGGTATTGGCAGTCTCTATTGAACTAAGACCATCTTTAATGATTGATCGCGCCATGATGCCTCTAGCTTTCTTAGCGTTAAAAGTGACAAATCTCAACACTCCGTCTCTGCGCTCTTTAAAGTTAATGTTTAATACAGGCACTTTTAGGGCTTTATTATTGACCACGGAGAAATATTCATCTGATGCCAGATTAACTATTGGCCCACCACCTAGTTGAGAGGCTTCTAAAGTCAAGAGCTTTGCGATTTTGTCTTTCCAAAATTGATATAAATTATTACCCTTAGAAGTGTGTAAAGTTGTACCCATCTCTAGTCGATAGGCTTGCATAAGATCTAAGGGCTTCAATACGCCATAAAGACCGGATAAAATACGAAGGTGTTTCTGCGCATATGCGATTTCTTGTTTGGACAAGGTTTGGGCGTCAAGCCCTAAATAGACGTCGCCTTTGAACCCGAAGATTGCCTGTTTACTATTGTGCGGGGTATGTTCTTTTTTGTACTGTTTATTCCTTTTATGATTTTCGATAGCGAGCTTTTCTGAGATAGACATTAAATCCATCAGTTCGGCAACGCTCTTTTTTTTGAGAACACCATTCAGCTCTGAAGCTTCCCTTATAAATGATGGTCGGGAGTATTCTAGAACCTCACGAGGAGAGAAGTCTAGTGTCTTAGCCGGAGATAAAAGTATAAGCATATTAAACGATTCTGATTATTGTCAATTAATGGATCCCTACAAAGGCAAAAATCTCGATTGTGAAGGAATAAAAAAAGCCGAAGAATTTTGTTCTCCGGCTTGCGATATATTTTTTATTTCCGACTAATTCGGCTTTATCAACGTATTAGTAGGTTTTGGCACATTGTCTTCTTGCACTTGATGTACATTACCCGCTACTCTGAGCGTGTGAGGCTCACCACCTTCATTGGTGATAATAGTCACCGTTTTATCTATTCTGCCGAGTCTTTTCGTATCGTAGCGAATTTCGATTGTCGAAGTTTCACCAGGCATAATTGGTTCTTTTGGTGTGGTAGGAACCGTGCATCCACAACTACCTCTAGCACTCTGAATAACAAGGGGTTCTGTTCCTGTATTTGTGAACTTGACCTTTCTGACAGGTTCTGAATTCTGTGCTATCTCGCCGTAATCAACAACAGACGACTCAAATGTCATAATCGGACCTGAATCAATAAGCTGGCCGTTGCCTTGGCTATACGCGGAGCTTGATGCAACTAGAGCAAAGACAAAAGAAAGAATATATAATTTTTTCATCATGTAAATTTTTATGAATCAAAGTTACATAATTATTTCATTAAGATGTACTCCAAACTACCCTGATAAATCTTAATACAGCGTTAATGTCCGTAGGCAATTATTTATGAATCAACTGACTTTGTGGAAATCTATCAGCTATTTCTAGCAATAGAACCTTAATTTTGTTCTTCAAACCAATCTACCGGCCTCTTTATGGCAGAATATTTATTTGAAGCAGACATACTGAATGATGTCCTGAATAAGGGTAAAAGCGGTCATGATGCATTCAAGAATGAGGTCATTAGAGATTTCTGGTTAGCATTGATAAGCAGAGAGTTAAGTCTTCAGGGTAGAAAAGAAGTACTGACAGGAAAAGCGAAATTTGGTGTTTTTTCTGACGGAAAAGAAGTAGCTCAGATCGCTCTAGCCAAATATATCCGGCCTGGTGATCACAGATCGGGTTATTACAGAGATCAGACACTTATGATGGCATTAGGTTTATGCTCTGTCTCTGATTACTTAGCACAGATGTATAGTTTTCCCGAACGAGATAAGTTTTCCGGTGGGAAGCAGATGGTGGCCCATTTCGCAACTCCCTACCATCAAAATGGCGAATGGGTAGATACGACTCAAGTTATAAATAGCACCTCAGGTATCAGTTCGACAGGTGGGCAGATGGGCCGAGCCTTGGGTTTGGCCTATGCATCGCGTCTTCATCGCGACCTAGCTTTGCCTGATTCGTTTAAGAAGTTTAGTGATAACGGACGAGAGATTTGCATTTGCACAATAGGGGACGCGAGTACTTCGGAAGGTGTTTTTTGGGAAACTATCAACGCTGCCGGTGTTTTGCAGGTGCCATTAGTAATCGTAGTATGGGATGACGGTTACGGAATATCTGTGCCGACCGAGATACAAACGACAAAAGGAAGTATTTCTACGGTGCTTGAGGGTTTTAAAAGAGTGAACAACAGCAATGGTATTGACCTTTATACTGTCAAGGGCTGGGATTATGTGAGCTTGTGCAAAACATTTGAAAAAGCAATACACAAGACTCGTGACAGCTACGTACCATCAGTGGTGCATGTTCAAGAGTTGACACAGCCACAGGGTCATTCTACCAGTGGATCTCACGAACGGTACAAATCATTTGAGCGGCTAGCCTGGGAAAAGGAGTATGATTGTATTCATAAGATGACACATTGGCTTACAGCCAATAAAATTCTTTCCGCGCAAGATATTACCAGTATGTCAAGAGAAGCACGTGTGTATGTGCGAAAGGAAAAGCTGGCAATCTGGCAGGAGTATCAGTATCAAGCTGTGTACAAAAGGTCAGTTCTACATGATATTCATACAAGATTGATAGCCCAGCATGAGCATGAAGCACTAAAGCAAGTTCTTCATAAGCTCTCAGCTCTCGTAAATCCGACACAGAGTGAATTGCTTCAGAATGCAAAGGAGCTTTCTTATGGACTGCATGTTAATGGGTTAGAGCCTCACGAGGAGCTCACGCGTTTTATTGATGATATCGAGGCATGGCTTGCTGAGCATTATGGATCTCCATTGTTTTCTGAGGATAAGAACAGTGCTTTAAAAGTTCCTATAATTCCAGCGGAATATTCTACAGATAGTCCGGTAGTCAGCGGATACCAATTGATTAATAAATTTTTTGATGTGGCTTTCGCCAATAGACCTGAGCTTTTGGCATTTGGAGAAGATGTGGGCAAGATCGGTGATGTAAATCAGGGTATGGCAGGTCTGCAGGAGAAATTTGGCGAGTTACGTGTGGCAGATACGGGGATACGAGAATGGACAATAATAGGTCAGGGTGTTGGCGCGGCGATGCGAGGACTCAGGCCAATAGCCGAGATACAATATCTTGATTACGTGATTTATGCATTGCCGATATTGAGCGATGACATAGCCTCTCTTCGTTACAGGAGTAATAACCAACAACAAGCCCCCATCATTATCAGAACGCGTGGGCATCGTCTGGAGGGGATCTGGCATAGTGGATCACCGATCGGTATGCTGCTTAACAGCTTAAGAGGCATTTATATATGTGTACCTCGTGATTTTACACAAGCAGCGGGTATGTACAACACATTGCTAAAAAGTAACGACCCGGGATTAGTGATCGAATGTCTTAATGGATATCGCTTAAAAGAAAAGTTGCCTGACAATATCGGCACTTATACAGTTCCACTTGGTATCCCTGAAATTTTAACACAAGGACAGCACCTAACCATCGTAAGCTATGGTTCTTGTATTCGACTGTGCTTATTAGCCGCAGAAAGAATAAAAGACACAGGCTCGTCCGTAGAGATCATTGACGTCCAGACCCTTTTGCCATTTGATACAGAGCATATCATTGTGCGATCATTGGCCAAGACAAATAAGTTACTCATTGTAGATGAAGATGTGCCAGGTGGCGCATCTGCTTACATTCTGAGAGAAATCATAGAAGTGCAGGGGGGATTTGAGTATCTGGATATTGCTCCACAGACACTTACAGCCAAAGCCCATAGACCACCTTATGGAAGTGATGGCGATTATTATTCGAAACCTCAAGTTGAAGATATCGTCGAAATCTCTTACTGCATGATCTTCGAAACGGAACTGCCTTAAGGTGTCCTATTTATCAAAATGAGCGATAGATAGGGTTATATATTATTTTTTTCTTTAATATTGCCGTCTTAGAAATCTAACTTGAGACATTTAGTAATCATTCCGACCTACAATGAAATCGAAAATGTGGCTGCTATCATCTCGGCTGTCCTCGCTCACGACAATTATCAAGTACTCATCGTAGATGACGATTCTCCTGATGGCACAGGTAATTTGGTAGACGCTATGATCTCCTCCGATAAGGATTCGAATAGAATACATCTATTGCGTCGCAAAGGAAAATTGGGATTGGGAACAGCATATATTGCTGGTTTTAAGTATGCTCTGGAGGCAGGGTTTGATTTGATTTATGAGATGGATGCGGACTTTAGTCATGATCCGCTAGACCTCCCGAGATTGAGTGCGCCTATAGTAGAGGGTCAAGCCGATGTGGTGGTCGGATCTAGATATGTAAAGGGCGGAGGGGTACAAGACTGGGGAAAAGATCGAATATTTATCAGTCGAGGAGGATCATTGTATGTCAGATTGATTACAGCTATGCCCATACTTGATCCTACAGCCGGATTTATATGCTACAGCCGTCAAGCATTACGTGCTATAAACTTGGACAGAATAGGTTTGACAGGCTACGGCTTCCAGATAGAGATGAAATATGTCTTGTATAAGCTTAACTTTAGGATTAAAGAAGTACCTATCGTATTTAAAGATAGAGTATTAGGCATATCCAAAATGAATATTGGTATCATCAAAGAAGCCATCAGAGGCGTTATTATGCTTCGCCTTCGAAATATTCGGCAATACTATCTTGCTTAATTGCCTTACGATTAATCTCTTCACATAATCGAGCTCTTTCTGTCGCACATTCGAAATAAAGAATAAGCGTGCCTACTTAGCTTTTATCTGGTAAAGAACATAGCTGATGTTTTGTGACTAGCGTTGGATGATAATGCTTTTATATAATGCGCTAAGAAAAAAAACATGCATAATTGACTATCAACATATAATATATTATATAAAAATGTTATATATTTGTCTTATCCAACCTGGGCTAGTCAGAGCCTGATTTTCGATCATTTGTATTAAGATTGTTGATATTATATAAACATATTGTTTACAAAGTTATACATATGATGATTATTTATCATATTTAGGAAAAAATAATATGTTGATTTGTGGTAGAAAGTGGGAATCGCTTTCTACATTTGACCTGACTAAGAAAAAAAGGTGTTCCGACTGACTGGAGAATTTGATTGCAGGCTGGATGATAAAGGCCGATTGAGGTTGCCATCCGCACTACTTCGTCAGCTGGGCGCTGAGCAAGAAGAGTTTGTAATCAATAGAGGTTTTGAGAAACATTTGATCTTGTATCCCAAAAAAGTTTGGGATCTGAAAGTTGAAGAATTTGAGAGATTGAACTTGTATGATAGTCAGCACAGGCAAGTAGTGAGATATTTTTATCGAGGGGCTTCTGAAATAAGAATTGATAGTGCCTCGAGAATTTTGCTACCGAAGAGTCTGATGGATTATGCGGGCATTCAGGCAGATGTTATGGTTTTTGCCTATCAACAGCTCATAGAATTATGGTCTAAGGATCGATATGAGCAAATGATCAGTCAAGAGCCGGAAGATTTTTCTTCTATTGCTCATCAAGTTTTTTCTAAATCTGATAGAAGTCATGATTGAGTCAAAAGGGGAATATCACATACCGGTGATGCTCGACGCTTGTCTTGATTATTTGATAGAAGATAGAGGTGGTGTATATGTGGATGCGACGTTTGGGGGAGGAGGCCATTCAAGACCGATTTTAAATAGATTAGATGCCAAAGGGTTTCTAATAGCTTTTGACCACGACAAAGAAGCTTTGAATAATGTAATTGATGATGATCGGTTCGAATTGATCTGGTCTAACTATAAATACATTTCAAATTTTCTTGAGTATCTAGGTAAAGTTGAAATAGATGGTGTGCTTGCTGATCTCGGGGTGTCTTCTCATCAGCTGGATGTAGGTTCGAGAGGCTTTTCCTTCAGATTTGAAGGGCCGCTAGATATGCGAATGAATGATTCGGTATCTGTTACGGCCAAGGACATTCTTAATGCTTATTCAGCAGAGCAATTGCAGCGAATTTTTTCTGCGTACGGTGAAGTTCGGAATGCGAAGACACTTGCTAAAGTTATAGTTGAGAATCGAAGTCGTAATAAAGTTGATTCTTCTGCAGCTTTTGTCGAGATGCTGGATAGAGTGAGTATTGGGGACAAGAATCGATATAAGGCGCAGGTTTTTCAGGCGTTGCGTATTGAGGTGAATGATGAATTATCTGCATTGCGGACGTTTCTTGAATCAGCTATAAGGAGTTTGAAATTAAATGGAAGGATGGTTGTTATGTCTTATCATTCTCTTGAGGATAAAATCGTAAAGGAGGTGGTTAGAGTCTTTCAGGAATTGTCGAGAGATAGTGAGATTGATTGGAAAATAAAATGGATAAATAAGAAGCCAATAATGGCTAGTGTAGAAGAATGCAGAATTAATCCAAGGGCTCGAAGTGCTAAACTGAGGGTGCTTGAAAAAACTAAATAGAATGGCTACTAAAAATAAAAAATTTGGACTGTATGACTGGTTGCCATATTTTGGATTGGTGTGTATGTTGACATTATTTTACATAGGTACTGTTCATAGTGCTGAAAATAAGATAAGAAGAATTGACAAAGTGCATAAAGAAACAGAAGATGTCAGACAGGAGTACTTTTCAATATTGCAAAAAATGATGTTTGAGGGGACGATGCATGAAGTCATCAAAGATGTAAAGGGGGTGGATATGACTAAAGAGGTTCGTATTCCGAAAAAAATTAAGAAAATTGATGCCTAGTCAAGATCGCAAGAATGAGTTGTTGTACAGAGTGTACTTTGTGCTGTTTGTATTCATTCTGTTGGCAGTATTGATAGGGTATAGAGTTTTTGTCATATCTGTTCTTGAAAGAGATGAATGGCGAGCCAAAAAAGATAGAAATTATATGGTTTGGCGGCCAATGAAGACTGAAAGAGGGCAGATTTTGGCGGACGATGGCAAAAGTATTTTGGCTTCGTCAGTTGAGTTCTTTGACATACGGATGGATCCTGTAGCGCCTAGCGATAAGGATTTTTATGCCAATATTGATGGACTGGCAGCAGGTTTGGCAACTGTAGTGGGAAAATATTCTCCTCACGAGTGGAAAGGCAAGATTGTCAGTGCACGGGTATCTTATATAAAGAAACAATCCGGTGGCAATAGGAATCTATTGATAGCTGATGATATTGATCATTTTAAGATGAAAAAACTGAGTGAGTTACCTCTCTTTGAGAAGGGACAATACAAGGGTGGTATTATCAAGCTTAGAAAGTATCGCAGACAACGGCCATTTAAAGACTTGGCAGCTAGGACTATAGGTATAGATCGTGATTCTTTTCGTGTAGGATTAGAGCATTATTATAATACGCTATTGCAGGGAGAACAGAAGAAGACCTATATGAAACGTGTAGCACCTGATTTGTACATTCCTGTTTTTGATCCTACGGAGTTTGAAATCATAAGAGGTAATGATATCGTGACGACGATTGATATCGGACTTCAAGATGTTATGCACAATGAATTGTTGCGTGGGTTGAAAGAGTCCGGAGGTCAGGCAGCGACTGCGGTAATCATGGAGGTTAGCACAGGTAAGATTAAAGCGATTTCCAATTTATCTAAAAATGCTAATGGCGTCATAGGAGAGTTTAAAAATTTTGCGATTGCGCACAGCTCCGAACCTGGTAGTACGATGAAGGCAGCTACGGTGCTGGCACTGCTTGAAGATAATGCTTACAAGCCGAGTTCTGTAGTGGATTTTTCGATGGGTAAGAAGAATTTTTATGGGCATCTCATGCATGATAGTGGTAATAATGGAATTACTGAAGGTGAATTGAGAGTGGCTCTAGAAAAATCTTCTAATGTCGGAATCGCTTCTGCTGCTGATGAGTTTTACAATAAAACTAAGAATTGGTCTCAGTTTGCATCACGCTTGAATCAATTTGGCATGTATTCACCGACGGATGTTGATATTCAAGGTGAGCCCCAGCCGCAGGTAAAAGATCCTGTAAAGGACAAAAAGAACTGGTACAATACAACTATACCATGGATGGCGCATGGTTACGAGGTTCAATATACGCCATTGCAAATACTGAATTTTTATAATACTGTGGCGAATGACGGATATAGAATGAGACCTTATTTAGTTTCTGAGATTAAAAAAGGGGAGAAAGTACTAAAGAAAATAAAGCCTTCCAGATCTAAAGAGCCCATTGCTCAAAAGCAGAATATCGAAGCACTTCAGGCCATGCTTGAAGGTGTAGTGGAGAGAGGTTCGGCTACGAATCTTAAATCAAGAGCATACACTTTTGCAGGAAAGACCGGTACTGCCAAGTTAGGATACAATGGCGGAGAGATACAGTATAATGCATCTTTTGTGGGATATTGGCCATCTTCTAACCCTAAGTATTCTATGATCGTAGTGATCTATGGATTGAATGGCTCAAAATATTACGGCAATGTTGTGGCAGGGCCGGTATTCAAGAGGATAATGGATTGGGTTCAAGCATTGGAGCCGACAGAGTATGCCATCAAAAACACCAAAGACATTCCAGGTAAATTCAAAGGTAAATACTACGGACAAGAAGGAGATTACGCACAGATATTTAATACGTTAGAGATTCCTTTTAAGTCGGTAGGTAGTTGGGTGAAGGGGTATTCAAGTGATTTTGGAGAAGTGCTTAATTCGAAGGCTTTAATTTCAACCAATACTGTACCAGATGTACAAGGTATGGGCCCAAGAGACGCAATTTATGTTCTTGAAAATATAGGAATGAAAGTCAAGGTGGATGGTTATGGTAAAGTAATACGACAGTCGATCCGTCCGGGAAATGAAATAACTAAAAACGAGATCACTCTTTATCTTAATTAGGTAAGCGTGATGAAAAAATTGAATGAATTACTTCCTGAATCAGGAAGTATTGAAATAAAAGGAAACCCAAATATTCTGCTCGAAGGAGTGGAACTGGATTCAAGAAAAGTAAGTGGTAATTATCTATTTGTAGCGATAAAAGGCACAAGCTCTGATGGTCATGATTTTATCAATAGGGCTATCGAAGCAGGTGCGACAGCGATATTATGTGAAAAATTACCTGATACATTAATTGAAAGTGTGTGTTATATCATCAGTCGTGATATAAGGGAAGACTTAGGAAAGATCGCGGCTAATTATTATGATAGGCCATCCGAAAAACTGATTTTAATAGGTGTTACCGGAACTAATGGAAAAACTACGGTGGCTACCTTATTATATTACCTCTTTAAAGAATTGGGGTATAGAGTCGGATTGATTTCGACGATTGAAATAATGATCAACGATGAGAAGTTCTCAAGTGATCTTACTACTCCGGATGTTATTTCACTTAATATGACATTACGTTTAATGTCTGAGCATGGATGTCAATATGTATTCATGGAAGTGAGTTCGCATGCGGCACATCAGAGGCGTATTGCGGGTGTTCGTTATGGTGGTGGGATTTTTACTAATATCACACATGATCATCTAGATTATCATGGTACTTTCAAGAATTATATTTCTGCTAAAAGGAGTTTTTTTGATAGTCTCGATGAAGATTCAATTGGTATCGTGAACATTGACGATCCTAATGGAAAGGTTATGGTTGAGCATTTTAAAGGTGTACACAGGGGCTACAGTTTGACCCGATTGACGGATTACAGATGTAGATATCTTGGTGAAGATGTTTATGGTATGCAGTTATTGCTTAATGATATCAACTTCTATACGCGCCTTACCGGAAAGTTTAATGCATATAACCTGTTAGCAATCTATGCATGCGCCAAGGAGTTTTTAAATGTCGATGATGACCTTATTGTGGAAAAGATGAGTGGTTTATCTCCTGCTAAGGGAAGAATGGAAGTGGTCAGTTTACATCCTCGAGTGGTTGTAGATTATGCTCATACACCAGATGCTCTTGAGAAGGTTTTACGGACTTTAAGGGGGAGTATGAGTGAGGGGAGACTTATTTGTGTGGCAGGATGTGGCGGAAATCGTGATGTGTCCAAGCGACCTATTATGGGTAAAGTAATGGCTGCGAATAGTGACATTTCGATTTTTACCAGTGACAATCCGCGTTTTGAGAATCCCAGAAGAATTATACGCGATATGGAGGAAAAACTTGATGAGAATGAGAAGAAGAAGGTGATTATAATGGAGGATCGTAGGAGTGCAATAATTACTTCACTGATAACGAGCCACAAGAATGATACAATTTTAATTGCCGGGAAGGGTCATGAGGATTATCAAGAGATAAATGGTATTAGGGAATTTTTTAGTGATCAAGAAATAATAAAACAATATTTGTTTAAGGATATATAAGAGTAGGTTCTATTATCATTCTCAGGTTGGTTTTAACAGTAGCAGTGGTGCATCTAATAAAGATTAGATCCCACTGCTTTTTTTAATTGATAGTATATGAGATGTTAGTTTACTTATTCGAATTTATTGACAAGAATTTTGACTGGCCCGGTGCCGGTCTATTTCAATATATAAGCTTCAGGGCTGCGCTAGGCATGATCATAAGTTTGATTATTGCTATCAGTTTTGGAAACAGAATAATTAGCTCTTTGAAATCATTGCAAATCGGCGAATCGGTGCGCGATTTAGGGTTGGCAGGCCAGAAGGAAAAGGAAGGCACACCTACTATGGGTGGAATAATTATTATTCTGGCGATTATTGTTCCGGTATTACTAGTTTCGAAGTTTCAGAACATATATATCTTGTTGCTTTTAGTTTCTGTAGTGTGGATGGGTAGTGTAGGGTTGGCAGATGATTATATTAAAGTATTTAAAAAATCAAAGTCTGGACTTCAGAGTAAATTTAAGCTACTAGGTCAAGTTTTGCTTGGCTTATTTATCGGCTTTGTAATGTTGTATCATAATGATATAGTTGTTCGTATGACATTCGAGGAGGCTGAAGCTGGCAATTATAAGATCGTACGATATCTTGATTCAAGTTCTCCTGATGCCAGTTCATATGTATATGTCAAATCATCATTGACTAATGTGCCTTTTTTAAAGGGGAATAATTTGGATTATCGTAAGATAGCAGACTTACTCGGGGATAATTCGGACGTAATGGTAACAATAATATTTGTTCCATTTATTGTCTTCTTGATCACAGCAGTATCCAATGGTTCAAATCTTACAGATGGTCTGGATGGTCTTGCTGCCGGGATTTCGGCCATTATAGCTACTACTTTCGCTATTTTTGCCTATGTATCAAGTAACTTTCAGTTTGCTGATTATCTCAGTATACTTTACTTGCCTGGATCAGAGGAGATAGTTATATTTTGTGCTGCATTTATAGGTGCATGTGTAGGCTTCTTGTGGTGGAATTCATATCCAGCACGTGTATTCATGGGGGATACAGGAAGCCTTACGTTGGGAAGTGTCATAGCGACATTAGCTATAGTATTAAGAAAGGAGATACTTTTGCCTTTAATATGTGGAATCTTTTTAATTGAGACTTTGTCAGTAATTCTTCAAGTAAGTTATTTCAAGTATACTAAAAGAAAGTATGGAGAAGGAAGGCGGATGTTTTTAATGTCACCGTTGCATCATCATTATCAGAAGCAAGGAATACACGAGGCGAAGATAGTTACGAGGTTTTGGATTGTTGGTGTTTTACTGGCGATTGTAAGTATTGTTACTTTAAAGATTAGATAGATTGTATTATAGTGTTTATTGATTAGCGATTTGGGGATGATTTATTAAAATTAATTAATTCAATTTACGAATATTGAAAGAGTTTATAGATATTACTTCTCGGCTTAAAGGGGATAGGATAATCTGGATGATTTGCGGAATTCTTGCTCTATTCTCGTTATTGGTGGTATACAGTACGGCCGGCAGTGAGGCATTGAAGTATCATGGTGGCAATACTGAGTATTTTTTATTTAAGCAGTTCGCGTTCATCGCGGGAGGGTTAATGCTCATGTATCTATGTTATAATTTAGATTACATGAAGTATTCTAAGATAGCGCCTATTTTATTGGGGATAGCCATACCGTTATTAATCTACACTATTTTTTACGGGACTAGACTAAATGGAGCGGCCAGGTGGATTACTATTCCTTTAATAGATCAAAATTTCCAAACATCAGACCTGGCCAAGCTGGCACTTATTATATATGTAGCGAGATCTTTATCTCGTAAGCAGGACTTTATCAAAGATCTTAAGAGTGCCTTTCTACCTATTATTATTCCGGTAGTGGTTATTTGTATGTTGATCATGCCGGCAAATCTTTCTACGGCTGTCTTGTTAATGGTTACATGTCTTACCATGATGTTCATCGGAAGGGTGAGTATGCGATACATTGCTATGCTTTTTGTCATTGGTCTAATGGGCTTTATAGGGGTTGCTGCTCTTGGAGAATATAAGCCTGACTTGATTAGGGTAGATACATGGCAGAGCAGAATTGATGATTTTTTGACAGGTACAGAGCATCAAGTCGAGCAATCGAAAATTGCTATTGCCAATGGTGGACTTGTTGGTGTGGGCCCAGGCAACAGTTTTCAAAGAAACTATCTAGCTTATTCCTATGCAGACTTCATATATGCCATTATATGTGAGGAGTATGGGTTGATAGGAGGCTTAGTCATATTAGGACTCTATTTGTGGTTGTTAATAAGGTGTATTTCACTAGTGACTCGCTGTCCGAAAGCTTTTGGGGCTATTCTGGCCTTTGGATTATGTCTGAATATTGTAATACAGGCTTTTGCCAATATCGCTGTTTCAGTTCAATTAGTTCCAGCAACGGGATTGACACTACCTTTAATCTCTATGGGTGGAACATCTATTTTATTTACCTGTATTTCATTAGGAATTATACTCAGTGTAAGTCGATATGTAGAGAGTGCACAGCTTCAATCTGTAGCTTTAGAAGATATAGAGGATCGGAATGAGGATCATCATTAGTGGAGGTGGCACTGGTGGTCACATATTTCCGGCGTTGGCGGTAGCCGAGGAGTTGAAAAAAAGAATACCTGATGTTTCTATACTTTTTATAGGAGCAAGGGATAGGATGGAAATGCGGAGAATCCCGGAAGCGGGATTTCAAATTGAAGGCTTATGGATAAGTGGTCTTCAGCGCAATTTGACATATAGGAATTTACTTTTTCCGATTAAGCTTGTAAACAGTCTCTGGCGATCGTATAGAATTATCAGAAGGTTTAAGCCGGATGTGGCTGCGGGGTTTGGTGGATATGCTAGTGCGGCGGCTGTGTATATGGCGAGTCTTATGAAGATTCCGACATTGGTGCAGGAACAGAATTCGTATCCGGGTCTGACAAATAGGATATTGTCCTCCCGTGCAGATCGAATTTGTGTTGCATACGATTCTACATTAGCTTTTTTCCCAAAGGGAAGAACGATCATGACAGGAAATCCTGTAAGAGCGTTTGAAGGCGGTTTAATGAATCGAGAGGAGGCAAAGGCTAGGTTGGGTTTCAGGATTGATTTGCCTTTAGTTGTGATTATGGGAGGAAGCTTGGGCGCTCGTACCTTTAATGAAGCAATGCGATCTTCGGCAGCATTATTAACTGACGACCCTCAGGTTCAGTTTTTATGGCAGACGGGTGGCGCACACTTTGAAAGTTATAGAGATAGCGAGACAGCTAAGCTTGCACATATCAGAGTCGAGTCATTTTTTAACGACATGTCTTTAGTATATCGTGCAGCGGATCTTATGTTAACAAGGGCAGGAGCACTGACATTATCTGAAATCATGTTGCTGGGGAAAGCTGCTGTTTTAGTACCATCTCCTAATGTGGTAGATGATCATCAGACTAAAAATGCTATGGCCTTAGTCAATCAAGATGCAGCCGTTTATATTTCTGATCAAGACTTGATTAAAAATGGAATGTTAAGCGTATTGACGCTCGCGAGAGATAGAGAAGAGCTAAGAAGAATGGAGAATAATGTCAGCAAATTAGGCATAGCCAATGCGACTGAGCTTATTACCGATGAGATAATAAAATTGAAAAAGTAAAATTCTTATCAAGAATGAAACAGATATTTAAGAAGATAAACTAGTCAGACTATAAGTAGAGACTGAATTATGTGATATAAGAAATTTTGATGATTGTTGAAAACGTATATGATGAAGAAGTATTTTATTAAACATAAAACTCTGGCCTTGACGGTCTGTGTTAATGCGCTAGCTTTAATGGTATTGGTGCTATGGTTTAAGGGAATCGTGTCGTCATATGAAAGGCCATTGTCTGGTTTTGAAGTGAATATAGATGCGTACACAGATATAGGTGATATAATTGGGGCAGATGAAGTCGAGTCTATTATCCGTAGTGGTTATAAGAATGATCTTGCTATTGAGTCACTAGGACGTGTGGATCTCAGTATTATTGAGGAATTGATAAGGAAAGATTCTCGCGTGTATGATGCGCATGCGTTTTTGAATGCAGATAGGAAGTTAATTATTGATATCGAGCAACGACGACCTATTGCGCGTGTGATGTCCGCTGATGGCAGTAGTTTTTATTTGGACCAATATGGTGTATATGTCAATGTGACGAAGAAGAGAGCTTCAAGAGTTCCATTAATAACAGGAAATTTTGAAAAATTTGAACCTTCTGATTCGGCGCACACTAAGCCCAGATTGTCTATGGCATATGCTATAGCACATGAGATTCGAAATGATGAATTTAATAGTTCGCTTATAGAACAAATTCATCTTGATAAGAATGGTAGATTTATTCTTGTTCCGAAATTAGGAAGTGAAAAAATTGTATTGGCTTACACTGATGAATTGAGTATAAAATTGAATAATCTAAAAGATTTTTATTATAACCTGTCCAAGACGAATAATTGGGGGAAGTACGATGAGATAGATATTTCTATTGCGAATCAAGTACTTGGGCGAGGCATGACAAAAGATCTACCTTAATTAATGAAATGTTGAATTATGGCAAATTTTAATTCTAAGGAAATAACAGTTGCGTTAGACATAGGAACGACCAAGATATGCGCTATCGCGGGTCGCCGCAATGAATATGATAAAATTGAAGTTGTAGGCTTTGGAACTGTTCCTTCTGAGGGTGTTTCTAGAGGAGTTGTTTCGAATATTGATAAAACGGTTAAATCAATAAGAGATGCCGTTGAGATAGCCGAGCGAAATTCTGGACTGAAATTTTCCAATATTCATGTTGGCATAGCAGGCCAACATATTAAGAGCCTCCATCATCGAGGGCTGTTGATTCGTTCGGATATGAATTCGGAGATATCAAAGGAAGATGTAGAGAAGCTAGTCAATGATATGCATAGACTTGTTTTGTCTCCAGGTGATAAAATCTTGCATATTATTCCGCAGGAGTATAGTGTTGATGACGAGCAAGACATTATTGATCCTGTGGGGATGAGTGGTATCCGATTAGAAGCCAATTTTCATATTATAACCGGACAGATATCTGCCTCCAAGAATATAATGAGGTGCGTGGAAAAGGTAGGCTTGAATGTTCAAGACATTACACTTGAGCCTATTGCCAGTGCGTCTGCCGTATTATCCATGGCCGAGAGAGAGGCAGGAGTTGCACTTGTGGATATCGGAGGGGGAACCACAGATATTACGATTTTTAAAGATGGCTTGATAAGACATACCGCTGTAATACCATTCGGTGGTAATGTGATCACTAGAGATATTCAAGAGGGATGCACAGTAATGCACGATCAGGCTGAGAAGTTGAAAGTGCGATTTGGTTCTGCTCTTGCTGATGAAATATTTGACAATCGTATCATAACCATTCCTGGCTTCAGAGGTAAAGAGCACAAAGAGATTACGGAAAAAAATCTTGCGCGCATTATTCAAGCAAGGGTAGAAGAAATATTTGATTATGTTTTCTGGGAGATTCGCAGAAGCGGATTTGAGAAGAAGCTTATTGCCGGTCTAGTATTGACCGGAGGTGGTTCTTTATTGAAGAATATAAACTTGTTGGCGGAGTATCATACTGGTTTATCTTGCAGAATCGGAGAGCCTATAGAGCACTTAGCACATGGATATAATCCGACATTGGCTAGTCCTATGTATGCTACAGGTGTGGGATTACTGATTCATGCCATTAATAACAAGGAGATCAAGCAAGATTTTGAGGATAAATTAATTGAAAATCCTGATGCGACTCTAGATGATTTGGTCATGGATGATCAGGACATCAATAGATGGTATAGTAAAATATTTACGTATACGAAGAAGTTTTTCGAAGCAACTCCGGATACAGATTTTTAGATGGTAATTTAAATTAGTAAGATAATCGGTTGATTAGTTTTTTTGTGATTTCAAAAAATATAAAATGTAAGGCTATGTCTTTAGAATTTGATTTCAAAAAAAGAAAAGGCTCTATTATAAAAGTGATTGGAGTAGGCGGCGGCGGTGGCAATGCCGTGGCGTCAATGTATCAAGCCGGAATACAAGGGGTTGATTTTGCTGTTTGTAATACAGATAATCAAGCTCTTGAAAGTAGCCCTGTGGAGTATAAAATTCAGCTTGGCCCTCATCTTACCGATGGCCGAGGTGCCGGTTCAAAACCGGAAGTAGGCAAGCAAGCTTGTCTCGAATCCATCGAGGAAGTAAAAGAGATTCTTGATGATGGTACCAAGATGCTATTCATTACTGCCGGCATGGGTGGCGGTACAGGAACAGGTGCAGCACCTATTTTGGCTAAGGCTGCCAAGGAGTTGGGAATTCTGACGGTTGCCATAGTGACACTGCCATTTAAGTTTGAAGGAATGCGCAGACAGCGATATGCTATAGAGGGCTTGGAAGAATTAAAACAGAACGTAGATGCTTACCTGGTAATCTCCAATGACCGACTGAGCGAAATGTATGGTAATCTCGGATTGTCGGAGGCGTTTGGCATGGCAGATAATATATTAACAACCGCAGCAAAGGGTATTGCAGAGATCATTACTGTTACGGGTTATATTAATGTAGATTTTGAGGATGTAAATACAGTAATGCGGGGATCGGGAATTGCAATAATGGGCAGTGCTAGTGCAGAAGGAGAAGATAGATCCCGAAGAGCAATTCATGAAGCGATGAATTCTCCTTTGCTTGAAGAAAATGATATCCGTGGTGCGCAACACATATTATTAAATCTGACTTCCGGTACTAAAGAAATTACGATGATGGAAGTAACAGAGATTACCAACTATGTTCAAGAAGAGGCAGGATATGGCACGAATATTATCTGGGGTAATTGCAAAGATGAATCATTAGGCCAGAAATTAAACGTCACTTTGATTGCTACAGGATTTAGGACGCAGATAGGAGCTGACACTGTAGCGAAGCAACCCGAGTCTAAGAAAATTTCACTAGAAGAAATTACCGGAATTGTAAAAGCGCCCTTTGGTTTAACGGAGGGAGAGAGGCGCAAGGCTACAGTTGTTGACTTTGACGATGAAGATTTGTTAATTCCGACACCGGAAACTAACCGCTTTAAACCTGTTCAAGAAGATTTTAATGTACGCTCCACTGCGAGTGAAGTTACCAAATCACCGGATAAGGCTAAGCTAGATGAAGCACGAAGAAATTTTGTGAGAAGGTCTCTTGATGGATCACTTGACACGCCGGAGAGTATATATAGTATGGAAAATGAACCGGCTTACAAAAGAAGAGAAGTGAGCCTCGAAGATGAAGATGAATTCAAGGATAGACGATCTATTTCAAGAATTGATGTAAATGGTGACCAAAACAGACTTTTTGGTAGAACAAATAATTCTTTTTTACACGAAAATGTAGATTAGATATCAATAAGTTATATATTAGCGTTATCAAAGATATAACCGTTAGGTTGTGAGTCCGCAGAAGTGCGGAGATAGATAAAAAGGCGAGTTTTACTAATAAACCTCTTACACAGGATTGCTTTACAGCTGATGGTATCAGGTTCAAACTCATGACTTGAGCCTGTCATATGGACTAATGATGGATTTCGTCTTTTTATTATATCTTTTCCTTTTTATGAGATTGGTTTATTAAGTACCCCGACGCCCGTCGGGGTTTTTTATTATAGCTACTTCTGTAGATTGTAGATTGTGTAACCGATTTCAGAAAGGTGCTTGATATAAAAAATCGGTTTGTTATTTTTGTGAGATAGTGGAATGGAAACAATCACTTAATATGTTGTAACGAATCAGTTGCGATGAATTTCGCTATAAAAATGCCCATTTCCTATTGCCTTGCCGCTCTTTTTTCGTCAATAGCTCTGCTATTCACATAAAAATGAGCCTTGTCTAAAAAAAATGACTGATTTTTTGACCTGAAAGAAAATGATTGATTAGTTACAATATTTTTTATGTACGAATATTTACTGCCCGCAGACTTCGTTGATGCCCGCAGATTTACTGATAGATTAATCTTGGGATTTTTCTCTTGAAATTACTTTTTGGGTATAGAAAAAGTGAAGCTTAAAATATTAACCCACATCGGTTATGCAATATTGCTATGTCAAAGGGGAATCCTAAACGATTAATTATTGGCAAGTTGTAAATAAATGCTGTGCAATTATATAGCATTACATTAATTGTAAATTATCAGATTTTTTGCGTCTGGTATACGCTGAGCAACAGCATTGTCGCTAAAAGACTAAGCGCTACAAAATTTTTGATCGCAGTTCTTCAATAGAGGAACTAACAATATAATCAATTGCTTCCGGATTTTTGATTGATTGAGGATTTACTACTTTATCAATCGGGCGTCCTTGCAGGATTTTTTTAACCGGGATTTCCATTTTTTTGCCATTCAGTGTATAAGGAATTTGCGGTACTGAAATTATTTCGTCCGGTACGTGACGCGGAGAGCCTTGGATTTTTAATGCGACATTAATTCTGGATTTCAGTATATCATCAAGTCGCTCCTTCTCTAGTAGGACGACAAAAAGAATCATAATATCATCTCCGTTTTGTAATTCTAAATTAATGACCATGGCGTCTGATATTTCGGCTATACCATCCAGGATATTGTATATTTCTGCAGTACCTATTCTTACACCTTTTCTATTGAGCGTAGCGTCAGATCTTCCTTTTATGAGTAATGAGCCATTGGGCTTAATGAGAATATAATCACCGTGCCACCACATAGAAGGATAATTTTCAAAATAGCTTGCATGATAACGAATATTATCAGGGTCATTCCAGAAATAGATCGGCATCGACGGCATGGGACGAGTAATAACCATCTCGCCTAGCTCGTCTATAATCTGATTACCATCTTCGTCAAATGCATAAAGTGCGCACGCTAATGCTCTACATTGAATATAGCCTTTATATACCGGCAGCATGGGATGGCCTCCGACAAATGCCGTGCATACATCAGTACCGCCACTCATGGAACATAGCCATACACTTTTCTTAATATGTGTATATACCCATTCATATGCCTCGGGGGGTAAGGGTGAGCCTGTAGAACCGATCGATCTCAGATTGCGAAAGTCCAGATGTTGACCAGGTTCTATTCCGGATTTCATACATGCGCTGAGATAAGGCGCGCTTGTACCAAAGTGATTTATGGGTAGTTCTGCAGCAAATTCCCACAGGGTATTAAGATGAGGATAGCCTGGGCTGCCATCGTAAAGAACCGGAATACCGCCTACCAGCATACTGGCTTGTAGAAAGTTCCACATCATCCAGCCTGTGGTGGTAAACCAAAAGAATGTTTCTCCCGTATGCACGTCATTATGAAATAGCAGGTATTTATAATGTTCGAGTAATACACCACCGGCAGAGTGGGTTATGGCTTTGGGTGCTCCTGTGGTTCCGGAAGAAAATAAAATCCAGATTGGTTCATTGAATTCTATTGGTACGAATTCGATCACCTTTGGTGGGAACAGGTCTTTTAAGTCATCGTAATTTATACTTTGGTCAAGATGGCTTTCGCTTGATAAGTATTTTATAAAAATTGTATTTTCTATAGAACTAATAGATTGCCGGATCAACTCAATATGCGATAGCCGATTGAAGGATTTGCCATTATATTGATAGCCGTCTGCACATATTAATACTTTAGGTGTAATCTGAATAAACCTATCTATAACTGTGTTTTCGCCGTAATCGGGTGAGCAGCATGACCATACTGCGCCGATGCTGTTTACGGCCAGAAAGCTGATGATAGCTTCCGGAATATTCGGTAAATACCCTGCTACACGATCTCCTGATTCGATACCCAAATCGATAAGCTGCTGTCGCAATATTGAAACTTGACATTCTAGAAAAGCCCAAGATATCTTTTCTGTCCGGTTTTCATTTCTGAAAATCAAAGCAGGATGCTCTTCTGTTTTATTTCTGAAAATGTGTTCAGCATAATTGAGCTTCGCTCCAATGAACCATCTCGTATACGGCATTGACAGACCGTTCGTTACCGTTTGAAATGGGGTGCATGATATTATGTCGACATATTCCCATAAGCAAATCCAAAACTCCTCTATATGGTCTGTTGACCAATTCCATAATTTGTCGTAGTCCGCAAAACGCAGATTCTTGCTAGTCAATAGCCATTGCTCGAATGCTTTGATGTTGCTTCTGCCAGCTATTTCGGGAGAAGGCGTGTAGAGTATTTCAGGATCTTCTTTCATGTGATCAAATATAGTGTATATGCGCTGATCATGAGTTGTAGTAGGAGAAAGCAGTGTGCCGGGGTATTAATTCAGAATCTATGTTTTAGATCAGAAATATCTCTAGCTCGGAGAAGGATGCACCGATTCCTTACTGTATTTATGGCTGTGCGGTGATTCTGCTGAGGTGAGATTATTTCTTGTGCCTCTAATAGTACAAGGGACATTCATCGATCAACCCACTCGCGCGAGACAGTTTAATAATAATGGTATCGAACTAGCGGATCTACTAGGATTTAATGTTCAGAAAGTGACGTTTAGAACGCTAGACCCTGCGATATGAAGGTGGCGACAGAGGCTGTTCGAGACACAGAGGTGTCTCGTGGTCTAAGGGGGACGTAGCTTTCGTCCCGTGGCTCTTGGGGAGCGAGGCGCGGTTAGAAAAGTCAGAAATCTTTTAAGATGTAAAAGAGCTTCTCTGGCGAGGTTGTATGCCTTTAAGACCTTCCTTCCTGTACGTCTACCATATACGCCTGACCGTAGGTATATTCATTTCAAAATATGCAGCGGCCTGTATCTGGTTACCTCTTTCCTCTTTTAAAAAGTTAACCACTAATGTGCGCTTTTATGCTTAACTCACTTTAGTTCCTCTTTGTATCTTCATCTTACATGATTCATCATTTAGTATAATAAAGGGTTTATATTATGCTATTATTAATGGTTATCATATCTGCTCTCGTGGGTACTTGTGTATTTTAAAAAATTTGACAATTCTTTAATAATTCCATACTTTTAACGACGGGTGAAGCCTGTAGTCACCAATATTCTGCCCTTACAGGGCAATGACCTAAATAGTTACGGATACTTAATAAATTCCGCAGATTGCACAAATTGCAGTCTTTCGCTAGCATAGCAAAGCTGAGCTTTCATGGCTTGATTTATTGTTGAAGGCTTCTATCACTTCACGACGTAAACAGAGTCTGCGTCGTAGTGTTTTTATGGCTTTACCCTGCTTCTGCATTGGGTTACTTTTATAGCTTGAGGCTTATATGAACCCTGCATTGACAGTCTGTAATTACGTAAATCATTCTGAGTTACAAGTGTTAGGAAGTGGTGAAATGTTGATATGTTAAATGTCAGCTTTTATTTTAGTCTTACAAACCTACCAGTATCGGCTGAAGTTGATAAGCTGCACTAGCGGGAATAGGGGGGTATCGATGGTTATATCTTAGGAAGCTTTTGTGTTTTATCGAATGTGGTGGTTGCCGGGTTGTAGCTGATTTATGTATTCTGTCACTTATGGCAATGGTAATTTACCTGACGTCATGACGTAGATGAAGGCCAAACTGTAAAAGATATATTCTTTAAGAGCGGACATATACCTTTTTTTTGTTATTTATTACCTTTAGATAATTCTATATTTGATGATAAGTATTAGCTTTGGGTAAAATTTAGACTATGAAGAGAATGATAACTATGTCTGTCGCATTGATGCTCATGTGGACGGTTAAAGGACAAGAAGCCCTGTTTGTAATTTCTTCCTACGCGAATGAAAAAGGACTCTTATCATTTACAGAGCAGGCGGCGAAGTATGGCGTGAATATCGTTTTTGAAGGCGTAGAGTGGTTTAGGCCTAATGTGGAGATAAAAAGTATGACGATAAAAGTGAGAAGTGCGGGCAAAGACATGGATCCGGTAGTAGTTAATTATAATTTTCTGAACAAATCTTCCCTAATCATTTATAAACTGTCTAGTACAGGCGTGGAGCTGCAGATGTCTGCAGATATTGCTTCGGCTAAAACAAAGATTTGGCCGATACTACAAGTGGGCAAGTATGCTATGGCCAAAGATGCAGAAGTTCACACTAGTTACGGGATGCCATTTTCTTTTTGGGAGATGAAATGGTCAGGGAATATGTTCAGGGAGATGTCGAATTATTTTTACGAAAATTTGAAGCTGATTTCGGTGATAGATGGAGATCGAAACAAAGAAGCCGCTGATTTATTCTTTCATTACTTTTACAATGATACCCTTGTAGGTTCTTCTCACCCTATCAATTATGTCATGCTGGACTCCAAGGTTGAATTAATCAATCGTGATAAAGGCAAGCCTGAATTACGGTATTATTCTTCTCGTCCATTGGTTGTGCAGGAATAGCAAGTGCAATACATTAGGCCAAAATTGGATAGGTTTTTAATCAACGTTAATTTCCTCTTTCTCAGCTTAGTGCTTTGTAAGAGACTAAGCACGTTATTCTCAGGTCTATGACTACCTAGTGCCGGATCATAGTTGGTCAGCAGAGAAATAAAAAAGCCGGATAACTACTTAGAAGTAATTATCCGGCCAATGTTCCTTATCACTCTCCTTAATTCAATGTTCTCATCCCTCGGGATTTTCATTCATCAAATCTGATCGAATAAGTAAGGAATATATCATATTGTATGTTGGTTCTGCATTTAAAGCGAGACCCTTTATTTTACTATTCGATTCTAGTCGAGGAGCGATAATTTTTGTCATTTTGCAAAGAGTCAATGATGTTAATCTCTTTGCCAATGAACGAGTCTGGTGGACTCATATTGAATAATGATTTATGTTCTCTTCGCTACGTTATTGTTATAAATCAACACTTAAAGACATTGTCCTAGGGAAAGCTAAATTATTGTAAAGAACAATGCACAATAATAGTAGGTCTAACTATCATTTTTGCCTTAAGTTATCTGTTTAAGATGTCAATGAACGTATTGTAAGAGAACTGATTAACAATAGCTCAAATATATAACAACTTTTGATATACTCCAAATATTCGGACAAATATTTTATAGAATATATTAACACCGAATATAGATAGGTATATTTCGACAATGGAGAAATATAAGTTTATCAACTTTGATGATATTAGAGCGATTTAGTATTTTATTCTCTCTGGTGATCTGCGGTCAAAGGCTTGAGCTAAAATAGGGATATAAGTCAATGATGATTATACAGCTAAATCTCACTGGTACATAATGAAGATAGATGTAATTGAAGATCATACCTTTGCGCGACAATGCTGAACATGGTTACAGTTAATTCGATTGCAGAGGCGCATGAAGTTTTAAAGGAGGTCATAAATGTGACGCCCCTCGAATTAAATAAAAATCTTTCTGATAGATACGGCGCTAAGGTTTATCTCAAGCGGGAAGATATGCAGGTCGTGAGGTCGTTCAAGATTAGAGGTGCATATTACAAGATGACAAAGCTCAGCCCGGAAGAGGCAGAGCGAGGTGTTGTCTGCGCCAGCGCAGGAAATCATGCTCAAGGGGTGGCTTTGGCCTGTAAACGATTGAAGATCAAGGGCACTATTTTTATGCCCACCACCACTCCAAAGCAAAAAATCAATAGGGTGGAATACTTCGGTGGGGAGTGGGTAAAAATTATCTTGGTGGGAGACACCTATGATGACAGCAGTGCGGCGGCGGATGATTATGGTTTTAAAAATGAGTTAAGCTACATTCATCCATTCGATGACCAAGATGTAATTGTCGGGCAAGGAACTGTTGCATTGGAGGTTCTGGAGCAATGCCCTGACCCGATCGACTATCTGATCGTTTCTGTAGGTGGAGGTGGATTGATTGCAGGCATGGGCGCATATTTTAAGCATATGAGTCCACAGACGCGTATTGTGGCAGTTGAAGCCCTCGGAGCAGCGTCATTAAAGGCTGCACTTGATGCGGGTAGGGTAGTAACACTGGATAGGATAGATCCTTTTGCGGATGGAATTGCCACAAAGAAGGTGGGAAAGATCAATCTTGAGATATGCAAGGAGGTCGTAGATCAGCATATTGCCATAGCGGAAGGGAAAATGTGTACGACCATTCTAGAACTCTATAACGAAGAAGCTATTGTAGTAGAGCCCGCATGTGCCAGTACGATAAGTGCACTGGATGTCCTGGCGAAAAAGATCAAAGGCAAAACAGTAGTGTGTATTCTCAGTGGCGGCAATAATGATATTTTACGTACTGAAGAGATAAAGGAGCGGTCACTCTTGTACGAAGGAAAGAAACATTATTTTATCATCAGATTTCCACAACGGGCAGGAGCACTATTGGAATTTTTGAAAGTCCTCGGGCCTAATGATGATATTGTCAGATTCGAATATGTCAAGAAAAACAACCGCGAGAGTGGTCCGGCAGTCATCGGCATCGAATTTAAAGAACCGGGTGACTACGAGCCTTTAATAGAGAGAATGTCGCAAGCAGGTATAGACTATCAGCACTTGAACAAAAGTCCTATGCTCTTCGAACTCATCGTGTAATTTAACATTTGTCCGTTTTACGTATTTTTTTTAGTCTCGTCTTACGTTTATTTTATCAAGATTCGTTATTCAAACTGCATTTAAGGCATGGCGAATCAATGATTTGGTACAATGTTTGTCATATTATGATTATTCTATAGGTATAAATTACAGAAATCCGGGTGAGGGTAATATCTAAAAAAGGAGTCTTTATAGCATACCCCTATTTTACGATAACCCAAAAAACCAAACCAACACATGATGATGATTCAGATTACAACGATTATTGTAGGATTTTTTCTAGGAATGAAAATTTCAGATGACTTTTTTCCTGTTAATAAGAGAAAACAGTCAATTTAATTGTATATTGAGCCACAAATAGACTCGAAAGAGTAGTCTATAAAGAACTAAGATTGCTTTAGAAGCTTTTGCCGAAGTGAACATTCCCTCTGATGAGATCTTGGATTTTGTCAGAGGATACAATCTTGAAAGGGTCTTGAGTCTCTCTCCAAAGAGGTGGTTCAAACCCTTTTTTTATTGCATGGTACGTATAAAACTCCTTTTTGGTAGGGTGATCCGGGTGACAGATATTAAATATTTCGTTTTTGATAAAGTGCCGAGCAAGTAAATATTTGATGACATTCACCACATCGGTCTGATGGATCATATTAATCGGCGTCAGGCCTCCTGATAGATTTGTTTTACCTGAAAACCATGTTCCCGGCTCACGACCATCACCGTAAAGTCCTGCTAGACGTAGAATGATATAAGGTATTTCGGCCGATTTAATTTGCTCTTCTGCAGCCAGTAGCTTTTCTTGCTTGAGGGTCGTGGGTGTTATTGGTGTGGATTCAGTTACAACTTTATTTGTATCGGGATATATGCCCGTGCTACTAGTAAAAATGATCCTGCGCACTTTATTCTCTCTAGCCTGCTCAATGATCTGGGTTACTCGATCCGGATAGCTAGCCAGCATATGCTCTTGTCTTGAAAGCGGTGGTATAGTGATGATGAGTTGTTCTGCATCAAAGAGTCCTACAATAGAAGCCTCTTGCGCTTCGCTCGCATTGTAGATATACGCTTCTATACCTAGTTCTTTAAGGTGAAGCAATTTTTCAGCTCTGGTAGTTGATCCTTTTATGTGATAAGACTGACGGAGTTCTTTGGCCAATGCGAGTCCGAGCCAGCCGCAACCGATTATCGAGATGCTTTCTGATTTCATTTATGCCATGTAAGCTTATCTTCTATTGGGTTTCTGCTCGATTCGATGAGCGGGGCATCTTCACGAGGGACACCTAGATAAAACCAACCGAGGCATTTTTCGTTTTCGTGGAGCTTCAGAAATTTTCCGCTTTCTAAGGCGTAATCGGGTGTACTCCAGTATCCACCGATACCCCGCTCACTTAAGTGTAGCCACATATTCTGAACAGCACATCCAATGGCGGCTATCTCTTCCCACTCGGGCACGGATGCTGATGGGTCACTATGCCATACGATGGCAATGATATGACTGCTAGAATTGATGTTTTTGGCTATCTTATCGAGTTTGAATGATGAAAAATGCGCCGGGTCAGTATTCTTCTGATACCAACGTGAAGCGTAATCTATCAAAGGTTGCTTAGATGCACCTGTGATTATGTGAAATCTCCATGGTTCTGTCTTGCGATGGGTCGGTGCCCAGTTGGCACTTTCAAGAATTTCATGGATAAGTTCTTCATCTACTATTTTGTCAGAAAAAGAAGGTGGAAAAATAGAACGTCTTCTGCGAATAATGCGCTTAATTAAATCTGCGTTCGGCATACTATAGATGGTAAAAGGGTTATGATTTTGGTAATTAATTCTTTGATGGGGCTGTTGATTGATAGCTGAAGCAAAATAAAATCAGTACTAAGAAGGCAAAAAATATGCTCTGAGTCAATAAGTCATTTATCATCCGAAAGTTTACAAACAAAGTAAACAAACTAAGTATCAAAGGAATAACAAGTAACAATGCTAAAAATCTCTCCCAAGATCGGACTCTCCATAATATTGCGGCACCAAGACCACTCATCTGTACTGCCAGTAGATACCATTTCGTCCATGTGGACCATTTTAATTGAGTGATCACCTTCGTGATATTCTCCCATAGACTACTCCGATAGAGCTCCGTCAGATGCAGTAAATTGATATTCTCGTATATATCGGCAATGCATATGAACAATGGTATGATAATCAAGATATATGTCAACCGGCTTTCTTTCATCCGATGGAGGCCATAGGCAAATAAGCTCATGAAAAGCGAGTAAACAATCATGAAACCAAAATCCACATAGTTTAAGCGATCGAGATTGCTCATTTCTTCTGATGTCAGTGGGGTCAAGACTTCTTCGAGCTCAGTCTGATTATTTATCAGTTCGAATGCAATAATGGTGCTGCTATAGCCTTGTGGAATCTTGCTTTTGTCCGGAGCGAGACTATTCATCCACAGTATGAATGGCAACATTAATAATGCCAACATTCCTACGCCGCGCATAGGGTGCGGATTGTTGATAAATAGTTTATTTAACATTGCGTCGAGCATCTACTTCTTTAACGAATTTGATGAGGCCAGCCATGTAGGTTTTTTGGTCATCGTACATGGCCATATGACTACCATCAGGACAGTGCAAATATTGGCCGTCAGGCCATTGTGAAGCCATCCATTTCATCTGTTCTGGATCCATGGTGTCATGCTGTGCACCGATACTAAGAGAGGGTACTTTGATCTGTTGAAGATCGTTTTTTCTATCCCAAGTCTTGAGTAGTGCATCTCCCACTATTCCGAATTCGCTAGGGCCTTGCATGGCGAGATACATGTCATAATTGATATTGGCGAACGCGCGATTTACGGGATCGGGCCATTGATCGAGGGGTATACGAAGTACATGTCTTGGATAATAATGCGTATAAACAAGCTCACTGTAACGCGGATTAGTGTAATCCCCTTGCGCTTCTAGTTCTCTGATTTCTCTGAGAACATCGGGTTCAAGTTTTGGTCCGAGGACATTATTGGCGTAATGGATGTAATCGGGTATAGAGGGTACCATATTGGAGATTATGAGTCCTTTGAGATTATCTTGATACTTTAATGCATATTCGATTGCCAGAATACCTCCCCAAGAATGGCCGCACAGAAAAAAGTTATCTTTCGTCAATCCCAATGCTTGTCTCACTTGCTCAACTTCTTCAACAAAATGTTCGATATTCCATAAATCCGGATCAGATGGTTTATCAGAGTAATATGACTCGAGCTGATCATAATAGTAATATTCTATTCCTGCCTTCGGCAAATAAGAGTCCATGCACTCCCAATATTCATGGGTTGCTCCCGGCCCTCCGTGAAGAAAGAGAATTTTTTGGGTAGGATTGTTGCCTACTCTTTTAGTCCATACATTAAAAGTTCCCTTAGAGGTATTCACGGGGATCAATTTGACACCTCCGGAGAGTACATCATCTTTTGAGGAATAATCCAGATATGATGCACTTTTGTTGTGATCACAAGTGCAATGTCTCCTACAGGAACTTACTGTTAGTAATAAAACACTTAATAGGGTAGCGTGTATACATTTCATTAGGATAATCTTATTGATTCAGTGCTGAATATAATTCAATGATTTGAATTCCTCTATTCTGGTGAGGTATATTAATCTCTACGCTCAAAAAAAAAGCCGAAGAATATTGCTCTCTTCGGCTTTTTTAAAAATGTCCGGCGAAATTATTCGATATTAAAAATGTCTGCCGGAATTTCCTTGTTTATTTCTATTTTTTCTGCTTTTAAAGTGATAGGCATGGGCATAGCGCCTTCCATAGTAACACTATGGGGCATCATAATCCCTTCGACAGATTTGTAGTCACTGTAAATTATAGAGATTGCCATAGGGCCTGACGGTCCATCTTGGGTTTGTACGGTTTTGATTAACAGACCATTTGACATGCTGTAATATTCCTTGGTTTTTTTGCCGGAAGGCGATGTAAGTTGGATAGCATATGCGTTTTCTTCACCTACTTTATCTATGCCGGTTAATTCAAGTGTATAGCCGTCATTGATGTAGCTGAGCTGGGGGAAAACTTTGGTATTGGATTGAAGCTCTTCGAATAATTCACCATGAGTGACGATTTCCTTTTGCCCCATTTGGCTAGTCATTGCCTTACCATTATTAAATTTTTGTGATTGAAAAATCATAGGTCCGCTACCGACAGTCATGGCATATTTGCCGGGTTGTTCTTGATATGTCTGCATGGTGAGACTTTGGCCCATAATATCGCCATTCATGGTGATAGCTAGGGTCTTTAGCATGTCAAGTTGGGATTTTGCACCTAGGGCATTGATATAATCATTGATTATACTCTCCGGCGTAACACCTGTCGGTATATCAATCTCTTTATACGCCACTTTTTCACCAAAAGCGTCATAAAAGTCAATCTTTCCATCACTATCAAATTTGAGTAATTTGTCTGCCACTTCTGATTTATTGCCTGTAATGACGATATGCGCGCGGTCGGGTCTGATGTACTTCTGAGCTGCTTGATGGACATCTTGTACAGTGACACTGTTTAGCTTCTGGAGATAGGTCTCGTAATAGTCAGCGGGAAGACCGAATTTGGCTATGCTCAACGCGAATCTCGCTATTGTCTGCGGTGATTCAAGGGATCTTGCAAATTGGCCTGTCATATAGCTTTTGATAGATTGAAGCTCAGCTTCTGAAACAGGCGTATTTCTGATTCTTTCTAATTCATATAGAAATTCGTGAACGGAGCTATCCGTTACTTCATTTCGCACATTGGCGGTAGCATTAAAATTAGCGACAACCTGATCCGGGGAGAGACTTGAACGCGCACCATAGGTGTACGCTTTGTCTTCCCTTAAGTTTTGCATTAATCTGCTGGAAAAACTACCTCCCAGAATTGAATTTAAGACACTTGCCGTGATTGCATCAGGAGCGCCGGGCTTCAGATCTACAGCATAGCTGATTGAAATAACACTTTGGACGGCACCGTCCTTATCTGCGAAATGTACTTGCGTGGATTCCGGCAGTTCGACTTGTCTGTGTTTGATAGGTTTAAAGGCTTTACGTTGCCATTTAGAAAAATACTTATTGGCGATGTTTTTTGCATTGTCAGGTGTGATATCACCTACTATTACCAAAAAGGCATTGTTAGGGATGAAAAAATTCTCGTAATAAGCTTTAGTGTCATCGAGGCTTATTCGCTCTACATGCTCAGGTTTTTGAATTTCTCCATAAGGATGACCGTCTCCGTATACCACCCGTGAACGAACATTACTATTGATGGCATTTGGCTCGGCTTTATTGGACTCAAGACCGGATAATGTTTGCTTTTTAATTTTATCGAGCTCTTCAGCTTTAAAAGCAGGGTTGTACAAGACATCGGTAATTACTTCAAGAAGTTTATCTGAATGCTTGGTTAAACTACTTGCATAGATGCCGGTAGAATAGGTAGAAAATTGAGCTCCGATAAAATCGACGGCTTCGTCTATTTCTGCTTTTGATTTAGTCGTGGTACCTCTACCGAGTAAATCACCTGCCATATCCACTAATCCAGTTTTGTCTCCTTCGAGGATTGGATCATTTTTAAGGGATATTTGAAATGATACTTGTGGAATTTTATTATTCTGTACCACGATGACTTCCAGACCATTGTCTAATGTAAACGTAGTCGCTTTTCCTAAGTTTATAACAGGTGCCGGCCTTGGGCTTGGTGCTTGGGTTCTAAAGTTTTCAGGATCGATCTTAACAATAGACTGTTCCCCTTTGTCCTGCATTACACTGGAAGTCTTGGGGCTACATTGGATAAGTGTAAATATCCCGATAAATATGATGATTAAATTTTTCATTGCTTTTTTTAAATAGATGTTGAAAGATGGATGCGACTATGGGTTAAGCGGTTTAGGTAAGTACAATAATCTTACTCGATTATTGGGGTGGAAGTATTTAATCGCTGCATTGCGAATATCTTCTTTCGTCACCTTCATGTATCTTTCCAATTCGGTATTGATAAGATCTGCATTACCAAAAAATGAATGGTAATTAGCAAGATTTTCTGCAATTCCGGCTATCTGTCCATTTCTGGTAATGAATTGCGCTTCCATTTGATTCCGCAGTTTCTGATATTCCGTTTCTGAAATAAGCTCTTGTTGCACCTTGATAAATTCTTCTTCAACGGCCTCTGTCAGATCAGATAGACTGACACCCATATTGGCAATGCCATAAACCAATGCGATTCCGGGATCTTCTGTTTCATTCGGAAAGCTACCGACTGCCACGGCTAGCTCCTTGTCATCCACGATGGATTTGCGTAATCTTGAGCTCTCTCCACCAGCCATCAAGGTCGCGAGCAAACTGACCGCATAAAAATCTTCTGTTCCTTGTGCCGGAATGCGATAGGTTAAAAATAATGCGGGTAGTTGAATATTATCATAAATCGTATCTACGATTTCAGCAGTTAGGGGTGGTTCGATTACATTCGGTCTGAAGATGTTGGCATTCTTTACCGGTATTGTGGCGAAATATTTAACGACTAGATTCTTGGTTTCTTCATAGTCTATATCTCCTGCGATACTGAGTACTGCATTGTTGGGAGTATAAAAGTCATTGTAAAATTGGATGTAATCCTCTTCGGTGGCTGCGTTTAAGTGTTCCATAGATCCTATAGGTACCCACCTATAGGGATGTACAGAGTAAGCACGCTTCATCGCATTCTCGAAGAAAGTGCCATAAGGTTGATTGTCTACACGCTGACGTTTTTCTTCCTTCACCACTTCACGCTGGGTTTCTACACCTACTATATCCACTTTGGCGTGAAGCATTCTTTCGGATTCGAGCCAGAGCCCCAGCTCGAGCTGATTTGAGGGCAGGTATTCGTAATAGTAGGTTTTATCTTGAGATGTGTAGGCATTATTTGACCCACCTGCATTAGTGATGTATTTATCGAATTCACCCCTTTTAATATTGGCAGAGCCTTCAAATAAAAGATGTTCAAAGAAGTGAGCAAAACCGGTGCGATCAGGCTTTTCGTTTTTAGAACCTACATGGTAAAGTACGGATACGACTACATTTGGTGTGCTTTTGTCTTGATGTAAGATGACATGTAAGCCGTTATCCAATGTGTACTCTACAAAGTCAACCAGCTTTTCTTGTCCGCTGAGTATGCTTAGACTTGAGCTGAATAAAATGAATAGGAGTATTCTCATTGATGTTAGTTTAAGATTTAATTAGAAGCGGATAGCAAATCTAGTCGTTTTTAAGTTTCGGAGACTGTTGAAGTATTCTTAGATTCCTATTGTTCGACTAAATATGGGGTGCGTTCGTCCAATCGCAAAATAATGTCGATCAGATCAATAGCCAAGAAGCTAATTATTTGTAGATCGGAATTTGGATTTTTACAAAATCTAATTTGTTGAATATCAGTGATATATGGTTTATGGAGCGTGGTTAGAGATTGTAAGGAAATAAGAAAATGCATGCTTGCAAGTAAACAAGATAACTACCTTCGGATTTCTGTTTGAAATAAATAGGAGATTAATTATGACAAGGATTCATATTTTTGACACAACGCTACGAGATGGAGAGCAGGTACCGGGCTGTAAATTGGACCAGGCTCAGAAGTTGCGCTTGGCAGCAAGAATAGAGGAACTTGGCGTAGATGTGATCGAAGCAGGTTTTCCTATTTCGAGTCCTGGAGATTTTGATTCTGTGCGGAAAATAGGGCAGTTGATCAAGAATACAACAGTATGCGGCTTGAGCAGAGCTGTTGAAGAAGATATCAAAGTTGCAGCCCAAGCACTTTCAACGGCCAAGTATCCCAGAATACACACGGGTATCGGAACATCAGATTCACATATTTATGATAAGTTACGCACCTCTCGTGAAAAGATCGTTGAGCGCGCTGTAGCGGCTGTTAAGTATGCCAAGTCATTTGTCGAGGATGTTGAGTTTTATGCAGAAGACGCAGGGAGAACAGATAATGTCTTTTTGTCCCAGGTGATCCAGGCAGTAGTGGATGCCGGTGCGACGGTATTAAATATCCCGGATACCACCGGATATTGTCTTCCGGAAGAGTATGGCGCGAAGATTAAATATCTAGCAGAGAATGTAAAGGGTATCGACAAGTGCCAGATTTCTGTACACTGCCATAATGATCTTGGATTAGCCACCGCCAATTCAATCGCAGGTATTCAGAATGGCGCGTTACAGATCGAGTGTACGATAAATGGCATAGGGGAGAGGGCTGGCAATTGTTCTCTGGAAGAGGTGACTATGATTATCAAGCATCGACTATCGGATCGATTTTATACGGGCATTAATAGCAAGTTACTTAATCCGCTGAGCAGAGAAGTTGCTCACGAAATGGGCATGACCGTCCAACCTAATAAAGCAATTGTCGGGGAGAATGCTTTTGCGCATTCTTCCGGAATACATCAAGACGGTGTTATCAAAAACAGAGCTACCTATGAAATCATCGATCCGAAAGAAGTCGGATTGGAGAGTAGTGAGATAGTTCTTACTGCTCGCTCCGGCCGTGCTGCCTTGGCTTATAAGTTTAAAGAGATCGGAATCAATCTCACGAAGAACCAACTTGACCAAGCCTACCGGATATTTCTGGATGTGGCTGATAGTAAAAAGCGAATTGTAGAATCGGATTTACATCAGATTTGGGATCGCGTAGAAATCGCCATGGCATAAAAATTAATCATCTCTATCTAGTGCTAGCCATCGATATCAGAGGACATAAATTAAAGAATCACATACGAAAAGGGAATTTTAATACATGGGAAAAACACTTGTAGAAAAGATCTGGGAGGCACATAAAGTGCACGAGATAGAAGGAGCAGAGGTCATTTATATTGACCAACAATTTCTGCATGAAGTTACGAGTCCGCAAGCATTCGACGGATTAAGAGCCAGATCATTGCCAGTATTCAGACCAGGTAAAAATCTGGCAACTCCTGATCATAATGTTCCGACTAAAAATCAGCATTTGCCGATAGCTGAGCCATTGTCACGAAAGCAAGTAGCCATGTTAACGCAGAATTGTGCGGAATTTGGTGTGCAGTTATTTGGACTAGGACATCAATATCAAGGCATCGTTCACGTCATAGGGCCGGAGCTGGGATATACCCGGCCTGGGATGACCATCGTATGTGGGGATAGCCATACGAGTACGCATGGGGCATTTGGTGCCATCGCATTTGGAATTGGTACTTCACAAGTAGAGCAAGCGCTGGCAAGTCAGTGTCTGGTCTTAAAAAGACCTAGAACCATGCGTATTACGGTTAACGGAGACTTACCTAAAGGGGTTTATTCTAAAGATGTCATATTATATATCATAGCGCAATTAGGTACGGGGGGCGCAACAGGACATTTTGTCGAGTACGCAGGTTCTACATTCGAGAAGATGAGCATGGAAGCGCGTATGACAGTATGTAATATGAGTATTGAGATGGGAGCAAGAGGTGGACTTATCGCTCCGGATCAGACGACTATAGATTATGTGTCAGCACGTTATACAAAAAATGACCTCGCTGCTGCGCAGGCTTACTGGCGGTCATTAAAGTCTGATCATGATGCGGTATTCGATACAGAATATGTTTATGGTGCTGCTGATATTGAGCCCATGGTCACCTATGGCACTAATCCGGGTATGGGGATGAAGATTACAGAGAGTATACCGGATACAGCAGAAAGCAAGCCCTTACAGTATATGGGTTTACAGAATGGAGAATCTTTACTAGGTAAAAAGATCCAACATGTTTTCATAGGTAGTTGTACAAACAGCCGAATAGAAGATCTCAGACAGGTGGCAGAATTTGTAAAAGGTAAGCGCAAATCTGATCAGGTACAAGTGATGATTATTCCAGGCTCTAAGCTTGTGGAAAAACAAGCTAAGGAAGAGGGACTAGATAGGGTTTTTAAATCTGCCGGTTTCGAACTGCGTGAGCCCGGATGTTCTGCATGTCTGGGGATGAATGAAGATAAAATTCCTGCTGGTGAATACTGTGTATCTACGTCCAATAGAAACTTCGAAGGACGTCAAGGGCCCGGCGCGAGAACTATTTTGGTAAGCCCACTGATGGCAGCCGCGGCTGCGATAACTGGGGAGATTGTGGATATAAGAACGATGATATAGAGATGGAAAAATTTACGAGAATAAAATCAACTGCTGTGCCCATGCCCATAGAGCATGTGGATACAGATCAGATCATACCGGCTCGTTTTTTAAAGGCCACCACGAGAGAGGGATTTGGAGAAAACTTATTTAGAGACTGGCGTTATGACAAACATGGAGCACCCGTATCCGATTTTGTACTTAATAACCCGATGTACGGTGGAGAGATCTTAGTCGCCGGAGAGAATTTCGGCTGTGGCTCCAGTCGAGAACATGCCGCATGGGCGATCTATGATGGTGGATATAAAGTAGTGGTATCGAGTTTTTTTGCTGATATATTTAAAGGAAACTCTCTAAACAATGGCTTACTACCTGTTCAGCTCAAAACCTCCGAAATGAATCGAATTTTTGAAGAGATTGAGAAAAATCCCAAGGCTAGCTTTACAGTAGATCTTCCTTCACAAACCTTCATGATCGATGCATCGGGTGAGGTTTTTTCATTTGACATTGACTCTTACAAGAAAGTATGTATGTTAAATGGATACGACGATCTAGACTTTTTACTTTCACTCAAAAATGAAATTGAGGCTTTCGAGCGCAATCAAGTAATATTCTAATGAAAAAACTTCAGAAAATAGCGATACTTCCCGGCGATGGCATCGGACCCGAAGTAATGGCTCAGGCGATTAAAGTACTAAAAGCGATAGAGGAGAAATATGGTCATTCATTTGATATGGTGGAAGCCTTGATAGGTGGAGTGGCTATTGACAAGACAGGTGATCCATTGCCTTCCGATACACTTCAGACTGCTCTTAATGCTGATGCAGTGCTAATGGGGGCTATAGGTCATCCGAAATATGCTGATCCCACCCTTAAGGTGAGACCTGAGCAGGGATTGCTTGCCTTAAGAAAGGCACTTGGCTTATACGCTAATATACGTCCGGTCAAAGCATATGATAGATTACTAGACATTTCCCCGTTAAAGAATGATCGTATCAAAGGAGCAGATTTTGTGATCTATCGAGAGTTAACAGGGGGCTTGTACTTTGGTGAAAGTGGTAGAAATGCCTCCAATACTGCTGCATACGATACCATGCACTACACTACAGCGGAAGTTGCGCGCATCACCCATCATGCATTTCGCGCTGCGATGAAGCGTCGTAAAAAAGTATGTATGGTTGATAAAGCCAATGTCCTTGAGTCTTCGAGATTTTGGAGAGAAATAGTCGATAAAATAGCCCTCGAATATCCTGAGGTGGAATATACTTGCCTCTATGTGGACAATGCGGCCATGCAGTTGATATTGGGCCCGGTGAGATTTGATGTCATCCTCACTGAGAATCTTTTTGGAGATATTCTATCTGATGAAGCAAGTGTTATCAGTGGGTCTTTGGGTTTATTGCCATCGGCCTCAGTCGGTGATGTACATTGTCTGTATGAGCCGGTTCATGGTTCGTACCCTGAGGGAGCGGGCAAGGATATTGCTAATCCGGTCGCGATGATAGCATCAGCAGCGATGATGTTTGAGCATTTCAATATGATGGACGAAGCGAGCGATATTTACAATGCGATCGATCAATGTATGAAGATGGGTATCATGACAGAAGACCTCAAGCCTGAGATCAGTTATTCTTGTTCACAGCTAGGTGACACAATAGAATCCATCATACTCGGAGAGGAAATAAATCTCCTCAACCTAAAGTCTGCCAATAGAAGCATTATATAGCGTTTTACATGCCATTAAATATGATGAATAAGTATAGCCGCACAGTCACACAAGATGCTTCCCAACCTGCTTCACGCGCCATGCTCCATGCCATCGGTATGACCGATGAGGACATGAACAAGGCTCAAGTAGGTATTGTGAGCACAGGATGGGATGGCAATCCATGCAATATGCATCTCAATGATCTCGCCGCGCAGATTAAAAAGAGTGTAAATGATGCTGATCTTATCGGCTTGATATTCAATACTATAGGCGTGAGTGATGGCATATCGATGGGTAGTGCAGGCATGCGTTATTCACTGCCTAGTCGAGATATTATCGCTGACAGTATCGAAACAGTGGCCGGTGCTCAGTGGTATGATGGCATAGTGGCAGTGGTCGGTTGTGATAAAAATATGCCGGGCTCGATCATGGCACTAGGGCGCCTTAATCGGCCATCCTTGATGGTCTATGGAGGTACTATTCAGCCGGGTTATCATGATGGACGAAAGCTGGATATCGTTAGTGCATTTGAGGCGCTGGGAGAACACATATCAGGTGAGATTACAGTAGATACATTCAAGAATATAGTAAGAAAAGCATGCCCGGGCCCTGGTGCTTGCGGTGGAATGTACACTGCGAATACTATGGCATCTGCTATTGAAGGATTAGGTATGGCATTGCCCTATAATTCTAGTAACCCGGCGATCAGTACAGAAAAGAATCTAGAGTGTGCCGTCATAGGAAAGAGTATCTATAACTTACTTGAAAAAGATATCAAACCTCGTGATATAATGACTTACGAGGCATTTGAAAATGCTATAAGATTGATTACCGTACTAGGCGGATCAACCAATGCCGTGATGCACCTGATCGCTATGGCCAAATCTGTCCATATACCACTGACCATCAATGACTTCAATCGACTCAGCGATTCTACGCCGTTTCTAGCAGATCTTAAGCCTAGCGGCAAATATGTGATGGAAGATTTACATCACATAGGAGGTGTGCCGGCTGTTATGAAGATGATGCTGGCAGAAGGAATGCTTCATGGAGATTGTCTCACGGTAACGGGACAAACAGTAGCAGAAAACCTCGCCAAGGTGGGATCGCTCAAAGCAGAACAGGATGTTATTCACTCTATAAACACGCCTATAAAAGAAACCGGGCATCTCAGAATAATGTATGGAAACCTCGCTACCGAAGGATCAGTAGCCAAGATTACAGGGAAAGAGGGTCTTTATTTCAGAGGCAAAGCCAGGGTATTCAATTCAGAGCAAGAAGCGAATGATGCCATACAGGCAAGAACGATCAATGCAGGAGAGGTTTTAGTAATCCGTTATTGCGGACCGAAAGGAGGACCCGGAATGCCAGAAATGTTGAAGCCGACATCTTTGCTGATGGGGGCGGGTATTGGCAAGGAAGTTGCATTGATAACTGACGGTCGTTTTTCTGGGGGCACGCATGGTTTCGTTGTAGGGCATATAACGCCTGAGGCATTTGTAGGTGGCAATATCGCTCTCGTGAAAGATGGAGATATTATTATTATCGATGCATTGAAAAACACAATTGATGTTGAATTGAGCGAAGGAGAACTACGGAACAGACGCAACGATTGGGCGCAGCCTAAGGATCATGTGACCGGCATATTAAAAAAGTACAGATACACCGTCAGCACTGCCAGTGAAGGTTGTGTGACTGACGAATTCTAATAAATGGCTTATGAAGAAATCGAATAAGTTGTCAAATACCTTAATAGACGATACAGCTGTTGAGTCTAGGATCTTATCAGGCGCTTCTGCTTTGCTGGAATCTCTGGTAGAGCATGGTGTAGATATAATATTTGGATATCCGGGGGGAGCGATTATGCCGGTTTATGATAGTCTGTATGATTATCAAGATAGGCTCAATCATATACTCACCAGACACGAACAAGGTGCCATTCATGCAGCAGAAGGTTATGCACGCGCTACCCGAAAAACGGGTGTATGCATAGCTACAAGTGGCCCCGGTGCGACAAACTTGTTTACTGGTATAGGTGATGCCTTAATGGATAGTACACCATTAGTATGTATCACAGGACAAGTCTTCAGCCATCTCTTAGGTTCTGACGCATTTCAAGAAATAGATGTAATAGGCTGTACGACCTCCATAACCAAGTGGAATTACCAGATTACTCGAGTAGAGGAGATTCCAGAGATTATGGCGAAAGCTTTCTACATAGCCAATAGTGGAAGACCAGGCCCCGTATTAATCGACATAACCAAGGATGCACAAATAAATAAGTGTTCTTATGTAGCTGCGACATCAAGCCGGATCAGATCCTATCATCCTCGTCCGCGTATTCACATGGATGATATCCACGAGGCGGCAAGAATGATTAACGAGGCTCAGCGGCCATATATACTTGCGGGACAAGGCATACATATCTCAGAAGCACAAGATGAGTTCATCGCCTTTGTTGAAAAATCCGGTATACCTGTTGGGTGCACTATTCATGGACTCTCTACCATTGCTACCGACCACCCCAATTATGTGGGTATGTTAGGCATGCATGGTAATTATGGTGCGAACATCAACACGAATCAATGTGATTTGCTTATCGCCATCGGGATGAGATTTGATGACAGGGTGACCGGACGTCTTGATTCTTATGCGAAACAAGCCAAGGTCATACACATCGATATTGACTCTTCAGAGTTTAATAAAAACGTGTTTGCAGATCTGCCGATTCACGCGGACGCTAAAGACGCTTTAAAAGCACTGACCCCGCTGGTGCACGAGAAGATCTACCCGGAATGGATCACTTCCTTCAAGAATGCGGATAAGTTAGAATATGAAAAAGTAATCAAAAGAGATCTGGCTGAAAATCCGACAGGCTCGCTTACCATGGGTAGAGTCGTCAAGCAAGTTTCCATTCAGACTCGAGGTCAGGCCATCGTGGTGACAGATGTCGGTCAACATCAGATGGTGGCGGCGCGATATTATGATTATCTGGGTAGAGATTTATGGGTATCTTCGGGTGGAGCAGGTACAATGGGATATGGATTGCCTGCGGCAATAGGAGCAAAGTTTGCCCGGCCCGAGAAAGACGTCGTTCTATTCGTCGGCGATGGTGGCTTTCAGATGACGATACAAGAATTGGGCGTATGCGCCCAACATAATGTCGCAGTTAAAATAGTTTTACTTGACAATGAGTTTCTTGGTATGGTACGACAATGGCAAGAGCTATTCTTCGAACGTCGCTATTCAAGTGTAGAATTGACGAATCCCAATTTTTGCATGATTTCTGAAGGATTCGGTGTTAAGGCGCACAAAGTCACAGATGCATCAGAAATTAACGAGGCTATTCGCGAAATGCTCGCTTACAATGGCCCATATCTGTTGCACGTAATGGTAAAAAAAGAAGAAAATATTTTTCCTATGATCGCCAGCGGCAAAGCTGTGGACGAGATAGTATTAGAATAATTCTTACAAAGCATGATTGAGCTATTTACATTAACCGTTTTTAGTGAGAACCGCAGTGGACTGTTGAGTCGAATAGTCGGTCTGATTACTCGCCGCAAAATCAATATTGAGTCTCTGACTGTCTCTATGTCATCTATAGAAGGGATTCATAGATTTACAATCGTACTAGAATTGACCGAAGAGGTTGTTCAAAAGGTCGTAGCCCAGATCGATAAGCAAGTCGATGTCTTAAAGGCGTTTTATTATCGGGACGAGGAGATTGTTTATCAAGAGGTTGCATTATACAAAGTGCCGATCGATGCCATGTACAACAGCAATGAAGTCGAGAAGCTGATCCGAAGTCATAATGCGAGAATATTGGCCATCGAACCCGAATATGTTGTAGTTGAAAAAACCGGACATCAATCTGAGACAGAATTATTGCTCGAAGCGTTTCGCAAGATAGGCATATACGAGTTTGTGCGATCAGGAAGGGTGGCCGTAGTAAAACCGATGGAGAGATTGAACAAGTATTTGCAAAAATTAGAAGGAAGTTTTGAAGTCAAATAAATTTTTACAAAAACACATTTAAAATAGATTTTATGGCACAATTGAATTTTGGTGGAGTAGAAGAGACAGTGGTAACGCGAGAAGAATTTCCGCTTTCACAAGCTCGCGAAATATTAAAAAATGAAACGATAGCGATTATTGGATATGGTGTTCAAGGGCCCGGTCAGGCATTGAATCTCGTGGACAATGGTTTTAATGTAATAATAGGTCAGCGTAAGCCATCTGCCAGTTTTCAGAAAGCGCAGGATGATGGATTTATACCCGGCAAGACGCTTTTCTCTATCGAGGAGGCATGCGAACGTGCAACTATCATTATGTATCTTCTGTCTGATGCAGCGCAGATTGCCGCATGGCCACAAGTGAAGCCATACCTGACGAAAGGCAAGGCGCTGTACTTCTCTCATGGTTTTGGGATTACTTACAAGGAGCGCACCAATATCATTCCACCGACGGATATTGATGTAATTCTTGCGGCACCCAAAGGAAGTGGTACCAGTCTAAGAAGGTTGTTCCTGGCGGGCAAGGGACTAAATTCTAGCTTTGCTGTGCATCAAGATGCCACCGGTCGAGCACGTGATCGCGTGATCGCACTGGGTATAGGTATTGGCTCAGGTTATTTATTTGAGACCTCATTCAAGCGTGAAGTGTATAGTGATCTTACAGGAGAGAGGGGTACTTTGATGGGTGCTATTCAAGGACTATTTGCGGCTCAATATGATTTATTAAGAAGTAAAGGGCACAGTCCATCAGAGGCATTTAATGAAACGGTAGAGGAGGCGACAGAGTCCTTATATCCCCTTATCGCTGAAAATGGAATGGACTGGATGTATGCTAACTGTTCGACTACAGCACAAAGAGGAGCACTGGATTGGTGGAAGAAGTTTAGAGATGCTGCGCGTCCGGTTTTTGAGGAGCTTTATGAAAGTGTAGCTACAGGTAATGAAGCACAATTATCCATAGACAGCAACAGTCAACCGGATTATCGCGAGAAGCTTGAGAAAGAGTTGGCAGAACTGAGAGAGTCAGAAATGTGGCAGGCAGGTAGGACGGTAAGAAATCTCAGGCCAAAAAAATAAGTTGGTCACTACTTGTAAATAATACTTGATAGAGCTCTTAGCGAAGGTTAGGGGCTCTATCTTTTTTCTACTGAGGAGACACGTTAAGCGTTGCGGTAATTTATTCAAATGGTAACAGGATCTTTGATTTATGCGATTTTGGCAGCAGTTCTGATAGGGATTTCCAAATCAGGCTTGAAAGGTATAGGCGTCCTGGTGGTTTTGTTAATGGCATTGACCTTCGAAGCTAAGGCCTCCACAGGCGTTCTACTTCCTTTGCTAATCACAGCGGATATACTGGCTGTTTCGATTTACTACAAGAATGTGGTATGGCCAACATTTTTCAGATTGATGCCATTTATGATTGTAGGTGTCATTGTTGCTACCATTGTAGGTGATATGATTTCTTTAGCTCAGTTTCGTCGGATTATGGCGGTAATCATCGTATTAGGTGCCTGTCTGATGTTGTTTGTTGACCGATTCAAATGGCGCGAAATGGAAGTCCCGCCGGTATTGACGGTTATGCTGGGATTTGTAATCGGATTTACCACAATGCTTGGCAATCTGGCAGGGCCATTTACCAATCTCTATTTTATCGCCGGAAAATTTCCCAAAGACAGATACATTGCCACGACCGCCATGCTATTCTTCACAACAAATCTCATCAAAGTTCCTTTCCACTTTTTTGTATGGGAGACCATTCATTGGGATAGTTTGAGATATAATCTATGGCTTACCCCTTTAATTTTTATCGGTTTTGTTGTGGGTTATCGTATTCTAAAGTACTTCAGTAATGAAGCGTTTAAGAAGTATGTCATTGCTATGACTATCCTAGGTGGCTTAATTATGTTATTGAACTAGAGATAATCGTTCTCGTTTTTAGAGCGAGAAGTAGTTCGCTCATTTGCTAATCCACTTTAACAAAGGACTTTACAATAGCTTGATTATTGATGATCATACGCGCATAATATATACCTGCGGGTAGTTCAGCGACATTAATCTGATTGACATTAACAGTATGGATGGTTCGATTGCCCTTGGTATTAAAAATTTCAATTTTCAATACATCAGCGCCAGGATAATCTAATACAAGTATGTCGCTGGTAGGATTTGGAAATATTTTAAAAACGGAGGTGGAGAGGTCTGTTGTGTTAGTGCTTAGTTTTCCGATCTGATCATCAAGCCATATTAGTCGTTGTGTCAACCAGCTTTTAAGATACTGTATTTCTTCAGCGTGAGAGTTGCCTACGAATCTATTAGGCCAGACATGATGGCCCAAAACCGGCCAACGTTGAAAATTTCGAACTTGTGCTGAATTAAGTACCGTCACCATTGAGTCTATGCGCATCATCAGTCGCTCATCACTAAAATGTGTATTTCTAAGCGAAAAATACTCGTCTCTCAGAAGCTGGACGTACTCGGGATCTTCCATCAGCCTTTTCCACCAAAAATGATTAACCCAATAATCATGTGGGCAGTGGGTGTTAAAATCTAGTTCCCATCCTGTAGGCTCTCCTCCTTGGCAGTAATTAGCATTGCCAAAGGCAAGATTAAAATCCCACACAGGGCCCATAGTAAGCTTGCCACCTCGTGAGTCCCGATCCTTGTACATGAAAGTGCTTAATCGATAGCCATCCACATTTTTTGATATTTCTGTCATCAAAGTCATGTGTATAAAACTCTTGCTGTCGATATATCGCTTATAACCATTTGCTTCTTCACGCCATCTGTCAGAGCTTAGCGCATTTTCGAATTCTGTCACATAGTTTCTGATATAGTTCCTTTGCTCTGGGGTGATGTCTTCAGGCTTAGGATCACGAAGGATAAATCTGGTTTCGGCATTGTTGCCGGGTATCGGTCTATAAGGTGATACCCACCCGAGTTCTTCCTGTCGAAATTTATCAAATCTTATGATGTACCCACCTGTGAGCTGATCACCGCTATTGTGGGTAGGTCGCAATCTGGCAATGTCAATACGATGTTTGTCTCTTTTAAGCCTCTCGGTAAAGAGAATAACCCCGTAATAATCACCATTCAGAATCAACTCACAAAACTTAACACGCGGGGCATAAACGAATATATCGGCAGCCATCAAGTAGGCCAGAGCGTTACGCATTAAGGACTTATCGCTATATGGGCTATGAATGACCCAATCTTCTTCTTCCGGAAATCCCAGCAGGGCAACATCAGTGCCCTCACCCTCCGGCGTTCGGGTTTCAATACCGAATCCTTTTTTGGGAAATGACTGGCTCGATTGTCCCCTAATCTCTATACCTATGGGTCCTTGATAATGAATATAAGAACTGTCTGTCCGCTGAACCTCCTCTTCAGGATTCCAATAGACGGTCATTTCGGCGAAGATTTTAGGTTCATCTACGATCTGAGCTCCTTTAGAGTCTATGACAATGATGGGCAGATTCGATGAGAAAGTAATCTGACCGCATATTTTACCCCCTCCGAGTAATAATGTAAAAGTAAATGCGACTGACCTGAGTAAATGTTGTTTCATAGAATGAAGATAGGTAAATCGCTTTTACCAAATATGACTGAAGGTGGTCAAATTTAATAGCTACTATGTACCCACCTGCAACATCCTCAATGCTCTAGCCAATGATTTGTGATTTTTCAGATCCAGATTTTGCTCAGCTGCAATCTTTGATAAAGTTTTGAATTTGGCTGCGCCAATGACTTTAGAAATATCCTTTGGTTTACCAATTTCTACATAGGAGGAGCCATTTTTCATAAAGGTCTTTGACTTTTTGACCAGTTTAACACGTGTTTCTCCACCGGTAATTTTGGCATTTGGATCTGGCTTTATTGATGCTATCGAATGATTCACGACAAGGTCATACTCACCTGCGTTGATGTGTTCGTACATTCCCTTTTTTTCTCCTATAACATCAAATTCTCTCAATGGGTAAAAAGTGGATACCAGTTCGTCCAATATATAGATTTCTATTTTGGAGAACTTTGAGCTTGAGATCTCATTTAAGGACTTGTCCACCATGATGTCTACCGAGGAACTTAATAGGTTGATATTGGCATCGTTGATATCTGTAGATATGCCTCCGAAGGTGAATAGCTTGAGAGTCCTAAAACCATCAAAGGCATATTCAGTACCGATCGCTTCTTTGGCGAGGTGATCAGATCTTTTATTCATGATGTCCCATGCTTGCAGACTGCCTGTATCATTGGACTGTGCAGAGACATTAAGCATTGTGAAAATACCACATGAGAGAAGGGCAAGAATTTTTTTCATATTATTTGTTTTTAATGATCAAATTGATGTAGTCGGGAATATGTCATCATTCTAAATCGATAGACATCATATTCATTCAACTAATCGATCTGTAATAATACGATCGAAGGCAACACTTTGTTACTGATCAGAAGGGTTTTATTGTTAAAGAAAGCTAAAGATTGGTTTTAGTTTTATTTATTGTTACGGATACAGAATGATGAAACAATGCAAGTTTTGAGAGAATGATTATTTTGAGGCCCTAACAAATATTATTAGCATCGATGTTAGAAACTTTGGATTGGGTAGTGTTGTCAGCCTACTTTATGGGCTTAGTCTACATCGCATGGTGGGTGATACGCCAAAAAAATGAGACAACTAAAGATTATTTTCTTGCTGGCAAGAATGTAGGTTGGTTTGTCATAGGAGCCTCCATATTTGCTTCTAACATTGGCTCTGAGCATGTTGTTGGTCTCGCTGGCACGGGTGCGGAATCAGGTATGCCGATGGCGCACTACGAGCTTCATGCGTGGATAGTTCTTTTGCTGGGATGGTTTTTTCTTCCTTTTTATATGCGCAGCGGTGTATTTACCATGCCAGAGTTTCTCGAAAAGAGATTTGACGCCCGTCTGAGGTGGTTTTTATCAATATTGAGTATCATTGGATATGTATTAACGAAGGTGTCGGTGACGATTTATGCCGGTGGTGTGGTTGTTTCACAGTTGCTTAATATACCTTTTATCTATGGTGCGCTCGGTACGGTATTGATAACTGGTGTTTACACAGTGTTGGGAGGCATGCGTGCCGTGCTTTACACTGAGGCGCTACAGACTGTTGTTTTAATAGCGGGTTCACTATTACTTACCTTTATCGGTATCAATGCGGTAGGTGGATTGGCCGAACTTAAGAGTACCGTAGGGACTTCACATTTTAATATGTGGAGACCGAGTTCTGATCCCGATTTTCCATGGACGGGTATGCTGATAGGTGGTACTATCGTCGGAATTTGGTATTGGTGTACGGATCAATACATTGTGCAGCGTACCTTGTCAGCGCATAACATTGTTATCGGGCGTCGAGGGGCAATTTTCGGAGCTTACCTCAAGATCTTGCCTATTTTTATCTTCTTGATACCCGGTATCATAGCATTTGGGCTTAAGCAGAAGGGCCTACTGGATTATGAAAAAAGCGACCAAGTTTTCCCGGCGATGGTACAGTATCTGCTGCCGCAAGGTCTTAAAGGTCTGGTCGCCGGAGGCTTGATGGCAGCCTTGATGAGTTCATTGGCTTCGGTGTTTAATTCCTCTTCGACACTATTTACAGTTGATATATTTAAGAAAATGTACCCACAATCTTCTGAGCAGAGACTGGTCTTTATCGGTCGGGTAGCTACATGCATTGTGGTTGTATTGGGTATATTGTGGATACCGATCATGCAAAAAATCGGTGGCGGCACACTTTATCGATATCTCCAAAGTGTCCAATCTTATATCGCACCGCCTATAGCATGTGTGTTCTTGTTAGGTGTGATATGGAAACGGATAAACGCCCAAGGTGCATTAGCAACCTTAATATTCGGCTTGATTGTCGGTACTTTTAGAATAATCTCAGAGCTAAATATAAACCCTGAGGGAAGTGGCCTGATACATAGTTTTGCAACCATTAACTTTGCCCATATGGCCATATTCATGTTTTTGGCATGTATGATGGTATGCATAACTGTGAGTCTGTTAACTACACCACCGGACGAATATCGCATCCAAGGATTAACTTTAGGCACATTAACAGCTGCACAAAAAGAAGAAGCACGACAAAGTATTTATAGCAAAGACGTGATTGCTTCGATACTGTTAGTTGTGTTGATTATCGGCGTTTGCATTTACTTTACGGGCTGATTCATACTAAATTCATACGCTTATGTTTAGGAAATTATACTTACGAGAAGAAATTGTCATTGGAATACTATTATTTGTTGTCATGCAAAGTTGTCAGAACAAAAAAGAACCACTTCCGCCTGAGTCATCGTCCTTACGTGCTGCTACATCAGTATTTGGTCATATTGGAGAAGATGAAGTGCATAAAATAAGTCTTCGTAATGGTCAGCTCACAGTTGATATCATCGAATATGGAGGTATCATCCAGCGTATTGCCGTACCGGATAGAAACGGCAGAGAGACTAATGTTGTTTTAGGCTTTGATAATCTCGAAGCTTATCTCGGCAATCATCCTTACATAGGTGCCATAGTGGGCCGATATGCTAATCGTATAGCTGATGCGAAGTTTACGCTCGATGGCAATGCTTATACGCTAGCGCGCAATAATGGTAAAAATGCGTTACATGGAGGGAATTATGGATTCGATAAAAAACTATGGAAGTCCAACATCATTGAGCGTGACGATGCCATAGGTGTAGAGCTTGTCACTTCCAGCGCAGATATGGAAGAAGGATATCCCGGCGAGATGGAGATAAAAGTAACATACTGGCTCAATATAGAAAATGAGCTAGATATACATTATGCGGCGACTAGCTCAAAAGCTACCCTGTGCAATCTCACGAATCACGCTTACTTTAATCTCAGAGGCGAAGGAAGGGGAGATGTTCTCGATCATTATCTGATCATGCACGCGGATTTTATCACACCGGTCAACAGTGATTTAATACCGACAGGGGAATTTATGGACGTGGAAGGAACGCCGTTTGATTTTAGATTGCCACAATTATTGGGGCAGTATATTGACAGTGATGATCAGCAGATAAGCGTGGCAGGTGGATATGATCATAATTTTATAGTGAGAAGAGGAGGAGCAGGCCAGGTGATCGCGGCGGAAATATGGAGTCCTAGTACTGGTATCAATATGGAAGTCAGAACTACTATGCCTGGCATTCAGCTATACACAGGTAACTTTCTAGATGGATCTATTATCGGCATGACAGGTCAAGCTTACCAAAGGAGAGCCGGATTTTGTCTGGAAACGCAGTTTTTTCCGGATTCTCCAAATCAAGCTAGTTTTCCTAGTACAATTTTGAGACCCGGAGAAGTTTACCAATCAGCTAGTAGCTATAAATTTAATATCCGATAACACTAATCTTTCAACATGGTGGCTGATAGGCAAATAACAGAAGCGATTTCACGGGCGGGAAAGGGGGATTGGGAAGGCGCCCACGACATAGTGCAAGTTATGGATGGTAAGGCTGCAGCACACATACACGCCTATTTACATCGCGTGGAAGGTGATCAATGGAATGCGGAATATTGGTATCGCAGAGCAGGTGTTAAAGTCTGTCGAGACAGCCTTCATGATGAATTGATCGCTTTAAGAAGCCTCTATAGCGAGACGCCAGTTGATTGATATAAGCAATAGTTATTGGTCTGATGGAAACTGTTGACTGTCGTCAGCTCTTGTCTACATATCGAGTATTTCAAAAATAAATTAAACGATAGGCTTCTTTTGTGCGTTTGGTTCATTCAAGCATATGCAGATGAGGTTGAGAAGTTTTGTGTTATTCTTTTTTTTACTGTGTGCAACGGGGATTTGGGCTCAAGAAACGTACACTATTTCTGGTTATATAAAAGATGGTTTTAGTGGCGAAACGCTCATAGGAGCGAATGTTTATATAGTAGAGCGAGGGACAGGTACGATAAGCAATGAGTATGGATTTTATTCGGTCACCTTGCCTGTCGGCGAATACAATATAGCGTTCAGCTATATAGGCTTTATAACGGATAAACGAAAAATTGAACTGAATGCTTCACGTAAGCTTGACATAGAACTTGTCCAGGAAAGCAAGCAATTGGAAGAAGTACTGGTTACCGCTGAGGCTGCTAATCGAAATGTCTCCGAAACAGAGATGTCTGTAAATCGACTTGATATCAATACTATCCAAAAGATGCCTTCATTGCTTGGTGAAGTAGAGATCATTCGCAGCTTGTTGTTATTGCCGGGTGTATCCACAGTAGGAGAGGGTGCTACAGGTTTCAATGTGCGGGGAGGCAGCATTGATCAGAACCTGATTTTATTAGACGAAGCACCGGTTTATAACTCATCGCACTTATTTGGTTTTTTCTCTGTATTCAATCCTGATGCTGTCAAAGATGTAAAGCTCTTCAAAGGGGGCATTCCTTCTCGATATGGCGGCAGATTATCTTCAGTATTAGATGTCAGAATGAAAGAGGGCAATAAAAAGACGCTTGAGATGAATGGTGGCATAGGTGCAATCTTTAGTCGATTATCAGTAGAAGCACCGATTGTCAAAGACAAGGCTTCATTCATTGTTGCAGGTAGACGATCATACATTGATGTATTGGCCAAGCCTTTTCTCAATGACGATCTGAAGGAGAGCATTCTCAATTTTTATGATCTCACGGCTAAAGCCAATTGGGATATAGATGGCAGGAATAGGGTATTCTTGTCGGGATATACGGGACGGGATAATTTTGGATTTGGTGATCAGGCCGGATTTAATTGGGGCAACAAGACTTTGTCTTTTCGTTGGAATCATTTGTTTAGTGACCGACTATTTTCTAACATAACGCTCTATGCCAGTGATTATGACTACAAGATAAGATTTGGCAATGATGCGATTAATAGATTTGATTGGAGCGCCAGTATTATTAATTACAGTGTAAAGCCTGAGTTGACCTATTTTGTAAAACCTGGTAATCTTATAAAATTTGGAGGTCAAGGTATTTTATATAGGTTTGTGCCGGGTAATGCCGTAGGTATTAGTGAAGGAGAGGAAACGAATATCAGCATACCGGATAAATTTGCACAAGAAGCCGCTCTTTATTTTGAAAATGAAATTGATATTAATTCCAGCTTGACCGTTAATTATGGGCTTAGATGGTCTTTTTTTAATTATACCGGCAAAGGTGAAGCATTTGAATTTGCAGATGCGCCGGCAGGAGTGAGGAGACCAGTTATTTCTCGCCAGACTTACGACCAATGGGAATCAATCAAGACGTACAATAATCTTGAACCAAGGGTCAATTTAAAATATCAATTTACAGATGATGCTTCTTTTAAATTGAGTTATAATCGCACAGCGCAATATTTACAATTAGTCAGCAACACTGCTGCTTCTACACCGGTAGATATATGGACGCCTAGCACGAATAACATCAGACCACAGACGGCTGATCAGATAGCACTAGGTTATTTTAGAAATTTAAAAAGCAATGCATACGAACTTTCAGTCGAGGTTTATTATAAAAAATTTCATGACTTGGTCGATTATATAGACGGTGCAGATCTATTACTAAACCAGTTTATCGAAGGGGACTTACTGCCAGGTATTGGCAGGGCGTACGGCCTGGAATTTATGCTTCAGAAAACTAAAGGAAAGTTTACAGGATGGACGAGTTATACCTTGTCGCGAACAGAAAGAAAAATAGATGGAATCAACAATGGGGATTGGTATCCGGCGAGGTTTGATCAGACACACAATTTTAGTGCCGCTGCTTTCTACGAGTTAAATCGACGATGGACATTTAGTTCAAATTTTGTACTAATCTCCGGCACACCTCTTACCTTTCCGACGACGCGTTACTCTATTCAAGGTTACACGATTCCCCACAATGATCTGGACACCAGAAATAATGTCAGAATTCCGGTTTATCACAGACTGGATGTTTCTGCCACCTTGCAGGGCAAGAAAAACCCCACTCGTAGGTGGCAAAGTGAATGGGTATTCTCGGTATATAATGTCTATTCTAGACGTAATCCATTCTCCATTTACTTCGCACAATCCAATAGTGGTGCGACAGAAGCTGTAAGACTGTCCGTAGTCGGGAATTTCATCCCTTCTGTTACTTATAATTTTAAATTTTAAAGAAATGAAAGTAATTGGCATTAATAAATCACGAACAAATTCTTCTTTTAAATCAATAGGATTTGCCTTCATCTTAGTTCTTTCAGTGACTTTCAATGCATGCGAAGATCCGATAGAAGTTGTGTTGCCGGAAGGTGTTATCTCGATCGTAGTGGACGCATGGTTGACTAATCGAAATGAAGTGCAGGAGATAACTTTGCGTGAGTCCGCCCCTTATTTTGATAGGAACAGGCCTAGTGCTATATCCACAGCACAAGTATCTATCATCAGAAATGGGCTCGGCAGAATGATATTTGATCATATAGGTGATGGTGTGTATAGATGGAATGAAGAAGGCACAGACTCACTGGGCGTTGTAGGAGATATGTTTGATCTAGTCATAGAGATAGGATCGGAGACGATCACTGCTTCTAGTAGAATAAATCGCGTACCGACGATAGATAGTATGATGGTGCAGAAGACAGGGAGTACTTTTGTAAGAGAAGGCTTTTATGCCCAATTTTTTGCTAGAGACTTCGATGGTAAGGATGATGCCTATTGGATCAAATCTTTTCATAACGGAAAGTTTCTTGGACGAGGGTCACAGATGAATTTAGCCTATGATGCAGGTTTTGATAGTGGCACAGCGATAGATGGAATCATATTTATAAGACCGATAAGAGAGAGCATTAATTTGACAGATAGTGATGGTTTTCGCGAGCCATTCGAATTAGGAGACCATCTGAGAGTGGAGATTCATTCTATTTCTGTACCAGCATTTAATTTTTTGAGGATAGTGCGTGATCAGATTAACAACAGTCAGAACGGACTCTTCGCCGCGCCACTAGCCAATGCACGGACCAATCTAAAGTCATCGAACGGAAGGGATCTCCTTGGCTTCTTTAATGTATCAGGAGTAGAGAAATATGAGCGAATTATTCAGTAGATGCTTTGAGCTTAGCCACCCAAACTTTTCTAGCTGAACTGAATGGAATCAATATTCAAAATTCACAGCTATATTTGGCATACTATGTCATTTTGATAGATCTCTATGCGTTTTTCTTTCTCGGCTCGATTAGCATCTGTGGTTCTGATGTGCTTATTTGGGTTTTTGGAGTTTTCATATGCTCAAGAGGAATTGCTATTCACACGATCATTTACCAATAAATGTCGTAACAGTGATGTAACTTTTTATATGCCTGTGGAGACGAAGCTCCTACCCACCACGCTCAAAAGAGATGCTTTTCTCAAGTATGATTTGTGCTTAACCGATCAAGCTGATATCGAAGTACGGATCATTATCGATGAATTATCTCCACAGAGGTCTCAAGCACCCAATGTTCGTTTTCAATCAGTCTTGGCAACTCTCGCTTCTAATGATGAAGATCATTTCATGCGCATATCACTTTTTGATAATCAAGATGCAGAGGCTTTCTTTAATGCCGAATGGGCGGCCTATGCCGAGTTTGTACCGAAATCCGAAATAACAAATAAGCGATATGGCTTGCTCGAGTGTCTCTACCTCTCTGATCGGGCACAAGTATTTATCATTGTTTTGCACGATAAGGAGACATTGTCGCTAGTATACAGCAGATTAATGGCTTTTAAATCATCTTTGTCACCCGAATAAAACACATGAGTAGATTATCTCTAGCTAAATCCATTCAAAAGAAGAAGAGCATGCTCTGTGTAGGCTTAGATACAGACCTGAGTCGTATACCGCTACACATAAGAGAAAACTACGATGACCCTATTGTAGAATTTAATAGAAAAATCATTGCGGCCACATCGGACATGTGTGTTGCCTACAAGTTTAATATTGCATTCTACGAAGCCAATGGTGTCAATGGATGGAATGATTTAGAAAAAAGTTTGGCTTTAGTACCAGATGATATTCTCACTATTGCAGATGCGAAAAGGGGAGATATAGGAAATACTTCTTCGCGTTATGCACATGCTTTTTTTAGACATTTTGATTTTGATGCGATAACTGTCGCTCCGTACATGGGTGAGGATTCATTGCGGCCATTTTTTGAATTTGATGATAAATGGGTAATAATACTTGGACTTACGTCCAATACAGGCTCACTCGATTTCCAAATGTTGCCAATGGCCAATGGTGAATATTTGTTTGAGACAGTCTTAAAAAAATGTTCAAGCTATGGCACGCCGGACAATACTATGTTTGTAGTCGGAGCAACGCAGACTGAATATCTCAAAAGAGTGCGTGATGCGGTGCCTGATCATTTTTTACTAGTACCGGGCATCGGGGCACAAGGTGGGGATCTCCCATCGACTATTGATTATGGATTAAATGATCATTATGGCTTGTTGATTAATTCGTCGAGAGGAATCATCTATGCGGATACAGGGCAGACTTTTGATCTTCATGCACGAGCAGCAGCCCGATCAATAAATGAAGAGTTCGGTGCACTAGTCAATTTTTCGCTGATATAGTGTAGAGCGTAAAATTTTTCGCAACTAATCTGTCAGATGCTTTCAGGTCAAAAATCAGTCAATTTTTTATTAGACAAGGCTCCTTTCTGGTGAATCGTAGTGCTATGGACAAAAAAAGAGCAACAGGATAATAGGAAATGGACATTTTTATAGCGAAATTGATCGCAACTGATTAGTTCCATTTTTCTTTGAAGCGATCATTCTGCGAAAATATCCGTGATTATCGGGAGAAAATATTGCCCAATAATGTCGCAGATGTCCACAGATACATCTTTACCTTAATCTTCTACCACGCATAAAAAGAGATTGACACATTTTTACCAGCTGATATCCACCACTTTAATTCTTCGAAATTCTACATGATCTATAGGAGAAAGATGTGTTCGAAGGTTTTTTTATAAACAGCGACAATATAACAGGAGAAGTTAAACTACCTACTCAGCCGAGGTTAATCAGTTTAAATCGCTTTTTTTCGAGCTGCAATTTAATTATAGCATGAGTCTCGGGATGGAAGAATTCAAACACCACATAGTCTAGCCAATCTTTACTGCGTCTGATAGCTGTGCTCTTATCTATAAATCCGATACCCCAGAATCGTTTTTCCCGTATTAGTGCAAAACCATGTTCATATATATTCCTTCCTTCAGTCAGAATGACAAAGTCTTTCTCAAAATCATTTCGTATAAGTCTGATCATTTCTTTCTTATCCTCTTCCTGAAGGTTGAAGAGAGTATAGCAAGCCCCATTGCATTGGCAGCTAGGCCTCTTTCTTGAATTAAATAATGCAGCACACCATCCTTGATCTTCTACAAGAGCTTGCACATATCGTTCAGCAGAATGCTTGCTTGAGAACACTTTAATTTTTTCCCCTTTATGATCATTCTCTTCAATATTGCGATAGATGTTAAAAATATGGTTCTTATTCGTAGAGCTATTCACGGCGTATATGGCATATGGGTTATAGGTATTGCGCATGGCTTTATTAAGTGGAGGGTTGTGCGATCGTATTTCTTTAAGCTCTAGCAATAAGGCTAGTAACTCGCTACCTGTCTCGAAGTAATCCAGGCCACTTACACGCCCGTAGATGTGGATACTTTTATTACTCAGCTCTCTGAAATGTTGGAAAATTCGACTTTGGATATTGATCGCCTTACCGACATAAAATATCTCTCCGAGATTATCTTTAAAATAGTAAACACCGGGTGACTCAGGCACATTGTGCACTTCTTCTATATCAAGACCTCGGGGTAATATGGAGGCATCTAGTCCTCCATTGATCAACTGATCGACATGAAAGTCATCAGCAGTATGCGATATTAAATATCTGAATATTTCAAACGTAGCCAGAGCATCATCATAAGCTCTATGCCTATCCTTAATATCAATGTCAAAGTATTCAATCAGACTATCAAGTCCATATGAGCTAAGACCCGGGATAATACTCTTGGTCAGTTTTACAGTGCATAATTGCTTTCGGTTATAAGCAAAACCAAGAGATCTGAACTCCTCTTTAATAAAATTGTAATCAAACTTGACATTGTGTGCCACGAAAATACACCCTTCGGTGATCCGTACGAGATCTTTAGCAATTTCATAAAACTTGGGAGCGTTAGCGACCAGCTTATTATCTATACCTGTCAAGCGCGTTATTTGGCTAGGAATGGCTCTCTCAGGATTGATCAGGCTATGAAATGAATCTAACAACTCGTGACCATCCGTAACAAATACGGCAATCTCTGTGATCTTGTCGCGATTATACATCCCGCCCGAAGTCTCAATATCAATTATGGCATACTTTTTAGATTTTTTACTTGCCATAGCTGATCAGCTGAATGTTTTATTGTCCATTAAATCCATGAAGATGATCCTAAGTGTATCGATAGCTTTTTATTGTAGTGTTGCTACGAAATAAGTTAATTTCACTCAAATATTCCAAAGCTTTAACTGTTTTCTGAAATATTCTGATAATCGGCCGCAATATATTAGCATACGGACATGAACAACATTCGATATGCACCTTTGTCTAGCAAAGCGTAGGCTGCGCCCACCTCTTTGGGTTGCCAAATTTTTAATTTGAATCCGAAGACCTAAATCTACCATTTATCTGCTACATCTCTCCCTAACAAACTTTCTAATACACTGTACATTTCGTTGACTGTTGTAGAGCCTAAGCCGGGCATGATGTACTAACCCAGATCTTACATCCGGTCCTTTCTGCTTTCTGTACCTTCCTCGATCTGCATTAAGATCT
>CAYNFR010000014.1:4953-79559 GCA_964396595.1 uncultured Saprospiraceae bacterium | reverse complement strand
ATTTACGATCGATCGACCATCAGCACCCGCAACTCCTGCTGCTCCTGCCGGACCTGTTAAGTTGCCAGTCGTAAAACTTGTGCTATCCGAAAAAACCAATGTATAAGTCCCATCTCCGTTATTAACTGTATTAACGATCGATCGACCATCAGCACCTGCAATACCCACAGGACCTTGGGGACCCATTGGCCCGGTGGGGCCTGTAAAATCAGATGTGGTAAATGTCGTGCCATCCGAAAACGTCAAGGTAAACGTACCATCTCCGTTATCAACTGTTGATGTTATAGATCGACCATCAACTCCTGATGGCCCAGTTAAATCAATTGTGGTGAATGTCGTACTATCTGAGAAAGTTAATGTAAACGTACCATCTCCATTATCTATAGTATTTACGATCGATCGACCATCAGCACCCGCAACTCCTGCTGCTCCTGCCGGACCTTGTGGGCCAGCTAGTCCTTGTGCCCCAACAGGACCCTCCGGACCTTGCGGTCCTATTGGCCCTTGTGGACCTATTGCACCTGGAGCACCTGTATTTCCAATGGGACCTTGTGCACCTGCAGGACCCTCAGGTCCGGTTAAATTTCCTGTAGTAAAAATAGTGCCATCTGAAAAGAAGATTGTTAATGTTCCGTTGATGTTAAAACTAGTACTTATGATTGATCGGCCATCGGCTCCTGCCGGACCTTGAGGGCCTGCCACTCCTTGAGGCCCCTGAAGTCCCGGAGGACCTGCCGGCCCTATGGGTCCTTGTGAACCAGAAGGACCGATTGGACCCGCTGCGCCAACATTACCCGCTGGCCCCTGAGGCCCCACAGGACCTTGAGGTCCTGTTAGATTACCGGTAGTAAAAACAGTACCATCCGAATAGGTAAATGTAAGTGTCCCGTTGCCGTTATCTATAATGTTGACAAGTGACACACCGCTAGGTCCTGTGGGACCCTGAGCACCATCTGCACCTCTCAAATAAGGTGTGAGATATGTATTACCGTCCGTGTAGCGTATTGTAAAAGTGCCATCGCCATTATAAATTATCGTATCAATTCCGACTCCTTGAGGTCCCTGAATACCTGGATAGTCAGAGAGATCCACTGTACGGGTGTTTCCATTTTCTATTGAGATGGACAATATCGATCCGTAAAGAGAAAAGTCAGTAATATTTTGTGGATCTTGAGTCACGTTCAATGAAGACAGGTCAACAGATTCTGTATTCCCATTTTCTAAAGAGATTGTAAGTATATTTCCGGCTAGAGAGAAATTTGTAATACGTTGATTATCAGAATTCAACGAAGATAAATCAAGCTCTCTTTGATTGCCATTTTCTATAGCAATTCGTACAATGTTATTACTAATTGAAAACTCAGTGATTTCTTGATTATCAGTAACACTTAAACATAACCAATTCGGAGATAAGTCAGTACCGATGTTCACTTCAATACAGTTGAGATCTGTATTAAAAATGGTCAATCCCTTTGGTGGTTGTGCTATGCCTGACCGCTCTGCAGAGGTCATTCTCGACCAAAGAAATCCTTTCGTCTTACTTTCCAACTCTACGAGCGAAGCCGGATTGATGACATTCGGATTGTCTCCATGCTTGACTTGCGCCAATACTGTAGTAGTGCTTGCACTCAACAAGACAATCAAAAAAATACCACCTAAAAATTTCTTCTTATTGATCATCATTTATTTTGAGGGTTATATAGGCTACCGTTATTCGATAATCTACTAAAGGACTGAATCACGCCGAATAGATCCAGACTGTCTTAATGCCGTATTGATTTTCAGGTCAATACTATCCTCAAGGATTTAATGATGTCAATTTCGAACTCATGTTACGAATCATTTTCATGGTTTAAAGGGTGTTATGCTGTCATTATGACTATTCTACACTACTTCTCCCCTATTCACATATTAAATATTTTACTGAGCGTAAGCTATATCAAGTGTCTGATTCATTACACAAAGCATGAAAAATCACCATCTAAGTAGCTCCCGGTACTTACTGTTATTGGGTAGGATCTAAAATAATCTCAATGCAAAACACTCACGAACTTCACTCTGAATGGCACTTTGATCACCAATGAGAGCTCAAACATATTAAATAAATTAATAATATGATAAAAAAAATCAAAATTTCTCATTCTTATCTCTACAAATAAGGCATGTGTTCCCGGCTTAAGGGTATTTTGAGGCGATATTCTCATCTGCGCATGAAAAGTATTCTCTTAGCTTATATCCGTGCTTTCCTTGTTTTATTAGAAACAGCATTTCATGTTATTCTTCTTCGGTTAGCGCTAATATTTGACAACTCTGAAAAAACAAGCTATTGGTTTAGAAGAAGTTGGGGGCGATGGGCAGGCTTTATATTGGGTATAAAAATAGAATTCGAAAATCGAAACGCGTATTACGGCCCTGCATTGTATGTAAGTAATCATCGATCTATGCTCGATCCTCCGATTCAAGCGCGGTATATTAATGCATTATTCATAGGAAAAGCAGAAGTAGGCAATTTGCCCATTATTAGTCAAGGAGCTCGGATGACAGGTATCATTCTTGTCAAACGAGAAAGACTTCATAGTCGTAAGGCCGCATTAGATCAAACAGAAAAAGCTTTACGTGAAGGGAAAAGCGTACTTGTTTACGCTGAGGGTACTACCAATACTAATAAAACGACAACTGCTTTCAAGCTTGGTACGTTCAAGCTTGCGGCGATTCATGGCATACCCGTGATACCCGTAGCCATAGAATACAAATCCAAACGAGATTTATGGTACACCGGAGGTCTAAAAGAACATATGATCACACAGACAGGAAAACTAAAGACTTATGTAAAAATGACCATCTTACCTGCAATCACATCTGATAATGCCGAAAACCTCTTACAATCTGTTAAAGAAGCAATTGATGCTGAACTCCTATTGATGCAGCAAAACTGGTCTGAAGTACATACAAATTAGTCCTTCAATAGATCTGCAAATTTTTCGCGCAGTTTCGAAACTTTAGGATTAATAATAATCCTGCAGTAGCCGTAATTCGGATTTAAAGTATAGAAATTTTGATGATAGTCCTCTGCTTCGTAGAATACTTCAAAAGGCACAAGCTCAGTCACCACTGGATTGGACCATAAAGGCATTGCTACATCTCGTATAGAATTCTCTGTGACTAGCCTTTGACTTTCGTTGTGATATAGGACGATAGATCTGTATTGTGGGCCGATATCATTTCCTTGTCTATTTAAAGTAGTAGGATCATGTGTTGTCCAGAAGATCTCAAGAAGCTGTTCGTAGGAGATTACGTTCGGATCAAAATATAATTGACAAACCTCAGCATGACCGGTATTCTTGGCGCTTATTTGCTCGTAGCTAGGATTAGCCACATGACCACCACTATAACCAGACACCACGCGATCGACTCCCTTTACTTCTTGAAAAACGGCTTCAACGCACCAAAAACACCCACCTCCAAAGGTAGCAAGCTCGTATTCAACAATTTCATTCAGATTTTTATCCATCGTAAGCGGTCTGTTTTTAGATTGTGCACACCCTACTGTACACATCATTAAAATAAGTAAAACAGGACTAATATGCTTCATCGCCTTATAACATATAGACTTAAGAAAAGTTTTATCATCTGATCAATAAACTATTTGCTTGCCCACATTAAATAAGATTTCAAAAAATCGTCAAGATCTCCATTTAACACAGCATCAGTCTGGGAGGTCTGGTGCTGCGTACGATGATCTTTAACACGCCTATCATCCAGCACATAAGATCTGATCTGAGAACCCCACTCATTCTTCATTTTACCTGCTTCCACTTCGGATTTCTCGGCTCGCAATCTTTCAAGCTCTCTTTCATACAGACGGGATTTAAGCATTTGCAATGCTTTATCTCTGTTCATATGTTGAGATCTTTCTTGTTGACATTCGACCACTATACCGCTAGGCAAGTGTCGTAGGCGAACCGCCGATTCAGTTTTGTTGACATGCTGTCCGCCAGCGCCGCTGGATCTGAACGTATCCCATTCAATATCGGCAGGATTGACATCAACCTCTATGGAATTATCAACTAATGGATGTACGAATACCGAAGCAAATGATGTCATACGCTTGCCTTGAGCATTGTATGGACTTATACGCACTAAACGATGAACGCCATTTTCACCTCTAAGTAGTCCATAAGCAAATTCGCCGTCAAGTTCTATCTCCACAGACCTTACACCTGCTACGTCGCCAGATACACGATTAAGCTCTGAAACTTTGAACCCAGATTTTTCACCCCAGAGTACATACATCCTGTAAAGCATTTCAGCCCAGTCACAAGCCTCCGTACCACCTGCACCTGCATTGATCTCCAGAATCGCCGATAAAGCATCCTCAGGTCTATTTAAGGTACTTCTGAATTCAATATCATCTAAAAGTGATAAACAATCCATGTAGGCTTCTGTAACTTCTTCCTCTTGGGCTTCGCCCAATTTAAAGAAATCAAACAGCACCTCCACATCATCAATCGCGGTTCTAACACCATTGAACTTTTCAACTGTTGATTTTGCTGATTTTAAATCTCGCAAAATCGTTTCTGCCTTTCCCGGATCATTCCAAAAAGCTGGATCGAAAGACTGAGCTTCTAAATCCTCTATTATAAATAGTTTTCTATCCACGTCAAAGATACCTCCTCAGGTCTGATACTCTCAATCTGAGATCTGATAGTTGTTCAACTGTCATAATATCCTTTTTTTTAATTGAAATAAAATCATTCTAACACACCTCCCGTATAAAGGGGAAACGAACATTCAATAAAATAATTCCAGACCACTATAAGTGATCGCACACGAGATTGTCAACATAGAAATCGACAATCTTAAATGATTAGACCTTTATAAATGGAATCGAAACTTAAAAAATCAATAATACATTTCCTTCAATTCCATATAAAAATACAACTCAGAATTAGGTGGAATTTCGTCAAATGAATCATTACTTCCATATGCTAATTCTGAAGGAATAAAAGCCGAAATTTTTGAGCCAATGGGTGCATATTTGACAATTTCATCCCATCCTCTAATCACCTCTCCTCTACCTATTCTGAATGTAAATGCTCTGCCTCTATTAAAGGAGTTGTCAAATGAAGATCCATTACTCACAAGTCGACCATAATAATGAACAGATACCATTCGATCATTGTCTGGCATATCACCGGTACCCTTTTCATGAATAATGTATTTAATACCGTTCTCCGTGGTCATCAGACCAAGTCTATTGGCCTTGTAAGCGTTAAGTGTCTGATCAGTAAAGCTCTCAATTTCAGGCAGTAATGCCCTCATAGCCTCCATCTGTGCAAACTGCGCAGCTTGATCAGCCTTAATCTTTTCTTCATGCTCCACTTGAGTTAAAACATCCTGTACAACAACTATGTACTGAATATACTTTAATTCCTCATAGCCCGGAGGCATCGCAGGCATAGAATCTTTGGGAACGATAATAGCTAGACTGTCCCCTACTTGACAATAGGATAATACATCAACTATCGGGTTCGACAGTCTAGCCGGATTATCCTCTGTCAAAATCTGAAGACTCGGTACCACGTCTTGGTTTCTGTACGATTGTAATAATTCATTCTTATCATCCAGTAGGTCTAGTTGAAAATATACATAGTCACCAACCGCAGGTTTTTTACCCGTTCCGGCAATAAATACATTATAATCGTATCCGGATAGTGTTTTAACTTTCTTACTTCCACCATCAGTATTGCATGATAGAATTAAGACAAATGATGCCAAAATTAAGAATGGAAAAAAATTTCTCACCGTTTAAAATTTAGTTTAATTATTGTAAATAAAATGGAATAACACGTTTTACTTTATTAATTGTCTCTTGTAATGTTAATTCAGAATTCCCTCCTGACGCATTGATATGTCCTCCTCCTTTAAAATGATCTCTAGCCAATTCTTGTACAGAAATATTATACTTAGACCTGAAGGACAATCTTATCTCACCGGTGGGCATTTCTCTTATAAAAACTGCCACTTCTATACCCTTGATCATAAGAATGTAATTAACAATTCCTTCTGTATCGCCTCTACCTATCTGATATTTTAAATAGTCTTGTCTAGTTAATGCTACTATTCCCGTTTTTACCTCAGCTAACAGCTCTAGGCGATTTCGCAAAGCATGACCGAGAATCCTCATTTGGTTTTCTGTCCAACTGTTGAATATCTTGTCGTTTATGTCATAATCATTAACACCTATTGCCTTTAGTTCAGAGGCTATCCGATAGACCTCAGGGTTAGTAGCATATTTAAACGAGCCTGTGTCTGTGATAATTCCGGTAAACAGACAACTAGCTCCATCTACATTTAGCAAGTCAACCTTCCCTATCATCTGTAGAAACCTAAAGACCAACTCTGAAGTGCTGCTTGCGTCTGTGTCTGATAAATAAAAATCACTAAAAGGCTCCGGATCGAGATGGTGGTCTATCATCATCTTGTAGGCAGTACTAGACTGAATATATACCCCTAATGGATCAACCCGATCCAGGCTGTTAAAATCAAGATTAATGAGCACTTCGGCATTGTTGAGCGCATTTATGACTGTCTCTTTTTGATGATCATAGATCATTAACTCTTGAATACCCGGGAGAAAATTATACACTTCAGGATAATCAGACGGAGCCACAACTTGCGTCTTATGCCCCATACTTCTTAACACTTGGGAAAGACCCAGCGAAGAACCAAGGGCATCTCCATCAGGATTTCTGTGTGACAGAATAAAGACATTGGTCGGCCGTGACAGCTTGAGTTTCGCAATATCTAATTCTTCTAGTAAGATCATCCTCTTCAAACAAAACGCGAAAATACTAAATCTCACTAACTTACGGTTAAATTAGACATTTTATGGGATCGAACTGGATCTTCTACACATTCTGCTGATCTAATTATGATACTGCAACACGGACATACTGAATATCGCAGTTTTCCTCTTTTCAGAACAAGTCAGATTCGATTGATCGTGCAGCGTATGACGTATTTATATACTTTTGCCGCTCAATAAAAAAAAATGGCAGAAAAGACAACATTTACCATGATCAAACCCGATGCTGTGCGCAATGGACATATCGGTGCAATTCTTAAAATGATTAACGACGCAGGATTTAGAATTGTAGCCATGAAATATACCAAACTGTCTGCCGAGAAAGCAGGAGAGTTCTATGCTGTTCATGCAGAGAGACCGTTTTATGGAGAATTAGTAGAGTTTATGTCATCCGGTCCTATAGTTGCCGCTATTCTAGAAAAGGATAATGCCGTAGCTGACTTTAGAAAGTTAATCGGAGCTACGAATCCGGCGCAAGCAGATCCGGGAACCATCCGGGCACTATATGCGGCCAATGTAGGAGAAAATGCCGTGCATGGTTCTGATTCAGACGAGAATGCTATAATCGAATCAAACTTCCATTTCTCAGCGGTAGAAAGGTTTTAATCACTTTTTGAACCTCTGAGGTTCAATGTCTATCAAGAGTTCGTAAAAGCCAAAAGCTTTATATTTTTATTACAGTCACAGTATCCCCTCCTTGATGCTCGTCGGGATGCCAGTAGGAATTAATATCCTTGTACTCTTTCATTTTGCGAAGCAGTACTTTTCTCAGGATCCCACTGCCTTTGCCATGTACAACCTCGAGGAGACGCGCATTATTGAGTAGCGCCTTGTCAAAAAAATCCTGTAAGGTCTCTTCCGCCTGTTGTGCTGTATAACCACGTATATCTAATTTAGGGCTGAAGTTAGACTCATAAGCAACACCCTTTAGGTTAATTCGTCTACTTTGAAATACTTCCAATGGCTTGTCTATCCTATACACCTCCTTTCTTTTAATAGTCATACGTATAAGACCGAACAGCACTTCTAGATTTTTGCCACTAATCGAGAGTACTTCGCCGTTCATATCACCTTCATACATTTTGACATAATCACCCACTTTGACTTCTACTTTATCATCTTGCTTATTAACGATTTCCTCTCGCAGCATGATTATTTGATCTGTCCGATCATGGCGTTGCTTTTCTGTCTGTTTATACAACTCTTTAACCTTGACAATGTCCTTTTCTTTTTCGAGTTGTTTTAGTAGCTTCTTGAGCTCTTCTGTCTTCTGATTTACTTTCTGATATTCTAGCTCTTTAGTCTGCATCAACAACTTCTTACGCTTGACTTGAAAATCTTTATTCAGTTCTTCATAAGACCTTATCAACTTGTCCAGACGAATTTTTTCCTCCCTTATATAGTTAAGTTGTTCATCCAAAATTGCTCTATCTTCTTGAAGATCAATTAATAAATCTTCTACTTGATTCTCCTTTTTTCCAATTTTAGCACGAGCGTGATTAATAATTTCTTTGTCCAAACCCACTTGTCCGGCTACCTCAAAAGCATAAGAACTCCCTGGTTTCCCCACTCTCAGTTTATACATAGGGGCTAGGTTCTCCTTATCGAACAACATCGCACCATTGACTATTCCCTTTTGTTTAAAAACAAATAACTTGAGACTACTGAAATGAGTTGTAAGAATACCAAAGGCCTTTTCTTTAAGTAGTTTTAAGATTACGCCTTCAGCAATAGCATTACCTGCATTAGGGTCTGTACCACTTCCTATTTCATCCAACAAAACTAGACTTCTGCTTCCCACATTAGCAACCACTTCTTTTAAATTGGTCAAATGCGAACTAAAAGTGCTCAGACCTTCGTCTATTGACTGATGGTCTCCAATATCTGCGAAAATGCTGTCAAAAATACCCATTTCACTATCCGACCTTACCGGTACAAGTAAACCCCTGTATAGCATGAGATGGACTAAGCCAGTCGCCTTGAGTGTCACGGATTTACCACCGGCATTTGGTCCACTGATTAAGACCATTCTATTAGCACCGTGCAATTCTAGATCAAAAGGCACAGTTGATTTGCCTGACTCAATGTTTTGAATATACAATAGCGGGTGACGCACTTCACGAAGTTTTAAGATCGGCTCTTGAGATATTGATGGAAACACGCCATCTATACTCATGCTGAATCGCGACTTAGCAACTAAAACATCCATTCTGATCACACTACTATAAAGCAATGACAATGTGTCACTGTACTCACGTAATTCATCACACAGCCCTGATAAAATCCTCCTGATCTCTGCTCTCTTCTCATGTTCGATCGAAAAAAGCTCATTATTCAAAATCATCAATTCACTCGGCTCAATATATAAAAGTTTACCTGATGCAGATTCATCATGGATAACCCCTTCAACTTGTCGTTTCTTCTCAGTGGGAATAACCAGTACTCTTCTGCCATTTCTAATAGATTCACCGGATTCGCTCACGAGATTGGCGTTCTTAAATCGCTTTAAAACTTCACCAAAAAGTTTTTCTTGTTGCCTTATTAAGGCCTCTTCTTTTTTAAATAATCTGAGGAGTTGAGGAGATGCGTTTATCTTCACTGCACCTGTTTCATCAAAAACTCGTTCAATGGATATGAGTGGTTTATCCGTGTATTGCTCGACCTGTAGATATTCATATAAGAAGGGGTATTCCTTTTTGCGCCCTTTATTAAAAGTGTTATAAAAGTACCTGTAATTAATAAGCACCTTCCGAATATTAAGGACCTCAACTATATCCAATACGTAACCCTCTTTTCTGAGTAGAGATAATGCTTCTCCAATGGGTTCATAAGGGATAATATCCCAATGTATCTGATTTTCAGACGCTTTCTTATATTCGGATAGACGGGTGAGCGCATCGACTATACTACTTTTATCCAGTAGCCAAGGTTCATTCAATAAATACTCTTGAGCCGGTATACCTTCGCAGTATGCAAGTACTCTATCAATAACTTTATTAAATTCGAGCTTTTCGAATGTCTTCGCACTTAACTTCAATTGATTCATGGTACTATTCCTTCGAATCACAATTTATAATTGACATTATACGACAAAATCGTAATTGATATGTCGGTCGTTCAAAACAACACCTTTTCATATAAGTTGAAAGGACTTTTATTGTTGTGAAAATAAAATACTTCTTTTCTCATGGAGAAACCTAATCTGTCATAGAGTTTATTGGCCTGAGGATTCAAACGATAACTATCGAGGCGCATATATCTCACTCCCTTATCGATGGACAATTTCTCTATTTCGTAATACAACTTTTGCGCTAGCCCCTGCCCTTGTAGTGCCGGATGAATAACCAATCGATGTATATAACAAGCCTCTTCACCCAAGCCAATCCAGTTGACTTTGGGGTATTTTACCTTATGTGATATCTCATAGCTGATGCTCACTAATTTACTATCGATTATGCCCACTACGGCAGACTTATGAGCTATATCTTTTTCGAGGTGATGAACCGTAGGATAATCATAATGCCATTGGTCAATACCTATATTGAGCATTTCTCTCGTTGATGATCGTACGGTCTCAATCATGAGATCTACATCTGCATATGTCGCAAGTCTGAAAGTACTATTATCCACTTTTAGGATTACTAAATGGTATCCGAATATTTTCGACTATTTGCTTTACATCATCTGGAGGCTCAAGGGTTAATCTACTCACAACAAGTGCTACAACCAGATTGAATAACATGCCCACACTACCTATACCTTCAGGGCTGATACCCCACCAATAATTCTCCGATAGTCCTCCACCGTATTTGAAATAAATGATATACACTGCTGTAAATACTAAGCCCACGATCATACCTGAGATTGCCCCATATACATTCATTCTCTTGTCAAAAATTCCCAACACTATTGCCGGAAAAAAACTCGCAGCTGCCAGACCGAATGCAAAAGCCACTATCGCAGCAACATAATCCGGAGGATTATATCCTGCATATCCTGCCACTAAGACTGCCAAAGCTATTGCCACTCTTGCTGATCTAAGTTCTCCGCGTTCGCTAATATTGGGCTTTAGCCATTTTTTTAATAAATCATGAGAGATACTGGTACTAATCACGAGTAACAGACCCGCTGCCGTCGATAATGCTGCCGCTAGCCCACCTGCGACCACTAGGGCGATCACCCATGATGGAAGATTGGCAATCTCAGGGTTGGCCAATACGATGATATCTTTGTCTATGATCAATTCACTTCCTTTCCATCCACGAGGATCTGCGACCTCATGCATAAATGCAGGATTTTCGTCATTGTAGTATTGAATGATATTGTCACCATTTTTATCCGCAAATGACAATAATCCTGTCTTTTCCCAACTCTTGAACCATCCCGGAACTTCATCATAGGAGATGTTGTCGACACTTTTGAGAAGATTGGTTCTGGCAAATACTGCAATTGAAGGCGCTGTCGTATAGAGAATTGCAATAAATAGTAAAGACCATCCTGCCGAAATTCTTGCATCACGTACACGCGGCACTGTAAAAAAACGAACTATCACATGAGGGAGTCCAGCCGTTCCCATCATTAAGGCAGCGGTTACACAAAAGAGATCAACCTTCGACTTCTGACCAGCAGTGTACTCATGAAAGCCTAGATCAATCGATAATTGATTAAGCTTATCTAGCAAAAAAGTACCATCATTCATCCGCCCTCCCATCCCTATCTGCGGGATCGGATGATTGACCATTTGGATACTTATAAATATTGCTGGAACCGTAAAGGCGATTATCAATACACAAAACTGCGCCACCTGCGTATAGGTGATCCCTTTCATCCCGCCCAAAACGGCATAAAAAAAGACAATTGCCGTGCCCACTAGCACCCCTGATTCAAAAGACATATTTAGAAATCGAGAAAATGCAACGCCCACACCTTTCATTTGTCCCACTACATAGGTAAATGAAATGAAAATCGCACAGATCACAGCAACAAGCCGTGCGGTCTGAGAATAATATCTCTCACCTACAAAATCAGGAACCGTGAACTTACCAAATTTCCTCAAATACGGCGCCAATAGTAAGGCGAGCAAAACATAACCCCCTGTCCAACCCATCAGATATTGTGATCCATCGGAGCCCATGAATGCGATCATGCCGGCCATTGATAAAAATGAAGCAGCACTCATCCAGTCTGCTGCCGTTGCCATACCATTTACTAAGGGATGAACCCCACCCCCGGCAACATAAAATTCTTTAGTCGATCCTGCTCTAGACCATATAGCCACAGTTATATACAGGGCAAAAGTCAATCCGACAATTAAATATGTCCAAAACTCCAAGCTCATTACTTTCTTTATTCCTCTTTCAGTCCGAAGCGCTTATCCAATCTATTCATAAGGTATACATACACGAAAATCAAAATTATGAACACATAGATTGCTCCTTGCTGACCAAACCAAAATCCAACCGGAAAACCACCCCATCGATAATGATTGAGATGCTCTAACCAGATTATCCCGCATCCAAATGAAACAAGAAACCATACCGTTAACAATACAGTCAAATATTTGAGATTCGTACGCCAATAATCTTTTGGGTCAGGATTTTCTGTTGTTTGGGTATCACTCATCTCCTCGTTTATGTTTCGTTTAAAGAGATGTAAGAATACTAAAACTGTTCGATTATTTTACACCTAGTTAGCTCATTATAATGTATACGAGAGCCAGCATGCTTGATCTTTCGCAGCTTTACTTCATATCTATTAAAAAACAAAGGGCAACAAACCTAAGCTAGTTGCCCTTCGATATCTAATTTAGCCTAATATTATTTAGACCATTCAGCAATGCTTTTTTCGTTCATACGGATATAATCATCATTGCCTGCTTTCTTGGCTAGCTCCAATGATTGCTTCGCGGCTGCGATAGCGTCCGCTTTTCGTCCCATATCTGCTAGTATTAGCGACTCCTTGCGTAACTGCCAAAACATAGGATTATCTGATTTAGTGGCTTTCTGAACATACATCAGCGCTTTGTTAAGATCCTTGCCCGTGTCATGTAGATAAGATCCTGCAGCATAATAATCACCTGCTGAAGGACCAGCAATCATTCTGTCTATTTGTGCCATAACAGTGGCATCAGGATCCGCTACAACGCGCACAGGAACGATGACGTTATCCCATGCTATGAGCATAGTAGCACCATCATTTCTTAATGCATCGAAGTGTATAGTAAAAGTTTCTAATGAAAGAGGATTTGTTTGAGCATTCACCATTACAGCCGCAGCGGGTTCTTTTTCTACATAGGAAGCCCAGTTGCTCGATTCGTATGTATAAAAGTGAACCGCCCAAGTGCTCGCTCCAGGCTTGGTCAAAATGCCGTATGATCCGGCTTTTAACTCTTTACCCTCTACTTTTACATCTCCGGAAAAAGTAATTTTGGTTACAGCATTGGCACCAGTTCTCCATATGTTATCCAATGGCACAAGCCCGTCAGACCCAAATACTGTTCTACCTCTCTTACTCGGTCTAGAGTACTCAACAGTAATGTCCGTCAAGCCTACAGTTTGTTGCGATTTAGCAGCGGGACTCGCAGCCGGAGTTCTCAACTGTGCCTCCGCAAGCCATGAGTAAGAACATAAAGAAAGAATTAATAGCGTTTGTCGCAATTTCATTGGTTTGTTTTTTGAATGTTAATTGAATTAATAATAGAATGATAAGCGGCTCTTATTGTTGCCTAAGCCAGCATAAAAATACATTAAAATTCTAATTTTAAACACATCTAAGTCGCTCGGTTGTCACGCAGGGTCATCCCCAATAATTTTCTTCTTTAAGAGCTCAAATTCTTCTGAAGAAATTACGCCATCTTGTTTAAGGCGTAACAATTCCTTTATACGAACAATTGGGTCTTTGTCAGCACTCTCTGCTTTTTGTTGCTGGGTGTCTTGTTGTTTCTGTATATCACGAGCCACATCCTTTCCCTTCTCGAATTGCTCATCGTACATCTTCTTAAGTCGAGATGCATCAAAATCCAGAAAAGTTCCCCCATTGGCAAAATGTGATTTAAAGACTTGTCCGATAGCATATGTAGAAGCTCCTGATAGAACCGCAAGTGTTACTCCACCCAAGATAGATCCCACGCCAGGTATAAACTTCACGGCACGTGCACCCATCCTTGCGATAGATGCTCCTGATAGTGATGTGATGATTGCCTTGCCACTAGTCTCCTTGAAGTCTACATCAAATATTTTTGACAGCTGTCTGATCATATCAAGCTGTATGGCTGTAACTGCAAAAAAATCCGCTATCGGAACAGGAATAAAACCTGCCCCCATAGACCAAACTATGTGGTTACGGATGATAGTATCAGCGTGTTTTTCTTTATCTCCAATGCCCATGGGTCAAAAATTTAATTGTTCAAACATTAAATAATGTCAACGAGAAAAATAAATACTGATGTGGTACGGTCAATTAGACTTAAAGTTAATGCTTTCATCGATGGACGACGGAATTAATCGACTAGTGACACTAAGTCAACGATCTGATGAGGTACAAACTTGGTTAATCTATTAACCTTCTGGCTCACTAGTCAGGTGTTGATATGATCATCAGTATAGTGAGCCTTATTTTTTTGCTTCGCAAATTTTATCGCATTAAACTCAGCTGACTGCCCAGATGGGATAGAAAGAGACTTCCAGTCTTTATTCTTGAACATTTTGCCTATAAAAACGATTTGACCTATATGATAAGGGTAATGCGCTAACTGTCTGCAGATCGCTTCCCGGACAGTATGACCTTCATTACGGATGTAGACGATCCTATCCAGGTCGCTGTCCACCAATGAATCAAGGCTGGCTAAGAGACAATTCCAACCCTCATGCCATTTTTTCAATACTTCATTTGATTCTGACAGCACTACCATAAACTCTTTATCACGCTCGCGCCATTCCTTCTCCCCATCAGTATTTAAAAAATCTGTCCTTCGTGAAAGCATGTTGCCATGCAAATGTTGAACGATGGTTGCTATGGAATTACTTTCTTCATTCAACTTAATGAAATAATACTCATCGGATAGTTGATCAAATGTAGATTCGCACAGAGATCTGTAATAAAGAAATATCTTTTTATATCCGCCTATGATCTCACGAGACATATAAGACAAATCGCGTTAAAAGTGAGAAAACCCCAACCAACAATTGATACAAGATATAACACAGCAATTGTGTGTCATTCTATTATATTACTATCTTAGGAAATACTATTTACCCAAAAGCTGTGCTATTGTACTACCAATATGCGCCGGTGAATTAACAACCGTTATACCGCACTCAGCCATAATTTTCATCTTGGCTTCTGCCGTATCTTCCTCCCCGCCGATAATAGCACCGGCATGCCCCATGGTTCTACCTTTAGGAGCTGTCTGTCCGGCAATAAAGCCGACTACAGGCTTGCTACCGTATCGTTTAACATAACGAGCTGCATCAGCCTCCATGCTTCCTCCGATTTCTCCGATCATAATAATACCATCGGTATCCGGGTCATTCATTAATAGTTGAACTGCCTCTTTGGTAGTAGTGCCCACTATAGGATCTCCCCCAATACCGATGCAAGTTGATTGTCCCATTCCTGCCTTCGTGACTTGATCAACTGCTTCATATGTTAGTGTACCCGAGCGAGAAACTATACCAACTCTTCCCGGTCTGTGTATGAATCCCGGCATTATCCCCAGCTTTGCTTGCCCCGGAGTGATAATTCCTGGGCAATTCGGACCGATCAATCTGGTTTTATAATCTCCTATGAAAGCTTTAACTTTTACCATGTCCTGTACCGGTATACCTTCCGTAATACAGACAATAAGTTCGACCCCTGCCGCAGCCGACTCCATAATGGCATCCGCCGCAAACGCCGGCGGCACAAAAATGATAGCAGTGTCAACTCCCTCTATCTTCACACTTTCGTATACAGAGTTAAACACAGGTCTGTCAAGATGCTTCTGACCGCCTTTAGAAGGCACTATACCCGCAACGATATTCGTACCATATTCAATCATTTGTTCTGAGTGAAAAGTACCCTCTCTACCTGTAAATCCTTGTACTGCTACTCTATTGTTGCTGCTTAAAAGAACACTCATTAACTTATTTTTCTATTATAAAAACATCCTCATTCGGTCTGCTCACAAAATACTTTTCTCTGGCATATTTCTCTTTATTATCGAGTAATTTTTGATAATTGATTTTAGCCTCTCTCAATTTTTCCTCGTACATAGCCTTTGAAGCAACCATTTCATTGAGGTGCGATCTCAGTTTATACTGCTTGACCCAGCTATACTTACCATCCACTAATGCCACCCATATAATAAAACCGATGACAGTCAGAGAATACTTGTTTGCCCATGAAGGATATTTGATCTTGTATTTCATATCAATATATTATAAAATATAAAGATATATAAATATTACTTAATCAAGTCTTTTCCGGGATAATATGCTATATCTTCTAGCTCTTCTTCTATTCTAAGAAGCTGATTATACTTAGCGACCCGATCGCTTCTGGAGGCAGAGCCCGTTTTTATCTGGCCTGTACCGAGTGCAACAGCTAGATCTGCTATAGTTACATCCTCAGTCTCTCCCGACCTATGACTCATGACACTTGTGTATTTGTTGCGGTGTGCCATATTAACGGCCTCGATTGTCTCAGTGAGAGTACCTATCTGATTCACCTTTATCAGTATCGAGTTAGCGATATCCTCATCGATCCCTCTTGACAACTTATTGGTATTTGTTACAAATAAGTCATCACCTACTAGCTGTATTTGATCACCCAGTTTCTGCGTGAGTAATTTCCATCCATCCCAATCATCTTCATCAAGTCCATCTTCAATGGATAAAATAGGATAATTATCGCACCAAGACTTCCAGAAGTCAACCATTTCGCTGCTAGAAAGTTCGTCATTTGTTGATTTATGAAGAACGTATTTCTTCTTTTTAGCATCATAAAACTCAGACGCCGCAGCGTCCATAGCAATCATCATATCTATTCCAGGCTTATATCCTGCCGCTTCTATGGCCGCCAAGACTATCTCAATGGCTTCCTTGTTACTCTTAATATTCGGTGCAAATCCACCTTCGTCTCCGACATTAGTGGAATACCCTTTCTTTTTGAGAACATTCTTAAGATGATGAAAAGTCTCCACTCCCATTCTAAGCCCTTCTGAGAAAGACTCCGCTCCTACAGGCATTATCATAAATTCTTGAAAATCGATACTATTGTCAGCATGCGAGCCACCATTGAGTATATTCATCATAGGCACCGGTAATACATGGGCATTTGCGCCTCCCACATATCGATACAATGGCATTTGCTGTTCAGCCGCAGCAGCATGCGCCACGGCTAGTGACGCACCTAATATTGCGTTAGCACCTAAAACGGATTTGTTGCTAGTTCCATCTATCTGACACAATAACATATCAATATATCGCTGATCAAAGACCGACAATCCTATTAACTCCGGTGCAATGAGATTATTGACGTTTTCGATGGCCTTAAGGACCCCCTTGCCCATATAAACATTCTTGTCATTATCACGCAGTTCTACAGCTTCGTACTTACCTGTTGAAGCACCACTAGGTACAGCTGCTCTGCCTACAAAATCATTCTCCGTAATTACCTCTACTTCAACTGTAGGATTACCACGGCTGTCTAATATTTGACGCGCTATTACATCGATTATCTCACTCATTTTTTCTTTTCTTTTATTAATTCAACAAAGTTATTAAACAGATATCTAGAATCATGCGGACCGGGTGATGACTCGGGATGATATTGTACACTGAAAGCAGGTAAGCGCTTATGTCTTATCCCCTCAATTGTTCCGTCATTCAAATTTACATGAGTTATTTCTATGTCATCACTTCTTTGTGCTAAAGCATCAGGACTTACACCAAATCCATGGTTTTGTGATGTTATCTCGCACCTCCCCGATAGTAAATTTTTTACAGGGTGATTAATGCCCCTATGGCCATGATGCATTTTATATGTTGGAACATCTAAGGCTAAAGCCAATATTTGATGTCCTAGACATATACCGAATAAGGGTTTCTCTTTTGTCAAAACCTTTTTTGTGAAACCTACTGCATAATCCATGCTCGCCGGATCTCCCGGACCATTACTTATAAAATATCCATCCGGAGACCATGCTTCAATTTCCTCAAAACTAGTCTTGGCCGGAAAAACCTTGACCGAGCACTTTCGCTCCAGAAAACAACGTAGGATATTCTTCTTGACCCCATAATCCAGAACAGCTACTTTAAACTTGGCATCAGTCGACTTTAATTCATATGCCTCCTTTGTCGAAACGACAGAAGAAAGCTCTAGTCCATCCATAGACGGTACTAAACTCAATTGTCTCCGTAGCTCTTCAATAGATAGGTCAGGGTCACTGCTAATGATAGCATTCATAGCACCTTTACTCCTGATGTACCGTACTATTGATCGGGTGTCTAAGTCCGCAATAACTACTTTACCACGATTAGTAAAATAAGACTTGATGTCTTCAGAAGCCAAAATACGGCTGTAGTTATAGGTAAAATTCTTACATACTAGTCCATTGATCTGAATATTGTTCGACTCTATCTCTTCATCAGACACACCATAGTTGCCTATATGCGCATTGGTTGTGACCATAATCTGACCGAAATAAGATGGATCGGTAAAAATTTCCTGATATCCTGTCATGCCAGTATTAAAGCATATCTCACCTGTAGCGACACCTACAATACCATAAGACCTTCCTCTATAAATCATTCCATCTGCCAACATCAATATGGCATCATTAACTCCTGCTAAAGACATAAACCCTTATTCATTTCGCCACAAAAATAACAAAAGGGGTGAGTACTTAGTCGTTCTCACCCCTTATGATAGTATTAATAATTATTAAAATCTATTCTTCTTCTAAATCAGTAATAGTGTTTTTTTGTGTAACAGCCGCTGCAGCACCAATTTGGTCTGCACCTGTAATGGAAGAACTACTTCGCCCTCTTCTTGTTTTCTTGGCGACTTTCTCCACTTTATTAAGCAACAGTGCGTTAAAATCGACCAATTCAATCATTGCCATCTCGGCACCATCACCCTTTCTAAATCCGGTTTTGATAATCCGAGTGTATCCTCCTGGTCTGTCTATTACCTTCTCAGAAACTACAGTAAACAATTCATCTACAGCTGTCTTTGATTGGAGATAACTAAATACTACCCTGCGCGAGTGAGTCGTGTTATTTTTGGATTTAGTGATCAATGGCTCGACATATACACGTAATGCTTTGGCTTTAGCAAGCGTCGTGTTTATTCGTTTATGCTCTATCAACGAGGAAGCCATGTTTTTAAGCAAAGCATCTCTATGACCTTTTTTTCTCCCTAAATGATTGAATTTTTTTCCGTGTCTCATGGCAACTTATTCTTACAACTGCTATAAATCTTCCTCTAATTTATACTTTGATAAATCCATACCAAAGGTCAAACCCTTTTCTGTTAATAATTCCTCTATCTCGACTAATGATTTCTTTCCAAAATTGCGGAACTTCAATAACTCGTGGGTGTCAAACTTTACCATTTCTCCTAGAGAGTTAATCTTCGCTGCTTTAAGACAATTATATGCCCTTACAGATAGATCGAGATCTTCAAGCGACGTTTTTAATAGTTTACGCATATGTAAGATATGCTCATCTACTATGTTTTCTTCTCTCTTCGAAGAATCCTCAAATGTGATATTCTCATCCGTAATCAGCATCAGATGTTGAATCAGAATCTTAGAAGCTGACTTAACGGCATCCTCAGGATGAATAGTTCCATCTGTTTTAATCTCTAATGTCAGCTTCTCGTAATCTGTCTTTTGACCAACACGCGTATTCTCAATTTTATATGACACCTTCTTTATAGGAGTATAAATTGCATCAACCGGAATTACACCAATAGGAGCATCTTTCGGCAGATTTTCTGACGCAGGAGAATATCCTCTTCCTTTGGATACAATTATTTCCATCTCAAGAGATACGAATGGCTCCATGTTACAAATAACAAAATCAGGATTCATGACTTTGAATAAATTCGTATGCGCCTCTATGTCTCCAGCAACAAACTGATTCTTGCCACTGATTGTCAGATAGATCTTCTCTTCTGTACTATCGTCATCTACAAGTGCCCTCTTCAACCTTACTTGCTTAAGGTTTAATATGATATCTACGACGTCTTCTACGACACCTTTAATTGTAGAAAACTCGTGATCGACGCCGGCAATTCTAACTGAAGAGATTGCCACACCTTCCAAAGAGGATAAAAGCACTCGTCTTAGTGAATTGCCTATGGTCTGACCGAAGCCGGGCTCCAATGGTTTGAATTCAAAATATCCTTCGAAATCGTCACCTTTCTGAAGTAATATTTTGTCTGGTTTTTGAAAGTTTAAGATACTCATCCTTATAGATTACGTAGTAATATTATTCTTAAATCGGTGGATTACTTAGAGTATAATTCCACAATCAATTGTTCGTTAATTTTTTCCGGTATTTTCTCTCTCTCCGGATAAGTTAAGAATCTGCCTTCTTTTAGATCTGGATTCCACTCTAACCATGACCACTTTTTAACCTCCCTAGAACCCTCGTTATTAACTATAACGCCCAAGTTCTGTGATTTACCACGTACGGTTACAACATCACCGGGCGTCAAGATGAATGATGGGCTATTCGTTACTACCCCATTAACACATATATGCTTATGGGAGACTAACTGGCGTGCTCCACGTCTTGTAGGTGCAATGCCTAATCTAAAAACAGTATTATCCAATCTAGCTTCAAGCATTTGTAATAGGATCTCGCCTGTAACACCTTTCTTGCTAGAAGCTTTCTCAAACGTATTTCTAAACTGTCTTTCCAATACACCATACGTGTACTTGGCCTTTTGCTTTTCCATTAGCTGGATTGCATAGTCTGACTTCTGTTTGCGCCTTTTGGATGGGCCATGCTGGCCGGGAGGATATTTTCTCTTATCAAAAGCACTTGATGATCCGAAAATTGGTTCTCCAAATGCTCTAGCTTTCTTCGCTCGTGGTCCGGTATATCTTGCCATTCTTAATTATGTTCAGCTATAATATTAAACTCTTCTTCTTTTCGGAGGTCTGCATCCGTTGTGCGGAACCGGAGTTGTATCCTTTATCCTCAAAACCTTTACACCTGTCGTGTCAATTGCTCTAATAGCCGCCTCTCGTCCTGCTCCAGGACCGTTAACATTCACTTCAACAGCTCTCAGGCCTAGATCATAAGCTACTTTGGCTGCATCATTAGCGGCAAGCTGTGCTGCATATGGCGTGTTCTTTTTCGAACCCTTAAATCCAGCTTTCCCTGCCGATGCCCAACTAATAACTTCTCCTTTCTTATTACAAAGTGATATGATTATGTTGTTGAATGATGCTTGAATAAACGCTATACCCTCAGGCGAGACGATTACCTTTCTTTTTTTGACTTTTTTCGCTTTAGCCATTATTTATTATTTAGTAGCTTTTTTCTTGTTAGCAACTGTTTTCTTTCTTCCCTTTCTAGTACGTGCATTAGTCTTGGTACTTTGTCCTCTTACAGGGAGACCTTTTCTATGTCTTATACCTCTGTAGCAACCAATATCCATAAGACGCTTGATATTCAACTGGACCTCACTCCTTAATTCTCCTTCCACCTTGAAATCGTCTTGGAGCATCTTTGATATTATCCGGATATTGTCATCAGACCATCCGTTGACCTTAGTCTCCTCACTCACACCGGCATGTTGCAGAATCTCTTTAGCTCTACTCCTACCTACACCATATATGTACGTAAGACCGATGACGCCTCTTTTGTTTCTTGGTAAATCTACACCTGCTATACGAGCCATATCCTAACCTTGTCTTTGTTTAAATTTCGGATTCTTCTTATTTATAATAAAAATGACACCCTTTCGCTTGATGATCTTACAATCTTCAGATCTTTTTTTAACCGAAGCTCTGACTTTCATTCTTTTACTATTTATATCTAAATGTTATTCTTCCTCTTGTTAAATCATAAGGTGACATCTCTACTGCAACCTTATCCCCTGGCAATATCTTGATATAATGCATCCTCATTTTACCAGATATGGTAGCCGTTATCAAATGGCTATTTTCTAACCTCACACGAAACATGGCATTTGATAGTGCCTCTTCAATGATTCCGTCTTGCTTTATTAAATCCTTTTTAGCCATTTTTAATTTGGGTGCGCAAAGATCTGTTTTTTTAATGATATTTTCTTTAGATTTTTATTTTTATCTATTTCCTTCTCTATTACACCATGATCAGATAAAATATCAGCAACACCGTTTCTAACTGCAATGGTATGTTCATAGTGCGCAGACGCTTTGCCATCTTTCGTTACTATGGTGTTACCATCTGGTGCTTGCATCACTTCTTTACGACCTAAATTGATCATTGGCTCGATAGCAATGACTAAACCATTTTCTATCTTAGGCCCTTTCCCTCTTATCCCATAATTAGGTACCTCCGGCTTTTCATGAAGCTTTTTGCCTAATCCATGACCTACCAACTCACGTACAACTCCGTAGCCATGTTTGGCTTGACAATGGTTCTGTATAGCATAGCTTATATCCCCGATTCTGTTATTGACAACCGCTTGATCTATACCGAGCTGCAGCGACTCTTTAGTAACCACACATAGTTTTATTATATCTTCCGATACTTCACCTATTGCAAAGGTGTACGCAGCATCGCCGTAGAATTCGTTAGCATAAACGCCACAATCGACACTTACAATATCACCAGATTTAAATGGAACTTTACTCGGAACACCATGTACAACAGCTTCATTAATACTAATACAAAGTGTTGAAGGAAAACCATAAAGACCTTTAAAGCCCGGTAAAGAATCATGATCTCTTATAAAATCTTCCGCTTTCTTGTCAATTTGCTCTCCCGTCATTCCTTCTTTAAGTTCTGACGCAATCATGGCGAGAGTTTCACTCACTAACAGACAATTCTTTCTTATTAATTCGATTTCTTCGTCTGACTTGAGTATTATTCTTGAAAACATAAAAGGGAGTCAATTACATGCCGGCACCAATAGGCTGCATGCCACTTCTGCCCTTAAGTTTTCCTGATTTTACTAATCCATCATACTTGCGCATAAGCAAGTAACTTTCTATTTGTTGTAGTGTATCCAATACGACACCTACAAGAATCAACAACGATGTACCACCGAAAAAATATGCAAAGGCGTCATTGACACCTGCCGCGGCAACAACTGCCGGGAATATAGATATAATTCCTAAAAATATACTTCCGGGCAGTGTAACTCTCGTAGTCAAAGTGTCAATAAACTGTTCAGTACTTTCGCCCGGCTTCACTCCCGGGATGAAGGCGTTTTGTCGCTTGAGATACTCTGCATATTGCTTGGGGTTAACCAACAATGCGGTATACACGTATGTAAATACAACTACCAGGATAAAGAAGATGATGTTGTATGGAACAGACTTCCAATTGTTCATACTCATCAAAAATTCGTTTTGAATTCCTCCTGATCCCGCAGCCCATTGTGCAACCATACTTGGTAAAAACATAATCGCCTGAGCAAAAATTATAGGCATGACTCCCGCCGCATTTAGTTTCAAGGGAATATAATCCCTTGTACCAGCTAACGGCACTGCTCCTTCCTCGCCACGACCTACCATGCGTTTAGCAAATTGCAAGGGTATTTGACGTACGGCTTGGACAACCATGATGGAAGCCATGACAATTAAAAAAAGTACGATCAACTCTATGATAAATATAAATAGACCACTACTCTGTAATTGTATAGCTATTTCACCAAAAAATGCTGCAGGCAAAGTGGCAATGATACCAATCATAATTAATAAGGACACACCATTTCCGATCCCTTCTTCGGTAATCCTTTCCCCTAACCACATCGCAAAGACAGTACCCGTAGTCAATATGACAATGCTACTAAAATAGAATATGGCTGGTGAGAGTGTCGGTGTAACTGCTCCAGGAATACTATTGATATACGCTAAATAAGTGCCACCTTGAACAAGGGTTATAACAACTGTTAACCATCTTGTAATCTGGGTTATCTTTTTTCTTCCCGACTCTCCTTCCTTCTGTTGTAACCGCTGAAAGTAAGGCACTACAAAACCCAATAACTGAATGATGATACTGGCAGTAATGTAGGGCATTATACCTAATGCGAAAATCGAAGCTCTAAAAAAAGAACCACCTGCAAACGTGTTGATTAACCCAAGTATGTCATTAGCCGCTCTAGAAGACGCGGCTGAAGCCAATGCTGCGGGGTTAACACCTGGCATAGGAATAAATGATCCTACTCGATAAATGGCAATTAGTGCCAAAGTAAAAATGATCTTATTTCTAAGCTCTTTAATACTCCAAATATTCTTTATGGTGGTTATGAACTTCTTCATTCGCAATAATTAGAGTTGTTCAATACTGCCTCCGCAAGCCTGTATCTTTTCAGTTGCTGAAGTAGAAAATGCATGCGCTTTAATCTTTACCGCACTCGAAATATCGCCGTTGCCAAGGATTTTCACCTTGTCAGTTTTCTTTATTAAACCAAGTGACTTGAAAATATCAGGACTCAACTCAGCGATACCCTTGAGCTGACATATCTCTTCGATTCTGCTCACATTGAATGTAACATACTCCGTGCGATTAGGGCTCTTAAATCCTCTTTTCGGTAAGCGCATCTGAAGAGGCATCTGACCGCCCTCATGATTTCTTTTGCTCGAATAGCCTGAACGCGACTTCGCACCTTTGTGACCTCTAGTGGCCGTTCCTCCTTTTCCAGACCCTTCTCCTCTTGCGATTCTCTTGCGGCTGGAAGTTGCCCCCTTGGCAGGTTTTAAATTATGCAATTCCATATCTTAAACAGTCTCTACAGTTAATAAATGATTGACTTTAGCTACCATACCTTTAATCTGAGGGGTTGCCTCTTTGATTACAGACTGATTCATGCGTCTCAAGCCCAGTGCCAGCACGGTCGCCTTCTGTACTCTTGGGGTTTTGATTATGCTCCTGACTAGGGTTATTTTTATTTTTTCCATCTCTACTATCCTTCAAATATTTTTTTAAGTGAGATACCTCTGTCTTTAGAAACTGTGTGAGGTGCACGCAGCTTGGTTAAGGCGTCAATTGTCGCTTTTATTACATTGTGGGGATTCGAAGAACCTTGAGATTTAGCAAGTACATTGTGCAACCCTCCTATCTCCAATACAGCTCGCATAGCACCACCAGCAATAAGACCGGTACCATCTGAAGCAGGTTTAATAAGCACTTTCCCTGCCCCAAATTTCCCCTTCTGTTCGTGTGGAATTGTCCCGTTTACAATAGGAAACTGAACAAGATGTTTTTTTGCATCTTCAACAGCCTTCGCTATCGACTCTTGTACATCTCTTGCTTTTCCCAAACCATGTCCCACAGTACCGTTCCCATCCCCTACCACTACGACAGCTGAAAAACTGAAAGTTCTTCCACCCTTAGTTACTTTGGCAACTCTGTTTAAGTTAACGAGCTTCTCTTTTAGTTCAGAGTCAGCCATCCTTAAGCTATTATCTTTTTCTTTCATGATCTTCTTTTAATTAAAATTTCAGCCCGCCTTCCCTGGCACCATCAGCTAATGATTTTACCCTCCCATGATACAAGTACCCACCACGATCAAAAACGACTTTTTCAATCTGAGCGGCTCTACCTCTCTCTGCTATGAGCTTACCCACTTGATTAGCTATACCGACATTTAATCCTTTACTGTTCACCTCTCTACTTGAAGCTGATACCAGCGTATGTCCACGTTCATCATCAATTAATTGCGCATAAATTGCACAATTACTTCTGAAAACATTCAGCCTTGGAACCTCTGCAGTACCCTTAATTGATTTTCTGATCCTTAAGTGGATTTTTTGCCTGGGTGTCAATTTAGCCCTCATTTTACTTATTTTTTAGAAGTTTTACCAGCTTTCCTACGCACCACTTCTCCGACGAATCGGATACCTTTACCTTTGTACGGCTCAGGTTTTCTAAATGCTCTGATCTTAGCTGATACTTGACCTATTAATTGTTTATCTATACCTGTAAGGATGATAGTGGGGTTTGACCCCTTTTCCATTTTTGTTTCGACTCCTAGCTCCTTCGGAACTACAAAAAATATTGGATGCGAATATCCTACAGATATCTCTAATACATTGCCCGTGTTCGCAACTCTATAACCAACACCTATTAACTCTAGATGCTTGCTGTACCCTTCTGTTACACCGACAACCATATTATTTACAAGTGATCTTGAAAGTCCATGCAAAGCCTTGTGTCTTTTTTGGTCAGTAGGTCTAGTAACTAGTATAGAACCGTCTTCTAATTTAACTGTGATATCAGGATGGATCTGCTCACTTAAGCTACCTTTAGGACCCTTAACAGATACCAAGTTACTATTGCTTATATCTAATGATAAACCTGAACTTACAGGTATTGGTGCTTTTCCTATTCGGGACATTTCTCTATTTTTTTAGTAGATATAACATAATACCTCTCCTCCGACATTTTGCCGTCTTGCCTCTTTGTCAGTGAGTAATCCTTTGGAAGTTGAAATAATACTCAGACCTAGGCCATTGATCACCTTAGGAATATCATTCACCCCAGAGAACTTTCTCAGACCTGGTCGACTGACTCTTGACAATTCTCTAATAATCGGTTGCCTTGTGATCGGGTCATATTTCAATGCGATATGAATAGTTCCTTGTGGACCTTCATTGTCAAATTTATACTTCAGGATGTAACCATTATCATACAAGATTTCGGTCATCTTTTTCTTTAAGTTAGAAGCAGGTATTTGAACTGTACGGTGTTGCGCTTTTTGGGCGTTACGAATTCTAGTTAAATAATCTGCGATTGGATCTGTTATTGCTCCCATACTTTCAAATTTTTACCAACTTGCTTTAGTTACACCGGGTATTTTACCTTCTAAAGCCATTTTGCGGAAGGTAACCCTATTAATTCCAAATCTTCTCATATATCCTTTAGGACGACCTGTTAGTTGACATCTATTGTGCAATCGTACTTTGGAAGAATTCTTAGGCAACTTATCTAGTGCTTCATAATCTCCTTCCTCCTTGAGCTTTTTACGCAACTCTGCGTATTTAGCTACAATTCTTTCTCTTTTCTTCCCTCTTGCTATTATTGACTTCTTAGCCATCCTGAATATTAGTTATTTCTTTGTTTAAAAGGCATTCCCATTTCTTTTAGCAATGCATAAGCTTCATTATCGGTTTTGGCAGTTGTCACAAATGTGATATCCATACCGGCAATTTTGTTAATCTTATCAATATTGATTTCCGGAAAAATGATCTGCTCTTGAATACCCATGGTAAAGTTTCCTCTTCCGTCAAACCCCTTGTCACTTATTCCTCTAAAATCTCGCACACGCGGTAATGCTACCGCAAACAACCTATCTAAGAATTCGTACATGCGCTCAGAACGAAGGGTTACTTTTGCGCCGATAGGCATTCCCTCTCTTAGCTTGAAATTTGCAACAGACAACTTAGCCTTGGTAGGAACTGCCTTTTGACCGGCGATTTCAGACATAATACCTACAGCTGCGTCTATTAATTTCTTATCCTGTGTAGCCGAACCAATCCCTTGATTGATGCACACTTTTACTAGTTTCGGTACCATCATAACCGAACTGTAATTGAACTGCTCCATCAATTTTGGTACAACATGCTCTTGATAATGACTTCTAAGTCTTGGTGTATATCCCATTACTTAATAATTTCTCCTGATTTTTTAGAATAGCGGACACTAACACCATCCACTTTTTTTCTTCCGATACGAGTTGCTTCGCCTGATTTCGGATCGATTAACATAACCTTACTCACATGAATAGGTGCATTGATATCAACAATTCCACCGGGATTATCATTTTTTGGCTTGGTATGTTTTCTTTTAACATTGACCCCTTCAACGATTACCCTAGACTTGTCAGGTATTACCTCCAAGATTAAACCCTCTACTCCTTTATCAATGCCAGAAATCACTTTAACGCGATCTCCCTTTTTGACATGTAACTTTATCTTCTTCTCTGATTTGCTCATTTCTATATATTTAAAGAACCTCAGGTGCCAGTGAAACAATTCTCATGAAGTCCTTATCGCGAAGCTCTCTTGCTACAGGACCGAAAATACGCGTACCTCTAGGGTCACCTGCTTGATTCAAGAGCACAACCGCATTGTCATCAAAGCGAATATACGTACCGTCCTTGCGTCGTATTTCTTTTTTGGTTCTGACTACTACCGCCTTAGATACAGTACCTTTTTTGATACCACCAGGGGTGGCTTGCTTGACCGTAACGACGATTGTATCACCTACGGAAGCATATCTTCGCTTAGTTCCTCCTAAGACTCTGATGCAGAGAACTTCTTTTGCTCCTGAATTATCTGCGACTTCTAATCTAGACTCCTGTTGAATCATGTCTATATTATTTAGCTCTTTCAATAATTTCAACCAATCTCCATCTTTTCAGACGGCTCAATGGTCGAGATTCGATTATTTTTACTGTATCACCCTCCTTGCACTCGTTATTTTCATCGTGTGCTTGGAACTTCTTCGTTTTTTTAACGAATTTACCATATACTGGGTGAGGTAGTTTTCTTTCTATTTGCACAGTGATGGTTTTATCCATCTTTGAACTAGTCACTAAACCTACTAGTTGTCTTTTATTAGTTTCTGCCATTATCTATGCTTTTCTGCGTCTTGAACGAATTTTAGATCTTGAAGCTTGGTCTGCAGATGCTAGTTCACGCGTTCTTAATTCAGCTGAAATCCTAGCAATATCTCGTCTCACTTCTCTTAAAGAAAGAGGGTTTTCAAGACCTCTTATGGCATGATCAAACTTCATTTTTTGATATTGCTCTCTCGTTTGATTTAGCTCATTTAAAAGATCCTCTTGGCTAAATTCTTTCAATTCTAAATATTTCTTAGTAGCCATAATTATGCTTGGTAATCGTGTCTAACAATAGTTTTGGTAAGAACAGGTAGTTTTTGAGCAGCTAAGCGCAAGGCTTCAATAGCTACTTCTAATGAAACGCCGTCCATTTCAAATAAAATTCTACCAGGTTGGATCTGAGCAACATAATGATCAAGTGCACCTTTTCCTTTACCCATACGTACTTCCTGAGGCTTGCGTGTGATAGGTTTATCCGGAAAAATTCTGATCCATACCTTACCTTCCCTCTTCATATATCTTGTCATTGCAATCCTCGCAGATTCAATCTGACGAGAGTTGATGCGACCTAACTCCATACTCTTCAATGCAAACGAGCCAAAGGAAATTTGACTTCCCTTCACAGCGACCCCTCTGTTTCGCCCTTTCTGCTGTTTACGATACTTAGTCCGTTTCGGTTGTAACATGGCTGTTCTTCTTTAAATAATTATCTATCTCTTCTTTGGCCTCCGCGTCTTGAATTTCCTCTTTCATTTCTACCACCTCTTCGATCTCCCCTTTCACCATCACGTCTATCTCCATCTCTGCTATCTGAAGATCTTCTCTGATTAGTATCAACACCTACATTAGGCGAAAGGTCTCGTTTACCAAGGACTTCACCTTTACAAATCCACACCTTGATACCTATTTTCCCATATACAGTAAGTGCCTCACTCAATGCATAATCTATATCAGCTCTGAAGGTGTGTAATGGTATTCTTCCATCCTTGTACTCTTCAGAACGTGCCATTTCTGCACCATTTAGACGACCACTGATACGTATTTTTATACCTTGAGCACCGGTGCGCATGGTCGATTGAATAGCCATTTTGATAGCTCTTCTGTAATTTATTCTTGATTCAATCTGACGGGCGATAGAATCACCGACAATGACTGCGTCTAGCTCAGGCTTTCTAATTTCTAGAATATTGATCTGAACATCACTCTTAGACAATTTCTTCAACTCTTCTCTTAATCGATCTACCTCTTGCCCTCCTTTTCCGATAATAATTCCCGGTCTACTGGTATGTATGGTTACAGTAACTCTTTTTAAAGTTCTTTCAATAATCACCCTTGCAACACCGCCTTTAGGTATACGTGCCGTGATATATTGTCGGATATTCTCATCCCCAACAAATTTCTGTGCAAGATCATGGCCTCCGTACCAATTAGAATCCCATCCTCTGATGATACCTAATCTATTGCCTATCGGATTCGTTTTTTGCCCCATTTCTTATAATTACGCTTCTATGACCGAAGCAGGTTCTTTAATAATCTGTGCATCTGCAACCACGAGGGTCACGTGATTCATTCTTTTTCTTATCCTGGTCGCTCTTCCTTGTGGTGCGGGGCGGAATCTTTTAAGCATTCCTCCTTCGTCTACAAACACTCTCACAACACGAAGATCAGAATCACTCGCAGAGAGACCATTTTCTGATTTGTTTTCCCAGTTAGAGATAGCAGATAACAACAGTTTCTCTACCCACACTGCACCTTCTTTTTTAGTAAATTTCAGAATATTCAGTGCATCATTAACTGACTTACCTCTTATCAGATCAACTACAAGACGCATCTTGCGAGCCGACATTGGACAATTCTTCAATTTTGCTGTAGCCTCCATTTATTTTCGATTTCCTGAGTGTCCTTTAAAAGTTCTTGTAGGAGAAAACTCGCCTAACTTATGACCTACCATCATCTCTGTTACGAAAACAGGGATGAATGTTTTTCCATTATGAACAGCAATCGTCTGACCTACCATATCTGGAATAATCATAGAAGATCTAGACCATGTTTTAATAACTGTTTTCTTATTCGACGCTTGCGCTTTCTGCACTTTATCCAGTAGTTTATGAAAAACGTAAGGGCCTTTTTTTAATGATCTTGCCATGCTGTTACCTATTTGGATTTACGTCTAGAAATGATTAAGTTATTGGATGCTTTTTTCTTTGATCTTGTCTTTTGGCCCTTAGCCATAATACCCGTCCGCGAACGTGGATGACCTCCAGAAGCCCTTCCTTCTCCACCTCCCATAGGGTGATCAACAGGGTTCATAGCAACACCTCTTACTCTACTTCTTCTTCCAATCCATCTTCTTGCCCCAGCTTTACCAAATACCCTCTGCCCGTGATCTGGATTAGAAGTAGTACCTATTGTGGCCACACATTGAGCTAACACTCTACGAAGTTCTCCACTAGGTAGTTTTATTGTGACATACTTCTCCTCTTTACCCATCAACGTAGCATATGTACCTGCGCTCCTGGCCAAAGCTGCACCTCTTCCAGGCACTAATTCAATGGCATGAATCGAAGAACCTAAAGGAATATTTCTTAAAGGCATAGCATTACCAATATCCGGTGTACTACCTTGACCAGAACGTACTTTATCACCAACCTTAAGTTTATCAGGAGCGATAATATACCGTTTCTCACCATCCGTGTATTCAAGCAGCGCAATAAACGCAGATCTATTCGGATCATATTCCAGAGTCTGGACAATCGCATCTACACCTTCTTTGTTACGCTTAAAGTCGATGATTCTATACTTACGCTTGTGTCCTCCACCTATATTACGAACGGTCATTTTACCATCATGGTTACGACCTCCTGACTTCTTAAGTTTGCTAACCAAAGATCTTTCAGGCTCTACTTTTGATAAGCCGCTATAGTCTACAGTAACTCTCGTACGTAAACTGGGCGATATAGGTCTATACTTTTTAATTGCCATTTTCTAATAATTATAAATCACCAAAAAAATCAATTGCCTCTCCTTCCTTAAGAGAAATAACAGCCTTTTTAATTGTAGGCTTTTTACCTCTTTGTAAACCACCTTTGGTGTTTTTTACTTTCACTTTACCCATTCGGATTGATGTATTAACAGCGTCAACATTGACCTTATACATCTTTTCAACTGCGTTTTTTATTTCAATTTTATTCGCCTTACGATCAACAACAAAAGTGTATTGAGCATGCTTATCAGTCAAACCTTCCGTTTTCTCCGTAATGAGTGGCTTTATCAATATAATCTTACTCATGTTATTAAACTTTGTTGATTTGGTCAGCAATCACTTTAACAGAAGATTCAGTCAATATCAAATTTTTACAATTCAATACATCGTATATATTAAGATTGTCGGCTGATACAATATTAGCCTTGTTAATGTTACGACCTGACAAGTAAACATTTTTGTTAGCATCGCTCAACACTAATACATTTTTATCAGTGGCTACACCTAAATTTTTAAACACACCATATAATTCTGATGTCTTCGGCGTATCAAAAGATAAGTCTTCAAGAACTATCAGACTTTCAGAGCTTGCTTTTTGAGACAAAGCTGAAAACCTTGCTAGACGCTTCACTTTGCGATTCAACCTGATCTCGTAACTGCGGGGAGTAGGACCAAAGATTCTCCCACCGCCTCTGAAAACAGGGCTCTTAATAGAACCTGCCCGAGCCGTTCCCGTTCCTTTCTGCTTCTTTATCTTACGGGTAGAACCCGCAATTTCGCCTCTTTCCTTAGACTTGTGTGTACCTTGACGTTGATTGGCCTGATAAGCTTTAACTGCCAAGTATATAGCATGCTCATTTGGCTCTATCCCAAAGATTTCCTTAGGCAACTCAATAGATCTTCCGGTGCTTTTACCCTCCTTATTTATTACATCGATCTTCATTGCTTACTTTTCAATTATTACAAATGAACCATTATGACCCGGAACACAGCCTTTTATAAGTACAAGGTTCTTATCCTCCAAGATTCTTACCACAGTAAGATTTTTGGTCTTAACTCTATCTGTACCTGTCCTTCCGGCCATGCGTAATCCCTTGATTACCTTGGACGGAGTAGCACAAGCACCTATCGATCCGGGAGCTCTCAATCTATTGTGCTGACCATGGGTTCTATCACCTACACCGGCGAATCCATGTCGCTTCACAACACCTTGGAAACCTTTACCTTTGGTAGTGCCGATGACACTCACCTTGTCGCCTACTGAAAACAACTCGGTGAATTTAACTTCATCCCCCAATTGCTTAACAGTTCCTTTGAGATCGTACTCAACAGATTTTGCCTTTGGTGAAGAGCCCGCCTTCTTAAAATGACCTAACAACTGCTTAGTCGTGTTCTTTTCTTTCTTCTCACCGGCTGACACTTGATATGCCTGGTATCCATCATTGTCAATAGTCTTGACCTGTGTTATCACGTTGGGACTAGCATCAATGATGGTACATGGTATATTTTTTCCCGCATCATCAAAGATGCTGGTCATACCTAATTTTTTTCCTATTATGCCATTCATAGATAGACACTTTATTATTTTCTTCGACGACAGTCGAGAATTAATTCTTAATAAATGAATAGTGCTTATGTAAGCTTGACTTGGATATCGACACCACTAGGAAGCTCTAGTTTTGAAAGAGCATCCACAGTTCTCTGTGTGGGTGTATAGATATCTATAAGTCTCTTGTGAGTCCTCAACTGAAACTGCTCGCGAGACTTCTTATTCACGTGTGGGGATCTTAGAACCGTGAATACTTCTTTCTCAGTGGGCAGCGGAATCGGACCAGTTACAACAGCACCGCTCATTCGTACCGTCTTCACAATTTTCTCGGTAGACTTGTCTACCAAATTGTGATCGTACGAGCGAAGCTTAATTCTAATCTTTTGATTCATTACCTCTTAACTTTATTTTTAAAGCGGGTGCAAAAGTACAAATATTTACAACCCTTGCAAATTTTATTACTATCTTTTTTTATCCTTTTGCAGATGCGATGATCGTTTCTGCAATATTCTTCGGAACCGGCGCATAATGCGAGAATTCCATCGTACTAGTCGCTCTGCCTGATGTTATTGTTCTAAGCTGGGTGACATAACCAAACATCTCAGAAAGAGGTACTTCCGCCGCAATAGCGATAGCGCCACCGATCTTTGGAACTTGGTTCTTAGGAAGGCCTCTTCTTCTATTTAAGTCACCTATGACCCCGCCTACATACTCGTCAGGAGTGATAACTTCTAGTTTCATGATTGGTTCAAGTAGTACTGGGTTCGCTTGCTTAGCTGCTTCTTTGAAGCCCTCTTTAGCACAAAGCTCAAATGCGATAGGCTTAGAGTCTACAGCGTGTGTCTGTCCATCATAAATACGAACTTTCATGCTATCGATTCCGTATCCTGCAAGAACACCATTATCCATCATCGCATCAAAACCTTTAATGATAGAAGGGAAAAATTCTTTAGGAATAGATCCTCCGAATATGTCATTCTTGAATTGTAGCCTTGTTTTTCCACTCTTAAAGTCCTCGCTTTCGAGAAAATCCTCATCAGCAGGACTTAATTCAAAGCTCATTTGAGCGAATAATCCCGAACCTCCTGATTGCTTCTTGAGACGCTCAGTATGCTCAACACTTCTTGTAAGTGCTTCTTTATAATTTACTTGCGGTGCACCTTGGTTACACTCTACTTTAAATTCTCTTCTTAATCTATCTACAATAATCTCAAGGTGAAGCTCGCCCATCCCGCTGATAACTGTCTGGTTAGTGTCTTCATCGTATCTCACTTTGAATGTAGGATCTTCCTCGGCAAGCTTTGCCAAAGCCATACCCAATTTATCGATGTCCTTCTGCGTCTTAGGCTCGATCGCAATACCGATAACCGGATCCGGGAATACCATTGATTCGAACACGATAGGCGCATCCTCAGTCGATAGTGTATCTCCGGTACGTAAATCCTTAAATCCGACACCTGCTGCGATATCTCCTGCTTCTACTTTGTCGATAGGATTCTGCTTATTGGCATGCATTTGATAAAGACGAGATATGCGCTCTTTCTTGCCGGTTCTGTTATTAAGAATATAAGAACCCGCTTCTAGCGTTCCGGAATAAACTCTAAAGAATGCAAGTCGGCCTACATATGGATCTGTTGCTATCTTGAATGCCAATGCAGAAAACGGCTCACTAAGAGATGGTTTTCTTTCTATTTCTTTGTCATTTCGAGGATCTGTACCTTTTGCCGCAGCAATATCCATAGGCGATGGCAGGAAGGCGCATACGGCATCAAGTACTGCTTGAACACCTTTATTCTTAAATGAAGAACCGCACATCATGGGTACAAACTTGTTGTCAAGCACCGCGGCTCTTACAGCCTTGATCATTTCTTCTTCTGTAATGGAATCAGGATCTTCAAAGAACTTTTCCATCAAATTATCGTCATACTCTGCTACTGCTTCAAGCAACTTTCCTCTCCACTCTTCGACAGTAGAAACGAGATCAGCAGGTGTTTCAATGACTTCAAAAGTCATACCCATATCATGCTCGTTCCATACAATCGCCTTATTTGTAATTAGATCAACTACCCCTGTGAATTTCTCCTCGGCGCCAATGGGCACCTGTAAAGGAATAGCTTCGCTACCGAGCATCTCTTTGACATCTCGCACTACAGCGAAGAAGTCTGCTCCAGATCTGTCCATTTTATTGACAAAACCTATGCGAGGAACTTTATAATTATTGGCTAGGCGCCAGTTAGTCTCTGATTGTGGTTCGACACCACTCACGGCACAAAACAAGAAAACAAGCCCATCAAGTACTCTTAAAGACCTGTTTACTTCAACAGTGAAGTCTACGTGACCCGGAGTGTCAATGATATTAAAACTAAACTGTTGATCTTTCCAATTCCAATTTGTTTTAGTAGCCGCAGAAGTGATCGTAATACCTCTTTCTTGCTCTTGCTCCATCCAGTCCATAGTAGCTGCCCCATCATGAACCTCCCCTATCTTGTGACTTACGCCAGTGTAATAGAGTATTCTCTCCGTAGTGGTTGTTTTGCCAGCATCAATATGTGCAGCAATACCTATATTTCTAGTGAAACTTAAATCTTTTGACATTTTCTATTGTGTAATGCGGGAAATAATCTGATGAGTCTTAAACACGGAAGTGCGCAAAAGCCTTGTTGGCTTCAGCCATTCTGTGCGTGTCTTCCTTCCTTTTAACAGAAGCACCTTCGCCTTTACTTGCAGCGATTATCTCAGCTGACAATTTATCAGCCATACCTTTACCACTTCTGGCACGACTATATTTAATAAGCCATTTCATTCCTACAGATATACGTCTTTCTGCTCTGATCTCTGTAGGAATCTGAAATGTAGAACCGCCAATTCTTCTGCTACGTACTTCGACAGACGGATAAATGTTATCAAGTGCTTTGGCCCATACATCGTGTGGATTATCACCAGTTTTTTCAGCAATAATGTCCATGGCGTCGTAAAAAATTGTGAAAGCAGTAGATTTTTTACCTTGTAACATCAGGTTATTAACAAACTGAGTCACTAGCTGATCTTGAAATCTAGGATCCGGCTGAATGACTCTCTTTTTGGGTTTTCTCTTCCTCATTGCAGAATATTGACTTTATTATTTAGGTCGTTTAGTACCGTATTTAGATCTTGATTTATTTCGCTTATTCACACCGGCTGTATCCAATGCACCTCGCACGATAGTATAGCGTACACCAGGAAGATCCTTAACCCTTCCTCCTCTAATAAGTACGATGCTGTGCTCTTGTAGGTTATGGCCTTCTCCTGGGATATAAGCGATGACCTCGAGCGAGTTTGTTAATCTTACCTTAGCTACTTTTCTTAGAGCTGAATTTGGCTTTTTAGGAGTAGTAGTGTATACTCTTGTACATACTCCACGTTTCTGAGGACAAGAATCAAGAGCCCTAGATTTACTCTTAGTAACGATCTTCTCTCTTCCTTTTCTTACGAGTTGATTTATTGTAGGCATATCTTAATAAATATAGCTTTTTCGAAAGCGACTGCAAAGGTAAGACTATTTTGCCATCTGACAAGTACCTTATAAAATTTATTCTTTCTACCCTCATATATAAGCCTTATGACATGTACCTTGGGCAATATTGCCCAAAAGAGAATTTAATGAAGATCACTATTAGGCCGGCCAATGAAGAACATATAACCGGTATATACTCTTTAGTCAAAGAACTCGCCGCATATGAAAATGCCTCGTCCGAGGTCACGCTCAGTTTGGATCAATACAAATTTTTTTTTGCATCTCGACGTTTTGAAGCATTTGTTTCGCTTGACGCCGATAAAGTAGTAGGTGCCTGCATATATTATGACGCCTTTTCGACATGGAAGGGTCCCATGTTATATCTAGAAGATTTTGTCGTTGCTGAACCGTATAGAGGCCATGGTGTAGGCCAACAACTTTTTGATTATCTTATAAAGCTTGCCAAATCTGGTGACTACTCGCTTATAAAATGGCAAGTCCTCGACTGGAATATCCCGGCAATCAAGTTTTATGAAAAAAACAATGCTATTATCGAAAAAGAGTGGTGGAATGGTAAAATATACCTTTAACGAGCTTTTATATCAATTTCACCGATAGCCATTAGGGCAATCATATCAGAAATTTCTGGATAATTCACTTCAACAACACCAGCGGTACTAACCCACTCCTTTAACTGCTCAACAAAAAATTCGTTGATTTTAAAACATGCACGTACGCCCATTCTTCTCAATGCTTCGGCATTACAAAGTTGCTCATACTGATCCGTCATAGGGATGACCATTATTTTTTTTCGCAAGTACAGCATTTCTGAGTTTCCTTCGAAACCGCCACCGATTATTGCCTTTTCACAGTCCCGTAATGCGTCGTGCCACACGGGCAATCCTACCGGATATATCTTAACATTGCTATGCTCTTCTATTCGAGCGGCGTGTTTGCTAAACACATGAAATTCGATAGCTTCAAGCTTCAGAAAATGAGGCAGTAAAACTTCATGAGAATAAGCAGGAAGATAAACCAGACACTTGTTGGCATCGTGATTTACCACGATGTCTCTTATCTCCTTCCTGACTACTGGTGTAAATATATGCTTGTCATAGGATTGAAAGTGTAAGCCTATTTTTCTGGTGCATGGTGCAAAATGCTTAAAGATTATTTCAGCAAGCCAGTTTCTGGGCTTAGGTCGAGGAGTGCGACGACTCAGAAATGCCGCTTGATGACTCAATGCCACACAAGTTTTCCTTTTAAATCTACAAGCCCATGCCGTAATTGGTTCAAAATCATTCACAACAAGATCGTATTCAGATAAATCAACGCTAAAAACGTCTCGCAAAAATCTTAATGGCCTCAATGAGAGGGCCGTACGAAAATAATCTATCCCTCCCCTCTTGCCGAAAACAAAACCTAAACCATGTCGTCTATACTTTACTTCGAAAGGTAATTTTAAATCCCCTTGAATTCCACTCAAAAAAACATCTACATCTGCATATCTGCTCAATGCAGGATAAAACTCCAGACAACGACTCAAATGGCCATTGCCCGTAGCTTGAACTGCATAAAGTATTTTTCTTCGTTTCAAAGGGTGACAATATTTGTTTCTTTTTAACTATCTCTATTCATCAGATTCAAGGAAAATTGGAGCAAATGCTCCTTTAATTCCTTCACCGCTTTTACTTCCGAAAGATGACTCTGAGCCAAATCGAAAAAACTGTTCTTGGCTTCATTACAGTAGTTAACCAGATGCAGCTCGTCATAAACTGCGGTGACATCCTTGACTTTAGCTTTCGGGTCGACAGTTAAGTCATGATAATAACGTATGAAGGAGCGTAGATTTTCGCCCTCGAGTAGTTCACAAGCTTTTACGTAAAAATAATTTTTCTTGCATTGGATAATATCGCCGCCTACTACTTTGCCTACTTTTGACGCCTCACCGTATATGTCGAGGTAATCGTCTTGAATTTGAAAACTCACGCCTGCGTTTTTGGCAAAATGGTATAAATGATATTGATCAGAGGCAGATGCGCCGCCCATCATCGCCCCCAGCTTAAGTGCTTGACCGAGAAGCACAGCTGTCTTTAACTCTATCATATTCAAATACTCCTCGATACTAACCATCGTTCTTTTCTCAAAGGTCATATCCAGCGCTTGACCTTCGCATACTTCTCTTGCTGTAGTATTGAAGGACTTAATAGCGTCAATCCTGCCATTAATATCTAGTTGGCTCAGCCTATCGTACACCTCAATAAGCATAACATCGCCTGTCAAGATGGCTTCATTTGTACTATACTTCTCATGAACAGCCGGCATCCCTCTTCTGATAGGGGCATTATCCATGATATCATCATGAACAAGCGTAAAGTTATGAAAGAGCTCCACACAATATGCCGCCGGCAGTGCATCTTCCATTTTTCCACCTACCACGCTGGATCCTAGTAAGGTAAGAAGAGCACGCATTTTCTTACCGGGCATGTTCATTACATAGTTACGCGGCTCGTACAATACTTGAGGATCACGAAATTCCTGTTGATTTCTGAGATAATTATCAAAAAGCTCTAGTGCTTGTGATACCTTTAGATCCATAAATTTCTTCTATCAATGACAAAGTTAATAGATATACACCCCTTTCTCTCTAAGTGCTTGTTGATTTGTTTATTCTTCATGATTGTTTCGGCTTGTAACAATGTCGAAAAAGCAGAACTTGTCATTAATAATGCCTATATATATAGTGTCGATAATAAAACATCTGTCTACGAAGCTGTTGCTATCAAGGGGGATAAGATAGTCGCCGTCGGCTCCAATGAACAAATAGCACCTTACATTGATGAATCCACAACAGAAGTCCTTGATGCCGGTGGAGCTTTTGTCTTGCCAGGCCTAATCGAAGGGCACGGTCATTTTTCCGGAATGGGTAAGAGTCTGATGAATCTCAATTTCTTAAAGAGCAAATCATGGCAAGAAATAGTTGATATGGTAGCCGAGAAAGTGCAGCTTACACCCAAAGGGCATTGGATAATAGGTAGAGGGTGGCATCAAGAAAAATGGGACGATCAACCCCATGATCATGTGCATGGATATCCACGCCATTTTGACCTGAGTGCAATATCCCCTGACCACCCAGTACTTTTAGTACATGCAAGTGGGCATGGATCTTTTGCTAATGCACTAGCCATGGATCTGGCCGGCATAACACCAGAATCACGCAGCCCCGTAGGTGGAGAAATCGTGCGTGACATTACCGGGAGACCGATAGGCATGTTTGAAGAGAGAGCCCAGCAAATTATTTTTCAAGCATACCAGGATTACCTTGCCCGATTGAGCGAACAGGATCAAATCAACGAATGGTATACTGCCATAGATCTAGCTCAAGAAGAATGTCTAAAATGGGGAATAACGTCCTTCCAAGATGCCGGAAGTTCGTATCAAGAAATAACCAGCTACAAGAAACTCGCTGAAGAAGGAAAGCTCAAATTAAGACTATGGACTATGGCTAGACATAATAGTCAAACCTTAAAAGGGAAGGTTGCACAATATCGCATGATTGATGCGGGTAATGGACATTTTACCTGCAGGGCAATTAAGACAGAAGTAGATGGTGCATTGGGTCCTTACGGCGCTTGGCTGATAGACAGCTATGATGATAAACAACATTTCATAGGGCAAAACACAACTATGATAGAAGAGGTTGATAAGATTGCTGACATTGCGCTAGAAGCGAATATGCAGCTTTGTGTTCACGCCATAGGAGATAAAGCCAATCAGATTGTTCTTGACCTTATAGAGAAAAAATTGTCTACAAACACTAAGAAAGACCTCAGATGGCGCATCGAACATGCGCAACATTTACATCCTTCAGACATACCAAGATTTGCTCAGCTCGGTGTGATTGCCTCCATGCAAGGAATTCATTGTACTTCAGATGCCCCTTTTGTGGAAAAAAGATTGGGCTATGAAAGAGCTCGCGTTGGCGCATATGCATGGAGAGGTCTTCTCGACGCAGGTGCTATCGTTACGAATGGTAGTGATGTGCCGGTAGAAGACATAAACCCCATCGAGTCCTTTTACGCAAGTGTAACACGCAAGCGAGTGGACAATGGGATGGCATTCTTCCCTGAGAATAGCATGACAAGAGCCGAAGCTATTTATTCTTATACCATGGCCAATGCCATAGCTGCATTTGAAGAGAAGTCTAAAGGATCAATAGAACCCGGTAAATATGCGGACATCACCATAATTGATAAAAACTGGATTACATGTACAGATGAAGACATACTCGACACACAGGTACTTTTTACTATCGTTGCTGGCAAAGTACTTTATCGGAAGGAATAGTTGAAAATCAATTTTAAAAAAGAGTCTTTAGCAACTTTTACACTTTACTCTATTAGATGATCAATGTACCTCTCTTTTAATGAGACCCTGCTTCTTCATAAGTGATCTCGTCGTGATTATATCGTCATAATGAGATGTAATTGACATAACAAGTGTCTAAGAATAAAAGATAAGAGCTATTATGGTTGTATTTAAAACGATTGATCAGTATAAAAAATGAATTCGTCACGTTTTATATTCAGTGCGTATTCGAAAATAAATACTACATTTCTGCCGAATAATTAGCCAATATTAGACAGTACGTTCTCTTATCGTTGTTTTACCATATAAATCCTCAATAATGGAAGAAAAGACTTTTAGAAATTATGAAGCTCCTGATGTTTCCGCGGCAGTAAAAGATCACTATCGTAAAATGAGAATGAATCAAACTTATGATTATGTGAAACGAATGCGTAAAAAATATCTTAGCTATGATAAGCCTATGGACTTATGGGAAGCAATGGGGTATCTTAATTCATTGATAGATGTGAGTGATCCCGACTTAGACTTACCGAATGTCCAACACTTAATTCAGAGTGCTGAAGCTATCAGAGCCGACCATAGACCTGACTGGATGCAGCTCACTGGTCTGATACACGACTTAGGCAAAATAATGTATCTATGGGGCAGTGACGAAGATGGCACTAGTCAGGCAGAACAATGGGGCATGGTAGGTGATATTTTTATTGTAGGATGCGCTATACCTGATACTTGTGTGTATTCTGAGTTTAACACCTTAAATCCTGATATGCATAATGCAGCCTATGCAACAACCACAGGTATCTATGAATCAGGATGTGGACTTGATCAAGTGGAGCTCGCATGGGGACATGATGAATACCTTTATCAAGTACTGTCCAATCATAAAGACAACAAGCTTCCCGCAGAAGCCATGATCATGATAAGATATCATTCTTTTTATCCATGGCATACTGGCGGCAGCTATACCGAACTTCTCAATGACTCTGATAGCGTAAAACTCGAAATCGTAAAAGATTTTAACCAGTATGATTTATACAGCAAATGCCAACAAAGTTATGAACTCGAGGAAGTGAGAGCCTATTACCAACCTATTGCAGAAAAATATTTAGGCAAAGGCCCGATATACTTGTAATCATCTAGCTTAAATAACCAGCGGATAAACATAAAATCCTAATTCTGTTCTAAGCAAGACTTCTGACTTGCTCTTGAAGTCTTTTGTACAATCTGGGTAAATAGCTTAGTTACGTGGATTGGCGCTACCATTGGCGTCGCCCATCTTATAGCCGATGATTTGTAGCTCTAGTCCACCCGATCCGATATTACTTCCTGATAATTCCAAAATAGATGGTTCAAACTTCCAGGATGGAACAGCAGGAAAGCGCATAATACGTTGTACCAGCAAATTTCTGACCAATACAATATCAGTTGCCGTAATATTTCCATCACCGTTAACATCAGCTGCAAGTCGATCGAACAAGCTAGCTATCGGATTAGTGCCAAGTATGTGATTTCGGATGGTGATTATATCTGTAACAGATAGTCCGCTAGCATGATTAGTATCCTTATGAAGACTAAAAGAATAATTGCCATTGACTGATAAATTATCCAAGACGAATCTTCCATCCGAACCTGTCATAAAAATAGCATTCATATCTCCTGTAACGCGCACTTCGACATTAGGTATCGCAATACCTTTACTTGTAATAACTCTACCGATAAATTGTACTGGTTGATTAGTTTCTTGCTTATATCTACCAGATAAAGACATGACGCCGGTATTCAAAGGATCAAGCCAATCTTTCAATCGATCCACGCGTGATGAACCACTTTCCCAAGAAACATATAAACGACCACTATACCCTATGCCTATTGAACAAAAGTTATCCGCCAATGGCCCACCGTGTAGTTGGCCTATAACAAATCCCCGATCGTCAAATAAGCCACATCCTGAAGAACCGGGTTGAAATACTGCATCATCAAAATCATTGATAAAATGGCTATTAGCCGATGAAGTGGTATTGTTATCCCATGGTATAGTCTGAGCATGTACTTTTAATCGATCATTATCCGTGCTAATTTTTTTGATATCGCCCGCAGGATGATGAATAATCACTGATTTGGCAGGTAGATGATTAGGATCTCTATTCCAGCCATTGAAGTAAAAATTCTGATTAAGAGGTAATTCCTCAAGAATTTTTACGAGCATCATGTCGGTATCAAGCCATTCCGCCAATAATTGAGCACCTCGTAATGAAAGCGGTGAGGGTTCTGTCTCCGGATTCGCACAGCTGTTCGACTCGTAATTAAAATCAAATCTCCACATGTCAAAAAACGTGTTCAATGCTCCGGACGGTGGTCTTAGGCAGTGATAAGCAGTCAGTACATATGGCGTATCATCGTTGGCAGTATTATTTAATAAGGTTCCAGTGCACAATGCAATGCCTTCTTGTGAAACCATCCTGATCCGCATTACCCCACTCTTTTCATCACGATATCTCTGCCCTTCGGTGCAATTAATATTGATTTGACAAGCAAAGGCAGCGCCAAATCCCAATGTATTTGCAACACGATTAGGTGATAAATATATCTGCCCCAATTCAAAAGACACTGACTCCGAATCAAGTACATCGCCTTGCGCAGAACGATGGTATTCTAAGTATATATCTCCTCTAAAGGGTCCGGCAAGAAATCTCCCGGATGCCACATTGTCCTCAATCGTGTATGGGCCATGTATTTTATCCTCAGCCGCACTTCGAATATAGATTGCTTCTCCCCGGGTTAAGTGGTAATTGGAGAGCAGTAGATGTGATTCTCTATCGGTGGGAAGCGTAATCTTTGATAAAAAAACACTCGTTTCTTCGATCTGAACAAAAGGAATAACAACCGATGTTTTCTTGCTTTCGAATAGTGATACACCGATCATATTCTCGGCATGCGCACCCTGCGTTTTTTGTACAAAACTTCTAATCTCCTCTTCAAAACTAACATGTTTAACTTCCCAAAGAGGGTTCCCTTCCAGCTCTGTCAGGAATCTGCTATCTTTAGGCAACTGGGCATGAACTATACCATAGAACTGTATAAGAAAAATTGATGTTAGAAGGAAATGTCTCATTCGTACAATATCAAATCTCGGAATGGGTGCAAATATATACACATTGATTAAAGTCAACGAAATGAATACTTCGGTTGGCTATTTTTATGCTCCACGAATAACAAAGCAAGGCTCCATCAAGCGTCAGAACACAACCCATTGACATCTAGGTCGATTATTCTAAAATCGAACAGTAAGGTGATAAAATACTTGTTCGTTTTTGTGTTTTTTATTTGGAGAAGTAAAAAATTATAAAATATATTTGCAGCCTCTTTGAAATATGGCCCGTTCGTCTAGCGGTTAGGACGCCAGGTTTTCATCCTGGTAGCAGGGGTTCGATTCCCCTACGGGCTGCTTTTCCACTAATTTTCCTCTTTTAGATAGCCTCAGCAACTACGAAGCTGCTGCCCCCTATAAATATTATATCCTTATCTGTAGCTGATTCCTTCGCAGACCTTATAGCATCTGTTACCGTGTCATAATAATTGCCTATCAAACCTATTGATGTGGCTAATTCCTTTAAATCAGACAACTCAAGTTTACGCTCGAGACTCGGCTGCGTAAAGTAATAATTAGCCCTCGGTGGAAAAAGTCGTAATAATGATAAGACATCCTTATCCTTCACAAACCCTAGAATAAAATGCAGCCGTTCGAAAGACAAGCTCTCAATATATTCGAGCACCTTGGCGATAGCGTCCGCGTTGTGCGCACTATCTGCCACTATCAAAGGATTAGCTGATAGCAACTGCCATCTGCCAATATAACTCGTCAAGCTACGAAAATTGGCGATAGCCCATTCTATTCGATCCTTGTTCAATATTATATTACCGTACAACTGAAGCGTAAACACTGTCTCAAGAGCCGTGATGACATTTTCTAGAAAAAAGGGGTACAAATCATTCTTTGATACACATATGTCAAGCGTATCATTTTTTCGCTTTAATTGAATATCGTTAAGGGATGATTTACGTGTGTGCCACTTTAGTGAAGCAAAACTCAAGGCAGATCGGCTTAAGCTCGATTTTTCAAAGAAAACACTATCACAACTAACTTGATAACGACCTATGACAACCGGAGTTTCCTTCTTTATGATACCTGCTTTCTCATGGGCTATGAGATACTCGTTATCACCAAGTATTCTCTGATGATCAAGACTGATGTGGGTGATTACCGACACTAAAGGATCGATAATATTAGTACTGTCTAAACGTCCTCCCAGACCTGTTTCTATAACCGCAAAATCAACTGAATGTCTGACAAAATGGTCAAAAGCCATTACCACTGTCATCTCAAAAAAAGATGGCTTGATATCACTTAACAACGGCTGAATCCGCTCCACAAATGATCTTACTTCTTCTTCTGCGATATACTCTCCATTGACCTTTATGCGCTCGCGAAAATCCTTGTAATGGGGAGAAGTGTATAAGCCTACTCGATAACCCTGAGCTTGAAGTATAGCAGCGATGAGATGAGAACTTGTCCCTTTCCCGTTAGTGCCTGCCACATGTATTGTTTTTAAATGCCTATGTGGTCTATTTAAAGCTGCCGAGAGTGCTAATGTACGATCAAGCCCTAAATTAATGGCCGACACACCAACTTTTTGATACATAGGCAGTTGAGAATAAAGAAAATCTAATGTCTCTTGATATGTCATATGTAATTGCCGAATGATCCTGCGAAGATCAAATATTAGCTTACTTTGAGCAAAAAAAGATAAGGGCAGTATGGGGGAGGAAAATATTTATGATTATATCATATGCGGAGCCGGATGCGCCGGATTAAGTCTAGCATATAGATTGTGCGACCCTTCCTTTAGACACTTACGGATTCTGATATTAGAAAGCTCCCCAAAGGTGCTCAATGATAGAACCTGGAGCTCTTGGCAATTAAAATCCAAACTTTATTTCCCCGCTATTCATCACAAACGCTGGGAGTCAATATTCTTTGGCAGTAGACATTTCGAGAGCAAGCTACGCATGGAGAAATATATCTACTGTACTATCCGCGGAATAGATTTTTATAACTTAACATTAGACAAAATCAACCGAAGTCCTCACATCGAAATTCGGTACGAAAGGATAACAAGTGTTCAAATAGAGGATGATCAGGTCAGCGTCAGCACATCAGAGCAAAAATATAGAGCAGGAAGGGTGTTCGACTCTATTGTACGGAAATATCCCGTAGAATCGGATCTATTCGTCTGGCAGCATTTCAAAGGGTGGCTTGTAGAAACGGAAACAAACCGCTTTGATGCCGACACAGCTTATCTTATGGATTTCAGAATCCCTCAAGAAGGAGAAACCCGCTTCGTTTATGTTTTACCCTTCACGGAGAAGCAAGCCTTCATTGAAGCTACTGTTTTTGGGAAAACATTGCCTGGTGAAGAATTTTATGACCAAATTATGGCGTCTTACATAGCGGAAGTACTTGAAATTGATAAATATAAGGTGGTCGAATCTGAGTATGGAAAAATTCCGATGACTACTGCAAAATTTGCCGAATGGCATAAGAATATAATCCCTATCGGGACTAATGCCATGACTGTAAAAGCTTCCTCTGGTTATGCATTCGTCCGCATCCAAGAAGAAGCTGAAGCGCTAGTTAGTCAAATAAGAACCAACCATTTTAATCCGCTTAATAAAGAAGACAGATTTCTCAACTATGATAAGACACTGCTCAATGTTGCGATCAAGAATAGACAACCCTTGGACAAGGTGTTTAGTCTTATGTTTAAGCATAATCATGTTGACCAAGTATTGAAGTTTTTAGACAATAAAACCAGTCTGCTTGAGGAGGTCAGGATCTTTTCGACCCTTCCTACTATTTCCTTTGCGCAGGCCTTTGCGCAAGAAAATGTATTCAAGCTGAAGTAATTCTCGAGAGGACTGTCAATAAATTTGTTCAATCTATCCCTGCTCTTTTACCCCACCTTCGAGGTGTTCGGTGGGTGTATATTGATACGTTTTTTTGAAGACTCGCGAGAAATAAGAAGGATCTTTAAATCCGCACATGTAAGCAACTTCACTTACCCTATGATTCCCATCTTTTAAGAGATGCCATGCCCTTTCGAGTCGTACATGCAATATAAGTTCTGTAGGATTTAAACCAGAGAGCTGTTTTATCTTACGATACATTTGCGATCGACTAAGTCCGACAGATTTGGCCATTTGATCCATATCTATTTCAGAAACATCTATATTATTTTCTATGAAGTCATGGAGTTCGTCGATAAATGGATCATTGGTCATGACATTACCTTGGGGCATACCTATCTGATTACGAATAATGTTTTGTCTTTTTTGAAGGTTTCGTAATGCATTATCGATCATACTGAGCAATTCCTCATCTTCAAACGGCTTGGACAAGAAAAAATCTGCGCCTGCTTGCCATGAATCAATACGCTCACTTACTTCCTTTTTGGCAGTAATGATGATCACCGGGATGTGGGCTGTATGCTTGTTTTTTCTGAGAAGCTTTGTCAATTCATAACCGCCTATCTCTGGCATCATGACATCTGTAATAACTATATCGGGAATCTGCTCCTGCGCTAATTCAATACCTTTCTTCCCGTCCGTTGCGGTGTAAACCTCGTAATATAAAGAGAGAATGGATGAATAATACTTTAGAAGATCCACATTGTCTTCAACTATCAATATTCGAAATTCTTTAATATCACTAGCAGATGGCAGATAAGTGGAAGGAACTTCTGTAATACTATGATGCACTGAAGTCACCTGTCGATAAGGAAGTGAAATTTTGAAGATGTTACCTTTTGAATTAGTCCGTAGTTCCACTAATCCATCCAATCGCTGAGTGAGCTCCCTGACTATAGACAAGCCCAAGCCCGAATGTCGCGGTGATTGCTCGTCCACACGCTCATACCGACCAAATATAGATTCATGAAACTGCTCAGGTATAGGTATGCCGTTATCTCTGACTTCGAACTTCACCCATGCATTTTCTATACTTAATACGACAATGATACGGCCTCCGATCGGTGTATATTCGATAGCATTAGAGACCAAGTTTGTAATCATTTGATCGATCTTGGACTTATCACTCTCAATAAACATCTGTTCGTTCTGACTAAATACGAACAGCTCAATATTCTTCTGGGTAGCAAGAGGGCGAAGTCCTAGGGCGATTCCATCAACTAATTTAACTAGATCAAAATCGGAATAGTCTATAGGAATCATTCCTGCTTGAAGACTCGATAAATCAAGCATCTCATCTACCAGCGAATTCAGTTTGTTTACATTTCTAATGACAACATCTCGATCTTGCTTACTCATATCCAATTTTCTCAAATAGCTCTGTAGCACTGTGATCGGTGTGCGTAAGTCATGCGTTACATTGGCAAAAAATTGAGATTTGACCCTTTGAATCTCTTCAAGATTCTCCACTTTTAGTGCTTTAACAACAAGTGCCATACTATGATCATATAATCGTTTATAAACCATATAAGTCATCAGAGCTAAAAAGACAAATACCGCTGATAATACTATTAAGTCTCCTGAAAAAAAAGACTGATAAAGCGTCACATATTGAGATGTCAAAAACATTCCGACATAACTCAAGGATAAGAACCCTACAGCCCCACCTATGAAGATTCGCGAGTAAGGCCTTTTTAATCGCCATAAAATGGAAAACACCAAAACACCCGAGAATAAAACAGCAGTAAAATCCAGATAATAAAATATATAATGCAGCAAATCAAAATGTAGGCTGTTGCCAATACTAATGAAATGTAAAAAAGCATTTATAAAACCTAGCAATAAGCTAAAAGCAATGACAGAATAAATAGTCTTTCGATACTTACCAAAATCAAAATATGTCACTGTGAATAGATAAAATCCGAGCGCTATCATTAATCTCAGTGGCAACTCTATCCTTTGGGTGAGTTCATTCATATGTCCCCAAATGATGGCCTTATCCAGGTAATATTCCAGTAGTCTTATATTATGTAGGACAATGGCAGTATTGAGGAAGAAAAAGGCAAGCAGATTAAGTTGCTTAAATATGAAGTACAGTAATAAAAACAGTAAAGCACTAAAGGCAATAATAGATAAAATGCCTAAAGTGATGTAGGGCTTCGCCCAATGAGTACTTGTGATGAGTCTATGTGTATCAAACTCTTCATGGCGCAGGATAGTGGGTTCTATAGGGTCATTATCCACATTGTGTAATGCAGATGAAAGTTGAACTAATAGCACTCTTGTCTCCCCGGGGTCAATGGAATAAGGATAGTAGTACGAGGAGGGGGAAATACCCTTGGCGCGAGTTTTATAAAGACCACCCATTTTAATAGGTTCTTCTAGCTGACCATCATATATCTCGTGGATAAAAACTCTGTCATGTCTTCCGAAGTATAAATACCCTGAAAATGCCATTTCTGAATTTTTACCCATTTCCAAAGTAATCTTTACCCATAGCCGTTCATTAATCTTGACATTAGGGCACTCACTGTCACAATCAAGCCAATTCAAGGAATCGATAGATTTTTGAACCTCATCAAGTGCATTGAAAGGGGCTTTGTCAAGATAATATTGGTAGTTGAGACTGGGTCGAGGAGCCTTGATGCGTGTTCGCTCGACAGTTAATTCTATACCTTCATCAACCATTTGCTGCGCAAATACCAACAAAGGACAAAAAACCCAAACAACCAAAATAACTAATCTAAGCATAAGAACTTTAGCTCAACTGATGATCAACCCTCACCCATGTGAATATCCATCACTTGCATCTTTTAATAACTCTTCGATCAACGAAGCTAAACATTAAGCACAAAATTCATTATCTCTTTTCGCAAATTTTCAGTCAGAATCGACCTGAAGACTCTACCCTTCAATATACCCTAAAATATGTAAAATGCGAGACTTTATCAAGAAAATCTATCCCAATATACCTTGATTAAAACACCTTGTTGTACCTTCATGCCGAACTGAAAATCAAGTAGTTATGAATCTAAGGTTTACCCTAGCTTGTAAGATTTTATGTGTTTTTTATTTCTTATCTGTAACCACTGCATTATCAGCCTCGTACGATGATAAAGAGTGTACAAGTCTCTATTGTACGGAGTGGGAATGGTATAATAAGAAAGGTCGATTTAATCCCTTAAGCATAAAATGGCCACTACACCACACGGGGGAGATTTATAAGGATTTTATTGATGGCGGAAACTTCAAGCTCGAAGTATTGTACAAAGATCATAAAAGCCAAAAGCAGAGATCTTCCCTTCTAGCCTTTAGAAAAAGCCCTGAATGCCCTGATCCTCATTTTCTAAAAGAAGGAATTCCAATGGAGGCAGTATTCGAATGTATTGAAGAATCTAAGACCAAGCCTCACTGGGAGCATAGTAACTGTAGTCTTATAGCTTCTACTTTTACAGATCAGGTGGTGTTTGTAGATGGTCCCGGTTGCTCTAAGACTTTGCGTCACTGGGTGATCATTGACTGGTGCAAGTACAAACCGAATACAGGAGCACACAATACCAATGACAAATATGTCCTTGTTAAAGATATTCCCGGTCATACCGCTTACTTTTCATTTGACAGCGGCCCATATGGATATAGAGAAGATGGATATTACACCTTCACGCAAGTTCTTAAGGTGCAAGAACACGACCCGCCAAAGCTTTGGTCTTGTGCGGATTTGGAAATCGATCTGACAGGCAAATGCGAAGGCAAGGTAATTATTAAGAATACAGCTGAAGATACTGGTCTTTGCCCTGGAGAGAAAGTCGAGATTACTGCTGAAATATTTGATCAATGGAATAATTTAAAACAGAAAAAGTGGTTCTACACACCCAATTCTGTCGAATTCCATTTCGAGACACCTGTACTTCAGACTGGGGATTATGAAATTCATTGGACTATAACAGATGGATGTAAAAATAAATCTCATTGCCGGCAAAAACTCAAGATCAGGGATAAGACACCTCCACAATTGACTTGTATTCAAAACATATCTTCTTCTATGAGTGATCCGCACGGTGTAACTATTTGGGCAAGCGATTTCGTACGAAAAATCGACGGTCCTTGTCTAAAAGGAGATATCACCGTATCGTTCGCTCCGGATAAGGTGGAGACAGGTAAACACTTTAATTGCGAAACAGGTCTTGGAATTCAAGGTATGACCTTGTATGCATGGGATAAGTTCGGTAATCAGACGACCTGTTATGTACAATTCTTTGTGTCCGACAACTTCGGATGTAACAATGGTGGGTTTACTGTGGGCGGTGCCGTTACGGATAGATTCGGAAGAACTATCAGCAATGCCACAGTCTCAGTCGTTCAGAACAATCAGGTCATCGGTGCTTCTGAAAGCAATAATCGAGGATTGTTTAATATCGCCGGCGTACCTCGTCATGTCAGCAATGCCGTGATCGATCTCAATATTCCGGACACTAAAGCAAATGGTATTGATGAAAAAGACCTTATTAAACTACTTAGACATATCCATGGCGTAGAAAAATTAAAGAATGTCCTAGAATATGCCGCAGCAGATGTAAATGAAGATGGAAAAATAGATATTCAAGATTACTTTGATCTTGTCACTATGTTATATGATTTCAAAGGACGCGAAGTAAATTTCCGACCATTTAAATTTGCAGACGAGACGCGATTTAGAGCCGGATTCACCTCTGCTGCTCAGATGCTCACACCGATATCAGTGAGACATTTCAAACATCGGTATAACATTATAGCCCTCAAAACAGGTGATATAGATTATTCATGGACGCAAGAGCCGGTTTCTACAGCTAGAAGTGTCATAAAATCATCCTTCACATCAAATCAAGATAATGCCTTGATCTCCTACAGACTCGAAGTACCTCGAGGTGTAGGCGTTTATGGCTTGTCATTACCGGTATCATCACCACATCACATTGATGATATCAAGATCAATGGAGTATCCCAAGAATGGTTCTATTCGTCGATAAAGAGAACAGTTGAATTATTGATACCTGAGGCAGAAAACGGGGTAATAGAAATTACAAGCCACAAATCTATTGACCTATCCGTCATTCAAGGAGTTGTAAACGGAGAAGAAAATGAGCCTAAGCTTGTCAATATTCATTTCTCAGAGCAAAAAACAATACTTGAAGGAAGTCTTATTGCAAGCCCAAATCCTTTTAATGACCGCATTAATATCGAACTATGGTGTGCCAAAAGCCAACAAGGATCTTATGAAATCCTCGATATGTCAGGCAGAACAGTTCAGAGAGGTGTCATACAGTTAAATGAAAACTATAACCGATTTTCTATAGAAAATACAGACAGAATAATGAACGGGGTGTATTTACTAAAAGTAAACCTAGAAACAAGCTCCCTAGTACAAAAGATCATAAAGCAATAAGCGAGACACCTCGGTTAAGCGTTCCAAAATGCCCACATACCATTAAGCTGTGGGCATTTTTATTTCGCACTTATGCTAAGCTTAAATCTTTTCAATACCGTTATGCTGTATCAACGGCATCATAAACCTAGAACATTGGCCTTGTTCTACAACACATCTCTTGTCAACTTCATTCAAAAAATACCGTTCTCGCATAATTCTGCGGTTGTTCTATCGCCAATCTAATATTTGTATGACATGCAAGACATCACGAGGAGAGATCTGTCAATAAGCGTTCTCGCCTATAAAAAAGTGCTTATTCCCAGACATGATAGAAGATGGCCCAATTGTTCCATTTTAAGCATTGAGAGGCTTCTATTGCTATCAGGTATTTAACATCTCGAAAACCTTAACATGTAAACTAGCTTTAATGAATAGATTATATATTTAATTTTTATATATTTGTATGATCACATATTTCGCAGATGTTGATGGGCAGAAAATTGATGCTTATACTATTCTTTTTACAAGCATTACTAATCCCGTTGCACAGTCAAGACTCTCACAACTTAGCAATAGCGCAAAGAACATTCTTCTGTCATACTGACGAGCACGCAGAAAACACATTTAATCATTATCATAAGCGATTAAAATGGCAAAACTCTCCAGACACACTCGAAGTAGGTATTCAATTGGAAATCGACTATTTCACCTTTCTTGATTTTGACAGTAATCACCAAGACTTGACTAATTGGGCAGAAGAAATCATTGCGGCTAGTGCCGCAGTTTATCTAATCCACGGCATCCGTCTGCGTCTTGATGCCTTGAATATTCATGACAGTGAAGATGTTTTTTATACTAATAACAGTCTTCGCCAGTCGATATTTCTATTAGCGGCGGAGGTTCAAAACAAAAAAATGAGCGATGTAATTCTGCTTTTGAGTACGAAAATTCTTGGAGGTGGCAAGGCCAATATAAGTAGTTTATGTCAAGAAATTGATCCGGTGTTGGGCTCAGGCCCGCTGGGTGTATTAACCGGATTAGCGAAATCAAATGCTTCATTCCCAAGCTATTCATGGAACACCTACCTACTGGCACACGAGCTGGGACATATACTCGGCTCACGCCATACACACGCATGTGTTTGGGGGCTTAATAATGATCAAGCATTGGATAATTGCTTCGGTACAGAGGGTGGTTGCAATCCTGGAGCCGCCCCGTCAGATGGCGGTACTATCATGAGCTATTGTAACTTGACCATTCATGGAATTAATTTTAATCATGGCCTCGGGCCAGAGCCAGCAGAGAGAATTCGTAGTTTTATTGCGCAATCAAGTTGTATTTCAGGGTCGGGATCAAGTGGGGCATGTGTTTTGGGGTCACCATGTGATGATGGAAATGAATGTACCATAGATGATGCACTTGACGCCGTATGTAATTGTGTAGGCAAGCTCTTAGATATCAATCAGAACGGCATTTGCGACCTTGATGAAGAATGTCCGCATCAACTAGATATACATTCAATTGATCAATATCCTTCCGTATTTCTAGCTGGACAAGTGATTAATCTTATGACCGACATTACGCTGCCATCTCTGATATTAAGTGCGAATGGAGAATTAAATATCTATGAAGGTTCCGCTGTAATGGTCGGCGCAGAGATGACATTCTATACCATTGGATGCTCTTCAGCTAAATAATTTATTTGTATTTAGCCCATCGATTCCGATTGATCAGCCTACTGTATCTTTAGCCCTTATAACATAGGTATCGTAATGCTAGAGAAACTTGATAAAACGATTGATTACTTGTGCATTGGTCATTGTTGTCATGACTTTACCCCTCAGGGTTATATTCTAGGCGGTTCGGCTTCTTATTCTGCGCTATTCGCTCAGGGCTTAGGTGTGAATCCGGCAATTGTAACGAGCGTCGGAGCGGATTTTCTTTATCAATGTGAATTTGACAAAAGGTCTATTCCATTTATCAATATACCTGCCGCTGAAACTACCATTTTTCAAAACATATACGATGCCGGCACCAGAATTCAATATATTCTGGCTAAAGCCAATGATCTATCTTACGCAGATATTCCGAGTAGATATCTAGATGTCCCGATAATCCACCTCTGCAGTATCTCCAATGAACTATCGCCGTCCCTTTTCACAAATTATAGAAGCAGTCTCATCGGTGCTACGATTCAGGGAATGCTCAGAAACTGGGAAGTGGATGGTAAAATCATCTTTCGTGAGATGGACTGGACGCTTTTAAAAAAAGTTGATATTATAGTATTGGGTACTGAAGATATTGCGGGCCGGGTTGAGATGTTAGATAAAATCAGAGAAAACTGTAAACATGTCGTTGTCACAAATAGTGATAAGGGTGCTACTGTCTACGAAGGTACAAATCAATATTGGTGGCCATCATATCCTATTGAAGAAACAGATGCCACGGGAGCCGGGGATGTTTTTACAAGCGCTTATCTGATTGCTTATCATCGTACCAAGAATATCGAAGAATCCAGTATCTATGCGCATTGTGCAGCATCTTTTGTGGTGCAGGGATTTGGGGTTAACAGAATGCCATCTCAAGAAGAATTAGTAGATAGAATCATACATTATAAATCATTGTTTACAAGCTAAAGATCTCTTTATGACTTCTAGATACAAGGGATTAATACAACATGAAAGTGGTAAGCCATTCGATATAAAATCGGTACATACTTTCTGTCTTGATACGCATGAACCACTTATTGCTATCTATGATACTTCTACTAGTATTGATAAAAGCATACTAAACGACCGTTCACAGGATATGTGGCGATATGGTGAGATGCTACCTATTTGTGACCCGCGATTTAGGATTAGGCTCGGTGAAGGTTTTACCCCTCTGGTAAACCTACGTAAATTAGCTGATAGTTATGGGTTTAATCATCTTCTGATGAAAGATGAACAATACAATCCGACCGGATCTTTTAAGGCTCGCGGACTCGGCATGGCAGTCAGTAAAGCGCAAGAACTCGGTATTAGGGAGTTTTGTATTCCCACTGCTGGGAATGCTGGAAGTGCATTAGCTGCCTATTGCGCCAAGGCCGGATTGAAGGCACATATTTTTATGCCCCGAGCTACGCCACAGGTCTTTCAACTGGATTGTCGCATCATGGGTGCAGAAGTAACACTTGTCGATGGATCAATCGCAGATGCAGGCAAATATATGAGAGAAGTCATGCCACAAGACGGCTCTTGGTTTGATGTCAGCACCCTTAAAGAACCTTTTCGACTTGAAGGAAAAAAGACCATGGGTTACGAAATTGCAGAGCAGCTTTCATGGCATCTCCCGGATGTGATTATCTATCCAACGGGCGGTGGCACCGGCTTAATAGGTATATGGAAAGCACTCAAGGAAATGAAAGAGCTAGGGTGGATAGATCATATCCCTACGCGCATGGTAGCCGTGCAGACAGAAAACTGTAACCCCATAGTACAAGCCTTTCAGAAAGGTCTCCATACCTCTATTCCTTATCAGAATCCCGGCGTATCCATTGCCAATGGACTTAGAGTTCCACATGCATTTGGTCACAAGCTTATTCTCAAGACACTCTACGAAAGTAATGGTACAGCCGCGTCCGTAAGTGAACAAGACATGATACTAGGAATAGAAGAGATTGCTGCTACAGAGGGAGTATTTGTCTGTCCGGAGGGAGCTGCAGTATGGCACGTTGCCAAAAAGCTTCGACAAACACAATGGATCAAGGAAGATGAAAAAGTAGTTATCCTCAACACCGGCAGTGGTTATAAATACGCTGAAAATTTGCTTTAACGCGGCCGAATAATAGTAATTCAGGTGTAAATGCGTATTTTGCCGACGCTCAAAACTAGACGAAATGGATTTTACGCTTGGATCTGTAGATGCCGGTATCATAATTTTTTATTTACTCTTCGTAGTGGCATTAGGTTTTTACTTTGGTAAAAAGCACGAGAATGCGGAAGACTATTTCCTCGCAGGAAGGACGCTCACCTGGCCACTAATCGGTTTTTCACTCTTTGCTTCCAATATGTCGAGCAATAGTCTGGTGGGGCTAGCCGGAGCGGGTTATAAAGATGGTTTTTCTGTTTACAGTTACGAGTGGATGGCTGTCGTCATTTTGATCCTTTTCGCTATATTCTTCCTTCCCTTCTATCTCAAAAATAAAATATTTACCATACCCGAATACCTAGAAAGGAGATTTAGCTATCCCGTACGTGCGTATGCGAGTGCGATTGCTATTACGCTGAATGTACTGGTGGACATCGCAGCGACCCTATATGCCGGTGGATTGGTAATAAATCTTATTTTCCCCGGCATTTCGTTACCATTGATCATTGTAGGTCTGGCCATAGTAGCCGGTGTATATACAATCACGGGGGGATTGAGTGCTGTGGTGTATACGGACGCTGTTCAAGCAGTAATATTGATACTCGGTTCTACGCTGATTACCGTTTTTGCCTATAATGCAGTAGGTGGATGGGAGCCTGTTTACGCGATCACCGATCCATCACATTTTAATATTGTAAAACCGATTGATGATGAGGCTCTGCCTTGGCCTGGCTTGATTACAGGCGTACTCTTAATCGGATTTTATTTTTGGGGTACAAACCAATACATCACCCAGCGCACACTAGCCGCCAAGAATCTGCGTCAAGGGCAATGGGGATCGATATTCGCGGGTTTTTTAAAACTGACCATTTTATTTATAATGATTTTCCCGGGAGCTTTTGCGCGAGTGCTTTATCCGGATATACAAAACCTAGACCTGATATATCCCACCATGCTATTCGATCTACTGCCCACAGGACTTCTTGGGATAGTTTTAGCCGGGCTTATAGCTGCCATGATGTCAAGTCTTGACTCTGGCTTAAATTCTGTGTCGACATTGCTAACCATGGATTTCTACAAAAAATTAAAACCACATGCCTCGACAGAATCTCTTATGAGCATCGGAAGAGTAATCACCTTTATCATCATGGTGATAGCCGTGATATGGGCTCCTAACATAGGAAAATTTCCAAAACTATGGGACTATCTTCAGCAGACCCTCTCTTGGTTTAGCCCTCCGGTAGTTGCGCTTTTTGTCGGTGGATTATTTTTCAAGAGAGTAAATAACACTGGGGCGTTAGCCTCTATAATGATAGGCCTGACCTTGACTATCGTATTAATTGTCAATGCCGTTCTGGGCCTCGAATTATCATTGCCACATTTCTTATATATGGCAGGTATTCACTTTTCCATTTGTCTGGTGACGCTTTTTGGGGTGAGTTATCTTACGAGTCCTCCTTCATTAGCACAGCTTGAATCGACAGTTTACACAGTAGCCACTTATCAGCAGGAGACAGAAGAACTTAAAGACCTTCCGTGGTATAAAAATTATCGTGTCCAAGGTGTAGCATTAGTAATCATAGTCATCATTATTCTTGTGATTTATTAAGAATCAACCGATTATTGATCTAAAATTATGGCATGAGTATTCCATTGGCCGAAAGGCTTCGGCCAAGATCTCTAGATGACTTTGTAGGGCAGTCACATCTTGTAGGTGGTGAAAAATCTATTTTACAGAATATCATTAAACAAGGTAAGCTACCTTCAATTATCCTATGGGGACCACCGGGTGTAGGAAAGACAACATTAGCCAATCTCATTGCTCTTGAACTCAAGCGCCCTTTTTATGCACTTAGTGCAATAAATAGTGGTGTAAAAGACGTCCGAGAGACTATCCTAAAAGCAGAGCAGCAACGATTTTTTTCTTCCCCCTCTCCTATCCTATTCATTGATGAAATACATCGTTTTAGTAAATCACAACAGGACTCACTCCTTTCTGCTATTGAAAAGGGAACGATAACTCTGATAGGTGCAACCACCGAAAATCCCTCATTTGAAGTAATATCGGCATTGCTCTCCCGATGCCAAGTTTATACTCTTAATGCCCTCAATATTGAAGAGCTAAAAAATATTATCAATCGGGCTTTGACTAAAGATGAAGAATTAAAAAATCTGCGCATTGAGGTAAAAGAATCTGAAGCACTTCTTAAATATGCCAATGGCGATGCAAGAAAACTATTGAATGTTCTAGAACTAGTCATTAATCATCTTAATATCTCGGATAGTATTGTTATCGAAAACCACATTGTAGAGTCCGTCATCCAGCAATCCTTTTTAAAGTATGATAAACTCGGTGATCAACACTATGATACGATCTCCGCTTTTATAAAATCCGTGAGAGGGAGTCATCCGGATGCCGCCGTATATTACCTTGCTAGAATGATAGAAGGAGGTGAAGATCCTCTATTCATATGTCGCAGATTAATCATCTTGGCCGCCGAAGATATAGGCCTTGCCAATCCCAACGCACTCCTGATAGCCAATGCATGTTTCGATGCCGTTCACAAGATAGGTATGCCAGAGGGGCGCATACCCATGTCAGAAGCAACCATCTATCTCGCCACATCTCCTAAGAGCAACAGCGCATATTGCGCTATTGATGCCGCATTAGAAGCTGTTAGATCTTCCGGCAATCTCTCGATCCCTATGCATCTGCGTAATGCTCCGACGGCGTTGATGAAAGAGCTCGGTTATGGTAGCGGTTATATGTATGCTCATGACCATCATCCTTCAGAAATAAGATACGACTATTTGCCGGCTGAGCTTCCGCAAAAACAATTCTATCACCCGAAGAACATGGGAAGTGAAAAACGCCTAGCTGAGTTAAAAACTCATTCCAGCGAAGCACCAAAAAAGAAAGCCTGACAGATATAAACTTCATAAAAAGTGATCCTCTCGACTCAAAAACAAGCAAGCTATGAAACGGACTCTTGGAATCTTCTAACTGAATCAGGCTCTCCATGGAAGAAAATAAGATCATGCTGTAATATCTCCTCTTCACCTTTTATATCGTAATCAATCTCTCCATTACGGCCTATAGCCAATATGTTAATCCCGATATTCTCTCTAATATGACTATCCCGAATCTTACGACCAATGACTTCCCCACTGTCATTCTCTACCCTTGCGCAATACACCTTGAAATCATGTTTCTCCATAGGACGTGATACACGTACAGAATCGCGAGAAGATTGAAAAAGATCATAATTATTCGCCCGTAGATCTCTAGTGAAATGATCAATGACATTGATAGGGAGCAGAAAGTGGTTTAATACCCGAGAAAAAATTTCTACAGAAGTTTCAAACTCTTCAGGAATGACATCATCTGCACCCAGCGCTTTTAACTCATTAATCTCTTTAACATATCTTGTTCTAACAATCAGATAGACTGTCTGTGATAAAGCCCTAATGTTCGACACGATGACCTTCGTTGCCTCGGCATCCGAAATGGCTACTACAATGGCATTGGCATGACTAATACCTACAGTTTCTAAAATGTGTGGCTCCTGTGCATCACCATAAATAATAGGCTCGCCTTGAGCCTTGCTCTTTTTAACGATTGAAGGATCATACTCCACAATTATGTATGGTACATTACCAAATCGAGCAGCTTTGGCGAGATTAGAACCATTGATTCCAAAACCAATAATGATCAAGTGATCTGTAAGGTCAGAGTTGACAACTATTTTTTCTGTCGTAATACTCTTATCCGACTTTAACATTTTTTTAAACAATCGATTACTGAGTATCCTATCACTTATCTGATCCGAATACAACATCACAAACGGTGTAATCAACATAGACAATACTGACACAGCCAGAAAATATTGATTAGAAAGCTCCGAAATCAGTCCTTCTTTGACGCCTACCTTAGATAAAATAAATGCAAATTCACCGACTTGAAACAAAGATAATGCTGTCATCAGAACAGTCTTGGCAGAATATTTCAATAAATAAACAGCATAGGAGACCAACAAAAACTTCAATATTCCCACAAAAACCAACAATCCCAATATGCTAAATATGTGATCAACAAAAAACCGTAGATCTAATAACATACCGACTGATATAAAGAAAAAGCTCAAAAACAATTCTCTGAAAGGCAGAATAATACTTGTCGCTTGATGACTATATTCGGATTCACTTATTATGAGACCGGCTAAAAAAGCTCCTAAGGCTAATGATAACCCTGCTAAGGAGGTCAAGTAAGCGACCAAAAAACAAATCGAAATGGTCGTCAGTAAAAACAGTTCTTTATTGCGCGTAAGTGCTATGTTATGCATCAATCTCGGTACGAGATATTTCGCACTAACGATGGTAATTAATATCACTACAGTTGATTTGAATATTAGCGCTAAGACGGACATCAACACATTGGCACTCTGTCCTGCCATAATAGGTGCAACCAACATCATCGGAACAACTATAATGTCCTGAAAAATCAATATTCCTAACGCATTGCGTCCATGAGCCAATGAAAGCTCATCACGATTCTGTAAGACAGTCAATACTATAGCCGTACTAGACAAAGAAAACAAAAAACCGACGAATATGGATTCAGACCAGTCGCGATTAAAGATATAATACAGCAGTGAAGTGACCAATATCGTGATAAATACTTGGAGTCCGCCTCCTATAAATACAGTTCTCTTGATGGCCATCAAGCTCTTGATTGATAGCTCCATTCCGATTACGAATAACAGCAGAATTACACCTATCTCAGATAGCAGCTCCACTTGATCAATTGCCGTCACAAGACTGAATGCATAAGGGCCAATCATGATGCCCGTCAACAAAAAACCTAAAATCGAAGGAATTTTTAGTCGATGCAATACAAATACTACCACTACAGAAAAGCTCAACAATATGATAATATCCTGTAAGAGTGGAAAATGCATGCTCGTCGTTTAAAATTAGCAATTAAATTATATGGGTCGCTTACTCGGCTCTTCGTCTATTCTCAAAGATATCATCTCTCAAAAAGAATTGACCCAATTATAAATTAAAAAAGGTCGAGATAGTATTACCTCGACCTATATATGAGACATCTCAGAAACCAGAGATGGATCGACCACCGCCCGCAGGCAGTGATATCTTATTATTTTTTATCATCGACTTCTTCAAATTCAACGTCTGTCACATCGTCTGTGCTGCTTGTTGATGAAGAACTAGCGCCATTATCACTTCCAGTATCATTTGCTGCTGATGCCTGCTGAGCTTGATAAATGTCTTGGCTGGCAGCTTGCCATGCTGCATTAAGCTTCTCAGTAGCCGCATCGACTGCACTTACATTCTGCGTCTTGTGCGCCTCTTTAAGTTCTGCTAACGCCTCATTTATTGCACTCACTTTGTCAGCCGGAACTTTATCACCAAACTCTTTGATCTGCTTTTCAGTCTGGAATATCAAGCTGTCAGCAGTATTCATTTTATCAACAAGTTCACGAGCTGCTTTATCAGTATCAGCATTAGCTTCCGCCTCTGCTTTCATCCTGTTAATTTCATCCTGAGATAATCCGGTAGAAGCTTCGATGCGTATTTTTTGCTCCTTTCCTGTTCCTTTGTCTTTAGCATTTACACTGAGGATACCATTTGCATCGATATCGAAGGATACTTCTATTTGAGGAACGCCACGAGGAGACGGTGGTATGCCGTCAAGTATAAAGCGACCTACGCTTCTATTGTCTTTAGCCATTGGTCTTTCACCTTGTAGAATGTGAATTTCGACGCTAGGTTGATTGTCGCCTGCTGTACTATACACCTTGGACTTCTTGGTAGGAATGGTAGAGTTAGCTTCGATCACTACGTCATAGACACCTCCCATTGTCTCAATACCGAGTGACAGAGGCGTAACATCCAACAAGAGTACGTCCTGTACATCTCCACTTAGCACCCCGCCTTGGATAGATGCTCCGATAGCAACAACCTCGTCCGGATTGACACTTCTATTGGGCTTCTTACCGAAGAAGCTCTCCACGGCCTCCTGAATTCTTGGAATTCGAGTAGAACCTCCTACCAATATCACCTCTTGGATATCATTTTTAGACAATCCTGCGTCTCTGAGCGCATCCTCACATGGCTTCAAAGTTCTTTTAACCAGATCATCTGCCAGCTGCTCAAATTTCGCTCTTGAGAGCTTTATAACTAGGTGCTTAGGCACTCCATCCACGGCCGTTATGTATGGTAGATTTATTTCCGTCTCGGTTGATGAAGATAGTTCGATCTTGGCTTTTTCAGCAGCGTCTTTCAAGCGTTGAAGCGCCATGGGATCCTTGCGGATATCAATATTCTCTTGATTCTTAAAAGTATCCGCTAAGAAGTCAATAATCACTTCATCGAAATCATCTCCCCCCAATCGCGTATCGCCATTGGTGGACTTTACTTCAAATACACCATCACCTAATTCCAAGATGGAAATATCAAAAGTTCCTCCACCGAGGTCATACACTGCGATAGTCATGTCTTTGTGCTTCTTATCAAGACCATAAGCAAGTGCAGCAGCTGTTGGCTCGTTTATAATCCTTTTTACTATTAGACCGGCGATCTCTCCTGCTTCTTTAGTCGCTTGACGCTGAGAATCATTGAAATATGCAGGTACAGTAATAACTGCTTCAGTTACTTCCTGACCCAAAAAATCTTCTGCTGTCTTCTTCATTTTCTGAAGCACCATGGCACTGATTTCTTGAGGTGTGTAAAGCTTCCCATCTATATCCACGCGCACTGTATCGTTATCACCCTTGACCACCTTATAAGCTGCTCTTGATGCGTCAGCACCTATTTCGCTAAATCTGCGACCCATATATCTCTTAATACTGGCGACAGTTCTAAGTGGATTGGTAATCGCTTGACGTTTAGCAGAATCCCCCACTTTGCGTTCTCCATTGTCGAGAAATCCGATCACTGAAGGCGTGGTTCTTTTACCTTCATCATTAGGAATAACTACAGGCTCTTTGCCCTCCATTACAGCAACACATGAGTTAGTAGTTCCTAAGTCTATTCCGATAATCTTACCCATTATTTATTGTTCTTGATTTAGTTGTAAATTGTTATGATGTCTAGTGTTCTTCAATAGATATGCCAATGCAAAATGTCTGTTTATATGCAGTCTTATTGGCACATTTTGACAACCATTCAATTAATAATTCTGACAAAAAGACAGTCTGCCGCTGTCTGACTGACAGTTCACTATCTTTACACATACAAAACACATTTTTATGTCTGCCGTAACAAAAGAAGTCAAACTTATCACTACCCATGTATTGCGTAACATGAAGCAACAGGGTGAAAAAATAACTATGCTCACCGCCTACGACTATTCGATGGCACGAATTCTTGATGAGGCAGGAATCGAAGTTCTCTTAGTCGGCGATAGCGCCTCCAATGTTATGGCAGGACATCAGACAACGCTACCCATTACATTAGATCAGATGATTTATCACGCATCATCTGTAGTGAGAGCTGTGAAGCGCTCTTTGATTGTAGTTGATCTACCCTTCGGAAGCTATCAGGCTAACCCTATGCGGGCACTTGACTCCGCCATCCGCATTATGAAAGAGGCCGGCGCCCATAGCGTTAAACTTGAAGGTGGTGAAGAAGTACTGGAGTCCATTAATAAAATTCTCGCCGCAGGTATTCCTGTAATGGGGCATCTAGGATTAATTCCGCAGTCGATATATAAATTTGGCACATATACGGTGCGTGCAAAAGAAGAACAAGAAGCTGCTAAGCTTTTACATGACGCTCAATTACTTGAAGAGGTTGGATGTTTCGGAATAGTGTTGGAAAAAATTCCTGCCACACTAGCGCAGCAAGTAACTGAGACAGTCTCGATCCCTACTATTGGCATAGGAGCGGGTTCGCATTGTGATGGACAAGTCCTAGTAACGCATGATCTATTGGGTATCACTAAAGATTTTAAACCGCGCTTCTTGCGTAGATATCTCGAATTATTTGACGAAATCAAAAAAGCCGCAGTTGCTTATGCAGCAGATGTTAAATCACAAGATTTTCCAAACACCAAAGAGCAATATTAAACTGCTCCTTAGCGTGTATAATCAGTTTTAAGAATACGCATCAATCAACAGTGATCACATTGGGCGTGAGCGCGTTAAACATCTTATTGAAATTAGCGCAATCCCTTTCGATAATCTCTGTCTTCTCTGCCATAGCAATATTATATGCTTGTGTCAGATCCTGCAGTCTCGAACGCATACCTAGAGTAATGACGGGGGCTAAACCATTAGCTCTCGAAAGCAAACTAGCGATTTCAGCATTGAGTTTATTTTCAAAATTAATTACGTCCTGAAAAGTCTTAGAGTCTCTTTGGATTAATTGAGATTCCCATTTATCTATTTTCTTCAATATTTTCTCTGATTCATCTTTTAACTCATCTGTCAAGGCAGGATGTTTTTGAAAAAATTTCAATTGTCCTTTTGTATTTTCAACTTTATTTACTGATTCGTGCACGTCAGAAAACATTCTTTCGAGTGTGTTCATAAATACGAATTGTTCGGTATAATCATTGGCCGATGCCTCTATTCTGGGATCAGGAAGTAAAATAGCCGTGGTCTCTACACTGAAATTAGGCCCTGAGAGACGTACCGTGTATTCGCCAGGCGGCACGGTAACTCCTTGATAAGCACCCAGCATGAATACATTATTGACTCCGGGAAGGGTGTTTTTGCGCATATCCCATGCGAATCTGTTCAATCCCTTACGTGTAGGAATTACAGGATCAGCAGCTGGTCCTCCTGTGTAAGATTTAAAATTTTTGTCTTTTATAGACGAAAAACGTTTCATCAATTCGCCTCTAGACCAGAACTCCATGATCAACTCTGAGGTATCCATAGCTTCTGGCAGATAATAATCAATTACTACACCACTCATGGGGTTCTCCCCTAGATCAGTTCCCGGAGCTGGACGACCACCACCTCTCACACGATAGGCAGGTTTAGGTTGATAAATTGCTGCACGGTTGGTGTGTAACTCGACACCCTGCTGTATAGCAGACAAGTCATCTAATATCCAAAAACTTCGTCCGGCGGTAGCTACAATCAAGTCATTATCGGCAAAGGTTATGTCTGTAATAGGAGTGACGGGCAAATTTAGTTGAAACTCTTTCCAGTCCTGTCCCCCATTATAAGAAATGTAAAGACCTTGCTCAGTTCCGGCGAAAAGAAGATCTTTTCTCACTTTATCCTCTCTGATTACTTTAGCAAAATGGTCATTTTTAATCCCATCAACTATTTTAGTCCATGTTCTTCCATAATTAGTAGTCTTAAATAACATAGGACGATGGTCATCAAAACGGAATCTATTAGCTGCTATGTAGGCAGTAGCCGGATCATGAGGCGATACGGCAATACTGTTTATTAGCATTTCGCCGAGATTGGGCGGAGTGACGTTGCTCCAGTTCTGACCACCATCTAGCGTAAGATGCACTAAGCCACAATCGCTCCCGACCCAGAGTACATCAGCACTATGCGGAGAGACTTCAAGATAAGCTATGGTATTATATATTTCGCCTCCGGCTCCTTCACTAGTGAACGGGACTCCGCCTTTAGTCTGTTGAGATTTATCATTTCGCGTAAGATCTCCGCTGATCTCTGACCAACTGAGCCCTCCATCGGATGTTTTTAATACTACATTGGCCGCATGATAAATAATACTTGGATCTTGAATAGATGCTACAATTGGTGCATTCCAGTTAAACCTATATTTCATTTCTGAAGGTATACCTCCCAGTCCTACGACTGGATAAGCCATGACATCCCATCTTGCACCTGAACGGATATCAAGCGCGTTGATAATACCTTGATAACAGCCACCATATAGCCTGACCGGATTATCAGGATCGAAGGCCACAAATGCGCATTCGCAGCCGGGGCCGATAGACCAATCTCTCCATGAAATACCTGCTGACATTGTTCGACTAGGCGTAATAACTGAAGTATTATCTTGTTGGCCGCCATAAAGATTGTAAGGAAACTGATTATCAGCAATAACTCGATAGAACTGTATAGTAGGTTGATTTTGCTGTGTAGACCAAGTCTCACCTCCATTAAAACTTATACACGCTCCGCCATCATTCGCCAGGATCATATTTCTATTATTACTCGGATTGATCCAGAGGTCATGTTGATCTGAATGAGGATTGTTAATCGCTTTGAAAGTTTTGCCTCCATCGATCGATTTAAGCATAGGTGCGTTTAGGACATACACTGTGTTCTCATCTATGGGATCTGCATATATTTCGATATAGTACCATGCGCGAGCAACCGTAATTCGATCACTAGTCGTCTGCGTCCATGACATCCCACCATCATTAGATCGGTAAACACCACCTTTGTTACCGGAAGATTCAATATTGGCATAAACAATACTGGAATTTGCCGGAGAAACAGATATAGCTGTCTTACCTAGTTCAGAAGGCAGCCCGGTTGTTAATTTTTGCCAAGTCTCACCGCTGTCGGTAGATTTATACAGACCAGACCCTTCTCCGCCGCTTCTGACAAAAGAGGGAGTTCGCCTATGATCCCATGTAGATGCATAAAGTATGCGTGGATTGGAAGGATCCATACTAATTTCTGACGCTCCAGAGTTCTCATCCACGTAGAGTACTCTTTTCCAATTGACCCCTCCATCAATTGACTTATAAATACCTCTTGATTGCGAAGGACCAAAGCCCGCCCCTTGAGCTGCCACATAAACAACATCAGGATTAGAAGGATGTATGACTATTCTTGCGATCTGTCGTGTATCCGCGAGACCAATATGACGCCATGTCTTACCGGCATCTTCAGATTTATACACACCATCACCGTGTGACGTCATCATACCTCTAACAGAGTGCTCACCCATACCGACATAGAGAACATTTGGGTCTGATACAGCTACTGCAATCGCCCCAACACTACTCGTTTTAAAAAAGCCATCACTTACATTTAACCATTTAATACCTGCATCTGTAGTTTTCCAGACCCCCCCTCCAACAGTACCCATATAATAAGTATTTGGATCACCAGCCACACCTGCGACGGCTACGCTCCTGCCACCGCGAAAAGGCCCTATGTTTCTAAATTGCAGACCGGGAAAGTCTTGGCTAGAGCCCACCTGTGTTAATGCCTCACTTATAATCAGTAATGTGATGAAAGCAAATACCATAAATCTCTTCATTGGCAAATTATTAAAATGTTACTAATCAACTTTTAAAATTCCTTCTATTCTGTCTACCAGATCAGAAGCGTGAATTGCAGTTGTTCGATCTCTACTCCGACTATTTCGTTTAGCAATTTCCAAAATTGATCTAAGACTGCCCTTTACCAATGCCGGAACATCCGAAATCTTTATCCTCGAATCTGAAGAGCTATGGAGTTTTTCATACTCTTCTATAAGTGCTCGCTGTAGGTTTCTACGGTACATATCTTGTACATTACCCGAGCGTAAATCTTTGAAAATCATAATCTCCAGTTGATCAAATAGTTCTGTCACCGTGAAGGCCTCGCTCTTATTCAAGTCCTCGTTTTCAATCAAACGTATCAGTCTCGAAGGATTGAGAAGGGTTGCGATCGTTCTTTTTTGCAAACCATTGATTCGATCCATATTGCCAGAATATTCCTTTCTTAGCAAAATCTCCGCATCAACAAGCCACATTGGCGTATCGAATAGCTGTTTTTCAAGAAATGACAAAGCTCTCTGTTGCTTTTCCCTAGCAATATGTGCGAACACAGGCTTCCCTTGATCATGCGTATAGAAGTCTTCTGTAACACCTCCTATATGGGCTGCGACGTGACCCATATAACGATTAAACTGTCCTATCACTTGAATATATAGCTCCGATGCATCATCGAAATGTTCACCTTCTTTATATGACCACTTTAACAAATTGGGTACTACCGTCTTGAGATTGGTGATACCGTATTCACTTGCAAGCATAGCGTCATGACCGAGATCCTCTGTCTGAGCTGTAGGATCTATCGGCAATCCTTGTTGCCTACCATATCGCATGGTGGGATCATTGGCTCTTTCTACTATCCATTGGTTTAATATGGGCTCCTCTTCGGTCTCGGATGTTACATTTGGCACTAGCCGATATCCAAAAATTATAGACCATATATCATATTCTCCTATCTTCGGAAAAAACTGTCTGACACTGTCTTGTGGCTGTGCAATATAGTTAAATCGTGCATAGTCCATAATAGAAGGAGCTGTACCATTTGCATCTGTAAAAGAACGAGATCGAAGTGAATCCACATGATACGCAGCACTGGAACCCATATTGTGCGGAAGTCCTAGCGTGTGTCCTACTTCATGGGCTGCTACAAATCGAATCAATTCGCCCATAATTTCATCGGTAATCTTTGTTCTACGTGCCTCTGGATTGGCTGCAGCAGTCTGTATAACAAACCAATTACGCAGTAGATTCTGAATATTGTGATACCACAAAATATCACTTTCAATAATCTCTCCAGTACGAGGATCATGCACATGTGGGCCTTGGGCGTTTTGAATATCCGTGGCTATATATCTTATCACACTATAACGAGCATCTTCAGGTGACCAATCTGGATCTTCTTCCTGAGATGGTGGAAGTTTTGCAATGATTGCATTTTTAAAACCAGCTGCTTCAAAGGCCACTTGCCAGTCCTCGATACCTTTCAATAAGTACGGTATCCATTTTTCCGGGGTAGCACGGTCGATATAATAAATGATGGGCTTGATGGGTTCTACAATCTCACCACGCGCATATGCTATGGGATCACTAGGCTCTAACTTCCACCTTGTTATATATCTATTCGTAGAAGTCTTATGTTCTTCACTACCATAATCTGTCTGATTGATTGAAAAATAACCCACACGTGGATCGTATAACCTTTTTTGCCAAGGCACTTCCGGCAATACGATGAAAGATTGATTCATCTCAAGTGAAAGCGTCTGTGTGAGTTGATTATCCGGGATTTTTTCAGAGCCTCTATATGTAAGGGTGTGTCGGATCTCAACATTAGTCGGAAACGAGCGCATTGAATTGATGAATGACCTGCTCTTATCAATTCCTTTTAGACCGAACTCCTTGACCTGAAAAGGGCTAGCCGCACCAATCATTTCAATCTCAGAAGTAAACAAGTTGTCTATCTGAATAACATAGCCCGTACTGTCTGTAGCAATAGACTCTATGTCAAATGCTGCAATGACGGGCTCAAAATTATTATTGCGGACAGATTCATAAATAGGCAGATTTTCATCAGCAACACTATTATATGATACCGATCTAAGCAATATCTTTCCGTCGTGTCTCTGCCATCTTATGACTTGTTGAGGCCTGGATTTAGCTCCGGCGCCGCCGAAATTGAAGCCCTTAACGAAACCCGCAACTCGACTGACCACCAATATCTCTCTTTCTAAAATTGATTCAGGCAACTCAAAGAAATGCTTATCATCTATCTTGTGCGTATTCCATAGACCTTGAGTTGAAACGGCCTCTTCAGTAATGACCTCAGTAAAGCTTTTAAATCTGGACTTTTTCTTCTTCGGTTCTTCGGGAGTCTTTGCTACGACAGGGGTGGGTGGCGGTGGGAGCTTTTTTCTGAATATTTGAGCATCTGCGTAATAATTACCGCTTATCACTAAAGACACAAGAATCAAAAATTTCTTCATAAATCTATTGTTAAATAATCATAACATTCAAGAGAAGCACAATAAACAAAAAAAGGGGGAACAGATGCTCCCCCTTTATCAATTTTATTTGTCGCGTGTTTATCTCGGCACGTCTGAGAACAGACCGTTATTCAATAACCATCTACTCTTGTCTTCGACGTTGACATCACCATTGAGGTTAAAGTCTGCCTCGAAGTATCCAGAGTTCATGTTATTCATTCTTAACCATAAGCTAAGATCGTTAACATTGATATCTACAGCTTCTAGCGTTGTCGTTTGATCACCATTGGAAGCAAACATAGCATATGTACCTTGAACTACTTCTCGCTGTCCGACTCCTACAAAGTTTCTGTAAGAGTTTCTTACTCTGAAGTCATAAGTCAGTTTGCCATCTATTACAGGTAGAGGCAAGTGAGACATTACGATTAAGTGATTGCGATGCTCGATGACGATGTAGTAACGTTGTGAAGGATCAATTTCGCAGCATGTGAAACCATCCACAAACTCTATTCTACCGTCATTATGTAAGAGCGCAGCACGCTTACATACCTCAGACTCCACAGATTTGTCAGATCTTAAGCTCACCAATACCCAGTCAGTGACGGTCGAAGGATAATTGGCATTCAATCCTACTACAGGGCCATTCTGAATAAATTTATCTCCTTCTTTTCCATCATACTTCCAGATTCCACCGCTATACGGTTGGCCTGGTGCAGCGGCATTACCTAAGAACGTTGATGGTCTTTGTCCTGGTAGATAACCGAGTCTGTTGAGCGTGGTCGTCATTAATCCCGTATTAGCATCATAAGGACCTGCTAGGAATACATGTGCATCAATCGCGACGCATTGTGTACCCCTTAACTGCACATCAACTTCTGCATAATCTTCATCATCTTCAACGACATTTCCATCGACTAGGTTACCTGGACGTGAGTCAGGGTCAGGAGTCAAGCTAGATTTAACTTGAGCTACGTTTCTGTAATCACATTCTAAATTAGGATGGAAGACTATCTCGGTCTTGAATGAGAATACGATGACTGAATCAACACCTATTTCATTTACATTCCACAGGATGCGATCTTTAACCATATTACCTCCATGACTTACATCAGTAGCGTTCTTGTAGCCATCAGGAAGTATGTCTTCTATGACTACACCGAATGCTTTAGAAGGTCCTTTGTTGACCAATGTAATGGTAAACTCAACTATGTCACCCGGGAATCCGGTAACTATATCTGTCTCTTTCATAAGTTCAAGATCCGCCATAGCACCTACAGTAAATGTTGCAAACGACTCGTCGTCTTCTCGAGGTGTACCATTAAAGTTGTTCGGTTTACTGTCGTCATCTGTCTGATCCATCTTGGTAACCTCTGCATAGTTGAATACCGTCTGACCTTCTGCTGCTGCTGCTACCTCAGCTTTAAAGCTAAGTACAACAGTGTCTCCCGGCGCTAGATTGAGTTCAGACCAAATGATCCTATCGCCTAGGAATATACCACTATTAGAGATGTCACTGAATGAATTACAGTATTCAATAGGCAGATAATCAGTCACTTCGATCTTAGTAGCCGGTGTATTACCTTCATTTACCACAAGAATGGTGTAGGTAATTACTTCTCTAACGTCTGGAGTTGCATTACTCACAAACTTAAAGATGGCAATATCGGCAGACTCCGGTGAAGCGATAGCTGAACTTTCGTCATCTTCGCGTGGTGCACCTCCCATATTATCTGGAGTAGAGTCAACATCCTTCTGATCAGCTTTCGTAACCTCAGCAAGATTTAAGTAGACGGTATTCTCCTGACGTGGTTGTACAATCACTTGGAACGCTGTTCTAAACAAGGTAAACCCTGGTACAGTCTTGTTACTCCATCTGATCACGTTGTCTGAGTCGAGAACTCCACCATCTCTGATTGTTGATGGAATTACTACAAATCCATTGGGTACATAGTCTGATAATTCTACTCCTGTAGCAGTTGTTGTGCTATTGTTGAATAGTGTTAATTGGAAGACAATCGTATCACCCGGCATAGGTGTGGACTCGTTGACCCTCTTGATAAGTTCTAGGTCGATTAAATCCTCACAACCTTCTGCGATTCTCACGACCACTTGGGTTTCTCCTTTACAACCATTGGCATCTGTTACTTCTAGCGAATATGTACTTGCGTTCAAGTTCATAATATTAGCAGTAGTAGCTCCATTAGACCATTTGTACTTGTATGGAGCTGTTCCACCAGTAACCGTTGTGCTCACACTGCCCAACACACCATCACAGCTAAGATTAACAACGTCAGCAGTCACTCTCAATACTTCAGTTGACAATCCTACTTCGACATCAAGTGTTACAGTACAATTTTCTGTATCTGACACTTCGACACTGTAAGTACCTGCTGCCAAACCTGTCAATTTCGCTGTGGTAGCACCATTTGACCACTTGAATGAATATACTCCTGAGCCTCCTTGCGCAATTATTTCAATTGTACCATTTGATGATTCACAGATGGCGTTAGATTTAACAACAGTTAGAGTAACATCACAGACCGACAATCTGGGAGTTGAACTATCCTCGTCGTCTTCGCTCTGAGTACCGTCATCATTATTTGGTGTTGAGTCAATATCCTTTTGGGTAGCTTGAGTTACTTGAGCGATATTCTTCAGATTAATTACAGATGGATCAAGATCTGCGATTTCTGCCTTTATCGTCAACTTGATAACTTCATTGACATCAATAGTTAAGTCAGACCAGACTACTGTCGTGTCTATGATCTTACCATTTTGTGCGGATGCATCAATGCTGATGTAGCCATTCGGTAAGTAATCAGTAACCTCAACACCAGTAGCTTTCATATTGCCCTTGTTAGCCACTTCAATTGTGAATGTCACAATGTCTCCAGGTAATACCACCCCTTTATCTACATTCTTAGTTAACTCGAGGTCGATAAGACCTTTAAGCCCTGCATCAATTGAATTATCCACAGTTCCACTATACAAGAAGACTAGCTCAGACTTTCCTTCAGCGTTTACATCACTATCTCTTTCTTTGTCAGAACCAACGTTCTTCTCAGTGAAAGTGTATCCTTCCGGTGCAATAACTTTAATACCATAAGCACCTGGAGGTAAGTTAGTAAATCTATATGATCCGTCTGGGTTCGTCACTGTTGAAGCTAACATTCCATCCGAGCCGTGAAGCTCTACTCTCACGCTGCCGATTCCGGGTTCTCCCACATCTTGCAAGCCATTACAATTAACATCTAACCAGACGAAGTCTCCTAGAGATACAGTACGATAGAATCCGGCATCAATAGATGTGTCACAATCATTGTAATCAAGGGTTACTAGTGATGATCTCAATGTTAACATATTGATATCACTATCCTTCTCCTTATTATTACCACGATTAGGCAATGTCGCTGAATAACCCTCAGGTGCATCAAATTCAACTAGGTACTGACCAGGTCTTAATCCTTCGAATAGATACTTACCAAAGGCATCAGACTGAGTGATACGAAGTACACCACCATCTTTATTCAACAATTTAACAGTAACTCCAGATAGACCAGCTTCTTTCGGCCCTTCTCCTTGAATTCCGTCTCTATTGCCATCCTCCCATACGAAATCTCCGATCTTAGCTTTACAATCAGCCTCCTCTTCGATAGTCACAGAGGCTGTTGCAACACAACCATCTGCATCTCTCACAACGACTGTTACTGTCCCAACCTGCAAGTTAATTGCCATTGCCGTTGTCTGTGCTCCTCTATCATTCCATTGATATTTGTAAGGTGCTTTTCCACCTGTTACATTGACCATCGCAGTACCGATCGCACCGAAGGCACAGGATGCCGGAGATACGTTATCAAAGCTCAATACTAAGTCTGATTGTATAGATCCGACTGAGACAGATGCTGTTTGTTTACATCCACCTGCGTCTGTGACTTCTACAGTGTACACACCTGGTATCAGATTAGTAATTGTAGGGTTAGTACCTCCATTGCTCCACTTATACTGATAGCTTGGTGTGCCTCCTGTCACTTTTACAGTAGCTGTACCATTCATAGCTTCACAAACAGAAGCTGTGCTAGAGGTTTCCAATTGTAAGGCATCCGTACTTCCTGTCACAACAGCAGTTGCTTTGGCTTCACAACCATTAGCACCTCGAACAGTAACTATGTATTCTCCCGGTGCAGTCGCAGTTGGATTAGCCACCGGACTAGTATAGTTGTTTGGTCCTGTCCAGCCTACTATTGTACCTTCTGTCGTAGCACTTAAAATCACTGTCAGATTTTCACAACTTAACGCACCACCCACTGCTATAACAACAGGTATCGCTCTGTCCTCAATCACTAAAGTAGAAGCCGTTGCTTCACAACCTTTATCATCACGAACCGTCACGGTATATGTTCCAGGAACACTCACTGTAGGAGTCCGTTCAGCTGAAGTAAAGGCATTTGGCCCGGTCCATCCCACAACTTGAGCTGTTGATGTTGCTGACAATGTCACGGAAGTAATATTACAGGTCAGAGTGCCACCATTAGCCGTAACTGTAGGCTTAGTAGCATCTTCGGTCACAGTAGCTGTCGCCGTAGC
>CAYNFR010000014.1:1841-4853 GCA_964396595.1 uncultured Saprospiraceae bacterium | reverse complement strand
CTCCCGTAGCCGTAACTGTAGGCTTAGTAGCATCTTCGGTCACAGTAGCTGTCGCTGTAGCCTCGCAGCCATTCGCTGATCTTACTGTAACTGTATATGTACCCGCAACACTTACTGATGGACTAGATGAACTGCTCGTGAATCCGTTAGGTCCACTCCAGCCTACTATCGTACCATTCGTTGTCGCGCTTAATGTCACACTGCCTTGTGCACATGTGATCACACCTCCCGTAGCCGTAACTGTAGGCTTAGTCGTATTCCCATCAATTGTCAGATTTAAAGTAATCGTACAACCAGACGCATCAGTAACTTTGACCGTGTTTACTCCGGCGGCCAAGTTTGTTGCCGTAGCACCTGTCTCGCTGCTACTCCACAAATAAACATATGGAGCTTGACCGCTAGTTACAGTTACTACCGCTGAACCTAAAGGTTTGTCACAGCTCACTGTTCCAGTGACTTGTACCGCAGCATTCAGAGGACATTCAACCGTTATCACTTGAACATGTATTGTTGACTTACCACACTTATCAGTAGCTTTCCAAGTTCTAGTAATTTTCTTACCACATGAGACAATCTCTGTCTTCTCATCGAAAGTAACATTTGCTGAGTTACAATCAGAAGCAGTCAATACTGGTGCCACCGGAATATTGTCACAAGAAACGGTAATGTCCTGTGGCAATGTTCCATTAAAACTTGGATTATCTGAATCAGGTAGTACTGTCACAACTTGAGTAGCTGTTGAAGTATTACCGCATTTATCTCTTGCTGTAAATGTTCTAGTAATCTTACCTCCAGCACATTCGTCAATTGTTCCACTGTCAACAAAGCTAATTGTAACGTTGTCATCACAGTTATCTGTAGCTGTTGCTTGGCCTAAATTGAAACTCTCCCCACATGCTACTGTCACATCAGCAGGTGCTGAAATTACAGGCGCTTGAGTGTCTACTACTCTAATTGTTGCTGTCCTAGTCACTTTATTGCCACACTCATCTGCTGCAGTAAAGACGACTGTCGTTGCTTGATCACAATTCAATGATACTGTAGTGAAGTTGTTAGAGTAAATTACTGACGAGCAATTGTCACTTGCACTTCCACCTCCTTTGCTATTTAACCATGCTTGAATTTGGCTATTCAAATTCGCACTAGAGCATTCTATAACCAGATCTTTGGGATCTACCGTCCATGTCGGCGGTGTAGTATCATTAATAATAATATTTGCAACACAAGATGTAGTTTGGCCGCATGCGGAAGCTGTAAATGTCACTTGCTTAGTACCGGTATTGGCACTGCAACCACCGCTGAATTGAACACTCGCAAAATTGTTTGTAACTGTTACGTTAGCTCCACAAGCGGAGGTAGCCGTTACAGACGCTAACCAAGATGCAATTAGCTGATCATTCTGTGGATTGCCACAATCTAAAGTCAATGTTTGCGGACATGTGATTACAGGAGCAGCAGGAGCAGAGACAGGTATTGTCACTTCTCTAACCACACTATTGTTATCACATCCTGAAGGTGCTGTCCACTTAATGGTTATAGAACCTCCGCACTCATTAAAATTAGAAGTGATTACACCAGGTATAGTACCGGATATCGCACAATCGCCAGTTTGTCCGTTGCTGTAATTCGCACTTGGCGCAACAAAAGAGCTCGCATTCGTACATGTCAAATTCGCTGGCAATTGCGGTAGAGTAATTTGTGGTGCAGGTGCAGGCGTTACTTGTATAGTCGCACTATCCTGAATACTGTTATTATCACAGCCGCTTGAAACGGTCCACTTGACCACGACCACACCACCACATGAATCATATCTTCTTGTGATAACTCCCGGCGCACTTCCTGAGATCAGACATACTCCTGTCTGATTATTAGAATAACTCGCAGATGGTGCTGTTGTGTATGCCGCAGCTTCTGCACATGTTAAACTTGCAGGTAACTGTGGCTTACTTATCACCGGCGCTGATGTAGGTGTAACGTTGATCGTCCTAGTGATACTCACCGGAGTTACACAACCTGAACCATCATTCACCGTCCAAGTGATCGTCAATGTTCCTGAACACTCGTCAAAGTTGTTCGTAATCACACCAGGCACAGTTCCTTGTATCAAACACGCTCCACTACCATTGTTCGTATAGTTAGCCGCAGGTGCTTGATAACTCAATGCCTCAGCACATGTCAAACTTGCAGGCAACTGTGGCGCAGTAATTACCGGATCAGCAGCGCCTGTTACTGGTATTGTTACCTCTCTGACAACACTATTGTTATCACAGCCTGTTGGTGCTGACCACTTGATTGTGATTGAACCTCCACATATGTCAAAGTTCGCGCTCACTATACCCGGTACCGTACCTGCTATCGCACAATCTCCTGTCTGTCCATTGCTGTATGTTGCATTAGGTGCAGAGAAACCGGCAACTTGTGTACATGTTAAACTCGCTGGCAAGTTGCCAGGCAATGTTATTGTAGGTGCAGGTGCAGGTGTCACAGGGATTGTTGCACTCTGTGTAACACTTCTTCCGCATCCGTCATTCGCTAAATTCCATGTAATAGTGATTGTACCGCCACATGCATCATAGTTTCTTGCTGTTACTGTGCCAGGAACTGTTCCGTTAATCGAACAATCTCCTGTCTGCGCATTGCTGTATGCCGCACTAGGCGCACTATAAGAAGCAGCTTCACTACAACTTATACTCGCTGGTAATGTAGGTATATTGATCGTCGCAGATGGTGCAGGTGTAACCTGGATAGTAGCACTATCTTGAACGCTATTATTATCACAACCACTCGATACAGTCCACTTCACTACGATCACACCACCACATGAATCATATCTTCTTGTGATAACTCCCGGCGCATTTCCTGAAATCAAACATACTCCTGTCTGATTATTAGAATAGCTCGCAGATGGTGCTGATGTGTAAGCCGCAGCCTCTGAACATGTCAGACTCGCTGGTAATTGTGGCTTACTTATCACCGGCGCTGATGTAGGTGTAACGTTGATCGTCCTAGTGA
>CAYNFR010000014.1:0-1741 GCA_964396595.1 uncultured Saprospiraceae bacterium | reverse complement strand
TAGTTTCTTGCTGTTACTGTGCCAGGAACTGTTCCGTTAATCGAACAATCTCCTGATAAGCCATTATTATATGTTGCATTTGGAACATTATAGGTAGCAGCTTCAGCACATGTTACTGAGCTTGGCAACTGTGGTGTTTGGATTTGAGCAGCAGCTCCGGGAACGACACTTATTGTAGCCGTTCTTGAGATTACTCCTGCATCACAAAGCTCTCCTTGAGGTATGGTGTAAGTTATAGTGATAGAACCACCACACTGATCGAAATTACCACTTCTAACTCCTTGGATACTTCCGTTTATCAAACATAGACCGGAAGCACCATTAGAGTAGCTTGCGGCTGGTATAGTAAATATAGCTACTTCTTCGCAAGTTAAACTACTTGGAAGTGTAGGAAGCTCAATTGTCGGTGGTGTTGGTGACGATACAGTAATTTTTGCTGAAGCTGTTGTTTTATTTCCGCAAGCATCTGTAGCCGTCCAAGTCCTGACAACTGTGCCTGAACATCTTTGCAAATCCGCATTGTCAACAAATGTAATTGAAACATTCGGATCACAATTATCTGTTGCTCTAGGTTCTTCAAATACTATATCAGTACCACAATTAACAATCTTATCTGCCGGAACGAAGGTAAATACCGGTTTAATGGTATCGGGTAGCAAGGTAACTCGTTGAGTATCTCTGGCTATGTTGCCACATTCATCAGTAGCTACCCAAATTCTGACTAATGTACCACCATTACATTCATTTATTGTTCCAAGATTTATTACCTCTAATCCAACATTTGTGTCGCAATTATCTGATATAGTAGGATTACTCCAATTGAATGATTGTCCGCAAGTAATAGTAATATCTGGTGCTACTCCAAGAATTACCGGAGGTGTAGCATCGAATATTCTAATTGTTGCCTTTCTAGAAACAGCTCTTCCACACTCGTCGGTTGCCGTGAAAGTAACTTCAGTTTCACTGTCGCATCTTCTTTCGAAGCCAATGAAATTAGTTGTGTATTGAACAGTTCCACAAGCATCAGTAGCAGAACCGCCACCTTGCGAATTTATCCAAGCTTGAACTTTCTCAACTAATTGAGGATCTGAACATTCAAGTTGAATATCTATTGGATTAACATTCCATACAGGGTCGGTTTCATCAACTACTACAATTGAGGCGACACACATCGTTTGCAGACCACATTCGTTAGTCGCTGTAAACGTCACTTGTTTTGTTCCTGTAGAATTTGAACATCCTCCAACAAATTGAACTTGACTATAATTATTCGTCACATCAACCTTCACTCCGCATTGATTGCTAGCCGTAACTGAAGCCAACCAAGCTTGAATTAAATTATCATTATTAGGATTTGAGCATTCTAATTTCAATTCTGAAGGGCAAACAATTACCGGAGCTTGAGGCGGAGAAATTGTTATGATCTGTTCCTTGGTAGTAACATTCCCGCAATTATCTTCTAATCTCCATACCCTTGAAATATTGCCCCCACACTGATCGAAATTATTAACATCAGAATATGTTGCCTTAATACCAACAGCACAATTATCACGCTCATCAGTAACAACTCCGGTATTTGACGGAAGAGTTGATTCGTCACAAGCGACAGTTACATTTCTTGGTACAGTGAACTCAGGCTTCTGCGTATCCTGAACCGTGATCTTCTGACTTCTTGTATCTGTGTTACCACAGTTGTCTGTGATCCTCCATGTTCTTGTCAATACATAGCTGTCCTCACATA
>CAYNFR010000013.1:61294-80333 GCA_964396595.1 uncultured Saprospiraceae bacterium | reverse complement strand
TCCTCTTTTGGTTTCATAAAAACCTACACCACAAAAATTGTCGATTATCAAGTAGGCATCAATGTAAGCTATGTATTATCTTGCATCTTCATCAACAAAATCATTTACGTGAAAGCAGCAACCTTATTAATTTTACTGATCCCTGCACTCCTTATTTCTCAACGAGTAGCAGTAGAACAGGTGTATGAATCCAGATCAACAGGTGATAGTTACTATAGTAATCGCACCGAATTACGAATGGGCATTACTGGCGACGAATTACGTCGCCATAAATTTGTCCGAATTGCGAATCTATCTAAGGTGGAAGATGATCAGGGGTTTGATCTAATCGATCAAGATTCCAAGACAGACTTTGCCGACATATCCGGAACTTATACCTCAGCTACTGTGTATATTCAAAATGCCTCAAGAAAAGCAGAAACTATTAAAGAAGTCAGTGGCACATTAGAATTTTACTCCCCTACCGAGAAAAATGGTGGTATAGTCAAAATCCCAAAATTTCTTTCCAAAACAGCTGTCGATCTACTTCCGAAGGAAAAGAATCTAGATGTGCGATTAATCACACAAGACTCGTACAAGAATCTCGTAGAAGAACAGCAAAAATTGCGTGAAGAAGAAATCGCTAAGCAAACCCCGGAAGTGCAAGAAATGATGCAGGCAGTCTCCGAAATTATGAGTGCATTTGCGTACAATGATTGGTCATATCCGCAAGTCAACTTATCTATATCCGGTGATGAAAGTCGAATAGTCAGTGTAAGAGTCGAAAAACCTGATGGTACCGAGCTAACGAATCAAGGTCATAGTTTTTATGATGGCATGAAGACTTACTATTTTGGCGAGGATATCGAAGCTGATTATACTTTGGTCATCAATCTTCATGTAGCAGAAGCGATTAAGGTAGTGCCATTTACGATTAAAGATGTGATATTGCCTTAAGCCGTTATTGCTATATAAAGTTATTGTTATTGAATTCGATTATTGGACTAAAGTCCAAGGTCAAGTGATTTACCAAGATTCATATCCTAGCTTGGTTAAGGCAGAATCAATTTCAGGGCAAGACATGAAGAGTTTCCATAATAACTGACTCCGATAGTTCTCTATCATGACAATTATAGGTCCTTGATCTATGGCTAGATATCGACGTGGATACCATTCATAATGTTCGCTAAATGCATCATAAAAACCATATGGCCCATAAATCTTCTCCTGTTTGTTTTCAAAAAAATACTTCAACACTCTTTTGCTCTCCTCAGGTGTATAGGGCATGGAGGACAAGGCTGCGGTAGGAGTGATGACACCGACATCATGCTTTGGGCTATGAGCCGCATAAAAATTAATAGAATAGCTTGCCGTCAAGCCCCAGCAATTTTCTCCATATCCTTTATAATTCAATGGGTTAGCTACACAATATTCGTAATTTAAGCGGGTATGACCTACATTATGTTTCCAGTAATCCGCATATCGATCGCGCAGATTACGAGGATCTAAACCAAGAAAAGAATATTGAGCCCAGAAAAGAGGCCCCCCAAGCGGCTCGTCACCTTGATGATACAATGGAAGTGCGGCATCTTCGTCCGACTTTATTTTGCCACCATCTGCCCACCCTTGATGATAGACATCAGCATCGATTCCGTATGAAGGCGATGCAGCAGCAAGGACATAAGTAATCAGACACTCATTGTAGCCTTTGATTCTGAAATTCATTTCCCAAGCATAGTCAGGCGACCAATGCCAAAAAAGCACGTTCTCCTTGTCTGCGCCGCGGAAATGTCGCCATTCTACAGATTTCCATAGTTTATCTATCCTGTCGGACAAGGCACGTTCTTTCTCATTTCCATCTTTAAAATACTGTCTTACGCAGAGTAGACCTTGTATTAAATATGCCGTTTCTACCAGATCAGCAGCGTCATCTTTCGGGCTAAAAGGCACTGTTCGACCTGTCCTTCCATCTATCCAATGCGCCCATACACCATGATATCGATCTGCATTTTCTAGAAAACTGGTAATACGTTCTAATCTTTGTAAGCCTTCTGCGCGACTAATAAAGTTTCGTTCAATACCGACCAATATGGCCATTACGCCAAACCCCGTACCACCGGATGTAATCAGATGTGCATCAAGCGCTAGTTCATCAAGATGGATGCGTTCTCGCGCCAGACCGGAGTACTGTTCTGCACCATCCCAGAAGTATTGAAAAGTACTTAACTGTACCTCTGTCATCAGAGAGTCCATATAGGTATCTTCGGTACTTATTCCGTAAAGCGCTTGAGACTCATTATTAGTACAAGCCGCCAATAAGCTTAGCAGTAAAAAAAACACCCGTTTCATCTGAATACCTATTTTCATATGATTAGGTTCTGTATGTTTAAATAGGAGTTAATAGCTTATTTTTTCTTTGCGAAGATTTGTGTAAACAGTCTGTAAAACTATGTGTCAAAGCTTTTACACAAAAAAAAAATTGAAAAATAACAAGCTTAAGAGTCCTTAATCCCGATAAAATGCACCGAAAATGATCATCATCTCATCCGTACTCCTCAGACCAAAACGCAATGCCTTATCAGTCGTGTTCTTATAGGTCGCTTCAGCTCTTAGCCCATGACCATCTTCAAGAATAATCGGCGGGTCATAATTTATTATAGGTGGGTGTTCCCAATCACGTGTGACATAAACTAGCTCACCATCTCGCGGGCCACCTTTTATAAAAATTTTAAATTCAGTCATGGCTTCATGCGCATGAGACGTGAGTTGAAACACATTCATCCGTTCTCTAAAAGAGCTTTGACGATTGAGTGTGACTGTTTGATTGGCCGGAATCAGTATATCTGTATAATTTTCAAAAATATTTTCCGCTACATACTTCACCTGATCGGCAGAAATCGTGTGCAGATTAACGGACACTTCTCCTTGTTTTGGTAATTCAGTGCGATTAACATAATGACTATTGAGGTCAAAGCCCGCCTGAGCAGGAATTTTGAGTGCCACTCCTTCAGGGAAGCGATAATCTGTCTTTCTGATCTGAGTACCAAACACAAATCGCTGATTGATGACGGACAGCGCTGTTTCTAGATTAAAAGTTCCTGTAGGCGTATAAAAATCTCTAAAGATCCCGGCAGCAGGTTTTATATCCCCCGGATAGTCGTATAAGATAAAATGGTGGCTACCTGATCGCATGTTCACTTCTACCCTATTAACATAAAGTTCCGTCGGATTATTGAGAGGCATAAAATAATAGAATTCTCTTTCTCTATTAGCTACTACCTCAAATGGCCCCAGATTTAGTTGAAGACCTGATGACGGTGGAGCAAGAGGTACATATTCATCATCTTCTATAACAAATCTCTCTGTGTCTATTAATAAATTTTCATCTGCCACTACCCCAGTTTTCGGCGCACCCGCACGTATCCATTCGCTGATAAGTTTTAATTCTCCATTGGTGAGAGAAGGCCCACCGATAGGCATTAACTCTCCGTATTCTGGGTGATCATTATAGAAGTGATCATAATTTGCAAAAAATATCTTCTCCCACAGGTAGCTATCATATAAACTCAACAACCCCCGCCGACCGACAAGCACAAGTCCGTCACGTCGTGCAGCTTCATTATGTGGAAGTCTATCCACTAATTGTTCGTAAGCGACATCAGCGGTTAATACTAGGTCACTCTGCCTAGCAAAACTCGACCCTGATACATGACAACTAATACAAGCTTTGTCCAGAATCTCCGACTGTATGACTTGCCACGTGGACTTTTCTACTTCTTCCTCCCCAAGAGCCGGCTTTTGGCAGCCATTAATGACGATCAAAGAGATAAGTAGTGCACCAACAAATTTTTGTTTTGTCATCATGTATATCTTTCGTAGCTCAATATAAACGAAATATGCGCCATGCTTGTATCACATGCTACCAATAGTTGCTCGTGATACAGATATCAAACTTCCGGTTTTGAAATATATCTAATGCATTGATACACATTTATTGAAGTTCAATGGCACTTTTTTAAATGTTCGGCAATATTTGATAGCAATCTGATTGCCTTATAGATCAATATTCACTCCGGTTGGTATACATAAAATACATGAAATTCTAGAGATTCCCCTTCTTTAACTCTTGTTCAGCAAAATTTGCAGCGCGCGCTGCAAATGCCATGAAAGTCAGCGAAGGATTTTGTACACCTGTGGAAGCCATAGCCGCCCCGTCTGTTATAAATACATTCGGACAAGCATGTAACTGGTTATGTTTATTTACTAGCGATGTCTTAGGATTTCTACCCATTCTCACTCCACCCATTTCGTGGATATCAAGACCTGGGGCTTGCTTGCTGTCAAGTTTTCTAATGTTGATACACCCGCTTGATTTCAACATTTGCTCTGCCTCATTAAGAAAGTCTGCCAGCAGAAATTCGTCATTTTCAGTATAATCTATAGAGGTAACGAGCTGAGGAATACCCCATGCATCTTTTTGATTTTCGCTAAGCCTGACATGATTTGAAGACTGAGGGACTGTCTCTCCCTGCATCATCATATAGACCGACCATTTCCCCGGTTTTGATAGTTGTTCTTTGTAATGCGCACCTATCTGCTCACCCTCAACATTTCGATTCCAGCTCTCCCGAGAAGCAGAGTAAAATGTCATATACCCCCCTGTAAAATCTTGATCTTTAATGTGAAGGTTTTTAAAATTGGGCATCATGACGGCACATGGTCTCCTTCCATAGTAGTAGCTTTTTTCGTATCCTGGTAGCTCTGCGGTAAGTGAACCGCGATAATTATGAAAAGCGACATATCTGCCTAGCAAGCCGTTATCATTTCCCATGCCATTGGGAAATCGCTCTGATCTGGAATTGAGCAATAAAAGATTTGTGTTAAGACATGCTGCATTGACAAAGATAACTCGGGCATAAAAGACGAATTCCTCCTTTGTGAGTCGATCTATTACTTTGACACCTGAAGCCTTGCCTGATTCTTTATCGTAAATTATTGAGTGTACAATAGAGTCTGGTCTTAATGTGAGATTGCCCGTCTTTTGAGCGTGGGGCAAGGTGGAGGAATTAGAGCTAAAATATGCGCCATAAGGACATCCCCTATAACATAGGTTACGTGCTTGACATTTGCCACGGCCCTGTGCGATATGTTGGTCCTTTGGCTCAGTGAGATGTGCACATCGACCGATGATAACATGGCGATTCTTATACTGCCTCATAATTTGATCAGCTATTTCTCGCTCTACTTCATTCATTTCCCAGGCAGGCAAGAAAACACCATCCGGCAATGTCTCGAGATTATCATAATTACCACTTATACCAACGAATTCTTCAACATGTGCATACCAATCTTTGATATCATCGTAACCGATAGGCCAGTCAGCATAACCATCTCTGACGGGGTTATCAAAGTCATACTTGCTCCATCGCTGCGTCTGGCGTGCCCATATCAAGGATTTGCCGCCTACCTGATATCCACGTATCCAGTCGAATGGCTTTTCCTGGACATAAGGGTGCTCTCTATCTTTTATAAAAAAATGCTCCGTCCCTTCATCATAGGCATAGCATCTAGCTACTATCGGATCCTCACGCCGTTGGTCATAAGGTAATTGACCTCTATTATTAAATTCCCATGGATCTAAACTGGCCGTAGGGTAATCCGCAATATGTCTGACATCTCTACCTCGTTCTAAGACAAGGGTTTTTACCCCTTTATCACATAATTCTTTGGCAGCCCATCCCCCGCTAATGCCTGAGCCGATAACGATAGCCTCAAATGTGTTGTTCGTATTAGCTGTGCTCATCTGGATTTAATTATAATGCCCATGATCGATCCCCATCATTATAAGGATAATCTCCCACTTGTTTTCCTGGAACGGCAACATATCGGAGCGCCTTAGTCATACCCTCCTCAGAAGTGAAAAAGCTAAACACTATCCATTTCTTTAATAAGCTGAAATAATGGGTTTGATCAGACACGCGGGCTTCATTGTCAAGTGACGCAATATACTCATGTCTCTCTTCAGGAGACAATCGTGTAAAAACCCTCCCTTTTCTTTCTTTAAGCACTTGGTCAAAACCACTGAGCCCTGCGGTCAATAATTCTCTGTCTCCGGGTGATATACATGCCGCTACTATTCTATCTACCATTATGCCTACACGAGCTTCTTTTGCTCCACCACTGTCATCAGTTGCCGGGATGATTACTTCACCGATCTCATCTATTAATTCAATCTGGGCAGTTGTGAAGGCTAGGCCATTAGAATTGGGGAGTTTTCGACAGGATTGTAACAACCCCACAGGTAACAAAGTCCCAATGCTCAGACCACCTATTCCTGCCAATGCACTTCTTCGCTCCATGGATAATGATAGATTATTAAAAACTTAAAGATAGTCATAGAAATGTAACTTTTATTTATTCTCAGAGAATAAATAAGCGTAGGCGTTCAGTATCGAATGAAAGCTATACAAAGTCAACTCCTGCCTTATGAACAGATGATAAGATATCTTTTTATTGAACTAACAAAACGCCTTAGTCACTAAGCGCGGCAAGAAGATATTATTCAATCAACATGATACAAAGGAGAGAAAAAGGGTATATTTTATGCATAACACTGAGTTGTAATCATCAATAGTGGATTATGAATACAACCGAATGGCTAAAAGAAATAGAAAAGCTACCGTTGAAGAAAAGAGTTTATTTGATCTAACGATCCATGCGAATGATATGCAAACAAGAAGAAGAACATCAAAAGAAAAAAGCCTCAAACAAATTGTTTAAAGACTATCTTTCAGATAATGAACTGACTGCCTTTAGTAATCTTGACTTAGAAAGCGCTAACTAATTAGTCACAATCAATTTCGCTCAGAAAATGCCAATTTTCTATAATCCTGCCGCTCTATTTTCGCTCTTGTCCAAAGGTGAGACTATTCCCTCAAAAAGCAGCGTTGTCTAACAAAAAGTTGACTGATTTTTTGACTTGAAAGCATCTGATTGATTAGTTACCAAATCAATTATTTATACTTTCTCTTAACAGGCTTGGGTTTTTCTTTGAATGATAATCCGCCTACATCTTGATTTCCTGCTTGACCGCCAACGCGTGTCATAGCACATCTAAAGCCAATTGTACGATCAGATTTGTCTTGATCTTTAAATCTTCTAGCTCCGGGTGATAGCCAAAAAAGTCTGTCTGCCCAGCTACCTCCTTTAACTACACGTGATTTATCGCTTATTAGTGTGTAAACACCCGTTTCGTAGGTGATATTTTCGTCATCACCATCACGGAAATTCCTAGAGTCCCCACTCCTGATATTTTCTCTGATAGAGAGTTCTTCATCTGTCATTTCTCTATACACCATTCGACCCAAGGAATCCTTCTCCAAATAATTGCCATATTCATCTTTAGAAATTTCTCTAAAAATATTACCTCTAAAAGGATTCAAATCGTGATTTTCAGCATCTCGCAAAGTAGTGCTGGTCAAAGGCCTGTAAACATCCTGTACCCATTCTGATACATTGCCTGCCATATTATACAAGCCAAAATCATTGGGCATAAAAGATCGTACAGGCGCTGTAGTAGCCGCATTATCATTCAAATTGCCTGCCATCCCCATATAGTCTCCGGCTGCTTTCTTGTAATTTGCCAACATCCGACCCTGATCTTTATTTCGCTTCTGATATCTAGGAGATTTACCATTCCAAGGATAAGTGCGTCTGTCAGAGATCAACTCATCTTTGGGGTTTTTCATATTGCCTTGCAGGCCCAAAGCTGCATACTCCCACTCAGCCTCAGTCGGTAAACGGAAAGAAGGCACAAGTATGCCGTCTTCAAATTTTACAGGTCTCTCACCACCAGTTTTAACATCGGGTAAATTTTTACGAACATTTCCTTCGTATTGACCAGCCAAGTATGCATCCGTATTGAATACGTCATTCCCTCTTTGATCCGGCGTAGGATTTAATATACCTCGTGAGATCATAATCATCTCGTTCACTCTGTCTGTCCGCCATTTACAATAATCTTGTACTTGATCCCAGGTAACACCCACTACTGGATACTCATCATAGGCAGGGTGTCTAAAATAGGTCTCTACGAGTGGGTCGTTGTAGGAAAGTTCATCAAGCCAGACTTTTTCGTCGGGCATAGCCGCCATAGCTACTTCAGGAAAATCTTCGTACTTGTTCGATAGCCAATATACGTATTCCCTCCATCCAATATTGGATACCTCCGTCTCATCCATATAAAAGGAGGTGACTGTGACTCTTCTAGCGATATTATTCCAATCATACGTCACGTCTTCATCTGTAAGCCCCATGGTAAAAGTGCCACCAGTAACTAACACGAGATTAGGCGCATTTATCTGACCTTCGTAGTCCAATTTTTCAAAACCACCCCACTCCGCATCATTATATTTCCATCCGGTGGTTGAAGATGCTCCCTTACCGGAGGACTTTTTACTACACGATGCTAAGCCTAGACTAAGGATAACTAATAGGATAATAATTCTTTGACTCATTTACGCTTGATGTTATCTAAAAATACTAAAGCAATCTTCGTACCGAGATTGTTTAGATGATGTACCGCCGACATATATATGGACACCAACTTCATGGCTTCCCCCCGTTCGCGAAACAAAAGCATCACTTAAGGTCATGTCAAAACTGTAACTCATCTTAAAATTCTCAGTTCTCCAACCCGCTGATACGATTAACGCATCAATGTTGGACAGATTGTGTCTTACCCACGCTCCGAAAAAAAGATTCTCTTTGTTGAAGAGTGATCCTACGTTCAATTGCTGAGATCCTGCTTGTCGCGTGTATAATATACTCGGTGCAATAAACGAGCCAAATCCCTTATTATTGTAACCATCGAGGTCAATTTCCCAACCACCATGAATTGCCAATCTGAGCGGTAGCCCTATATTATTACTTGAAGATTGTCCGATAAACCCATTGTATGTGTTCGTAAGATTATCAAGACTGATACCGACATAATAGCTTTCATTATATATCAAGCCCCCTATGGAGAAATCAACGAAATTGTTATTTAAGTTCTCGGGTCTATTTTCTTGGGTAGGAACAAGAATACCACCCGGGAAACCATCACGAATGCCCGGTAACAATTGATCAAAAAACACCAACTTATCCCAATCCAATCTTGATTGATAAAAACTTGCTTCCATACCTACTCGCGCGCGTACACTCTTGTTGAGATTCATCTGATAAGCATATATTCCACTTACCTTGATCGTCTTCATTATCCCATCACCGGCATTGTCTGCAAGCATTTGGACACCAAATCCGCTATTTAGATCCTCAAAATACTTATCAAATGAAGCCGCATAAGTAGAATAAGCATTTGGCCATCCGGACCATTGATTGCGATAATTCAATGCAACTTGAGCATTCTCTGTTAATCCGACTAATCCGGGATTTAATTGAACAGGTGCATTATAAAACTGGCTGAATACAGGATCTTGCGCTGATATCCATGTTGTCGCAGACACTAACAGAACCATTATCGAAACAAGATTTCTCATATTCACCCTTGGAACTAGAACGATATTAAGTCTAATTTTGATGTCTTGCAAATAGCAAAGAATATTTTACCGTTTCTTTACTATGTACCACAGACTCATATTAATAACATGTACTGTCATAGCTTGTTGCATCAACAGCCGTATCTATGCTTCCATACCATCTGGCCAATCCTTCCAGATAGCCGTCAGCTCTCCGGGATTATATGAACTTAGCTATTCTGATGCGCGTCAGCTATTCGGTATAAACCAAGTAGCAATTGACATTACATCTCTCAAGCTTTATGGGAAGCCCGGTGGAACTATTCAACAAAATCACCGTCCAGATCAGTCAGATATCATACAAATTCCTTTTACAATAGTCGGCAATGATGACCTAATGCTGACTCAAGGTGAAAAATTGCTATTCTATCTCGACGGGCCGAACAAAATAGAATACGATTATAAAAGCGAACATTATCGGGTATACAAAAACCCATACGCCCTCCTCGCCAATTACTATTTTCAATTTAATAATTTACCTCTTGAAGCCTCTATAATCAAAGAGTCAGCTAAATCAAAGCCTCTGAATCCTTCTGCGCAGAGTGTTGGGTTTCAATACTATGCTGAAGATAAAGTTAACTTGTTGAGTCTAAACCCAACAGGTCAAGGTGGCGGTCAGAAATGGTATGGAGACGAAATATCTAACAATGGCCAAATTCCAATCACCAGATTCCTAAGCCTAAATCAGACAGCAACGAAGGGGGCTCTTGTCATTTCGACTGCCGTACGTACGGATAACCGTGCAGACATCATAAAGATATCAGACGATTCAGGCCATCTCATACTGAGCTTCAGACCGACTGTATTGGGGGATCCTGAGGCTAGATATGCTGATGCTCAAGAACGCGTGCTGGAAATCGAAAACATTAATAATACAACTCTTGAATTTATACGCAGCTCAACCAGCTCGCGAGCCTGGATCGACCAGATTGAATTTAGCTTCACACAATCGAATCTATTGTCCTTGTCCGAATCATTATTTATCAATTCTGCTTACGCAATAGCACACAATCATGATGGCTACATGATCAGAACACTAGAATTACCTACGGTCTGGGATATTTCTAATCCTTCGATATTCATTCAGAAAAATGTTTTTCAAGATAATGATGAATTCAGCTTTAAGTTAGGTAACACAGATCATGAAAATTTCCTTTGCTTCGTGCCCACTCATGTCTTCCCCACTCCCAGCATTGTTGGCTCAATCATTTCAGAAGACCTGTCATGCCTTGCATGCGATATGATTATCCTTTATCATCCGATGTTTACGAACGCCGCCGCACGTCTTGCTGCTCATCGATCACAATATGAAAATCTACAAATTTCACTTGTCAATATTAATGATATCCTGCTACAATACGGATCAGGACAGCCAGATCCTGATGCGATCAGAGCTTTTGTGAGAAAAACTAAAAAAGGAAATCCCCTATTTGAATATTTATGCCTTTTCGGCGATGCCAGTTATGACTATCGAGGTGTAGATGAACGATTGCCGGCAGAAAACTTTATTCCTACCTATCAGACACCGGAATCCCTTGATCCTTTACAGAGTTTCCCTACGGACGATTATTACGTCATCGAAGACGAGACATCCGTCAATCTAAGAGGTAATATGGATATCGCCATAGGACGCATTATTGCGAGAACAGTAGAAGACGCAGAGGCAGTTGTCAATAAAATAATCAGGTATGACAACAATCGTGATATTGATCGATCTTGGATATCAAGAGTTGCTTTTTTTGCTGATGATGAGGATAATAACCTACATATCAATGACATCGAACGTATATCAAATGAATTGTCGGTCATGCACCCTCATTTTAGTCAAGAAAAAGTGTATTGGGATGCCTTCAGACAAGTTGCTGCACCCGGAGGAAATAGATATCCTGATGCCCGTCGCAGGTTAAATGAAATAGTTCAAAATGGCGCTTTAGTAATGAATTACATCGGACATGGCGGCCCCAGAGGATGGTCACAAGAACGCGTACTAGATATATCAGATCTCCCTTCTTGGGATAATATCAACCGATTACCGCTCATTATTACCGCCACATGCACCTTTACTTCATTTGATGATCCTTCGGTGCTTAGTGCCGGAGAATTGGTATTCACCAATCCCCGAGGCGGCGCAATAGCGTTGTTTTCGACTGTTCGCGCCGTATTCGCAAGTCAGAATTTTAGATTAAACAGATCTGTATTTAGAAACTTATTTGAAAAGGAGAATGGTAGGTATCTGCCTCTAGGTGAAATAATGCGTAGGGCCAAGAATGATCCTACAAACGACAACATCAATACGCGAAAATTCTTTCTGATCGGTGATCCAGCCATGAGATTAACACAAGCGACACATCATGCTGTGGTTACGAAGATCAATGATATAGAACTAAAAGACGAAAATGTTCAGGTCACAGTCGGTGCATTCGACGAGCTTATTATCACAGGACAACTTTCAGATCTTGAAGGAAACCAATCATATGTATTTGACAATCAAGTATTGGAAATGGTTATTGCCGACAAGAATCGAGTACAGCGAACATTAGCTAATGATCCGGGAAGTTTTACTAGACCATTCTTTACGCATGGGCCGGCTGTTTTCAGAGGTAAAGCTACTGTGAACAATGGACAATGGAAAACAAGTTTCATCATGCCATCGGACATTGATTATACCATCGGGCAAGGGCGTATAATGCTCTCTATAGCCAATCCTACTGGTGATATTGCGCTGGGATTTAATAATCAGCTATTAATCGGGGGAAGCAATCCCAATCCTCCCATTGACAATAATGGACCGGATATTGACCTAGGCATTCAACATTTTAAAGAAAATAAATGGAATAAGCTGCCGCCCAATATTATTATCACAGCTGAATTTTATGATCAGAGTGGAATAAACATTGCCGGTCAGGCAATAGGTCATGAAATAATCGGATGGATTAATAATGATATCGCTGACCAACATATCCTAAACGATTTATTTGAACCGTCACCTGATGATTTTACTCGAGGCAGAATGACAATTCCATTATCATCTCTGTCCAATGGTGAGCATACCTATAATATCAGGGCATTTGATATTTTTAATAACCCTACTACTAGTTCCATCACCTTCACAGTAGATGATAGAACAGCGGGTATTTCAGAATTGGAGGCATGGCAAGGTGAAGATAAACGAATCTATGTTGACTTACTCCATTCGATCGGCGACCGCCAATATGAGCTTGAGGCAAGATTATTTTCTTTCAACGGTTCATTGATCTCTGAACACATTGTCCCTGCTACGAGCCGACTGGGTAGGATAATGGTAGATTTCCGTGGACCATATGTGTCGACAGATCTATTACCATGCTTATTAACTGTCGCAATTAGAGATAGGAATAGTCGCCTACTTTCTCCCCCCGCTGCGAAAAAAATGCTTTTGCTAAAATAATCTTATTCCATTCTTAGTTCTTAGACGTATTAAATAGTTCAGAGGCTGATGAAGTTATCTTTTACGCTAGTTGTAACCGTTGTTTTTTTCTATTTTAAGATATCCGGACAAGTGTATGATCCGGGAAAAGAGTGTGTAATCGACCCCAATGGAAATTGCGTTCCCAACACACTATTAAATGCTGTTCCTTTCATCCGGATCACACCTGACGCAATCGGAGGTGGCATGGGTGATGCGGGTATCGCTACCCGCGTAAATCCTTATGCGATGCATTACAACGCATCGAAGCTTGCCTTTGCAGAGCAAAACAGTGAAATAGCAGCGACCTATACACCATGGCTAAGAAATCTAGGCTTGAATGATGTTTACTTGGCATATCTAGGGGGGTATAAGAAGATTGACGACCTTCAGGCATTTGGTTATAACATTAGATTCTTTTCTCTCGGTAGTATCAATTTTCGCGACGCTAACGGAAATGTGTTAGGTGATGGACGCCCACGTGAATTGGAAGCAGGAATAGCTTATGCTAGAAAATTATCGCCTAAGTTTTCAGCCTCTGTGGGTGGAAAATATATCTATTCTAACTTGGCTACAGGCTTTCAGGTAAATGGACAAGATATTAATTCCGGTAATGCATTTGCTGCAGATATCTCAGTCACTTATGATAGCAATCCGGAATTAGGAACTAATCCCGGTGGAAGTTGGACATTCGGCGCTTCAATTGCTAATTTAGGATCCAAAATTTCTTATTTATCCTCCTCTCGGAAGGAATTTATTCCAACAAATCTAGGGATCGGACTCGCGAGAAAAATCAATATTGACGATTTTAACAGTTTCACTTTTGCACTAGATCTCAATAAGCTTTTAGTGCCTACCCCGATACCGCTTGGCCACCCTGACTATGATAGGGACGGCAATGGCATTCCTGATTATAGAGAAAAAAGCACATTCGGTGCTGTCCTAGGATCATTTGCGGATGCTCCTCGTGGTTTAGCGGAAGAGTTGGAAGAAGTATCTTTTTCGATAGGCGCTGAATATTGGTATGATAGACAGTTTGCCGTAAGAGCAGGTTACTTTTATGAACACCCACTTAAAGGTGCAAGACAATACATCACCGTAGGTGTAGGTATTAAATACAATGTCTTCGGTTTTGACTTTTCGTATTTAGCTCCGACTATCAATCAACGCAGTCCACTTGACAACACACTGAGATTCAGTTTCACCTTTGCTTTTGGAGGTGAAGAAGCTTTTTAGACATAACTGATCCGAGAAAAAAAATGCGTTGAGAAGTTCACTCAACGCATTTTTTATTAAAAGCACAACGTAAGCCGGATTCTGTTATCGCTTGCGCGACTCTTGTCATTTATCTAAGCTGCCTACCCCTTTTGACTCAGCCGAGAAAGCCTGCCCTTAAAGGATCAAAATGTACGTGGCATTGCAACTCGCAAGGTTTTTCGCAGCTGCATATTACTACACAACTGTGTGCGCTCTTACCGCACAATTTCACCCTTACCTGCTTACACAGGCGGTATATTTTCTGTGACACTATCTATCCATAAATCTGTATTCATGGTCCACTTTTTAGGTGGTGCGACTCTCTGCGTTGTCCGGACTTTCCTCGCAATGATTTACATCATCGCGCGACAAGATCATGTGCATAGTTAAGAATCGCATTTAGCGCTGAATAGTTTCATACGCTCAGAAAAAACCTACACGTACAGCCCCCCTTCGAAGCAGTTGTGAATTAAGTGTTCAGACAAAAGTAATAAAACACATTATAGCTTTGTTTTATATAATATTTATACCTTTAAAGCATGAAAGGAACTAGTCCCCGGCATCAATGGAAACGCCTATTTGTCAGTTTAGCGACAATATGGACTATCGCTACCCTAACACTCGCTGTGGGAGAATCATTTCCATTTATTTCTGCGCTTTATTTAGTTGCCGTATTCGGGTTGACGTGTACTTTCATCAATATTGAGCTGAAGATTCATAAATCATTAAAAAATGATCTATTGGTCGGTATATATTGTGGTATTCTGGTAATCGCCTTTATCAAGAGTATACACACAATCATATACGCCTATCCTATCTCTGTATCGGATTTGGTAAATTTTAGTTCACCTATCTGGATGGTCATATTTATAGGATTGATCGGTGCACATGGCGTTCATTTTAACTTGTATTACTTAAGAAACAGCTTGGTGTCCACGGATATAAAGAGCAGGCTTATATTCTACACGGGGTTGATACTTCCATTAATATTTGTATTTGGGTCTGAACCGTTTTCCCTACTAGTAATCTTACTAGCCTACGGTGCATATGCCTTGTTGTTGGATATGTTTTGCGATACCCATTACAAGTCCAATGTCATGTGGTTGATTACGTGGACTATTGTACTCGGTAGCCTACTCGCCTTAAATATTAATTCAGCACTATTTGATAAGTCAAATCCTATCCCGATGGTCAATGCCATAAGCGTTTTTTCGGGTAGTTTTATATTATCAGCCGGGCTTTATGTCCTCTATGCGATTATTAATCAACGCCTCAATTTTCTCCCTGAAGAATTCTACTTTAAAATTCCGAAGAGCTATCAATTACACAGTAAAATCCAATTGGCCATTATGGCCACACTATTATTCAGCTTTACAGCTATCGGACTTGTCAGTATATATCAACTCAGGGCTCAACTGTCCGTGGGATCTGATCAAGTCATAAGACAGCTAAGTCTCGCATTGTTAAACACATACACCTTTTTATTTCTTGTCGGGTTCAGTATCGCGTACATTCTGGCAAAGTACATTCGCACGCCGTTGCTAGAACTTGGCAAGACGCTAAACAATGTCAAACTTAATCAGAAGAACGAAAAAATTCTTTGGCACGGAGATGATGAAATAGCAGGTCTCATTCACCAATATAACGGCATGATCGCGAAACTGGAAGAAAACACCCTACTCCTCACCCAGATCGAACGTGATAATGCATGGCGCGAAATGGCTAAACAGGTAGCACATGAGATTAAAAATCCGCTCACGCCAATGAAGCTTAGCTTACAATATCTAGAAAAAAGTATTAATCACAATCGAGAGGATATAGGTAGCCTCGCATTACGCATGTGCGACACCTTAAAAAGTCAAGTAGATAATCTCCAACAAATAGCTGACACCTTTGCTACTTTCGGCAGTTTGCCAAAGACAATTAATGATAAGCTTAATCTCAATCAAGTTGTGGAAACAATCCACGACTTATTCAGAAACAGAGAGGACATGGAGATCCAACTGGTAGAGCCTATTGATGATATAGATGTCTATGCTGACAAAAATCAACTCCTCAGGGTACTGAATAATCTTGTAAAAAACTCCATACAAGCTATTCCGGAAGGACGCAAAGGAATAATCGAACTTCGACTATGGAAGGATGGAAACAAAGCCATTATTCAAGTAAAAGATAATGGATGCGGGATCTCCAAGGACGAACAAAAACTAATATTCAAACCACGCTTTACGACCAAAACAAGCGGTTCGGGATTGGGGCTTGCGATATCTGCCAATATTATTGATTCGATGGGTGGCACCATATACTTTGACTCAGAACCGAATCTAGGATGTTCCTTTTTTGTCGAACTGCCATTGATTCGATATGAATTTAATACGCAGTCTAACAGAGTATTACTTGAAGATTAATCCCAATATTTGCATCTTTACGAAGCAAAAACTGTTTTAAATCTTGATTACCATTCAATAGACTATTATGAATACAGTTCTGTTTTACATCGGTGTTATTATAATTACATATACCATCATGGAGTTTGTAGCCTGGGCATCACACAAATATCTGATGCATGGCTGGCTGTGGAGTTGGCACGAAGATCACCACAAACCTAAATATGAAAAAACAGGATTCTGGGAAAAAAATGATCGCTTTTTCCTGGTCTTTGCAATACCAAGTGCTGCATCCTATATGTTAGGATCACTTTATGCTGATTATCGCTGGTTGTTGTTTGTAGGTATAGGGATTTCGCTCTACGGACTTACTTACTTTCTTATACATGATGTCTATATCCATCAACGATTCCGGTGGTTTAAGCAACTTGATAGCACTTACTCCAGGGCAATCCTCAGAGCTCACGGTGCGCATCACGCAAAACATTCAAAGGAAGATTGTGAATCATTCGGACTATTAGTTGTGGATAAAAAATACTACTCGAAAGCATAGAATGGGTGACACAAAGCACCTTCTTCCATATTTCGACAATTATTCAGAGCGATTGACTAAGTACCTTCAACACTAATTAATCGTATTTTCATTATCCTTGCTTAAAGATATTAACTGGCGGCAGGAAAGATTCTACCAGTTGTTATCACAATAACAATAATAAACCTTTACTTATGGCGCTACATACTTTTACAGATGTCGCAGAGATGCTCACGTCTGAAAGATCGACAGAATTTATAAGCGAGGAGTGGTTTACAGTGACACAAGAACTAGTTAACAGTTTCGCAGATGCTACAAAGGATCATCAGTGGATACATGTGGATCCGGAAAGAGCAAGACGAGAGTCCCCTTTCGGAGCAGCTATCGCACATGGATTCTTTTCATTGTCATTGTTGCCCAAGTTCATCGAAGATTTGATCGAAGTGAAATCGGTGAGAATGGGCGTAAACTATGGGGTAAACAAGGTAAGATTCCCGCATCACGTCCCTGTCGGTGCACAATTACGAGCCAAAATCAGAATAGCTGACATAGAACCATACGAACCGGCAGGAATCAAAGTCACTTGGCTGTGTACCGTAGAGATAAAAGATACCAAAAAGCCTGCATGCGTCGCAGAGATGATATCCTTGATGTTCGAATAACAGCCCGAAAAAAAATATACATGAATTTTACAGACAAGGTAGTTTATATCACAGGTGCATCTTCCGGCATTGGGAGAGCTGCCGCTATAGAGTATGCTCGTCGAGGAGCGAAAATATCTCTGATTGATATAAATGACGAAGCTGCATTGATAACGCAACAATTAGTCCATGAGAGTGGAGCTGAATCTATATTCATTCACGCCAATGTCGCTGATTATGATCAAGTGAAAAACTCTATCAAAGGGACAGTAAACAGATTCGGAAAAATAGATATAGCGCTCAACAATGCAGGTATAGGAGCTAAAAGTAGTTTAAAAACAGCTCAGCATACACTTGATGATTGGGACACAGTCGTAAAAGTCAACCAGACTGGACTTTTCTACTGTATGAAAGAACAACTCTCCCATATGGCAGAAACCAGCCAAGGCAATATCATTAATGTCGCTTCTATAGCGGGGCTGCGCGGCTTAGCTAATCAGCTAGCTTATGTAGCATCTAAGCATGCAGTCGTCGGCATGACAAAAACAGCCGCACTCGAGTACGCCAGACAAGGCATTCGCATTAATGCCATCTGTCCGGTATTCACTAATACGCCTTTACTCGAAATGCTCTTCGATTCGAAAGACGGATTGCGCGAAAAGCTCGTTAGAACTATACCTCTGGGACGCTATGGAGAAGTATCTGACATCATCAATGCCATCTTATGGCTTTCAAGCGACGAGAGTTCGTTTATCACCGGAATGGCGATGCCTATTGACGGTGGCCAAACAGCCTAGCTATATGTTGAGCTCTATCGTACAAAAAATCACGCGTTTGTTTTGAGATATCTGCGATATCCCAAAGGGTTTTGCCGAGAGACGCAAAATTTTGCGTCTGTACTGTTTGGTCTTTATGTGTCATAATTCTTTGCTGTAAAATTTATCATCTTGCCAATTGGCAGGGTTGTTTATGATGTAATTTGAAATGGTTTGAAACGATTTATCATCACGAATAATGTGGTCGTGAAACCGGGATTGCCATTGAAATTCAAATCCTAAACGGTTGGCGTGTTTGGTTACGGCAGATTTATAGGAACGTATGATAACAGAAATTGAATTTGATTTTGGGGAAATTTTTGACATCTGTTCGTTGAATTGATTATCGGGTTTTTCCGTGTTTTGTTGTTGTTGTTGTTGTAGAGACGTTGCATGCAACGTCTC
>CAYNFR010000013.1:0-61284 GCA_964396595.1 uncultured Saprospiraceae bacterium | reverse complement strand
TCTCTACGTTATCGATATCGATATCGATATCGATATCGTTATCGTTATCGTCATTATTATCATTGATTATCAAAATACCGTGAATATGGTTGGGCATAACCACAAATGCCCCTAATTCCACATTTCGATGGTGATGTGGGATTTGGTGCCATAAAATATCGGCAATAACCCCCACGTTTGACAATTGCATTTTCCCATCCGTAATTTCACCAAAATAATGTTCCCTGTTTTGGTTACAAATGGTAATAAAATAGGCACCTGTCCATCGGTAATCCCAATTTTGCAAACGGGTTGAAGAAATGCGATATTTGTTTTTAAATTTATCCATTATCTATCTGATACCGTAGGAAACAAACCCTGCATCAATCCCTTTTTATGCTGCTGCAATTGCGCTATTTTCTCCGCCTGTGCCGTGATAAGAGCATCTAATGACGAGAGACAAGAAGCGATTTTTTGTTGTTCTTTTGGGTTTTGGGGATATGAAATCTTGATATTTGAAATTCGTCCTGCAGAAATCCCCAAAACTTTAGCACCTTGAGCTTCTCTTTGAATTTGCTTTCTGACAAAATCAGATTTAAATAAATATCCACCAAACCCTATATTAATTTTAGTTTCTATTTGTCTGGCCATTAAAGTATGAAGCCCAGAAAGTAATTTCTCTCCATTTAGATTAACAATCTCTATACTTTTCCCCACATCATTCAAATCTTCTGAAGCATCTGCAAAAATTATATCGCCTTCAATGCAATAACATTCTTCTCTTATTCTATCAATTTGAACCTCAGGATTTATAAATGGGACATTTTCATTAGTAATATCAAACAAAGTAGAAAATTTTGTGTGAATATCACCATAATGTACAGCTGAGACTAACATACGCGTTCAAGCAAGATCCTGACGAGGTTTCTATGTCTTATACTGTCTACACTAAAATACATATTATATTTGAAACAAAAAAAATATTTGTCGTTTACATCCCACAGGTTCAAGACTTGTGGGTTTTACGCTTCATTTTATAAAAAACAGGAAGCATAAGATATGAAGGTAATTTTATTCTCAATAGGTACAAGAGGTGATATTGAACCATTCTTAGCCATCGGACAGATATTGATTAGTAAAAAGTGGGATGTGCTTTGTGTTTTTCCTGAACAATTCAGAGAAACAGTTGAGGAAATAGGCATTCCCTTCAAAGGATTTGATAAGGAGTTCTTGGAATTGCTGGACGGTGAAGAAGCAAAAAAGTTTATGGGAGGGCAAGGGTCAATTTTTAGGCGACTGGGATACTTAATAAAAATGTCAAAGGAAGGAATTAAAATATCAAAAAAAATGGTCGCCCTACAACACCGTATCCAATTAGAAGAAAGTCCTGACAGAATCATCTATCATCCCAAGTGTAATTATTCGCTTGTTTGGGGAATGGCTAATCCCACAAAATCAATAATGGTAAGTCCCATACCCTTTATGATGCATCCTATTGATCATTTAACTCCGTTAGGAAGAAATTATGGCAAGTTACTGAACAGGCTAAGTTTTTGGGCAATCAACACCATAAAGGCCATCGTGATAAAAAGGATTTCAAAGCAATATTGCCAAGATTATAGTGGAATAAAAATTACAGTCTCGGCTATCAAAAAAGCTATGCTTGAAAATGAAAAGACATTTTATACTATTTCGCCATCACTGTTCCCCCGTCCAGAATATTGGCCAGAACAAGCACAGGTCGTGGGCTATTACGAGCGGGACAAAACGATTAACTGGCAACCTGACGAAGATCTGACAAGGTTTTTGGAAGGACACGAAAAAATTGTTTTCATCACTTTTGGGAGTATGTCTAATTCAAATCCCAAGGAAAAGACCCGCATTATTGTTGATGTATTGAAAAAGCATCAAATACCTGCAATCATAAATACTTCATGGGGAGGTCTGGAGAAAATAGACGAGTATCCCGAAAACATTCTTTTTGTAAAGAATATCCCTTACGACTGGATATTCTCCAAAATGTATGCAGTTATCCATCACGGAGGAGCAGGAACTACACATACCGCATTAAAGTATGGATGTCCAAGTCTAGTAGTGTACCACATTTTAGACCAACCCTATTGGAGTAAGACTATTTCGGATTTGCGTTTGGGACCGGAGGGCATATCCATCAAAAAACTTTCTAAAGAAAAGTTTGAATTTAAATTGCTTGACTTGATGAATAACTCAAGCTATAAAACCAATGCTACGATGATAAGTGAAAAGCTGAAAGCTGAAAGCAACATAGATATGCTATACGATATGATAATAAACTAAGTGATAGTAAAAACACAAGCCGCTCATCAGCTATACCCAAGCGGGGTTTTAACTTCGCTTATTTTCAATTCGTGCTTCGCAGGACAGCAAAATGCCAAATGTAAAATACAGTTCTTCATAGGAAGTTCAGAGCTTAAAATCCCTGCCTGCGTATAGCTGCGAAACGTATCTGCTGCCGACTTACCTGTCGTTTAAGCATTGATACAATACTAGCCTATGCTCATAAATACTGCAGCCGCAATAAGTGCTCCGAGTATAGGCCCGACGACTGGTATCCACGAATATGACCAGTTACTGCTTCCTTTACTAGGAATAGGTAACAAATAATGAGCAATTCTAGGCCCCAGGTCTCTTGCCGGGTTGATGGCATAACCTGTTGTACCACCAAGACTAAGACCTATCCCCAGCACCACCAATGCCACCGGCAATGCATCCAGCGAACCCAATGAGGCATGCGTATCACCCACTTTAGCCCCTGTGATATGATAAATAGCATAGATTAAAACAAATGTACCGATGATCTCACTGAGTAAGTTCCTTGCTGTATTGGGTATTGCCGGTGAGGTACAAAACGTAGCGCGTTTAGCATCAGGATCGTCGGACGCTTCGTAATGCGATCGATAGATGAAAAACACAAGTGCTCCTCCGAATATTCCTCCTGCCAATTGAGCGGAGATATATCCCAGCGCATGAGACCATTCGAATAAGCCAGCTACACTTAAACCTATCGTCACTGCAGGATTAATGTGGGCGCCACTGCTATTGCCGGATATAATTACTCCTACGAACACAGCCATCGCCCAAGCCCACGTGATCGCGATTACGCCTCCGTTGTTCCCGTATGTCTTGGGTAATACCACATTGGCCACTACCCCATTTCCAAGTAAAACCAATACTGCGGTACCTATAAATTCTGCAACAAGAGCTGTCATTACGTTCTGTAAATAATTGAATCAATAATACCTATTTAGAATCAGAATCAAGCCTTTCTGATTAAAAAATATCAACTATCCGAATATTTATTCGTTTTGTAACAAGGAATAGCTAATAAATCTGACCTTTGCATACTTAGCTTTTCAGGGTCAGTATAGCAATTGATCGGATCGAACAAAAGGGACTAAATGAACTATTTTTCTGAAGAACATCAACTATTTAGAGAAGGACTGCGGGATTTTCTTACTATAGAAGTCGTACCTCATGTGGATGAGTGGGAGAACGAAGGCCGTATCCCGAAGGACATTTTCGTAAAGATGGGCGAAATGGGATACTTGGGTATCTCCTATCCTGAAATTTATGGTGGTCTTGATCTGGATAAGTTTTATATGGTCATTTTGCTTGAAGAGCTACAACGTGTAAATTCCGGTGGCTTCGCAGCGGCTATATGGGCACATGTCTATCTCGCCATGACGCATCTATTGGCCGAAGGCAATGAAAACATAAAAAACACCTATCTGCGTGAGAGTATTGAAGGTAAAAAAATAGGATGTCTATGCATAACAGAGCCATTCGGAGGCTCAGATGTAGCTGCGATAAGGACACAGGCTACTAAAGTTGATGGCGGGTATATTCTCAATGGAAGTAAAACTTTCATCACCAATGGTGTGTACAGCGATTACCTAGTCGTAGTAGCCAAAACCGGGGGAAGCGAAAATCCCCGCGCCATGAGCATTTTCTTACTTGACCGTAACTACCCCGGTATTCAAGCTACTAAATTGGATAAATTAGGATGGCGCGCTTCTGATACCGCAGAGATATCATTCGACAATGTTTTTGTAGCCGATGATCATTTACTTGGAGAGCCGGGGCAGGGCTTTTATTATGTGATGCAGCACTTCGCATTAGAACGACTGATCATGGGTATAAATGCACATGCCCACGCCGAAAATGCGCTCGAATATACCCTGAATTATATGTCCGAGCGCAAAGCATTTGGTCAACATATCAATAAATTTCAAGCATTGAGACATCGTATTGCTGATCATGCCACACATCTCGAAATCATAAAAACATTCAATTATCACACCGTCGCACGAATGGATGCAGGTGATTATATTGTTAAAGAAGCTACCATGTCCAAGCTTCAAAGCACCAAGATGTCAGACGAAATCATGTACGATTGTCTTCAATTCTTAGGTGGGTACGGATATATGGAAGAATACCCACTCGCACGAATGTGGCGCGATAGCAGACTCGGACCGATAGGTGGTGGTACCTCTGAAATATTGCGTGAGATCATCGCCAAAATAGTTATCGATAATAAGACCTATAAAACTGTGGTGTAGAATGTCCAAAATCAATCTCCAAGAAAATATAAATGAAGATGCCATGAAATTGGCCATCTCGAGATTGAATAATAGGTTAGAGCGACTATACGAAGGAGGTGGTAAGTCGCGACTCGAAAAACAAAAATCCCAAGGCAAACTCACTGTACGCGAGCGCATTGATACATTAATAGACCCGCAATCAAGCTTTTACGAATTAGGCGCATTCGCAGCTTATGATATGTACAAAGAACATGGTGGTGCACCGTGTGCGGGTGTCGTAACCGGACTGGGAAGGATTTCAGGTAGATTATGCGTGATCGTCGCTAATGATGCCACGGTGAAAGCCGGTGCTTGGTTTCCTATGACCGGCAAGAAAAATCTTCGTGCTCAGGAGATTGCAATGGAAAACAATCTACCCATCATCTATCTTGTCGATAGTGCCGGTGTATTCCTTCCGATGCAAGATGAAATATTCCCAGATAAAGAGCACTTCGGAAGAATTTTTCGCAATAACGCCATCATGTCCAGTCAAGGTATTCCCCAGATCGCAGCCATCATGGGAAGTTGTGTAGCTGGAGGCGCTTATCTTCCGATCATGTCAGATGAATCATTGATCGTAGAGGGCACTGGCTCTATATTTCTGGCAGGACCATATTTAGTTAAAGCAGCTATAGGAGAAGAGGTAGATCAAGAAGTTCTGGGTGGAGCTGAAACACAAACAGCAATATCCGGAGTGGTAGATCATAAATGCGCGAATGATATCGAATGTCTTGACAAAATACGTGACCTGGTATCAAAAATGGCATTGCCCGATCTTGCCGGTCTCAATAGAGACGAATCGATTCAGCCAGAACTATCCATAGATAAGCTATACCAGACTTTTCCATCAATAAGAAATACACCCTACAAAACCATAGAAGTCCTTAAAATTATAATCGATAAAGGCTCATGGATTGAGTATAAAAAATCATACGGCAAGACATTGCTTTGTGGATATGCCCGCATAGATGGCTGGTCAGTAGGCATTGTGGCTAACAATCGAGAGATCGTCAAAAGTGCCAAGAATGAAATGCAATTTGGCGGAGTGATTTATTCAGACAGTGCAGACAAGGCTGCAAGATTTATCATGATATGTAACCAACGAAAGATACCGCTCATCTTCTTTCATGATGTTACCGGATTCATGGTCGGAAGTAGATCGGAGCACGGCGGTATTATAAAAGATGGTGCGAAAATGGTAAATGCCGTCAGCAATAGCACTGTCCCTAAGTTTAGCATAGTCATGGGCAGCTCCTATGGGGCAGGAAACTACGCTATGTGTGGTAAGGCTTATGATCCGAGATTAATTCTTGCTTGGCCTACGGCCAATATTGCTGTGATGGGAGGTAGTCAAGCAGCTAAGGTACTTATGCAAATACAAGTCGCATCACTCAAGGCTAAAGGAACTGAGCCGACGAAGGCAGAGCAAGACGCCATTTTCAATGAAATAAGCGCTCGTTATGAAGATCAAACAAGCGCCTATTACGCAGCCGCACGGCTATGGGTAGACGAAATCATAGATCCTAAATCTACAAGGGATTATATCTCTATCGGCATCGAAGCTGCTAATCATAAAGCCATTCCCAAATTTAACGTAGGTGTCATACAGACATGATAAAGCTCATCGAATGTCCACGTGACGCCATGCAAGGTATTAAGTCGTTTATTCCCACAGAATTAAAAGTCAAGTACATCAATACCCTGCTCAATGTAGGATTCGATACAATAGACTTCGGTAGCTTCGTCTCCCCCAAGGCCATACCGCAAATGAGTGACACGCAAGAAGTATTGTCCCAGCTAGATCTTTCTACTACGAAAAGTAAGCTCCTCGCCATCGTCGCTAACGAAAGAGGTGCTCGTGACGCCATTCAACATGAAGTTATAGATTATCTTGGTTATCCATTTTCAATATCTGAGACATTTCAGATCAGAAACACCAATAGCACGATCGAGGAGTCGTTGGAACGACTTGCAGAAATACAGGCCATTACAGTAAAGCGTGGTAAGCAACTAGTCGTGTACATCTCTATGGGCTTTGGAAATCCTTATGGTGATCCGTGGAACATGGATATTGTAGAAAAATGGGTATCTGACCTGGTAGCTATGGGAGTAAGAATTATTGCCTTTTCGGATACAATAGGGGTAAGCAATAGCAGCAGCATATCCTATATCTTCAGCAATGTCATACCGAGATTCGAATATGTCGAATTTGGGGCACATTTACATACCACCCCAGATACTTGGCTCGAAAAAGTACATGCCGCCTATAGTAGTGGATGCAGAAGATTTGACGGCGCACTAAGAGGCTATGGAGGATGCCCCATGGCCAAGGATGATCTTACAGGTAATATGCCTATGGAAAAAATGATCTCATATTTTATGGAAAATGAAATAGATCTCCGTCTCAACCAAATGGCACTTAATCAAGCATTATCACTGTCAAACGAAGTATTTATCCCTCACGCCAATTAATCGTGCCCCAGAAAAGAACCAGTGTTCCTAATTTTCTTAACTTCAAGTAAGATTTTAAAACTATGGAATTTAAACTATCCGAAGATCATCTGATGATTCGTCAGGCGGCGAGAGAGTTCGCCCAGAATGAACTTAAGCCCGGTGTTATAGCGCGTGACCGAGATATGCTTTACCCCGATCGAGAAGTAAAAATGCTAGGAGAGATGGGATTTCTCGGTATGATGTCTAGCCCCGACTATGGCGGCGCAGGTATGGATACCCTATCTTATGCCATAGCGATAGAAGAACTTTCTAAGGTCGATAACTCATGTAGTGTCATCATGAGTGCGCACAATTCCCTCGTATGCTGGGGTGTGGAGAAATATGCACAAGCTGCGGTTAAACAGAAATATTTGCCCCTCTTGGCCACTGGCCAAATGATTGGTGGTTTTTGCCTCTCTGAACCCGAAGCAGGCAGCGATGCCACCAGCCAGCGAACGTCGGCCTATCTGGAGGGTGATCACTATATTTTAAGTGGTATTAAAAATTGGATAACGAATGGCAAAAAAGCGTCTGCGTATGTCGTGATAGCACAGACGGACAGACCTGCCGGGCATAGAGGCATAAGTGCCTTTCTCGTTGATGCTACATGGCCGGGAGTTACTACAGGAGAAAAAGAAGATAAGCTCGGTATAAGGTCTTCTGATACCTGCTCCGTGATGTTTGAAAATGTTAAGGTCCCGATATCACATATGCTCGGTGAGCCGGGATATGGTTTTAAGTTTGCCATGAAGACACTTGATGGTGGGCGAATAGGTATTGCTTCTCAGGCACTAGGCATTGCAGCTGGCGCCTATGAGCTTGCCCTTCAATATAGTCACGAAAGGCAGAGTTTTGGAAAGCCAATCAATCAACATCAAGCAGTGCTATTCAAATTGGCTACCATGGCTACCCATATCGAGGCTGCCAGAATGATGGTTTATAGAGCGGCCTGGCTTAAAGATCAAGGCGAAGATTTTGCCACCGCAGCAGCTATGGCCAAACTCTATGCATCCGAAGTCGCTATGGAGACAACAATCGAAGCTGTTCAGATTCATGGAGGTTACGGATATGTAAAAGAGTATCACGTAGAGCGCTTGATGCGTGACGCAAAGATCACTCAGATTTACGAAGGTACCTCAGAGATACAACGACTAGTCATAGGTAGAGCAATCACCAGCGGCAATATTGAACTACCAATATAAGCCCATTAGATAAGCTCTCACAGTAACAGGTTTATTGTCATTTTGTTATTGCCAGTCTCGGGCTTGAGCATTGGTCTATGAGAAAACCTATGCTTGTCAAAAACAAAATCCATTACACAAGTTTGATAAACAGCGCTAGAGTTCCGACTTTACAGCTTTTATAAATTCATCAACCCCTTGAACATTTTTACCTCCTGCAGTGGCCAAAAATGCTTGTCCACCTCCACCCCCTTGTATAATACGGGCATGTTTTCTTATCAATGCAGCCGCATCCCGCGTCGGGCTAACAAGAGATTTGTCAACAAGTAACACGACATTTACTTTATCCCCGTTTATAACACACAATAAAATGATCGAATTAGGCTTTGATTGTAATAAGCTGTGCCCCAATTCTTTAGCATCGTCTGCTTCAAGGTCGTTAATTCGTGCTCCAAGAAAACTAAAGCCTGATATCTCCTCAAATTGAAGCAGTAAATCAGACCTCATATTGGCTACACTATCTTTCCGGATAGCGGCTAACTGTTTTTCAAGTGCTTTATGATTCGTCAGCAAAGCTTCTATTTGGGAAACCGTATTAACCGGTGATTTGAACAAAGATTTTATAGTTGCTAACTCCTCCAATCCGTCATTGACTAGCTTGATGGCTTGATCAGCAGTCACAGCCTCTATACGACGCACTCCGGCAGCGATTGCAGATTCAGAACGAATCTTGAAAAGCCCGATTTCTCCGGAACTACGTACATGACAACCTCCGCACAATTCGATAGAAAACTGATCATCAAATGTGATCATTCGGACATATTCTCCATATTTCTCCCCGAAGAGCATCATCGCGCCGGACTGTTTTGCCTTTGAGATGGGGACATTTCGTTGCTCGACACAGCTTATATTCTGACGGATACGTCTGTTAACTATAGTCTCCACTTCTTTAATCTGCTCATCAGACATTTTATCAAAATGACTAAAGTCAAATCTTAAATAATGCTCATTAACCAATGAACCTCTTTGTTGAACATGTATGCCCAGTACTTCTCTCAAGGTCGCATGAAGTAGATGCGTAGCACTATGGTTGTTCTCGATTAATCGCCGACGTTGTAGATTAATCTCGCAACTCACCGACGATTCCTGATCTGCAGGAAGTCGATCAACTCTATGAATGATAAGATCATTTTCTTTCGTCGTGTTTAAGACATTTATGCGCTCCGTACCGACAGTGATCAGACCCATATCACCCACCTGCCCGCCACTCTCAGCGTAAAAAGGTGTACGGTCTAGTACAAGCTGAAATATCTCTTCGTCCTTTTGCTTGAGCGTACGATACTTGAGCAGTTGTCCGCCTTCGCTAGTATGATAATCATAGCCGATAAACTCGCTAGTACCCCCGGGAACGAACTCTATCCAGTCACCTGCTTCCTTTTTAGCATCACTTCGCGATCTTTCTTTTTGAAGCGCCAGCGCTTGGTCAAACCCCTCTTCATCCACTATCCAACCCTGCTCTGCACCAATAAGTCTGGTAAGATCGATCGGAAATCCATACGTATCGTATAGTTCAAAAGCCGTAAACCCATCAAGAGTCCCCAAAGCGATTTCAACAGAGGACAAACGACGAAGACCCGCATCTAACGTTCTTAAAAATGATTTCTCCTCCTCAAGTATGATCTTCGCGACAAAATCTTGTTGATCCTTCAATTCCGGGAAAACATCTTTAAAGTAATCAGCCAATGCCTCGATTAACAAATATAAAAGGGGCTCTTTACGATCAAGAAATGAAAAGTAATATCTCACCGCCCGGCGTAATATGCGTCTAATCACATATCCCGCACCGGTATTACTCGGAAGTTGACCATCTGCTATGGCAAAAGCAACTGCTCTTATATGATCTACGATAACCCTGAAAGCTATATCTTTCTTGGCTGTGAGGTCATAGCTATATGCGTAGGTTCTACCGGTGATTTCTTCAATCAAGCTTATGAACCGTACAAATATATCCGTATCATAATTGGAATTCTTACCTTGAATAGCCATAGAAAGACGTTCGAAGCCCATCCCTGTATCTACATGTTTCTCCGGGAGTGTCACAAGGCTGCCATCTGCCTTCCTATTGAACTGGATAAATACCAGATTCCATATCTCTATGACAAGTGGGTGATCATTATTGACTAAATCACGGCCATTAATGCGCATTCTCTCTTCATCCGATCTCAGGTCGACATGGATTTCTGAACAAGGGCCACAAGGTCCTGTCTCCCCCATCTCCCAGAAATTATCTTTACGATCGAAGTACAATATCCGTTCTTTGGGTAGGTACTGCGCCCATATATCTGCCGCCTCTTCATCAGGTGCCAATCCATACTCAGCATCGCCTTTGAAAACAGATGCATACAGGCGCTCCGGTGATAATCCATATACTTCTGTCAATAACTCCCAAGCCCATGCAATAGCCTCCTTTTTAAAATAATCTCCGAATGACCAATTACCAAGCATCTCAAACATGGTGTGATGATAACTGTCTATACCTACCTCCTCGAGATCATTATGCTTACCGGATACCCTCAGACACTTCTGAGTATCGGCAATACGTCTATGTACAGGAGTCTTGTTGCCAAGAAAGTAATCCTTAAACTGATTCATCCCCGCATTCGTGAACATCAGTGTAGGATCCTCCTTATTGACAATAGGAGCAGAAGGGACGATTTTATGTCCTTTTGATTCAAAAAAATCGAAGAATTTTTTCCTAATTTCCGCTGCGGTCATTGGATTTCTGATTTATTAACAAAAAATTAATATATATTATAAAAAAATATAATTCATTAGAGATTGAATAATAACAAGTTATAAGCGTCGCATCAACATTAATAAATATTGACAATTTCTTTGTAGAAACAAAATTACAAACTAACTTGCGTCATCCTTATGAACCATTCTCACCTTCCCGTGAAGGAAGGCCAAAAATACATCTTAATAGCAATACTTACGCTTCTATATGAAGGGATATAAATACGTATTTAACCCAAATACATTAACATTTGAAAAAGAAAAGTGGTCGTTTGCAAACGCTGCAAAGAAGGTATTTGGCTATTTTTCTGCGGTGATTTTCACAGCAATAGTTCTTTTTATACTTGCTTATCGATTCTTCCCTACCCCAAAGGAAAAAGCGCTTCAGCGCGAAGTAGCGCAGATGGAGTATTACTACAACGAAATGCTTAAAGAAATAGAAGAAGTTAGCACCAAAATCGAAGGTCTTCAAGAAAAGGATAAATCATTGCACAGGGTCGTGTTCGGTGTAGAGCCCGTGGATGAAAATATATGGCAAGGTGGTGTAGGAGGCCGCGAAAACATGATCTTGCTCCGAAGCAATGAAAAGGCCAACAACCTGCTTTCCGCAGCGTTGGCCAAATTAGAGCAACTCAACAATAAAGTAAAAATCCAAAACGCCTCGATGGACACGCTTATGTCTCTCGCCAAGCTTCACGATGATAAAATTGCCTCTATTCCTTCTATTAAACCTGTTCGCGAAGATAAACTCGCTCGGAATGTACATCTTCTCTCGGGTTATGGCATGCGGATTCACCCACTGCATAAAATACGTAAGATGCATCACGGCATGGACTTTACAGCACCTAAAGGAACTGCCATTCAAACTACAGGTAAGGGAAAGGTAGTATCAGTCGAATTTAGCCGTAAGGGTTATGGCAATAGTGTGTTAATTGATCACGGTTATGGATTTACGACCCTCTACGCACACATGCATACGATTGATGTCCGCGTGGGTCAACAGGTAACCAAAGGGGAGAAAATCGGTACAGTAGGCTCTTCGGGAACCTCCACTGCACCACATTTGCATTATGAGGTTAGAATAAATAATGTTCCTGTCAACCCGATAGACTACTGTCTCGATGGATTATCCCCGGCAGAATATCAGCAACTCGTAGATCAATCGAAGATTGAAAATCAATCATTAGACTTCTAAGAAGTAAGCACCGATAGATATTGCCACAGGTACTACATTGGTGACTATTGAGCATTGTGTGATCAGATGCGTTTTTCTGAGTAGTAATTGATCATTAGGGTTTATATAACTAGTGACTCACGGTAGTAAAATCACATTTTAGTTTGTATTCTTCAGATAGCTGCTCAATTATTGAGCAACAATCATTGAGAATCAAAGCCGGTCGCTTTACCGATTTATGAACTTCGAAGGCTATATTAATAAAACTTGGGGCGAGCGCCCCAAGTAATTAAATTATAACTATACGTACACTCTCAACAGGCAGCCTCTTACATCATAAGCCTTCCCCTCATTTCATCCGGCAAGTCTATGCCACCCTGAGTGCGGCTATCTCCATTTTGCTTTCTATCATAGGACTATAAAAATAATCTGATCATAGTTCTGCTATTTAAAAAATCCTCGGAATCCATGTGTTGCCTGCACTAAAAAGCTCGATGGGAATTTTTCAACTTCATCGAATCCCAATTCTTCTTTCTGCCCGTCGTGCGGCACATAAGCCTGACCAAAGATATAATCCCAAAGCGCTAAAGTGAGTCCGAAATTCACTCCATATCTTCTATCTTCGGGCAAATATTTCGCATGATGCCAAATATGCATCTCAGGACTATTGAATAGGTAACGCATCATAGGCCCTAGCACAATAATGCCACTGAGCACACATAAGAATACTATAGAGATGGTAGAAATCACAGACCCGTTGGCACCATAAACAGCGGTATCAAAAAGACCGTTTGCCAAAACAATACCAATCAACAAACCCAATACGCCACCCGATACTCGTCCCGAAACTGAAATATTGCTATGGTTAAAATGCCCCCATGCCAAGGTGAATAAATGTATCACAAAAAAGTCGTATAATCCGATCCCTAGTAATGCCAGTGGTAAATACTCTATCGATCTATAGACCACCGTCTCCATCCAGTGATATCTCAGGTGGGCGGCAAAACCCATCTGCTCGACAGAGTGGTGCACCTTATGAAATTCCCACAAGCGAGGTACCCGATGTAGTAATCTATGTGTCCACCATTGGATGAAGTCTCTCACAATAAATCCTATCAATAAGATCGCCCACATCGGCCAGGAATACATAGGATTAATAGCTTTAAGATCTATTCCTAAAATATTGAATATCATGGTATTAACAGCATGGACTACCACCTCAGATGCAGCATTATATATGATCAATGAAAACAAAAAGAAATTAAAGAACATATAAAAAAAATCAAGCCAGAAGTCCTTCCTCAAGAAGGGTTGATCCCGTCGCCACGGCTTGGTCAGCTCTAAAAGAAAAAAGAATAGACTTACGGCTATCAGCCAATAAAAATAATTACCATAATGCGGGCTCGTAATCTCGCGCCATAAATAGGAAGCATAGCCCCCATATGCCCCTGCTATCCTCTGAATTATCTCCATGGTCTGTTATTAGAAGTATAAAAATTAGAAAAATTCATCAATCCGTATGAATAAATTTAACCGTGATATTTGATTATCACATGATAAAAAATACCTTTGCAGCCCTATTTGTTGACATGACTCCGTAGCTCAGCTGGATAGAGCAACTGACTTCTAATCAGTAGGTCACAGGTTCGAATCCTGTCGGGGTCACTCTTCTTCCCGATTATTTATTAAACGCAGTTCACCAGCTTGCATAGCAATAGGCTAATAGCACTTGTCATCTAGATTAACTGTCAATCGTTCATATTTAGAAACTAAAATCAACTCTTCTTGCCCACCGCCCACTCATGTGCATTGACAAAAGCTTGAATCCATGGCGATATCTCATCACAACGATCATGTGGGTAATATGCCCAGTTCCATCGGAAAATCGATCGCTCGATATGTGGCATTGTAACGAGATGTCTTCCATCCGCACTGCTGAGGATGGCTACATTATAATCGCTGCCATTGGGGTTAGCGGGATATTGGCTATAGCCATATTCGCCAACAATATTATAAGTGGAGTGCTCCTGCGGAAGGACAAACTTGCCCTCACCGTGAGAGATCCATACACCCAATATTGCCCCTTCAAATGATGAAAGCATCACAGAGTTATTCTTTAATATCTTCACCGATGTAAAGGCACTCTCGTGCTTGCCTGAATCATTAAACATCATCTTTGGTCGATCTGCATGATCTGGACAAATAAGATCTAACTCCATAAATAACTGGCAGCCATTACAAATACCGATACTCAATACGTCAGGACGAGCAAAAAATCGTTTAAGTGTGTCATTAGCGCGTTTGTTGTAAAGGAAAGTGCCTGCCCAGCCCTTGGCTGAACCCAATACATCTGAATTAGAAAATCCCCCGACAGCACCCAAAAATTGGACATCGTCCAAGGTCTCCCTTCCTGATACAATATCCGTCATATGAACATCGCGTATATCCCACCCTGCCAAATACAAGGCATGCGCCATCTCACGCTCAGAATTGCTACCCTTCTCGCGAATAATCGCTGCCAATGGCCTTTTCCCCGCATAACCCGACAAATTTGTTCGCGAACCAACATGCCACGATGGGAAGCTATATTGTAAAGGCTGTAAGTGATAGTTCTTAAAACGCTGTTCAGCCAGATCGCCCGCAGTCTGATGCTTGTCGAGGAGATAGGAGCCGCAATACCATATATCCCTATACTCAGGAATCGCTAATCGAAGTATCTCTTTGCCAAAGGAGATATTCAAAGAATTTGTATTATTGGCTACGCCAATTTTAAAAAGTCGCAGATCCCTTGATTCTACCTTTTCCACCAGATTAAAGGAAGACTGAAGAATTAAGCCCGGTCCTTCAGAAAACAAGATTGCAATGTGATCAGCTGCAAACACATGTGATAACTCAATGTCCGCACCGATACCTACACTAGGGAAACACATCTCTAATAAACTCGTCACTAATCCACCTGATCCTATATCATGTCCAGCACTGATCATCCCCTCTTTAATCCAGATTTGAACTGCTGCAAATGCATTCTGAACATATTCCGCAGAAGCTGCATCCGGTGCCGTATCCCCTACTGCTGCCAATATTTGCGCAAAAGACGAACCACCTAAGGAATATTGACCATCAGACATATCTAGATAGTATATATCGCCGCCATGTTCACGAAGAACCGGCTCTACTATCTTATTGATATCACTACATAAGCCTACCGTGGATACAATAACAGTACCGGGTGATAGCACCTCCATGTCGCGGTACTTTTGCTTCATAGAGAGGGAATCTTTTCCCGTAGGCACATTGACCCCCAGGGAGATACAATATTGTGATAAGGCCTCCACCGCACTGTAAAGTCGGCTATCCTCACCGGGATTTCTGCATGGCCACATCCAGTTAGCAGACAGTGACACAGCACTTAATCCATCCGCGATCGGTGCCCATATGAGATTAGTAAGTGCCTCTACTACAGACAATCGTGATCCCGCTCTTGCATCAATCAGCGCCGTACCGGGAGCATGACCTATCGAAGTAGCGATTCCTGACAAACCATCATAATCGAGTGCCATCACCCCGCAATTATTCAAGGGAAGCTGCAATTCTCCGGCGCATTGTTGTTTCGCCACACGTCCACCGACACATCTATCCACTTTATTCGTTAACCAATCCTTACAAGCTACCGCTTCCAAACGAAGAACATCACGCACATAGGCTACCAATAGCGCATTATCATAAACCAAAGCTTCACGATCAGGGTGACGCGTACGGTCCGTCATGATTGTTTTAGGAGAGCTGCCGAATAAATCGTGCATACCCAGAGACACAGGCGTATCGCCATTGTGCGTATCCTTTATTACAAACTGCCCATCACCCGTGACGACGCCTACATCGTATATCGGTGCACGTTCGCGATCAGCGATAGCTTTTAACAAATCATAATCATCTGCGGGCAAAACCAAGCCCATTCTTTCCTGTGATTCGTTACCCAATATCTCCCGAGCCGAAAGGGTCGGATCCCCAACGGGTAAATCATTGAGTCTGATGAAACCACCAGTGTCCTCAACTAATTCTGAAAGACAATTCAGATGTCCCCCTGCACCATGATCGTGGATAGAAGTAATCGGATTTTTATCGCTTTCAACCAGTGCTCTAATGGCATTGGCGATACGTTTTTGCATTTCAGGATTGGAGCGTTGTACGGCATTGAGTTCCAGAATAGCGCCTGATGCGCCCGTATCTACTGAGGACACCGCTGCGCCACCCATACCAATGCGATAATTATCCCCGCCCATCACGACTATCTTGTCTCCAGATTGTGGTGGCATTTTTTGTGCTTGGGATAATTTAGTATAGCCTATACCTCCCGCAAGCATGATCACTTTATCAAATGCGGTGATGCTTTCTCCCTCCATGGCCTCATATGTCAGAATAGATCCGCAGATTAATGGCTGTCCAAACTTATTACCAAAATCCGATGCGCCATTACTCGCCTTGATCAGTATGTCCAAGGGTGTCTGATAAAGCCAAGGTCTCTCAGGTATGGCTTCCTCCCATCTATTAGACCCATTCACACGACTATAGGCTGTCATATACACAGCTGTTCCAGCCAATGGAATAGACCCTTGACCACCGGCCATCCTGTCGCGAATTTCTCCTCCTGACCCCGTTGCTGCACCACTGAAAGGCTCGACTGTAGTGGGAAAATTGTGTGTTTCTGCTTTGAGCGACAGCACCGCCTCAAATGGCTTTTTCCCGTAAAGGGAAGGCTTGTCCGGACGGGAAGGTGCAAACTGTACAGCCGCTGTACCGGAGATAAAAGCCACGTTATCTTTGTAGGCAGAAACAAGATTTGTGTTATTATGCTCCGCCGTCTTTTTAATCAACTTAAATAAGCTGTGTGGCTGGGTTTTACCATCAATTATAAACTCTCCATTAAAAATCTTATGGCGACAGTGTTCACTATTGACCTGTGAAAACCCAAACACCTCCGTATCGGTCAACTTCCTGCCAAGACGCTCTGAAACTTGATATAAATATTCAATCTCTTCTGTACTCAGAGAGAGGCTTTCCTGAATATTATACGCAGCAATATCCCCGATATACTTAATAGACTCCGGCATGATCGGCAAGGCAAATATCCCCTGATCAAGTCTATCATACCGCTGCATAGTCATCTGATCAAACTTTATCTGCCCGGCATCCCTAATAAATCGCTCTATACGCATTATACCCGAGATGCCCATATTCTGAGTGATCTCCACTGCATTCGTGCTCCAGGGTGTTATCATACTAGCTCGTGGGCCTATGTACGCATCATCCAATACCTGATTATCGGCTCGCTGAGCATTTCCTAACAGCCATTTCAGCTTATCAATATCCGTAATCTGACTCTCAGCTTGACGCTCTACTGCGAAAACAACACCCCTACAAAGGGCATAAAAATCTATCATCTGTACCTCTTGATGTGGCTGCTGCAAAGATCTGATTTATTTCATCTTGAAGGGTCACAGTATGAGGGAATATTATCCGTTTCAGGTATGTTTACCATCTTTGTCAGACGGACAAGTGCTGATTATTCGATAGAGATGTTGTATTATTCAAATTATTTCACACAGCTTAAAAAAGTCGTCTGAAAATTTAGATTCACAATAAAATGTGAATTCGACAAATGAACACAGAAATATATATGTATTATATAGTATCTTACCCAATAATTGCGTTGAGTTATCGAATGGAAGGATATACAAGACTATTAATCATCGGACTATGATCGAGCGTTTGCGCTTTGTAGCTTGGGTTTTTCTAGGGCTGATAGCCATAGGTTTAGGCAATAATACAATTGACATGAGCCTTGCGGTTATCAAAGGTTACGATCTCAAACTTACCGAAGAGCGCTTTAACCACGACAACCCCAACGAACTTATTGCCTCAAAAGACTTCGAGGCCATCAAGACGCATTACGAGGATGCATATATCGGTTTTACGAACAAGTACCACGAGAAACTTGAAAAAGATGTCAATAAAATCGTAGAGAAGAGAAATCTTATCAGAAAAATCGATATCGCCAATAAGGACTTTTATTCTAACAAATTTAAAGTAAAGGTATGCATCGACGACTATGACATCAAGATGAAAGATACTTCCATGATGACTAAGCTCGTGTACTTTAATATGCAGGCATATATGGAACTTTATGATGCCTCTACTGATGCATTGATATATTCGCCGGCAGGCATAAAATTCGTCATTGCCAATAAGTTTTATTATCAGGGCTTAGCTTCTGACACCTTCATCGAGACGAAGACTACCGAGCACTGGATATCTCAAATAGCGGATCGCGTGCCGGATTTTGTTTCCCTTTTTCAAGACAACGCCGCCATAGAGTTTTACGAGAAGCGATTACGATATCCTTACCGCAAATTTTTTAATGTCAACAACGGATGGAAACACAGCGCACCTTCGTTTAATATGGACTACAACTTAACCGAAAGGCTTCCTTAAGAGAATTATCTAGATGATTACCATTGCCATATTTGCGTCAGGTAGAGGGTCTAACGCCATCCAAATTATCGAACACGCCCATCAGGTTGAGATATTCACGGTGGGTCTCATCGTGTCTAACAAGGCAGATGCAGCAATCCTCTCTTATGCCGAGAGTATGTCGATCCCTTCCATCGTACTAGATAAGAAGTCCTTCTATAATTCTGCGTATTCTGTGGACATTCTCCGTCAATATAGTATCGACCTCGTTGTTTTGGCGGGTTTTTTATGGCTTGTACCGCCCTCCCTAGTAAAGGCTTTTCCTGATCGCATCATAAACATACATCCTGCTTTACTTCCACGCTTTGGTGGTAAAGGGATGTATGGCAGCAATATTCACAATGCTGTATTCGCCGCTGGCGAAAATCGTTCCGGCGTTACTATTCATTATGTAAATGAAGCCTATGACGAAGGAAAATTCATTATTCAAGCATCTACTCAGATTGCACAATGTATTAGCCCAGAAGAAATAGCCCAGAAAGTATTGAAGTTGGAACATTATTTCTTCCCCCGGGTAGTAGCTGCACTAGCCCGCAATCTCAACAGTCAAGGGTAAAATCGGAATATCTGCTATCTTGTATCTATGGGCATAGCCCAATGCTCCTAATAATCCACCACTATGGTAAAACAAAACTCTACTGCCGGGTACTATGCGTCCGTGCAGGATATCTTCCTTCAGATTGTATAAAGTTCTAGCCGTATATATCGGATCAAGATACACACCACACTCCTGATGAAAATCTTTCATTATCTTGTTGATCTCGATATGCTGCCCGCCAAATCGGACATTTAACATACAATTGCACACATGGGTATGTGCCCGTGTATTGACAAGTGCTTTGCCCGGCCAGTGAGTCCACCTTCCCTTGAATGGTGCTATCGCAATAACTTCCGTATGTTCAGAAACAATGTGACTCCATCCCGCCAGCGTGCCACCACTACCAATACTGGTATAGACATAATCGTATTGACCCAATGCAAGTAATTCTGGGGCCATTTGTACAAATCCTTCTATCGCATGCTTATCAGTACCACCCATAGGAAGTAAATAGATTCCTCCGGCATCGAGATATTGAGCCCAACTTGCAGCATCCCAATGCTGCTGTTCAACATAAGCCTTCTCTTCGGCCACAATGATGTTCATGCCCATCACGCGCATCTGCTGCATAAACAAGCTATCGGCGACAGCACCGGGCGACCGAATCACCCCGACAGTATTCAGTCTCATCATCTGCCCGAGCTTGGCTAGTGCCAATAGGTGATTAGAATATGGGCCACCAAAGCTTACAAAAGTCGTTGCACTCCTTTCTCTGAGCTGATGTACATGACCGACCAGCTTGCGCCATTTATTACCTGAAATAAAAGGATGAATCAGATCATCCCGCTTTATGTCGATCATAACACCTCGCGCACTAGCCCACGATGGGTATAATGACTCGCAAGGGCTAGGCAACAATAACTGTTCTGTGATCATGGCTATGCTTCGATTTCAATTCTTTTAGCTGCTATCAAGCTGACTTCCCACATGGGATGAAAAATCAGCCCAACTTATTCATTTTTGCGCCATTATGCGTAATCGGCGGGAGAAAAACAAGCCATCAACAACAGATATCATACTCGAGAATAAAACGATTTGCAAAAAGGCCCATCTAGGCAAGCTTTACTATGGCTTGATAATCGCAAAACGCTTAGAGAGTATTACATCACGATTTTTGTCATAAAGAACATATATATAAGGACCCTTCGGTAGAAAGCTGAGATCTATGTTATGCGAGACATCGCCATTGATCATAAATCGCCTCGACCATAATTCTTTTGCAAAAGCATTTTTTACGATGAAGTCGTACTCTCCGGTTCCGAAATTTATGAAATCCAGTTTTAAATCCCCGAAACCCGTAGATGGATACAAAGAAAATTGTCTTTGCGTTTTTGATCGACCGCCGTTATCACCTTTCGTATCAGTTGACAAATACATTAACTCCCGCTGACCTTGGCGATCGATTATTTTGACTAATAATCGGTTCGTTCCTTGTTCGACAAACCAATACTCTTTTCGTGGACTGAAATAATTCACTAATGCCGGAAGCGATGGCCTTCGATCTGCGGGAATCCACCCTGCCGAGCTATATTGCTGAAACTCCAGAGTGTAACCACGCGTAATATCCCATCGGTCGACAGTATAGGATTGGTCTCCCAGCAATAATCTACCTGAAGCACTGGATTGAAGACTTGAAACACCCTTCACGAATACCCGTTTACTAACTGTTTCATCACGTTCGGCGGGTAGCTCCACTACTGCGCTAGTCTGCACACTCTTACTACTGATGGTATTACAAGCTTTGGTGGTGCTGATAAATTCACAAAACAAAGGTTGGCTGCTGCCAGTCATTGGCAAGAGCTTGCCCAAGATATTGCCTGCGCCATCCAGAAAATAATCAGATTCTATATCAGACCAGTACTCCTGGGCCGTCGGAAATAAATAGGCGTATTTATGCGAATTAGTCTGATAGAAGCCTATCTGTCGAGCAGAAGAAGCGCCTTTTTCTCTGAAATCCCACACTTGATGCGTCCCTGCGAGATCATATCCTTTAACATTGGAAGCGCGTTCTAGCTTGTAATTAGCTTGTCGAGTAAGATCGCTGCATGGATATAACTGCCCATAGAGCCCCATAGTGCTTATCAACATCAATCCACACAAAAAATACTTCATAGGCTTATGGGAGCATCTGATATAAGAAACGATGATTAAGCAAAGATATATATACACGCTCGAAGCCTTCACACATTTTCTCTTTTGGATAAGGGCTGACGCCCAATATTGATAGAAGGGCAGATTGATCAAATAGGTCTTAGTCCACCATTATATAGTTTAAAAACTTTATCTACCTGACTCAATAACTTCATATCATGTGTTACCAGTAATAAAGTCCTGCCATGTATAGCGCGATACAAGGCAGGATATAGACTATCCTTACTTTCTTCGTCTAGTTGATTAGTGGGTTCGTCCATGATTAATAAAGGTCTATTGCTATAAATCGCACGTGCTAGACATACACGCTGGCGCTCACCACCACTGAGTTGACTACCCTCCTGCCCGACCATACGTTCAAGAAAGGATCGTCGATCCGCCATCTCCTCAATACCGCTGATATGCAAGGCTTCTTCGAGTAGCCCTATATCAATTGCTTGATTTGGCCAGGTAATGTTTTCTAAAACAGTCGCGTCATAAAGCAAGCTTTCTTGGGTCACAAGAGCCACTATCTGATCTATTGATACTCGCGATGCTCCCCCATTAGCAAGAATGCCATTGACGAATATATGACCTCTCTTTGGCCTGATAAGGCCAAGTATTAAATTTACAAGAGTCGATTTGCCTTCGCCTGAATCACCTATGATAGCGATCTTGTCACCAGCCTTGATCTCAAGATTCACCCCATGGAGTATCTGATGCCCATCTGTGTATTCAAAACAAATATCCTCAAGCTTAATACCATCAAATCTTTCAAGATTTACACTATTCTCCTGCACAAAATGCACATGAGTAATCAAAAAATCATTTAATCGTTCAAGTGACAATATGCCTCTCTGGGTATTCGCATACTCGCGGCTGAAATTTTTGGCTGGTGCGATCATGTAGTAAAATGCCAATACAAAAGCAAAAAACGACTCTGCAACCATCTCTCCTCCTATGACAAGTATAGCGCCGTAATAAAGGAGTATTGCCACTACTGTTATTCCGAATAACTCACTTAATGGCGAAGCCAGATCTCTCCTCCTCAAGAATCTTATCGACTCCTGACCATACAGGGCATTGGCGGCTTCAAATTTTTTATTGCTATACGCTTGCCAGCCGTGAGCTCGCTCTACTCTTATATTTCTCAATTTCTCATTGAGATGATGAAGAAGTATATTTACTGTGCGGGCAAGAGCGCCTGATACTTCCTTCAAGCTATTGCTCAACCGACCGATCACAAATCCTACAACTACTAACAACACTAACGAAAGCGTGGCTAACGGCGCACTTAATACAAACATAAAAACCAGACTCCCTATAACAACAAAAGGCATCTTGAATATAATCTCAAATGCCTTCATCACCCCCTCATCAATCTGCTCAATGTCATAAGACAAAATAGATTGTACTTCCGTATGAGGTATATCTCGCAGTTGAATATAATCACCCTCATCAATAGCCCTCCACAATTGTCTGCGTAGATCGACAATAATATCCGTGCGGTATTTCGCAAGAAAGTAATCAGCTAAAAACCTAAAAATATTCTTCAGGGCAAAAATGATCAAAATCGAAACACATACTGCTACCAATGCCTCTAGTCCCTCAAAGTAATCTATTAACTTCTTAAAAAAGAGATCTAGCCATCTATTGAGTTCATTCATGCCATGGGATGCCTCTATATCAGTCTCGTTCCTATTAAACAGAATCTTAAAAAAGGGAATAACCAGTGGAATACTGACCAGTGTAAAGACAGCGCTAAGTAATTGAAAAAGAATACTGAGATAGAGTGCTTTCTTTTGCTTGCCGGAGGCTATTAGTCTAAAAAGAGTGTTCATTCATATCAAAGTTATTTAAAAACCCTGTATGAAAATTGCCTTGTTTAAATTGTTCATTTTTCATCAACATCTGATGAAAAGGGATTGTCGTCTTTATACCATCTATGATGAACTCGTCTAACGCTCTATCCATCTTTTTGATGCACTCTTCGCGTGTTCGAGCGCGACAAATCAGCTTAGCAATCATAGAATCATAATAAGGTGGTACCGTATAACCGGCGTATACATGGGTATCTACTCTCACACCATGCCCTTTCGGGCTATGAAAAGATTGAATATGACCGGCAGAAGGTCTGAAGTTGTGATAAGGATCTTCTGCGTTGATACGGCATTCGATACAGTGCATAACGGGAAAATAGGAATTGCCTGACATTTTTTCACCTGCGGCTACCTTGATTTGTTCTTTAATCAAATCATGCTCGATAACCTCCTCCGTGACAGGATGCTCCACTTGGATGCGCGTATTCATCTCCATAAAATAGAAATTGCGATACTTGTCAACCAGGAATTCGATAGTACCAGCACCTTCATAATTTATTGACATGCCCGCTTTGATTGCAGCTGCGCCCATAGCTTCACGCAGCTCGTCAGTCATGAAAGGTGACGGGCTTTCTTCAACTAATTTTTGGTGACGTCTCTGAATACTACAATCCCGTTCACTGAGGTGAACTACTTGTCCATGTTGATCACCTACGATTTGGATTTCGATATGTCGAGGTTCTTCGACATATTTTTCTATGTACACAGCTTCATTTCCGAATGAAGCACCAGCCTCTTTTCTTGCGCTATCCCATTGAGCTTGTAGTTCCGACTCTTCCGACACAATTCTCATACCCTTTCCGCCACCTCCTGCAGTCGCTTTAATGATGACAGGATAGCCTATCTCTTTGCTTATACTTTTAGCTTGATCTATGGATTTTATCAATCCTTCAGAGCCGGGAACTACAGGTACACCGGCTTTTATCATTGTTTCTTTGGCGGTAATTTTATCACCCATCTTGCGAATCATCTCAGCAGTAGGGCCGATAAACTTAACCCCATATTGTTGGCACACTTCTGCGAAAGTGGCATTTTCCGCAAGAAATCCATAGCCCGGATGCACACTGTCTGCATTGGTAATTTCTACCGCAGCCATGATATTGGGTATGCTCAGATAGGAGGCACTACTCGAAGGCGGCCCTATGCATACAGCTTCGTCTGCAAAGCGAACATGAAGAGAGTCACGATCGGCAGTAGAATACACAGCAACTGTCTTTATCCCCATCTCTTTGCAGGTACGGATTACCCTGAGCGCTATCTCGCCGCGATTGGCAATGAGCATTTTCTTAAACATAGATTAGTTATTGACTTGCTATCCTTGTGGATCAACTAAAAATAATGGTTGGTCATACTCGATCGGCGTACTATCATCTGCTAAAACTTTAACAATCTTACCTGACACTTCGCTCTCTATTTCATTAAAGAGCTTCATCGCTTCGATTATGCATAGTACCGTCCCTTTAGACACTACATCACCAACATTCACATAAGCTGGTTTTTCCGGAGATGCAGAGCGATAAAAAGTACCCACCATAGGTGATTTTATAGTGATAAGATTATCGGCCGTTTTCGGAGCATCCGAAGTATTTGCCGTGGGTTCAGTCTTAGGAGCGACAGCCGGTGCCGCTGAGGGAGGTGCCTGTGACGGTGAGAATGTTGCTACTCCTGGTGCTCCTATAATTGTAGGCACATTGTCTTTTCCTGTTCTGATACGCAGTTTAAATTGCTCATGCCTGATCTCAACCTCTTTTATGTCTAGGTCACTGACAAGAACCAGTAATTCTTTAATTTCTTTCTGAGTCATAGTTTATTCTTTAACGCGCTCAAGATACGAGCCTGTTCTTGTATCTATTTTAACTAAATCACCTTCATTTATAAAAATTGGCACTCTTATTTCTGCACCGGTTTCGACTGTGGCCGGTTTGGTAACGTTAGTGGCCGTATCCCCTCGTACACCGGGCTCAGTATATGTTACCTTCAAGTTAATGTGTTGGGGCATTTCAGTCGTTAGTGGTATGCCTTTTTCTGTGTGAAATAACACTTCTATCAACATGCCTTCTGATAGAAACTGAGGACTATCAATCAATTTTTCATTGATAGAGATCTGATCAAAAGTCTCTGTATTCATAAAGTTAAATCCCATTTCATCTTGATATAGGAATTGATACTTGTGACGCTCAACGCGTACATCATTAATTTTATGCCCGGAGGGAAAAGTATTGTCAACCACTTTGCCCGTGGTGAGGCTCTTAAGCTTCGTTCTGACGAAAGCAGCCCCTTTGCCCGGCTTGACATGCAAAAATTCTACTACTGTGTAGATATCGTTGTTAAATTCTAGGCATAGACCATTTTTAATATCAGCTGTACTTGCCATGTTAATAGTTTTAATTGAACGTAATAATCTTATCTAATATGCCCATTTAAGAAGTAGTGATCCCCATGTAAAGCCACCCCCAAATGCCGTAAGCATGACGTAGTCTCCTTTTTTTAGTTGGTTTTCATATTCCCACAAGCACAAAGGTATAGTGCCTGCGGAGGTGTTACCATATTTTTCGATATTGATCATTACTTTGTCAATAGGAAAATCAAGCATATCTGCGACTGCCGTAATGATCCGATGATTGGCTTGATGCGGGACAATCCATCTGATATCCTCCTTTTTTAGATTATTTCGCTGGAGTACATCATTAATAGTGCCTGACATTCCCATTACGGCTCTCTTGAATACATTTTTGCCATCTTGCATGATGGCATTAGATCTTTTCTCCAAGACTTCTGCTGTCACCGGATTCTTAGATCCCCCAGCATCTATGCGCAGATATTTTGCCCCCTCTCCATCACCTCTTAAAACCGCGTCTATTACTCCTTCGCACTCTTCTGATGCTTCAAGAATCACTCCTCCTCCACCATCACCAAACAAAATACTGGTCGTCCTATCTTCATAGTTAAGATAAGAAGACAACTTCTCTGCTCCTAATACAATAACTCTCTTGTACGATCCGGCACGCACAAACTGTGTAGCTGTCCACAGCGCGAATACAAAACCGCTACATGCGGCATTCAAATCAAAGGCAAACGATTTATGTAATCCACATGCTGTAGCGATACCATTGGCAGAATCCGGTATCAGATAATCAGCCGTGCATGTGGCACAGATCAGAAGATCAATATCTTCAGGAGAATAGCCGGATTTAACCAAAAGGTCGTTTACTAGATGAGTTCCTATCTCTGTAACAGCCAGACCATCCGGCATGATTCGACGTTCTTTGATACCGGTGCGGGTGGTGATCCACTCGTCATTAGTATCCATGATGTTTTCTAAATCCTTATTAGATAGAATCCTTTCAGGAACATATCCGGATACTGCTGTGATGATAGCGTGTGGCATAATGAAGTTAAATCGAATACGAAGGTATAAAATCTTATGAACTATGCTAGTCATGTTCCAGATCCTACTGCTTAGCGTGTTCTGTCATGAAGTTCTATAATATACATGCCGAGCATGCACAATAAGATCATTAAAGAGCCCCTCTACCGATATACTCTCAGTCCGTAGATATTATTGGCATTAAAATTGTAATATGTTTCTAAGTTATCCTGAGTAGGATACATGTAAACCAATTATATCATTTGTTTTAAACCAACCCTATGAGATCTGCACTAATGGCCATTATTATGGTTATATCCTTCTTAACGTCAACGAGTTTAAGCGCTGAAATCCACTACTTCATCGGTGATATCGAAAAAGCCAAAATAAAAGCTGCACAAGAAAGCAAGCTTCTCCTATTGGACTTTTATGCTGATTGGTGCGCTCCATGTAAGTGGATGGACGAAAAAACCTTCACAGATCCGGAAGTTAAGAAATTGATCATGGACAATTTTGTACCGATTAAGATCAATATTGATGACTTCGACGGCTATGCTCTCAAGCAATTTTATGATATTAAAGTCCTTCCGACCATTGTTGTGTTCGACAAAGATGGTCGAATCATTCAGCGGGCAGAAAAGACATTATCACCTAGTGGACTAATCGCTTTCTTATCTGAAAGTATGAATCATTCGAAGCCTCTCGTACATGCACCTAATACTTCACCTGGAAAGGCAAGCACACCCTCATCAACGACACATGCTAAAACGAAGACAGAGACTATTGATGAAGACGCCCCTAGAAGCTACAAGATACAACTAGGTGTATTCAGCTCGTACCAGAATACACTAAAGTATTATCATAAGCTTTCCGCTATCCTAACTGAGCCTATTGTTATCCTACATGATTTCAAGGCAGGAAATGTAATCTATCGCGTACTGGCTGGTGATTTTAAGGATGTGGACAAAGCGAGCGATTACATGAAAGTAATCAAATCGACTTTTGATTTAGACAGCACGCTACACAAGCCTTAAATAATAAGCTACATTGACTTAAAAAAAGGTAAATTGTTGAATATCAACAATTTACCTTTTTTATTTTTCGCTCTTACTATGATTTACCCTAGATCAAGACTTACTGAATAATAAATGGCAATATTCATGTTACCGACTCGTTAATACATGGTATTTTCGCACGTCGTTTAACCGAGATGATTATCATGGGTATCGAGTAAGCCAAATAAGTGGAGATTAAAACTATAGCAAAATGCTGATATTCAGGTGTTTTAGCGCATCTTAAATGGCTTTTTCAAGAAGGGTTAATTGCCTCTTTTTTACTCCGATACGAAAAGATGATTTGACAACTGCGGCAAAGCGATAAATTAGTAAAGAGAGTTAGCGTTTACATGAAGCGAGTTTTGACCAGCTTGAATTTTAAGGTTTTAATTTTATCCATATTGTTCCTTGCAGGGATTTCTGAGTCGAAAGCACAAGGATGCCCCGCGGATGCTATAGAAATTTTATTACCGGACACCCTTAGGTTTCAAGCTAACGAAAGTTTTTGTGTGCCTGTAACAATTAACAATTTTCGTGATATTGTCATATTCGTATTTGCCGTAAACTTCGATAGTCGTGTTCTTCGATTTGACAGAGCGGTGACCACAGTTAGTGGCCTTCCTAGTTTTACCTCGAATGATGTAATCGGTCCATTTCCCCCTAACAGTCTCGATATCATAAGAGTATTATGGGCATCGCCCAATGTGGTAGGAGAAACACTACCTGACGGAACTACCTTGTTAGAACTTTGCTTTACAGTAGTAGGCAACCCCGGTACCGACTCGCCAATATGCATAAATAGCAACGGACTCAATAGTCCACTTGATTTTATCAATGAGCGGAGTATGCCTCTGCAAGTTTGCCTTCCATCTACATGCCCTGTAATCGAACCAGTTCCGCCTGTAACTGACGAGCCGCAAGGATTCATAAGCAACTTGTGTGGTTCCGGACTTATACCAAACAGTGGCGTAGTTGAAATGAGAATCTTTTATGGAACAAGTCCGTACACAATTATCGATGAAAACGGCGAAAGTACGGTAATGTCTGCAGGTGAGAATCGATTTATCCGTTCTGGCATGTCTCAAGGTCCTCATACTTTTACCATCGTGGATGCCAATGGATTAACAAGTACACCAGTCAGTTTTATCATTGACGACACCCCTCCATTTAATGTGACTTCGACTGTCAGATTACCGCGCTGTCCAGATGAAGATAATGGCAGAATTACTCTTTCTGTGACCGGTGGAAGGCCATTCAGTGGAGGCCGATACTTTTTTAATTGGGGCCCTGATGCTTTAGGTCTTAACCTTCTTGAAAGAAACAATATTCGAAATGGTATTTACACAGTTATAATAGAAGACAGTCTCGGCTGTCGACAAGTCAATCCGATTGAAATGCGTCGTGAAGAAATCGGATTAAATAACATCGTTGTAACTGATGCCGCTTGTGAAGGACGTAACAATGGGCGCATAGAAATATCCGGGATCGGGGGAGGACCTTATTCTAATGGTGGTTATGATTATACCATTTCCGGACTTACGAATAATGGAACTCCATTTAATCAATCTCGAGATAGAACGCCGCGAGCCTTATTTAATATGCTCCCGCCGGGCCAATATGTGATAACAGCTCGAGACTCTATAGGGAGAGGAAATTGTTTTTCCCCTCCATCAGATTCCATCACCATAGATTATTCCACTAATTACCAAGCAAATATCACTACCGGCACAAGCCCGACATGTACCAATGCTGATGAAATAGCAACCATCAACCTCTCTGGTTCTACAGGGAATCCACCTTTTAACATTGTCATTCGCAATGGAACTAATCAATCAGTCTTTAATCGAGATGATGTTGACGATCTCATTTTCTCTACGGGTTGTCTTGAGCCCGGCAGTTACAGCTTGCAATTAACCGACTTTCAGGGGTGTGTATTTGATACTAATTTTTCCTTAATGGGTTGTGACTTAGTAGTTGACGACCCTGTAATTGTAGAGCCGGGATGCAGTGGAGATCCTGGCGCAATCAGTATTTTGGCTTCAAGTTCCAGGTTACCAATAAGGTATTTATGGTCTACAGGAGATACCACCACTAGTATTGTTGTTCCTGCGGGAAACTATACAGTGACAATTACGGATGCAGATTCTTGTGTTTACATATCCCCCGCGCTGACGATAGCAGACCCTCCTACCTTCGTATTGAACTTTACGGAAAATAGTATAGCTTGTCCGGGTGGTGTTGGTAGTATTATAGTTATGCCCAATGGAGGTACTGCTCCCTATGAATACGAGTGGAATCCCGACCCGGCGAATGTAAATAATTCCGTTTTGACCAATGTGCGAGAGGGTGTTTATGCTGTCACGGTTACGGATGATAATGGCTGCGAAGAAGAAGGAATCTACACCATCAGCGACCCTACCCCACCGAATATCTCAGTCACCAATGTGAGTGCGCCACTATGTCTCGGTGAAAACACAGGTCGAGCTATCATAAACGCAACGCTCAATAATGACTTTTTAGGTCCGTTTTCTTACCTATCTAGTACTGGACTGAGATCCAATGATCCTAATTTTAGCGTGACTAATTTTCCTCCCGGTCGGAATTGGGTAATCGTATCGACTCAAGCTTGTGTGTTTGATACGGTATTCATTAATATTCCGGAGGCCAACTCTCTGCGCATCGACCGCGATAGTTCAAGCGTATCGACAATAGAATGTTTCGGAGGAGCAGGATTGCAAGGGGCAACCGTTAATTTAAGAGCTGCCGGCAATGCCAGTGTCAATTTTCAATGGCCAGATGGGGATATAACCAATGTAAAGTTAGGCCTATCCGCAGGCACATATGCGATTACCCTCAGTACACCGACTTGCAGCGCAGTCGACACATTAATTATAACTCAACCGGATAGCCTTGGACTACGAGTGGATAACATAAACAGTGTCTTTCCTCAGTGCGGTGGTAGCACTACAGCAGACGTCATCGTCCTTGCATCTGGAGGTACTCCGGCGGCTAATAACCAATATAATTTTCAATGGTTCAATTCGATGAATACGCTTATTTCATCAACGAATCAAGCCAGCAATCTTCCTACCGATAATTATAGAGTTAGAGTGACAGATGCCAATAATTGCGCAACAGAGATTACGATACCTGTAGAAGATGCAGCCGTGGTATTCGGCATTCTTGGGGAATTAAGTTTTCCATTGTGTGAAGGAGATCAGGGCATAATTAGAATCGACAGCGCATATGGAGGTGAAGGAAACTACCGTTATCAGATTAACACCTTTCCCGCCATTCCTATAAACCAACCGACCACTGTACTTCCTGGCACATATGACCTGAGAATATTTGACCTCGCTGGTTGCTCTTGGGATACAATGGTAACTATTCCACCGGCTCCTATATTATCTATTTCAGCCAGTAGTGATGTAGAAGTAGAACTTGGAAATTCGACTGATCTGAGTGCAGATATAATTAACACTGTGCCCTTAAATAACATAGCATGGACTCCCTCAGTAGAATTGATTTGCTTAAATGCAGACTGTGATCTAGTAACAGTAACACCTGCCAGAGATCAGATTTATAGGGTAACCGTAACAGATATCAACGGCTGTACTGCGATTGATGATGTGCTTGTATCTGTTGTGCAGAGTCGCAATGTTTATATTCCGAATACCTTCCACCCCAGAGCTGTAGATCCTCAAAATCGTTTTTTCAGAATATTCACAGGCACTGGAGTTGAGCTAATAGATTTCTTTAGAATATACGACAGGTGGGGCAATCTCATCCATGAAGAAAACAATCTCCTGCCCAACACGAGAGGCGCAGGAGCATGGACAGGAAATATGAACAATAGAGAGCTTGATCCTGGTGTATACGTTTATGTAGTCCAAGTAAGATATATAGGTAATCCTATTCCTGAAATCAGGAAAGGTGATGTAACCCTTATAAGGTAAAATACCAATACAATTTGATTTTACTGATACGCAAAATAGAAACGCTCTATTGCTGACTTTCAGTTTCTCCTACTGTTAGTGCCTTTTTCTCTTTTACATTGGCAATCAAAGTGAGCTTAACTGGACTTCCTTCCATATTACCATATACTGATATGGAGGCGTTTTGTTTGCCTGACTTTCCTACACTATTATAGTCCAGGCCTATGAAACCCTCTTCCCCCGGGTCGATATCTACGAAGGGAAAGCTCGGAAGGGTACATCCGCAACTAGGTACAACTTTTTGAATACTCAGTGGTCGCTTTCCCGCATTCGTAAAGTAAACTTTTACTGATCTGAAGTCTCCTTCTATCATCTCTCCTAGATCTATTACATTTTCTTTCCAAGAGAGTATAGCGCCTGTCTGCTTGCTTGTCTTTTTACCTGTGTTGTCAGGCGATATTGATTCCGGTTTAAGTTCCTTTTGACTAGATGGCGGAAGTACTTCTTCTGACGCCACTATTGTATCAAGTGGTGGCACTTCATGATCATCATCAAATGTATAGAGGCCATCTCCGTTGAGATCAAGATGCTCCTCCACAGCTTTGTTAGCTTTTTGATAACAACCTGATAAAACAATTATAAACAACCCTACTAAGAACAAATACCACTTCATCAAGTCCATTATTAACACCAATGCTTGATTGGCAAGGTGAAAATAGCGCGAATACTAGATATCATCAAATATTCGGCTGGAATACGCAATATCCATTTTTGTCTTTATTAGCTTTATACCGCTTAAACAGGACTGTCATCGCAAGAGATTAACTATTCCTGATTTTACATATTCCGAACCTTGGCACGTATACGTGACTTTATATACATAGGCGCCAGGAGGAGAAGGAGAGTTGTTAATAAAACCATCCCAACGGCCTGAGATTACATCCGTAAAAAAGACTCGCCCACCCCATTTGTCAAAAATTTCAAAAGATTGCAGCGATTCGACTAAGAATAAATTACTTATACCAAAATCATCATTGATGCGATCCTCGTTTGGCGAAAATACATTAGGAAGTAGCAGGTCTCTGCATGTGAGATCCTCCCTTCTTACAACGTTCACGCGCACTTGATCTCTTACTTGACAACCGTCATTCTGCGTCCTGAATTCATATGTAGTGGAAACCAGAGGCGTAACTATCGGCATGGTTGTATTAGCATTAATCATATCGGTCGTAGGTGTCCAAGAAAACATGTCAGAACACGTTCCACCTGTCTCCAATACAAGCGCATCGCCCAGAAATATGGTGGTGTCTGGCGTGATAATTTGATCAGGCTTGAAATTGAAACCTTGAATCTCCCTGTCATCAAGACGATAGTTATAAAACCTTAACTCATCAATTTTTCCTCTAAATGGCGCATCCGGACCATTGGTTATGCGCTGGCAAGGGCTGGCCGAAAGAGTCATATTCGCAGGTCTGAACAGATTAATTCTTAAATCTGATGTAGCGGAATTTTGATCTACAAGCTCCCCATTAACATAAAGACGTAATATTGATCTTAATTTAGTAATTACGATATATTGCCAGCAAGTACGTGAAGACAGAACCCCAGTGACTTGCGCACCATTCGTTGGCGAGTCTGATAATTGGACACGTAATTGATTAATATTGGGTAAATATCTTACTGAAAACAATGAATCACCTCTGCATCCATCACCGTAATAGAATAAATCGACAGGTGCTGCAGAGCCAGGTTCAAATTGCACATAAAAACTAATACTAAATTCTTGGTTTAACAACGCTGAAATAGCATCAGGAAACTCCGCGAATGTATTCTGTCCAGCGAATCTAATCCCATTCGCTCTCACACCACACACGCACGCATTACCACCGAAAAAAAACGCATCATTACCCCTTACATCATCCGTAAATAAACAATCATCCAGTCTGTAATCAGCAACCAATTCGCCTTGTGCATAAACAGCAGGAACACTTAGAATCAATACAGTCAGCAACACTATCCTTATCATAAGCTCAATTCTATTGAACATCGATCTTTTATTTTGATCATTATTGAGGCTTTGTCTCAAACAAAATATTAAACGACTCCGATCTGAATTAATTCTACTACAAAATAGAAATAGAACAATAATAACAACATTCCTTTCCAACGACTTAGGGACTTTCCTATAACCATAATCACAAACAAAAATGTAACGGCTATCAGGAATGGGATACCAAATCCCATGGTATCCTCCGGGATGTAAAGCACACCAAATAAAGCCGAAATAGGCATAACCGCCAATGTATTAAATATATTACTACCTATGATGCTGCCTATTGCTATGTCAAATTTAGCCTTGCGCACCGCTATGATCCCTACCACAACTTCAGGTAGACTAGTTCCTAAAGCCAATAAAGTTATCGACACCAATCCTGGTGATACTTCCAAGGACACAGCAAGTTCTTGAAGATACTCAATCGTAAATCTAGCACTTAAGAAAATGATTATTGCGGAAATCACTAACACAACAAAATCCCGCCAAGATGATTTAACGCCTTCTGGAACAATCCCTATCACCTCAGATCGAGCATTTAAGAATATAAAGATCACTAAACCTGATATGAAAATAAGAAGGTCATAGGTGCTAAAATTTCCATCTCGACAACTAAAAAGCAGAAGAATCGCAGATCCTGCCAACATAGGAATATCTTCCTTCATTATGTCCTTCTCAATAGTGATGGATGGAGCTGCCAACGCACATACCCCTGTGACCAAAAGGATATTGGTAATATTCGACCCTACCACATTATTGATTACAACTTCTGAAACCCCTCCTGTCACCGCAAAAATGGAAGTACCTAACTCCGGGATACTTGTACCAAAAGCAACAATGGTGACTCCAATCACAAACGGTGATATACCCATAGAATAGCCTATCTTCTCTGCCGAAGAGATGAACTTCTCTGATGCATAAATCAATATACTTAAGGATAGCGCGAACAAAGCTAATGAAATAAGCATAGACACATAATTCGCACAAACTTAACTCTGCAATATCATTTAATAACCATTAAATAACATAATGTCATAGTATTGCACATAATTCAACGAGATCAAATAAATCGACGATGTCAGAAGAAAAAGAAATGTCCTTTTTAGAGCATATTGAAGAGTTGAGATGGCATATTATTCGGTCACTAATAGCTACACTCGTCATTGCGATAATCGTTTTTATCAATAAACCTATTGTAGTTGATCTGATATTCAGCCCAAAAAACCCGGACTTCTTTACTTATAGATTCTTCTGTAAACATATTGGCATACTATGCGACATTAAGAGTTTTGATATTATTCAACGAGAATTGGGCGAGGAATTTTTCACCCATCTCAAGACATCTTTTTGGCTCGGATTGATGGTCGCCTTCCCTTATATCATGTGGGAAGTATGGCGCTTTATCAAGCCAGGTCTTTATGCAAAAGAGCAGAAGGCTGCACGCGGGATAGTGGCTACATGCAGCCTCCTATTTTTTTCGGGTATACTATTTGGTTACTATGTGATTGCTCCTTTTGCCGTAAACTTCTTAACCAATTACACATTCGGAGACAACCAAGACACGGTCACCTTATCATCTTACGTAAGCTATATGACAATGATTACTTTGCCTGCTGGAATAGTCTTTCAGTTGCCCATGCTAGCATTTTTTTTAGGTAAAGCCGGGTTAATATCCTCAAGCTTGATGGCACGATTTAGAAGGCATGCGATTGTCGTTATTTTTATGGTATCGGCCATTATCACTCCACCTGATGTTATTACTCAGTTTCTTATAGGTGTACCACTTGTATTACTTTATCAGATTTCCATTTCAATTGTAAAAAGAATTGAAAAGAAAAGAGGAGAGTGAGTTGACTCTTATTTTTAAACCATTCAGGAAAATAAAAAATATTGATAAACGAAATCAAACAGTACTTTTTGTATTTGTCCTTATGATTTGTGTGAGATAGCTAAAATACAAAATTACGAAGCACGTTCACTCAAAAGTGCTTACAGAACTTCTAATAGCACCACCCGTCTTAATTAAAACAACTCTATCCCTCATAATGATGAGAATGCAAGGTAATTTATTGTAAAAACATGAGCTCTGACTAAATGGCCTATCTTGGAATAAGACTTACAAATGGACAAATCATTTCTTCAAGCGAAATGCCTCCATGCTGAAATGTATCTGTATATAGTTGGTTGAATTTATTATAGTTATTGGGATACAGGAAGAACTTATCCTCTTTGGCAAATATATAAGAGGAACTCAAGTTAGTCTTGGGCAAACCTACCTTTTCAGGATCTCTTAGCTCCAATACATCCCTTGATTCAAAATTCAAATTTCTTCCCATTTTGTAGCGTAGGTTAGTAGTAGTTAACTTATCCGCTAACACCTTAGAAGGTGTATGAACTCTTATCGTTCCGTGATCAGTCGTAATGAATAATTTAATCTTTCTATCAGTTAGCTTTTCAAGCGCTGACTTCAATGGGGAATTTTCAAACCATGACAAGGTTAGCGATCTATAAGCCTTCTCGTCACCGGCAAGTTCTTTTAGAACTTCCATCTCCGTACGCGCGTGTGAAAGCGTGTCAATAAAGTTATACACTATTACAGTCAAGTTATTGTTTAGACTATTCAATATGTTATCCGACATTGTTTTAGCTGAAGAGAAATTCAAGATTTTCTGGTACTCACAAGAGACTTCTTTTCTAATCAACCTATTGAGCTGGGATTTGAGCAGGGTTTCTTCATGCATGTTTTTTCCACCTTCTTCATGGTCATCTATCCACAGGCTACTGTAGTGCTTTTTAATATCCAAAGGCATCATTCCAGCAAATATGGCATTACGGCTATATTGTGTACTAGTAGGCAGAATGCTGTAAAAAGTCTTTTCCTCCTTAATGCGAAATATAGATGTGACCGCAGGCTCTATAATTTTCCACTGATCATAGCGCAAATTATCGAGGAGAAACAGAACACAAGGGACACCCTCATTCATCTCGGGCAATAGAAACTTTTTAAAAAGATTATGAGACATGACTGGTGCCAAATCCGGGTTAGATATCCATTTTTCATAGTTTTTTTCAATAAACTTTGAAAATTGAGCACCCGCCTCAGTTTTCTGCATTTGCAATATCTCAGCCATTTCAGGAGTCTGACTTCGATCCATTTTGAGCTCCCACCCTACTATTTTTTTATACACATCTACCCATCCTTCTTGATCTAGTCCGCTATTTATATCCATCAAGATCTTCCTGAAGTCCTGCTGATAATCAGATATATTCTTTTCGCTAACTAATCGTTTATTGTCTGTCAGCTTCTTCAGTGTCAACAATATTTGATTAGGATTGACCGGCTTTATCAGATAATCATCTATCTGCGATCCGATTGCTTCTTCCATGAGGTTCTCGGCTTCATTTTTCGTTATCAACACGATAGGAACAGATGTATTCCGTTGTCTGATACGAGACAATGTCTCCAATCCACTAATACCCGGCATGGATTCATCCAAAAAAACTACATCGATATGTCCGTCTTCGTCAAATAAATCAACAGCATCATGTCCGTTACTCACAGTCAAAATTTCATAACCCTTCTTTTCTAAAAAAAATAATTGTGGCTTGAGTAAGTCAATCTCGTCATCTGCCCAGAGAATCTTTATTTTAGACATCAGCTATTATTATGGTGATTAATGATGTAAGGCTCTTTTAACGGAGCTTCTTCAACTATTAGTATAATATCGGGGCATATTGGCGCAATAATCGGCATTGTAGCTGCCATAACGCGGATCGTTCTATTTGAACAAAAGCAGTAATTGTATGAAAAAAATTATACACGGCTCGAGTTAGCACAACCCCCATAATTCGGCATAAATTTGGATACAGATAAGTAGATGGCATTAAAAAAAATATTTAACGACCCTATTTATGGGTTTATCTCTTTCCCATTTGATATAATATATCATCTGATAGAACATCCATACTTTCAGCGCTTAAGAAGGATATCGCAAGTAGGCTTGAGTTCTTATGTCTATCCCGGAGCCACGCATAGTAGATTTCATCATGCACTGGGCGCGACACACCTATGTGTAGAGTTGATTACTGTATTGCGGTCAAAAGGAGCAGACATCACTGAAGAGGAATATGAGGCATGCTGTATTGCTACCCTCTTACATGACATTGGCCATGGGCCATTTTCTCATGCCTTAGAGCATCAGATTATACCATTTCATCATGAAGAGTTGACCATTGCCATCATGGAGATGCTCAATAAGGAGTACAGCGGAAAATTGACCCTTGCTATCGAAATCTTTCAAAAAACTTACCCAAAAAAATTCCTTTCTTCAATCATTTCCAGTCAGCTAGATGTGGATAGAATGGATTATCTCAATCGCGACAGCTTTTATACAGGTGTGACCGAAGGCAAAATCGGTTACGAAAGGATCATCAAAATGATGCGTGTGCATGATGGAAAATTGGTGGTCGAGTTAAAAGGCCTTCATTCTGTGGAGAAATTCCTGCTGTCTCGATACTTTATGTATCGTCAGGTATATTTACACAAGACTGCCATCGCTGCTGAGCAAATGCTAAAAGCACTTGTAAAACGATATGCTAAGTTAGTTCTCGAATCTGAACTCAGGCTTCTACCTTCTATAGATGATGTATTAATCAATTATCAATTTACTTCCCCAGAACAGCAGATAGGACATTTTCTTAGACTAGACGATACCGATATTTACCAACTGATGAAGCATTGTCAGCATGCTTCTGATACCGTATTAAAATATCTATCCGAAGGATTATTAAACAGGAACTTACATAAAACAATTTTCAGGTCGGAGCCATTCACAGAAATCGATTATAAAACACATTATACATTTAACTTAAGCAAAAAAATATCTTTTGAGAATTTTAAACTACTAGTTGAGTGCGGTACAGAACAGTATTCCGTTTACTGCCCAGAGAACGACCCTATTCTACTGGTTGATACAGACTACCAAATTCATTCCTTTCTTTCTCAAAATGTGCTTTCCTATGATCTAAATGTTAAAATTGAGCACTTCATGGTAATCCCTAGATAGAAGTCCTTGAAATGTACTTTATTTGCCCTACTTTTACAGAAAATCAACTTTTATTAAACTTTTAGAAATAGTTAAAACCTATGAGAAAATTGAACTTATTATGCTTATTGGGCTGCGTAACCATTAGTCTGAGCCTCTTTGCCCAACCAGAGGCAGGAATGCCTTCCGAACCGGGTAAATGTTATGCGAAATGTGTTATCGCTGATCAATATGAAACGGTTACCGAACAGGTTCTAGTAAAAGAAGCTTCTACTAGAACTAATGTGTCAAATGCGCGTTATGAAAAAGCTTCTAAGCAGGTATTGAGCAGAGAAGCCAGCACTACTTTAGCAATAACGCCTGCGAGATTCGAAAAGGCTACAGAACAAGTTGTCACACAAGAAGCATCGAAAAGACTGACAATCACTCCTGCAAGATTTGAGTCCGTAAGCCAGCAAGTCGTTACTGAAATAAACGCACCAGGTATATCTGTCGTACCTGCAAGATTTGAGACAGTTACAGAGCGTGTTTTGGTTAAAGATGCGTTCACAGAATTACGAGTTGTTCCTGCTAAATTTGAGACAGTTACAGAGCGTGTACTTACCCGTCCTGAATACACTGTTCTGAAAGTAGTACCCGCCACTTATGAAACCGTTACAGAAAGAGTGCTTGAACAAGAAGCCAGCACATCCCTTTCATTAGCACCTGCTATAACGGATCTAGCAGGATTGAGAGAGATGCTAAATAGTAATGGATCGACTTATTCACGTGGTAGCCTTAGCAGAACATTCACAGCGGATGAATTGGCTACACTACGTGCCGCTCTATCAGGTGATGTATCAAGCCTTGTCAGAGATGACAATGGCAATGTATATGCTGTCATCTCAGAGCGCGTGCTTGAAAAAGATGCACACAGTACATACACTATTACCCCTGCACGTTTCGAAAACGCGACGGAGCAATTAATTTCTAAAGAAGCGTCAACGAGAATCGAGCGCGTACCAGCGCAATATGAAACAGTAACAGAAAGGATTCTTACATCACCTGCTACTACGAAGTGGGAGAAAAGAAAAACAGATGCAAATTGTCTCTCTGCCAATCCTGATGACTGTCTGGTATGGTGTTTAGTAGAAATCCCTGCTCAATACAGAGATGTAACTAAACAAGTCAGAAAAGCTTGTGCTGCTGGATATACAGCAAGTGGTGAAGACTGTATCAGAACGGTAGAAGTAGCCGCAGAATCCGGCACTAGAACTTTTCAAAAACTTGCATCTGCAGCATCTGCCAATAAGGTGGGCGTAGCTGCTACTTACGTGACAAGAACTTATCGTAGGTTAGCTATACCAGCAGGTACTGTTGCTACACAAAATGCAGAAAGATTTTCTAACAGAACATATCGCAAGGTATCTAAACCAGCCACTACTGTCTCTGAAACTATCCCGGCTTCTTACGCGAACAGAACTTTCAGCAAACTAGTAAGTCCTGCTACCACGACAACAGTAGAAGTTCCTGCTGTTTACGAAAACAGAACATATCAAAAATTAGTCTCTGACGCTTCGACATCTGAAGTTGCATGTGGCAAGTCTAGCATCTTAAAGGGAATCAATTTCCGCACGGGATCATTTGAATTATTGCCTTCTTCTAATACTGAGATCAATAGACTTTCAGAGATCCTTAATTCTAAACCGGCTGTTACTGCTAGATTGGTTGGTCATACTGATAGTGACGGAAGCGAGGAAAGCAATATTACTCTTTCAACTAACAGAGCAAAGGCCGTTTACGAAGCGCTTATTGCTAAAGGCATTGCTGCTTCAAGATTGAGTTACGATGGTAAAGGCGAGTCATCACCTATAGCCACCAATGCCACAGAAGCAGGTAAAGCACAGAATAGAAGAACTGAGTTTATCACTTTTGGTGATAATGATGGTCAAGGTGATTGTACACTTTATTCAACTCGCACTTATCAGAAACTGGTAAGTGATGCATCTGTATCTGTTACAGATATTGCGGCAGTCTCGTCTACTAGAACTTATGATAGAAGAGTTTCTGATGCAGTAGTTGTAAGCACTGATGTGCCTGCTCAGTCCACTACAAGAACTTATGATAAACTAGCAGCTCCAGCAAGTACGACTACAACAGAAGTCCCTGCTGTTCATAACACAGTTACCAAAAGAAACCTAGTCAAAGCTGGTGGATTTACAGAATGGAGAGAGGTGGTTTGTGATACAGACGTAACACCTGCACTCATCAGAAGAGTTCAAGAAGCATTAATGGCAAAGGGCTATGCACTTCCGCAATTCGGTGCTGATAATAATCTAGGCGAAGAAACTAAGGCAGCTTTAGTTAAATTCCAAAGAGATAACAACCTTCCTATCGGTCAGCTTGATATGGAGACATTGAAAGCACTAGGAGTAAGAAGATAATTCAGTTACTTCTCGAAATGAATAAAAAGCCTGATTCTCGTAGTCAGGCTTTTTTTTTTGTGCCTAGAACATTAATTTTCATATTAGATTTATCTCAATACATTTAACTTTGTCAAAAGCAATAAAAAGCATGGATAGCGTTTTTCGATTGATAGACCAAGAACTACACAGACAGCGTTCCGGTATTGAGCTGATCGCTTCTGAGAATTTTGTTAGTCGCGATGTTTTGGCCGCATTGGGCAGCTGTTTAACTAATAAATATGCAGAAGGATACCCCGGCAAACGCTATTATGGAGGCTGCGAGATAGTAGATAAAATCGAAAACCTAGCTATTGATCGATTGTGCACTTTATTTGGAGCAGAATATGCCAACGTTCAACCACATAGTGGAGCACAGGCTAATGCTGCGATATTTTTAGCAGTACTAAATCCCGGAGACACAATCTTGGGATTTGACTTAAGTCATGGTGGTCACCTGAGTCATGGATCTCCAGTAAATTATTCCGGTAAAGTTTACAAACCTGTCTTTTATGGTGTCGACAAAGAAACAGGTCTGATCGACATGGATAAAGTTGAGAAACTTGCCCTTCAAAACAAACCAAAATTGATCATTTGTGGTGCATCGGCATATAGCCGTGATTGGGATTATGCAAGATTCCGACGAATAGCAGATCAAGTCGGTGCATTATTACTTGCCGACATAGCTCACCCAGCTGGACTTATAGCAGCGGGATTGCTCAACGATCCACTCCCACACTGTCATATAGTAAGTAGTACAACACACAAGACATTGAGAGGACCCAGAGGAGGAATTATAATGATGGGGCTTGATATTGAAAATCCATGGGGACGAAAAACAAAATCAGGTCAGCCGATAATGATGTCTTCAGTTTTAAACAGCGGGGTATTCCCCGGAATGCAGGGAGGGCCACTAGAACATTGTATTGCTGCTAAAGCAGTCTCTTTTGGAGAAGCGCTAGATCAATCTTTCAAAACTTATGCCGCACAAGTTATTCGAAACGCACAGGCCATGAGTGAGATTTTCAAATCATTAGCTTACAACATCATCTCAGAAGGTACGGATAATCATTTAATGCTAATTGACCTGAGAACTAAAAACATCTCCGGCAAAGACGCAGAACATGCCCTTGGCAAAGCCGACATTACGATCAACAAAAATATGGTACCTTTCGATGACAAGAGCCCGTTCGTGACTTCCGGTATAAGAATAGGTACCGCCGCCATTACGACTCGGGGTTTCGAAGAGAATGAATGTATCAAGGTAGTTGAGATGATAGATTATGTGGTCATGAATCATAACAACGATACTGTCATCAATAATGTAAGAAAGGAGGTCAATAAATTAATGGAAAAGTTCCCCCTATACGAAACTGTCGAATCACTCCACTAGTACCTTTCTAACGCGTATCTGACGTTTTCCAGAAACAAGCCTTGAGGAGCTGCGCTTAAGGCTCGCGGTACTATTTGCCTTGATACTATGGCGTCAATTACGTGTTGAGACGAAACATTGTTTCGCCCAATATTGACACAACATCCTATAATCAATCGCACCATTCCTCTCAAAAAACGGTTGGCAGTGATGTGAAAAATGTAATCGCCTTGCTTCTGACTCCAATAGGCAGAAATAACATGGCAATTGTAAGTGTTAACATCGGAGTCGGATCTTGATAAAGAACTAAAATCACCAGATCTTATTAAAAACGCAACAAAGTGGTTGATCTCTGCCCAGTTCCAGCTCGATATATCTCGATAGTAAGTACTATAGAGAGATTTAAAGGGATTCTTTACGTCCCGAATATAGTATTGATAAGTGCGGTCTAATGCATCATAACGTGCATGCAGATCCTCTGCTACTTTATAAATATCATAAATGGCGATGCTGTCCGGAAGCATTTTATTGAGCTTATAAACCAAATCTGACTCATTGTAAGGAAGATCATCTTTAGTTTCGAAGTGCGCATAATAATTGCGTGCATGCACACCCGCGTCAGTTCTTCCACACCCGACTATAGGCCATCGATCTTCCGAAAATAATCTACCTAGCTTAGTCTCGATACATTCTTGAACACTCCATTGACCTACTTGCGATTGCCAGCCATGAAACTCACTACCATCATATGCAAGTCGGATGAAATACCTCACTTGTCACCTATTACAATTCACAAATCAAGCTACCTTGAGTTTAAGCAATTTGGATTTACTGAGCTGTTCCTTAACGTAATCCTCAGTTACAGTGAATTCGACAATATCTTTCTGACCCGGAAAACTATACATGGAATCCATAAGCACAGCTTCACATAGTGACCTTAATCCCCGCGCACCCAATCCCAGCTTAAGAGCTTGATCTGCAAGATAAAGCAAGGCTGATTCTTCAAATTCAAGTTTTATACCCTCGAGTTCAAATATTTTTTCATACTGTTTAACTAGAGCGTTCTTAGGAGCTGTCAAAATCTGTAGCAAAGTTTCTTTATCCAGAGGCTCTAGAAATGCCAAAACCGGTAGTCTCCCTATCAATTCAGGAATCAGGCCAAATTTTCGTATATCCTGATGTGTGATTTGGCTCAATAAAGATTTATCCCTGCTCTGGCTGACAGAATCATCCTTTCCGAATCCTATGACATTTTTGTTGAGCCTTTTTGCTATTATTTTTTCAACCCCATCAAATGCGCCACCGCAAATAAATAAAATGTTAGTAGTGTTTACAGCAATTAACTTTTGTTCAGGATGCTTTCGGCCTCCTTGAGGTGGCACATTAACTTCCGTACCCTCGAGCATTTTAAGAAGTGCTTGCTGAACACCCTCACCGGAAACATCACGTGTAATAGATGGGTTATCACTTTTGCGCGCTATTTTATCTATTTCATCGATGTAAACTATTCCCTTCTCTGCGGCATCAACGTTGTAATCGCATACTTGCAAAAGACGACTTAGCATGCTTTCTACATCTTCTCCGACATAACCTGCTTCAGTAAAAACAGTGGCATCGACTATGGCGAAAGGGACATCGAGCAACTTGGCGATGGTCTTCGCTAATAAGGTTTTTCCTGTACCCGTCTCACCTACAAACAAGATATTAGATTTCTCCAGCTCGACTTCACCTTCAGCCCGTTGATAATTCAATCTTTTGTAATGATTATATACCGCTACGCTTATATATCGCTTCGCTTCATCTTGGCCTATGATATATTCGTCTAGATATGTCTTAATTTGCAACGGGGTCAAATGGAGCGGAAATTCAAATTCAAAGTCATTCTGCCCCTCAAGCCCATGTAACTCACGGGCTATAATATCATATGCTTGTTCTACACAGCTCTCACAAATATGTCCATCTTGACCTGCTATCAGCAGCAGTGCTTCTGCTTTACTCTTACCACAGAAAGAACATTTAGAGCTACTCTTTGCCATTTTTCGTTTTTCTGAGTGATTATTGAGGAGTAGATCGTCTGTTTTTGTCTAGAACTTCATCGACGAGGCCATACTCTTTAGCTTGCTGCGCAGTCATCCAATAATCGCGGTCGCAGTCTTTTTCGATTGTCTTAACAGTCTTGCCGGTGTGGTTAGCCATAATCTGATACAATTCCTGCTTCAATGTCTTAATCAGGTTATAAGATATTTCCATGTCGGTGAATTGACCTTGCATACCACCGGATGGCTGATGTATCATCACACGACTATGTGGCAGACAACTTCTTTTACCTTTCTTCCCGGCACACAACAGTACAGCACCCATCGAAGCGGCTAAACTTGTACAGATCGTATTCACATCAGGTGAAACATATTGCATCGTGTCATACATACCCAATCCCGCTATGACGCTCCCTCCGGGACTATTGATAAACATTTGTATGTCCATTCTAGCGTCTGTCGACTCCAAGAAAAGCAATTGAGCAACCACCACATTGCCCACATAGTCATTGACCGGCACACCCAAGAAAATTATCCTATCCATCATCAGTCTTGAAAAGACATCCATGCCTACTACATTTAGCTGCCTTTCTTCGATGACATGCGGTGTAAAGTCATTAATATTGGGAATGCCATTCTGCATATATTTTTCTAAATGCATTGAAGACATTCCAAGATGTTTCGTAGCATATTTCTGAAATTCGTCCTTTGGTATCATTTCTTCTCTTTTTTTTTAAAGATTAAAGATACGAACGTTTTTTACGCCGCATTGTTTTCTCGGTATTTATCTAGCACCGATTCCAGTTCTTCCAGCGTTATGTTCTTCTTGTCAATAGTAACAACTGAAACGATATAATCGACTACACGCTGAGATCTTATTTTTTCGTATGTCTGTTCTAATTTATCGCGATCTTGCATCGAACGCTCTACAATGTCCTCGATATTAAGGTCTCCAAATGAATTATACCCCCAACTCCTCAACTGTGCAATAAAGTCTTGAGCCATTTGTTCCTTTACTTCCTCTCGGCTGATTTCGATGTTATGCGTCTCCGTTATTTTGCGTTTTATCGCACTCCATCTTAGATTCCTTTCCATTGCAGGATAATCCTTATCTACATCTTCTGGGTTAACATCTTTGTTCGTATAGATAATGTATTTTTTCAAAAAGGACTCCGGGAAAGCAATGTTATTCTTTTCCACTACGGCTTCCATAACTTCCCGACCTGTGATTGCCTCGCAGGTTCTCGCATAGCTTGCTTCATGATTGAGTTTGATTTCCTCGAGTGCACCGGCCTCATCGGCTATCGTGTCTGAATTAAATACTTGTTTGAAAAAGTCCGCATCCAGTTCGGCAGGAACTAATCGCCTTATAAATTGTATCTCTGCCGTAAAATTGGATGTTACATCTTCAGAAGCATCTGTTAAAAAATATTTTTTAACAAAATCCTCTGAGGTACTTTTTTCTAGTTTGTAGATATCAATATCAATTTTATCCTTGACGCTAAGCTTCTTTATTTGTTCACTATATTCAGTGCTTACATCTTTCACTAGCAGCTTGATTTCATTAGTAAAACACTTTTCAGGATCTACGGGGTTCTTTTCTTCGATAATTAAACTAAGTAGGTCATCATCCTCCATAGCACCTTCTACATCAATACGCTGACCGTACTGTTTGCGCAAATCTTCAAGTTTTTCTTTCAAATAAGCTTCGCTTAACACCACGTTATAACCCGTATAGACATCAGCAGAGCTCACTCCCTGCAGCTCAAAGTCAGGAACGATACCCAATTCAAATGAAAAATGATAGTCTTTAAGTACATCTGTACTAAGAGATTGAGGTTCCTCTGGTTCATTGAGAATAGGCTCTCCCAGGATATTTAACTCATTCTCCTGAATATAATCCGACAGACTTTTCTGCATGCGCTCTGACAGCACTTCACCTAATATTGTCTCCGCGTAAAGTTTCTTCACTAGTGACATTGGGGCTTTTCCCTTTCTGAACCCCTTCAGTTGCGCATTGTCTCGATATCGCTTCAAGCGCTTTTCATAGTCACCTGCATAATCGCTAGGCTCCAATGTAATACTAAGTACAGATGACAACTGTTCGCTGCCGATCAATTCTGCCCTCATAGTGAACTATTTTAAATAGTGGTGAGATAAATTTTTGAGAAGTGCGGGTGGAGGGACTCGAACCCCCAAGCCGTGAAGCACTAGATCCTAAGTCTAGCGTGTCTACCAATTTCACCACACCCGCGACTCTAAGAGGGCGCAAATATATATTTTATTTTAAACCAAACCATGATTTATGATTCCTTTTTTTGACTCTATCGTTTCATGTTAATTAAGTCGTCCATACAACAGAGGAGTAATCACATTCGATCAAATAAAACTTGCTGACATCATTTACTTTTTATCAAATGACTTGTATCTTCGATTGTTTAACTTAGACTTAATCTAAGATATCACACAACTATGCCGCATACTTTAGAAGCCATTGATAATCAAGAACGTATTGCCATTGAAAAGGTGTTTGACACCTTGATGGATAGTCTCTCTCTTAGATTACAAGGAGATGACAAAGACAATATACGTCGTGCATTTGACCTAGCTCTAGAAGCACATCAATACCAAAGACGTAAGTCGGGCGAGCCTTATGTCTATCACCCCCTGGAAGTTGCGCGGATATGCCATGAAGAAATTGGACTTGGTCCTACAGCTGTAATTGCTGCCATCCTGCACGATGTTGTCGAAGATACACCTATAACCCTACCCCAAATCGTAGAACAATTCGGACCCAAAATCGGACGAATCGTAGATGGCTTGACGAAACTCGATGGACTTTACCATAGAGGGACTGAAAATGCAGAGAACCTTAAAAAAGTTCTAAGTGCCATAGTTGATGATGTGCGGGTAGTACTCATCAAGATGGCAGATAGATTGCACAACCTACGTACCATCGGCTCTATGCCTTCTCACAAGCAACTCAAGATCGCAACTGAGACGATGTACATCTATGCGCCACTTGCACATAGGCTGGGTCTCTACAATATAAAAAACGAGATGGAAGACATCTGCATGAGAATAACGGATGCAGAAAAATATCGCGAAATCAGCCTCAAAATAGCGAATACCGAGGAGGATAGGGTTAAATATATCAACCGATTTATTGCGCCGGTACTTGAAAAGATCAATCAACTGGATATTCCCTTTCGGGTGCAGGGAAGACCGAAGTCAATCTCCTCCATTTATAATAAGATTGTAAATAAGAATGTCGACTTCGAAGAGATCTACGATCTATTTGCTGTGCGGATTATCCTTGATTTACCTATTCAATTCGAGAAAACTATTGGATGGCAGATCTACTCGATGATCACCGACATCTATACACCGATACCTGAACGTTTAAAAGATTATATAACCACACCCAAAAGCAATGGATATGAATCATTGCATATGACAGTTATCGGTCCTGATGGAAAGTATGTGGAAGTCCAAATACGTTCGGAGCGCATGGACGAAATTGCGGAGAAAGGATTTGCTGCCCATTGGAAGTATAAAGGCGCCAAGAGTGGAGATGATATCTATGACAAGTGGCTAGAAAATGTTCGCTCAATTCTTGATCAGAATGATGATAATGCACTAGATTTTTTACAAGATTTTACGAGCAACTTATTTCAAGAGGAAGTCTATGCTTTCACCCCAAAAGGAGACATGCGTATTCTCCCCAAGGGTGCTACTGCCCTTGATTTCGCATTTGACATACATTCTGACGTAGGAGCAAGTGCTTTGTCCATCAAGGTCAATAATAAACTCGTGCCCATGGGTTATGTCTTGAGAAATGGCGATCAAGTCAAGATCAATACTTCCAAGAATCAAAGCCCCAAAGAAGATTGGCTGAAATTAGTGATCACCGGTAAAGCACGTTCTAAAATAAGATCCTCCCTTAATGAAGAACGCAAAAGACTGGCAGAACTGGGCAAAGAAAGTCTCGGCAGGAAGCTTAAAAATATGAAAGTAGACTTTGAAGAAAATGTTGATATGCTTGTATCACATTATACCTTCAAAACACGACAAGAATTCTACATTGCAATTGCTGATGAAGTAGTTAAAACCTCAGATTTCAACAAACACTTTATTGTAGATGGCACATCGTTAAAGTCTCCTACTCTGCCTGATTTAAAACCGACGATAAGAAAACCTGTTGAACAAATCGAACTGACCGCCGCGAATGCTGACATCAGGATAAATGATGAAACCGATAGCCGATATCAATATGAACTTTCTCAATGTTGTTCACCGGTACCGGGAGATGAAATTTTTGCTTTCCTATCTTCTGCCAGCGGCATGAAGATACATCGTAAAAATTGTAAAAACGCCTATAATCTATTCACAAACTATGGCTATCGCATACTACAAGCAGATTGGACAACAAAGCTCGAACGAGACTTTGTTGTCGAGCTCAAAATCAAGGGTGTAGATTCAGGTGTGGGGGTTATACAACTATTGACCAATGAACTATCGAACAACCTGAATATCAATATAAGATCCATGTCGATAGAAAGCAATGAAGGCATCTATGAAGGACGTCTGAAGATAGTCGTTAAAGACAAAAATCAATTAGCTACTGTCATGAAGAAACTAAAAAGCCTTGATAACATTTCCACAGTTGATAGGCTAACTGTTTAATGATGGAAAATACGAAAAACCACATAATTAGCAAGCATCCAATATCGATTCATTAATCAAGACATGCTCAACATGCCTACTAACAAAACAATAGAATCTAACACGAATTGTGTATATTCACCAAACTATTCACAAGCTGATCTGATAGAAAAATACCATTCTGCTAAACAAAAATTTGACCGCTTTCTTGAGATTAATAATAATCGTAAAACCCCGGAACGCTATGCCATTCTCGAGGAAATATATATCCATCAGCACCATTTTGATGCAGAAACGCTGTACATCAAAATGAAACAAAACGTGTGTCGCGTGAGCAGAGCGACAGTCTATAACACACTGGATATACTCACAATAGCCGACTTGATTCATAAGATGGATTTTGGGAATGGAAAATCGATATTTGAGCGCAAGTATGGATTCGAAGCCCACAATCATTTGATATGCACTATATGCGGAAATATTACGGAGTTTCAGGACGAAACCATAACTGCACGCGTAGAATCAATCTTCAATACATATCGACATTGCCCAAATAATTACTCACTAAATATGTTTGGCTTATGCGGTAATTGTATGAATTAACATCAATGATTTACCTTTGGGCGCGGGGTGAGAGAGGCGTGAAATAAATGCCTATAAACGTGTTTAAAAAAACGCACAATATGTATCTATTGACGTAGGCGCACCATGATTATCATGCACTAAAATTATCATAAAGAAAATAGCAAACATGGCAGTTGATGTATTATTGGGTCTTCAATGGGGAGATGAAGGCAAGGGAAAGATAGTTGATTATCTATCCCGTGACTATGATATCATTTGTAGATATCAAGGAGGCCCTAATGCAGGTCATACCATTTACATCGGTGATAAAAAATTTGTTTTACATACCATACCTTCCGGAATATTTAATGTAAACACGAAAAACATTATCGGCAATGGTGTAGTAATAGATCCAATCACGCTTCGTAAAGAAATCAGGGGCTTGCGCGACATGGGTGTGGATGCTACAGCCAATCTGTTGATAGCACAGAAAGCGCATCTTATTCTCCCATCACATAGATACCTCGATGCGGCATCGGAAGCTTCTAAAGGAGCGAATAAAATAGGCTCAACTTTGAGAGGAATCGGCCCAACATATATGGATAAAACTGGCAGAAACGGTCTTAGATTTGGAGATTTATGGGATCCTACCTTTCGCGCAAAATATAATGCCCTAAGAGAAAAACACCTTCAGCTAGCGAAGATCTATGATACTGTAGAGTTCGAATGGAATGAAGAAGAATGGTTTGAAAGTGTCGAATTTCTTAAAAGACTTGGCAGTATTTCTTGCGAGTATTACTTGCATGATTTTTTAAAGAATGGAAAGAGAATACTCGCTGAAGGTGCTCAAGGTGCTATGCTTGATGTGGATTATGGAACATATCCATTCGTAACATCAAGTAACACTATTACCGCTGGCGTATGCACAGGTATTGGTGCTGCCCCTCAGCAGATAGGCAAGGTAATAGGTATTACCAAAGCATATTGTACGCGTGTCGGAGGAGGACCTTTCCCTTCGGAGCTATTTGATGACGTGGGTAAAAGAATACAAACGTTAGGGCATGAGTTCGGAGCAACAACCGGTAGGTCAAGACGTTGCGGCTGGATTGATTTGGTACAGTTGAAGTACAGCGTTATGATCAATGGCGTGACCCACATCGCCTTGACTAAATCAGATGTCTTAGATGACTTCGAGTCCATTAAGGCGGTGGATAGCTACACAGTTGACGATGTAAAAACAGATCAACTACCATATGATTTATGTAATAAAAACTACAAAGTAAATCTGAGGGAATTTGCCGGATGGCAACAAAAGACTACCGGACTAAATGGTAACACATCCATCCCTTTCAGCTTACAGAATTATGTCGAATTCATAGAACAATACCTCGTCACACCTATTCCTTGGATTTCGGTGGGGCCGGGAAGAGATCAAATCATAGAGCGAAGTGTCCGGTAATTATCGCTTAATCAAATGTGAAGAATCGTTGTGCTTAAGTACTGACCATTCATTTGCATTATACGTGACCAGATATAGTCCGGTGTTAGCGTGTTCATAGTTTTCCATTTCTCTCAAGTGTTTCTGTTCTATCAAACACATGAGACATCGCAATGCACGCCCATGAGTACACACCAATATTCGATCGTATGGCAGACTAATGATATAATCCATGAACCTACTCAGCCTCGCGGATAGCTCCGTAGCCGACTCTCCGCCTTCAAATTTACTATCAAAAACACCCCTATTCCAAGCGTTAATTAGGGTCTTATAATCAATTCGTAATTGAGGATTCCCGGATTTGCCTTCGTGGATACCCCAGGATATCTCGTTTATCAAAGCTGTCTTTTCATAAGGGAGATGATGGGTTGATAAAAATGGCTCTATCGTCTCGTAAGATCTTCTGAGGCTGGAACATATCACATAATCAAAGCACTCGTTTTTGTAGTAATTGAAAAATCTACGGCCTTGATGCATACCCGTATCGTTAAGCCTGCTGTCCACGCCGCTGCCCTGAATAATGCCTTGTCGGTTTAATTCCGTCTCGCCATGACGAATAAAATAGAATGTCTTCATATCCCTCTATCTACTGTCAATACACCGCAGGGGTATACTGATCTTGCCGGTCAAAGTTATTAACTACTGAAACATAATGTCTTTCAGCTACATAAATAAGAAGTTCTGCCTTCACGGCACAGCATGGATCTTAATTATCTTCGCACCAAGAGGAACCAGGCACTCTGATCTGCATGCTATTTTAATTAAACGTCTATGTTGTCAATTCTCATTCCGATTTACCATCAAGATGTCAGGCTGCTGGTAACAGATTTGCACTTTCAATGTACACTTGCCCGGATTGAATTCGAAATTATCATTCGCGATGACCATTCACAAGAAGCGCTTTACCTCACTAATAGCATCTTGTCGAGATTGTCTTATACCTCGATCTTTAGAAACGAAATAAATATGGGTCGAAGCATTACACGAAATCTGTTGATTGACCAAGCCAATCACCCGCTGTCATTGCTGATCGATGGCGATTCGATGATCATAGAGAAGAGTTTCATTAAACGATACCTCTCCAGTGCAGCTGATCATCCGGGCTGTTTCATTTATGGCGGCACTGTATATCCCCAGCAACCGCCAAGCTCAGAATCCTATCTACATTGGTACTATGGAACTAAAAAAGAAGCTCTTCAAGCTAATATTCGACAAGCTGATCCTTACCGTCATTTTCATAGCAATAATTATCTCGCCCCTACTGATTTGCATAATTCCTATTCATACGATGAGCTGATTAAACAATATGGCTATGAAGATTATATACTAGGATATAATCTACGATTAGCTTCGATTCCGATTGTCCACATAGACAACAGGGTGAAACATACCGGACTGAAATCCAACGTAATTTTTCTCAGCGATCAGCGCAAAGCGATAAAAAACCTTGTAGAACTCAGTCAACGATATGATTTATCACATAATCCGCCTATCTTATTTGCAAGTAAAGTACGTAAATATGGACTTCTCAAAATTATAAATGGCATAATTGGCATAATTGCCAAAGCAATGAATAACAATCTACTTAATATCAAAATCGCAGCATTGTTTATTCCGACATACAAAGTATTTTATTTGCTAAATGAGCAGAAATAGCAAACTAATTATCGAATATTTAGGATTCAGTTCAAAATATTGTAGAAAATAAATTTTTTTTAGAATATTCTTGTTTTATTTATAAAACATTTGTTTCTTGCTGCGGCAAGTAAAACTTGACTTCAACATACCTTTTTCATGATGACGATACCCGATCAATTCGTTGGTCGGGTATTTTTTTTGCCAATTGCAGACTATTTGGGAAGAATGCTTAACGCGTGATGAAGGCATTAACAGCATTAGCCAAACGCTCTCCGTCCAAAGCTGCCGACAAAATACCCCCTGCAAATCCCGCACCTTCTCCTCCGGGAAATAACGCTTCAGTGGTCGTACTCATCAGCGTGGCTCGATCACGATTAATTCTGATAGGTGCGCTGGTGCGACTTTCTAGCCCCACGAGCTGCGCCTCAGAGGTGAAGTAGCCCTTCATTTTTTTATCAAATTCATGCAATGCCTTACGAATAGCGCCTGCAATCCACCCGGGTAGAAATTCGTGCATCGGTGCGCTATAAACACCCGGAATGTAGGATGATGACGGTAGATCAGCACTAATTTTATTTTTTACAAAATCTGTAATGCGCTGTGCGGGTGCTTGTTGTGTCCCATCACCAAAGCTAAAAATGTGCTTTTCCAATCCCGATTGGTAATGCATACCATCAAAAACATCCTTACCGGGATTTTGATCCAAGCTAACAACTAAAGCAGCATTTGCATAGGGCGAATCGCGTCGAGACAATGACATTCCGTTGACTACTAGCTCACCGGGTGAAGTCGAGGCAGGAACGATGAGTCCACCAGGGCACATACAAAAAGAAAAAACCCCATGTTCATTTACCTGACAAGCCAATCCATAAGAAGCCGCTGGCAAATGTTCTCCCCTTTGCTCACGGTGATATTGGATTTCATCGATCAATGCTTGTGGGTGTTCTATTCTGACACCCATAGCAAAGGGCTTAAACGCAATAGATATGTTGTACTTATGACACAGTTCATATATATCCCGCGCCGAATGTCCTGTGCATAAAACAGAAGCACCAGCAGTAAGCTCACTTCCATCCTCGAGAACCACACCCCGGAAGACATTGTTCTCTATTATAAAATCGATCACGCGGCTATTAAATCTTACCTCGCCCCCGGCATTAATGATGGTTTCTCTTATACCGGCCACTATCTTGGGAAGTTTATTAGAACCGATATGTGGGTGCGCATCTGTCAAGATTTCTTCAGCAGCACCATGTTGCACAAGAATCTTCAGCGCCTTGATAATATCTCCACGCTTTGTCGAACGAGTATATAGCTTTCCATCTGAATACGTACCGGCACCACCTTCTCCAAAACAATAATTGGAATCAGGATTTACTATACCAAACTGCTGAATGCTCTTCAAGTCCCGTCTTCTGGCCTGGACATCCTTGCCTCTATCAATAACTATTGGCCGAAGGCCAAGTTCTATACAGCGTAAAGCGGCATAGTAGCCACATGGACCCGCACCAATGATAAGCACTCGGGGGGCATCCTGATGAACTGGTCGATAAACTATCTCATCTGACGGGGGCTTGTAATGGTTTTTTTCAACTATCTCATATCGTAGCACATATAGCACCCTACCCTTACGAGAATCGATAGACTTTCGCACCAGCTTAAAATCAACACCACTATGAACAGATGGGCCTGCCAAAGCAAAGAGCTGCTCCCGAATAAAATACTCATCTGAGATCTTCCCTGGGATAATTTTTAACTCTAAAAACTCAGGCATAAACCTTGGAATATGAATAAAATAATTCCTTTAGCCTGTAAAGCATATCTGACATATTCTTTAATGGAATCATCGACCGGGCATCCGAAGGGGCAGCCTTCGGGTGTGGATGCGTCTCTATGAATATTCCACGCGCACCGGCAACAATCCCGATACGCGCCATTAATTCAGCATATTCATTTTGGCCTCCTGTTATATTGGAGGATTGATTTGGCTGCTGGGTCGCATGCGTACAATCCATCACAGTGATAAACGATTCGGACATCAGAGCAATATTTCTACCATCAACAACAAGATCGTTATAGCCAAAACTATTGCCCCTTTCTGTCAACATCACCAATGGTTTTTCGTAACATCTTGCTTTATCAGCCGCTGCAATAGCTGCTTCTGCAGACATGAATTGCCCCTTTTTTATATTTACTGCGCACCCTGACATGGCAGATGCCTCGATCAAGGCCGTCTGTCGCGACAAAAATGCGGGTATTTGAATCATATCGACCACGTCTACAACTGACTCCAGCTCCGCAATCTCGTGCACATCTGTCGTTATCGCCACACCTACGTGATTTTTAACCACGCGAAGTATATCAAGCGCTCTATCATCGCCAATCCCTCTAAACGATTGTGATGATGTTCTATTCGCTTTGCGATAGGATGCTTTAAAAACATATGGTATATCTAGTCGATTAGCGATTTCACTCAGCGTCTGCGCTATCTCAATACTCAACTCCTCACTTTCTACTACACAGGGCCCTGCTATCACAAATAACCCTCTATTCTCAGGGTTAAAAATCTTTAATATCGCGGGATGTAAAGCTTTCGTCACTGTCAAATCAGCTTATTAGACGAAGTTAAGGCAAATATCGAGCTAAATATTATTTTGTTTTATAAGTAATTTGGCATAACTACTTGAAGATCGGAAATATTATATATACATTTGCACCCCATTAGAAATAAAGAGCTTATGCCTAAGGTAAAGACGCACTCAGGTGCAAAAAAGAGATTCAAAGTTACGGGTTCTGGAAAGATTAAGAGATTTCAGGCCAATACTTCGCACTTGATGCGTAAAAAAAGCACCAAGGCCAAGTTGAGATTGAAAGGCTCTACTTTAGTGAGCGATGCTGACAAGAAGAGAATACAGACATTATTGGGAATTTAATAAAGACATAATAGAATGCCACGTTCAGTAAATTCGGTAGCGTCTAGAGCGCGTAGAAAAAAGATTCTTAAGTCTACTAAAGGTTACTTTGGAGCAAGAAGAAATGTTTACACAGTAGCAAAAAATGCCCTTGAAAAAGGACTTCAATACGCATATCGCGACAGAAAAAACAAAAAAAGAGAATTCAGAAAGCTATGGATCACACGTATTAATGCGGGTGCTAGAGAGCATGGCATCAGTTATTCTCAGTTGATGCATGCTTTAAGCGAAAAGAATATCGGCATTAATCGCAAAGCATTGGCAGATTTAGCGATGAATCATCCTGATGCTTTCGCCCAAGTAGTAAAATCAGCGGTTTAACACCCCTCGTCAATGTAATTGAATCCGATGATTCAAAATATTAAGCCTATCAACTTCAAGTTGTTAGGCTTTTTTATTGATAACAAATCAACTTCGATAGCTTGCAAGCGCTACCTCGATAAAACTCCCCTCATTAAATACACTGAGACATTAGGTCTTTTTTTACATTTGTCATCGACGAACACAAAACGCACTATGACGAGAATATGGACATCCCTTATGCTTGTGACCATGATAGCTTGCATACCGAAAAAAGAGCAAAAACCAGTTTCTAGCTTTTCTAAATACATCAAAAACTGGTCTCCCGATGGCCTGCCGATGGATATGATACTCCTTCTCAACGAGAAAGGCGATCAAATAGACTATAATTTTAGCACAGGTGGTGTTTCCATGAATCAATCTGGAAACGGTGCCGTAAAGCAAGATCTCTCATTAATTTCTCTTACGCCTTTATCTTCGCTTCCCGAAAATTGCATTCCGCTTGCTCGTAAGGTATATTATGGTCGAGGAGAATTGCTTTTAGAAGCTCATGTTTATTACAGCCAAGATTGCATCTTTCAGGTGTTCATTAAAAATGAACAATACCTGTATGGCAATCTCTTCAATGAGAATGGTTTACGATTCTACAATAACCTCCTACAGCAAATCCAACAAAACAACCCCAATAAATAATCCCCTATCTTGTCAGATCACCACAATCATCCCGCATACGAAGATCCCCGCAGCCGCCTGAGTGCCAGCATTACCCTCTCTCTTCTGATCTCTATGATTATCATAGGGCTAATCCTCATCGCCACATTCGTCTTTTGAGCTTTACACAATTTGACCATTTCGTAATGGGCGAAGACCTTATTTTACAATTATAGTGATGCCGTCCGTTAGAGTCGCGTCTAAAAAACTAGACCCCCGTAATTCGTAATTGGTGTCATGTCAGTAAGAGGCGATGAACGTAATTCGTAATTGCCGCCTCCTTGAGACAAGCCGGTAATTCGTAATTGTACAAGGGAGTGGCCTGGCTATCTAAATATACCTTCACTATTCAACCAGCGTCTATAGATATTCGCATTGCGTTCGTGCTCAGCTAGCGTTCGTGCGAATAAATGCGCACCATGATATCCTGGCTTAGCACACATATAAAGATAATCATGACTTTCCGCATCCAGAATCGCATCAATAGAGGCAATGCTTGGCAAACTTATAGGGCCGGGTGGGAGACCTGTGTATTTATAGGTATTATATGGTGAGTCATACTCCAAATCTTTGAGCAATACCCTCCTTATGCTAAAATCCCCAATGGCATAGACCACTGTAGGGTCGGCTTGTAATGGTATATCTCTCTTAAGTCTATTAAGATAGAGGCCTGCTATGGTAGGGCTTTCTGATTTTTGTAGAGACTCTTTCTCGACGATAGCCGCAAGTGTGGATACTTCGCCAAGAGAAAGCCCTAGGGACTTCGCTTTAGATCTTCGATCATTCTGACTCCAAAATCGCTGATATTCTCTTGCCATCCTGTCTGCTATCGACTCAGGGGTAACATCCCAAAAAACTTCATAAGTATTCGGTATAATTTGAGAGATAGCTTGTTCTTGTGTCAGTTCAAGTCTTTCGAGATGCGCAGCGTCAGTAAGTGCAGTCAATAATGATAAACTATCTATATATATCTTTTCTGCCATCCGACCGGCAATATCAGATAGAAATCTACCATTGCTGATAGTCAGTTTAATGGCATCTTGATTGCCTGAGCGTAGCTTGTTGATCAACTGAATGGCACTCATATCCGGCTTCAAAACATAGCGCCCAGTAGCTACAACATCTCTTTTGTAATTCTTAAGCGAAGCTACGGTGGAAAATATCCATTTATCTTTAATTACATCATTAAAAACTAGCTCTGCCTCGACGGTTTCGTAGGAAGTCTGCTTTGGAATAAACAGTTCATAAGAAGTGTCGGCAGCAATGATATCTCGGTTAAAGGCATTATAAAAATAGAGTGCAATAACACCGACTATTAGTGTAAGACATGCAAAAATGATGATGAATGTCCGCATTTTTTAGCTTTTGGACGGACGATTATCCAGGGCAACAAATCTTGCTTGGATACTACCGTTACGGATACCCAAACTATTCTTCCCTACAAGAACCATATAATCGCTATTCTGCTTAAGTTCCCATATTTTAGGCTCAAATGCGGGATTATCATCAAGCATGACTAACTCCCCATCTTCCAGCCTGAAGTGAAATCTTCCTGAGCCATGTGCCATATCAAACTGTCCGAAGATATATGTGAAGTCATCATTAAACTTTAGCCAATAACCTTCAAATTCTGACTCGCCCATCTGACGCTGCCCGACTATAGCCCCATTCGGATGGAAGAAAAAAGCGAGTAACATGGCAGGAATCTTCGGATGATTTTCCTTTCTTAAATTAATAATGGCTTCTACTTGGTTACGGACATGCGCTATGGAGCTAAAGTCTCCTCCCATCTGATGGTTTAAAGGAAATTGAGAGTCAGACACAGGCAAAACTAGCGGTTGATGAACAGCAGACTCCTTACATCCCATGAGAAACGCACACAACACTAAAAAAAAGATCGAAGATGTTCTACGCATTACTTTGTGTTCGTCTTCCCAATAATTCATTACTCAATGAAAAATGGTCAATGATTTTATTAACCACGTGTAGGTCGTCTGTCGAGGGGTAAAAATTTGATTTGCATCCCGTTATTAACATCCATCTCGTGTTGACCTACGAGAACCATTGCTTCGCCGTTGTGCTGTACTTTCCATGATTTGGGCTCGAATGCTGGGTTATCATCAAGCATGACCATCGCCATGTCATCCAGTCTGAAATGATATCTTCCTGACCCATGAGCTGTGTCGTAGTATCCGAATATATAGGTAAAGTCATCATTTAGCTTCAACCAATATCCTTGAAACTGATCTACCTGGGTAAACTCTCCATTGTTAAATGCCACCTCGGGATACCAGAAAGCATAAGTCAAAAAGGCCATAGCCTTGGGCTCTTTATCCTTGCGGAAGTTTATGATAGCCTCAGCCTGTTTTCTAATATCACCTAAAGAGGTAAAAGTGCCTCCCTTCTGAATATTGATCGGGAATTGAGACTCTTGAACAGGTGTCACCAGCGGTTTATGCTGCGACGTATCCTTACAACTGACCAACAGTATCATTAGAACTACTAGAAAATAAACAGGCGTGTTTTTCATATCGTATATTAGCGATGGCAAAGTTATCTTAACCAAAACTAAAAACGCAACTTCGCACTCAGGATTGCAATAATATTAACAAGAATTGACAAACTTCAGTAAGCACATTCGCGAAGAGGTAGGTGCATTCATTGTGAAAGAGCAACTCATCACTGATCCGCAAGCAAACATCCTTGTGGCGTGTAGTGGAGGACTTGATAGTAATGTACTCTTGCATATTCTGTCAACTCTAGGCTATAAGTGTCATCCGTCACATGTCAATTATAGATTAAGAGGAACAGATTCAGATGCAGATCTTCAATCAGTGATCGAAATGGCCACCAAGATGGGTCTCCCTATCCACACATACACTATCAGTGATGACGAATTAGTTAAACTCAAGCACTCCTCACTTCAAGAAAGAGCCAGAGAAATCCGCTATAATTTTTTTAACCAAGTCATGCTCGCTCAAGACATATCTATCTGTGCGACAGCTCATCATATCAATGACAGTATTGAAACATTTTTCATAAACGCATTACGAGGCAGTGGCTCTAAAGGATTAATGGGCATTTCTCCACGAAATAGTTCTTTCATTAGACCTCTATCATGCTTAAAAAAGGAAGAGCTGGAAAAATATGCTAGTGAGAATCATATCAACTGGCGTGAGGACAGTTCGAATGCCAGTTCCGTCTATGATCGAAATTATATAAGAAATGAAGTATGGCCTCATATACTTTCTAGATGGCCCAATGCCCATGAACGTTTTCAACGTACTATCAACATCCTGAGAGATGAATCAGAATTATTACAACAACATATTGAATCCATCGCAAGTAAAATTGTAAAAACGAATGACCGCATAATTACAATTGACAAAGATCAATTGATGTCTTATAAAAATCATCAGACGATCTTATTTCATCTTTTGTCGCCATATGGATTTAATGCCGCTCAGGCTTCCAAAATTGTCTCAACAACAACATCGAATGGCAGTCTTTTTCACACACACAGTCACGAGCTACTTATTGCTCGAAGTACATTGATTATTGCACCTATCAATACTTATCAAAATGAGACAAAGATCATTGAGCAATATGAGTCGGAAGTGTTATGTCGTAAGGGTATATTAAAATTATCGCTGATAGACGCAATGAAACTTGATCCACATCATCATATAGAAGTAATAGATGCCGAATCCGTTCATTGGCCACTTATACTTAGATCAATTAAAGAAGGCGATAGGATGTCCCCATTAGGGATGGCAGGTAAAAGCAAGAAAATATCAGATATACTCACAGATGCTAAAGTAAATTTATTCGAAAAGCGAAATCAACTCGTTCTCTCAGACAAGCAAGGAATAATCTGGCTGATAGGCCATCGGATCGATCATCGCGTGAGGATCAAAAAATCATCGAGCAAGTTGTTAAAATTAGCGTGGCAACCCGATCTTATTATTTGATGAAGTAAGATTTTATTCTCCAATTTCGTGCTTTAGTATCAATTACGATTTTAAATGAAACAATTATCATAGAGCTGCAGGCAAAGAAACATCACAAAGGATAAAAACCATTATTCAAGAGCTCAACATAGCTTGTAAAACAAAATCCCAGCTTTCATTATCTGATGAATAATCGGAGAACCTCAATATGTTCTCTCGCTTCTTGCAGCACAGCACTTTTATCATCTCGGCTATTGGCCCGGTATAGCAGTGTAAGCAAAGTAATCGTTTCTTTCTTGAT
>CAYNFR010000012.1:0-85455 GCA_964396595.1 uncultured Saprospiraceae bacterium | reverse complement strand
GTCTAAATACAAATGTTTTGTCGATAGTTGTCGGTTTTTTAGCATGACCGCCAACATCAGTATATACGCAACTCCATGACCTTATAGCGTCTATATCGTTATTAACCATACACTATACTGCTTTGATCAAAATTTGTCCTTTTCATAGTATCTGCCTTAAATGCCAATTGTAGTCGTGTTTAAACGTCTATAGACATCTGTAAACACTTAGTCAGAGCAGTGGACATAGCCATAATTCTGACTTGCGTTATTGTGCCAAGATATAGCAATTAATTCATGTATGGAGCGTATTATAGGGTTTATTGTGTATCCACGAGAATACGGCTATTAAGTTGTCGTATAAAAGCGCTCATTTATCATGTTGCTCGGGATAGGAGAGGAGGAATCATAGGGTCGATAACACGAGAAGGCGTTAATGTAATTATCGGATTTTGTGCCGCTGAGGCCATGTTAATGATTATCGCAACTTTGGTGGATGGTATGGTTTGTTGTTTTTATGTATTAGCCCTAGTAGGCTAGGTTAATGATTGTGCCACCTATGGTCTTTAGTAGGGTTTGTTACTTATTGTCATAACATAGCGGGGAGGCTTGCTTTATATTTCGGCATTATTTCTATTACTGCATATTGGACAAGCTAGACATGTGGTTTGGTAAACTTATGTAGAGTCTAAGTTAAAATCATCGTATTACTTCTCGATTTTTAGCCGCTTATTGAGCGGTAAGATTAGCGATTTGTGATGGTTAATCTTGGAACAATTAGCTTACTCCGGGTGAGAGGTGATTATACCTGAGCTCACTGCATCTGATTATAATAAGCTTTTTCTGAAATCTCGTTCCATTTACTGACTTGTTCTTTAAATCTGAAGTATGAATCATGTACACGTTTACCGAAACCGGGTTTTGCGGCGATGTCGACATATATTTTCTGGCTAGATTCTTTCAATCGTTTAATCACTTCGTCGGGGAATGGTAGGACTTCTACTTTGGTTTCATTGATTATTTTCTGGAGATATTCGTTGTTTTTCGATTCGAATTCCGCGAGCATATTGGTATTGGCTCTATAACAAGCTGTCTGAATGATGGCTTGAAGATCCGTCGGTAATGCATCATACGCTCTTTTATTGACGAGGCATTCGAGTACGCTTCCGGGTTCGTGCCATCCGGGGTAGTAGTAATATTTTGCTATTTGATGAAAGCCCATCAGATAGTCATGGTAAGGGCCTATCCATTCTAGCGCATCTATGACGCCGCGTTCTAGATTAGTATGTAATTCGCTACCTGATACCAGTACTGCGGCGCCACCTAGGGATTCTATCACTTTGCCTCCGAGGCCGGGGATACGCATCTTTAATCCTTTAAAATCAGCTGCGGAATCGATGCGTTTGTTAAACCACCCACCCATCTGGACACCTGTGTTACCTGCGAAGAATGGAACGCAGTTAAAATGGGCATACCACTCACGCCAGAGTTCATTTCCGCCGCCTTGTTCGAGCCACGAATAAACTTGTTGGCTATTCATGCCGAATGGTACTGAGCTGAAAAAGGAAAAAGCCGGATCAATACCTGTCCAGTAATAGGCAGCCCCATGCCCCATCTCCACACTTCCGCCACTGACAGCCTCGAATACCTGTAAGCCGGGCACTAGCTCACCTGCCCCAAAGACCTTGATTTCGATACGCCCGCCGGACATTTCGTTAATCCAATGGGCGAGTTTATTGCAGCCATCGCCGACGACGGGAAAATTGGGGGGCCAGGTAGTGACCATTTTCCATTTATATTTCTTGGATGTGATCAGATTTGGGGCGGTTATGTCTTCCTTTTTGGGCTTACAGCCCAATGTGCTGATCACGCCTAAGGCCGTTGCTGCGGTAGTCGATTTTATAAATGTGCTTCTTTTCATAGTATGCGGGCTTAACAGTAGCGGAAAAGGCTTTTTGCCATTTTCGTTTACCTTTACGACGAAATATAACAACTTTACCAGATATGAGTGATTTTTTAGAGCCTGATGCGTTGAATAGTGTGGCAGCCTTCCATAGGGTATTTGATCTCCCTGTCGTGGATGCGCCGATAGTGCCTTCTGAGGCAAGATGTCATTTGCGCATTAGTTTGATAAAGGAAGAGCTGGATGAGCTAGTCGAGGCTATAAAGGAGCAGGATATTATCAAAATAGCGGACGCTTTCAGTGATTTGCAATATGTCCTCTCCGGAGCTATCCTTGAGTTTGGTTTGGGAGGGCGTTTTAAGGCTCTATTCGATGAGGTACAGCGATCTAATATGAGCAAAACTTGTAAAACCCTGGAGGAGGCACATGCCACAGTGGATTATTACCAGAAGGAGAAGAATATGGCATCCTACATTGTCCCCAAGGGGCATGAATATTTAGTTTATCGTAAAGAGGATGGGAAAGTATTGAAGTCGGTTAATTATAGTCCGCCTGACTTTGTTGCTATATTAGGTATTGATAATTGACGATGGCACATTGGTAATGGATAGTTTCGCGAGGTTGTCAGTAAGAAATTAAGTGTATTATTTTTCTCTCGCGGATTGCGCAGATAGGCGCATATTTGGATCAGTATTATTTAAGAATGGAGGTGGTTGGTTAAGAACTGAGCGTAATTTTTTTCTCCTGCCGATTTCGCAGATAGGCGCAGAAATGGATCAGTGATGTTTAATAAGTTAATTGTTATAATTTACCTTAGGTAATTTTGTATGATAGCTGATTCGTGAGGTCGTCAGTAAGGGTCTGGGTATTTTTACTCTTACGGATGGGGTTGTTTTATGTCTTTTGAATAAACAGATACGTAAATGAAAAGAAGAAAATTCATTAATGATTCTTTAAAAAAAGTGCCGCTTTTTTTTATGACACCTACTTTACTTGCTTCTTGTGGTAAAGGTGGTGATGATATGTCACCTAATGGTAAGAGTGTGATTATCATTGGTGCAGGAATTTCTGGTTTAGCAGCGGCTAGAAAACTTAAACAGAACGGATTTAATGTAACTGTACTTGAAGCGCAAGAACGCGTAGGTGGACGATTACGAACCGATCGAACGCTAGGAGTGGCTTTTGATGAGGGTGCAAGCTGGATACACGGAACTAAAGGAAACCCCCTTACCACATTAGCGGTACAATCAGGCATGACAACGGCATTTACTGATGATGATAGTTTAATTGCCTATGATATAGGAGGAGTAGAAATAAGTGATTCTGTATATTCACAAACAGAACAAGTATATTACAATATTTTAAAAACGCTTAAGAACAGTGGAAGTTTAAATCAAAGTTTTGAAACTGTATTTAATAATTTATACCCTGCATACTCGACTGATAGACTTTGGAAGTTTTTGCTCTCAACTTTTATGACTTTTGATGGAGGAGACTTAGACAAGACTTCTTCCCTTTATTATGATGAAGGTGAAGAATTTGGTGGAGAAGAAAGAATATCAACTAATGGCTTTGATACCATTCCTAATTTTTTAGCAGATGGATTAAATGTTCAATTAAACCAAAGAGTGAGCAGAATAGATTATAGTAGTCCTAGAGCCAAAGTAACGCACAATGGAATTGTTAGTGAAGCGGACTTTGTAATTGCTACAGTACCATTGGGTGTTTTAAAGGCCGAGAGCATTCAGTTTTTTCCTACTCTGCCATCTACTAAACTAAACGCCATAAAAAAAGTGGGAATGAATTGTGTTAATAAATTTTTATTAACTTGGGATATTGCTTTTTGGGATGCGGAGCAATACATTGGTTATACACCTGAAGTGAAAGATAAGTTCAATTACTTCGTGAATGTTAAAAAGTTTCACCCAACAGTTAATGCGCTTATGACATTCGCTTATGCTGATTATGCAAGACTAACTGAGAGTATGAGCGATAGTCATGTGATTGGTGAAATTATGACCCATTTGAGGGATATTTATGGAACCAATATTCCTGATCCCAACAATATGTTACGAACTAAATGGCAATCCAACGAAAATGCTTTTGGTTCATATTCTTATACAGCATTGGAAACGGAAATGCGCCATTTTGATGATTTGGCTAAGGATGTAGACAAGAGACTGTTCTTTGCGGGGGAACATACGCATATTGACTATTTTTCTAATGCACACGGTGCGTATTTAAGTGGAATTAGAGAAGCAGATAAAATTATTGATTTATAAAATCATAAAAATGGCGTATAATACCACCTTTAGGTAAGTGGGATTCAGTGCTTTGATTGAATAATGGATATGAAATTTTAAGTGTAGTTTTTCTTAGATATGTTAGTTCAATTCCCCCTACGTATGTTACAAATCGAATGGCGCAGATGGGGATCAGCTCTATTTACAAATCCAAGTTGTTGTAATTTACATTGAGACAGTTTGTGTTAGCTCTTTTGGCAACTTTGTTAGATAGCTGATTGGCGAGCTGGTTGGTATAGAACTGCGTGATTTTTGTCGCGCAGATTGCGCAGATAGGCGCAGACAAGAGATCTGATCAATAACAGATCTGTGTACATCAGTTCACTCAACTTAATCTTTGCGTTATATATTATATCACGCTGATAAGGCAGATATGGCAGATTATTGCTGACATTTCATCTTTTATATCCATGTTGTCGATTGTAGTTCCTGTAGATTGCGCCGATAGGCGCAGAGATCAATCAAGACTTTTTATACCTAAAACTGAATGCAGATTCGACTGATGAAATGACTGAAGAGTTGCCCTTAATAGGCCTTAAGCCTTTTATTAATGGATCGAAGATTGCGCAGCTTTGTGGCGTTGCGTTTGCGTTTGGTATAGTCGGTGTGATATTCATGGCTTGAGAGGAATTTGACTTGTATTTTGTCAAATGCTTCTACATCGTTGTTAATAAAGCCTAAGCTCTTCCATTCTTCGAACAGAGTAGGGGCTATGGTGTCGAAATCTTTTCGCCCGAGATAGTCAAGGTCTGCGTCGCAGAGAATTTCTTCAAAGAGATTTTTTGGACTTTGCGGAATTCGGGTCGCGAGAATCATTCCTTTGATAGCCTCGATTTCTGCTTTTTTATAACCATACAGGGGCATAACCTTATCCATAATTTTTGCACCTGTTTCTTCGTGATTGGCACTTTTGACGGTAAATCCTATATCATGGGCCAATGCTGCGATGCGGAGTAATTCGGCGTCTTTACCGATTATTCTATAATGTCTTAATGACCGATTTACCTGATCAAGGACATCCATAGTGTGATGCATGCCGTGATAGGTGAGGTCGGGAGATAATTTTGTCTTGAGTTCATTGATGATAAAATCTCTTAAGCCTCGGTAAGATCCGGAAGATCCACCTCGCTCTATATCAGTGCTAGGCGATATGGCTGAGATTTTTTCTTTCATAATGATGCTTTGTCTTTTGACGCAGCAAGACACTTAAGTCACGCCGATTGAATATCTATCTATCCGGCATTAATAAGTTCTTCTTCGTGCTTTTAAATTGTTGAATGAATTCATTGCTAAAACCGTGCCGTTACTTCTTTTATGCGTTGACAAAATACATTTCCATCTCGTTCATGTTTTTTATATGGATGTTACCTCGTTTGATAAACTTAAAGTGTTTGTGAACTTTGTCATAGGTGGATTTAGAGATATTGATCATGCCCGCTTGGCTATTGGCCTCCATTCTGGCAGCAATATTTACTGAATCACCCCATACATCGTAGGCAAACTTTTTTTCACCCACTACGCCGGCTATAACAGGGCCGGTATGAATACCTATGCGAGCGTTAAACTCCGGAAGTTCTAATTTTTTACGCGATATATTCCATTGTTTGAGAAAGCCTTGCATATCTATAGCAGCGTCAATGACGTTTTTTTCTGACTCCTTTATCTGGTGCGGCAATCCGCCAATGCACATATAAGCATCTCCTATTGTTTTGATTTTTTCGATGTTGTACTTTGACACTATCCGGTCAAAAGCCGCAAAGCAGTAGTCTAGATCCTGTACGAGCTGTTCGGAAGATAGCTGCTTAGAAATGGCACTAAAGTTTACCAAGTCGCAAAAAAGGATGGTAGCAGAATCGTGGTATTTTGCTTTGACCTTACCTGTCACTTTGAGCTCTTCAGCGATAGCCGGGGGAAGTATGTTAAGTAAAAGCTCTTGGTAGCGATTTTTTTCTTTTTCGATTTCTACTGATTTTTCCTTCAGCTGATTATTGTATCTGCGGCTAAGAAAATAGAGGAAGATCAGGAACATAGAAGCGGCGACCATGGCAAACATAGACAGTTGCATTGATTTATTTTTGGCAGCCATCAAGCTGAGCTTTTCTCTTTCGGCATTGAGTGTTTCTAGCTGCATGTCATAAATCAGATCTTGTTGTATTATCGCCATAGAATCTAGGGCGGCTATGAATGAAAGTGAGTCCATGATTCTCATGGATCGTTCGAGTTCAGCTTGTTGCAGAGCGGTCAAGGCTGCTAGATTCGCGACTTCCTTCGTTTTTACGGCGAGTTCATTGTCTAGCTTAAGTTTAGATCGATTGAGTGTTCTGACGGTGGCTTGAATTTGCTCTTGGTCTTCTAAAAGTGCTTTTTTCTCTTGTTCACTCGAGCTTAGCTGTGCTTCTATTTTTTTTCTTTGCCTGGCGGCCAATGTAGATTCTTTGAATTCTCGTATCACATTGCTATCCATTGATAGCTCTTCTACCAATGCATGTAGTAATCCTATCTGCGTCGGATCAGAAAGTATTCTATTGAGAGATTTGGACACATCCAATATTTCGTCATTCATCACCTTCTTGTTATCGGCGACATGACAAGCCCTGAGGGCATAAATTATTTCGCGATTTATTTTGTCGCTTTGATCTCCATAAGCGAGCAGGATATTGGCCTTTGATAGCTGTAGGGCAGCTACTACCGATTCTGATATCTTACCGGCCTTGTCGATTGCCAGGTCGGTGAAGTACAGTGTGCCTGCCATATCGTTCTTTTTGGCACGCTCTTCTGCTATGCTAAATGCTTTTCTGGCATATGCTTGATTGCTGAGGCCTTTTAACTGTGCTTCGAGGTCTTTATATTGATTCTGACCAAGAAGGCTTACACTACTGAGCGCAATAACTAATATTGCTAATAAGCATATTCTGGAAGCTTTCATGTTGATCGGTTGTGCTTATAAAAACTTATAATGACCTAAATGTAATGAGAATTTACATTTCTTCACTACTTAATTTCCTGTCCACTGTGGATTCCGTTTTTCTCTAAATGCGCGAAGTCCTTCTTGCGCATCATTAGTACTGATGGTTTTTTGTAGCATATCGAATAAATACGCCTGATGATCTTCTTTTTCTGTTATTTTTTCAAAACTCTCTAGACCAAGTCTTATCGCTGATGGGCTATTGAGTAGAAGCTCTTGAGTGATTTCTTTTGCACGTTTATAGATAGTATCGGATGAACATAACTCAGTTATCAATCCGTATTTCTCAGCGTCATTTACTGAGAGTGTATATCCCCTGATACACCAGTCTATCACCTTGCGTGTAGGCATTACCTTCATTAGTGCAGCCATAATCTGAAAAGGATATAGTCCTCTCTTGACTTCCGGGAGCCCCAGCTTACAATCATCTTGTGCTAGTACTATTTGGCTTCCAGCCAAAAAAAAGAATCCACCGGCATAGACATCACCGGTAACGATACTTATCACAGGTTTATGTACTTTGCTGAATAGCTGAGCCATCAATATTACTTCGTCAGGCTCTGGTATGGTAGAATCATTTTCTTCAATGATGCCGGCCATTGCTTTGAGATCGGCCCCCGCACAGAATACACTTCCTTTAGCAGCAATAGTCAATACCCATATATCATGACGATAATGGGCGCAGTGCATTAAAAATGCGATTTCGTTCATCATCTGAGGATGGAGGGCATTTTTCTTTTCGGGTCTATTGAGAGTGATGCTTAGTACATTTCCATCGATAGCGTATTGCACGAATGCAAATCTGTGAATATGTAGATCATTTACCTGAGTGGGTGAGTAAGCGTTCATGATGATTGGTTCGTTTAAGAGTTCTTACCTTCGCAATATGAATGTTTTTTTTCAGTGCAAAATGCAATATTTTTGACATTAATGATCGCCATCAGGGTGTCTTAAATATTTGTTTTGTATGAATTAATTGATTTGAACCGTGATGAAGGGTAGAAAATATGGCTTGTTGATATTTGATTGCGATGGCACATTGGTGGATAGTGAGCGATTGACTTGTCGAGTGATCAGTGAGATGCTTGCGGAGTTATCCATACAACGGTCGGCTGAGCAATGCCATGATTTGTTCGTAGGAGGATCAATGGCTCAAGTATGTACTTATGTTCAGGATAGAGTGAGTAAACACCTTGATGAGGTATCTTTCGAAGCTGATTACAGAGCTCGAACCAAGATTTTATTTGAGGCCGAGTTATGTCCTATTGACGGCGTTATCAACATCCTTGATCATTTGGATATTAAGCGATGTGTTGCCAGTAATGGCCCGAAGGTCAAGATGGATATTACCCTGTCGACAACTGGTCTTGAGAGATTTTTTGACCCAAAATCGATTTACAGTGCTTATGATATTGGCAAGTGGAAGCCTGACCCGGGGCTCTTTCTTTATGCAGCGCATGCTGAGGGAGAATCAGCTCATTCATGCCTGGTGATCGAAGATACTATCACGGGTGTGCGCGGAGCGCAAGCGGCGGGAATGGATGTACTAGCTTATAACCCTTTCGGAAATGCAAATCTTCTGGCGTCCGGTGCTCCCAATTTTGAACATATGGCCGATATCTATGATTTTCTATTCGCGGAAGGATTGCTCAGAAAGGCTTAATTTCGCCCATTCTTATGAATAAAGATAACCAGAATCAAGCTAAGCCAAAACTTACGAAAGACGCACTGCGCTCAGCCCTAAGTCTATTTGCTTATATTAAGCCCTATTGGTCTTACTTTATTGGTGCTATGATATTATTAGTCATCGGGAGTATCTTGATGCTGGCTATCATGGGTATACCCGGCGAAATGGTGAGCGTAGCCACAGGTAGTGGATTGGGCAAGTTTAGTTTAACGCTAAATCAGTGGGGGTTGGTGATGTTTGCTCTCTTAGCTATCAGGGCTGCATCGTCATTTGCACAGACTATACTATTTGCCAATGTCAGTGAACGCGGGGTAGGAGATGTGAGAAGGGATGTTTACAAACGGCTGATTACGCAAGATTTGAATTTCTTTGAGTCAAGTCGGGTGGGGGAGCTTACGAGTCGTATCACAGCAGATGTAGAGCAACTTCAGTCTGTCTTCAGTATCACATTGGCGGAGTTTATCCGGCAGATTCTTATTTTAATTTTTGGTATAGCCGTTCTTGCTTTTTTGATGCCGAGATTATTCCTGATCATGCTATTAGTCATCCCGGGAGTGGTGGTAGCTGCCATGTTTTTTGGTCGGTACATTCGCAAATTATCTCGTCAGCGGCAAGATCAACTAGCCTTGACAAATACCATTGTCGAAGAGACTTTTCAGAATTTTAGCATCGTCAAGGCATTTGCCAATGAGTTGTTTGAATTTAAAAGATATGGCGCAAGCATAGATAAGATGATAAGCATTTCGTTGCGATTTGCGTGGATAAGAGGTGTGTTTTTTGCTTTTGTCATCTTCTTGTTATTCGGAAGTATCCTATTCATATTATGGCGTGGTGCTTTGTTAGTCCAGCAAGGCGAAATGGATGCAGGGAACTTGCTTTCATTTGTTATTTATACGGTGATGATAGGCGCGGCTATAGCCAGTCTTGGTAATCTTTATACCTCTATTCTTGGGGCATTGGGTGCTACGGAGAGAATACAAGAGATACTCAATCGTTCGTCAGAATTAGAGATGGACAGCACAGATGAAGACGAGAACCGAAGAATATTGGGAAAACTTGCACTAGAAAACGTCTCTTTTTCATATCCCTCTCGGCACGAAATAGAGGTGCTAAACGACGTCAGCATGACGATTCATCAGGGTGAGAAAGTTGCACTCATCGGCCAGAGTGGCAGCGGGAAATCAACATTGATCAAACTGCTCATTAATTTCTACCCTGTAGAAGTAGGAATTATCAAGATAGATGATGTGCCTATAGTAGAATATGATCTGCGTTCATTGCGCAGGCAGATAGGGATTGTCCCACAAGAAGTAATATTATTCGGTGGTACGATAAGAGAGAATCTCATATACGGTCGTCCGGATGCAACTGAAGAAGAAATACAAACCGCGCTCGAACAGTCCAATAGCCATGAATTCGTAAGTCGATTTCCAGAAGGTCTAGAAACCATTGTCGGTGAGCGAGGTATAAAACTTTCCGGTGGACAAAAGCAAAGAATTGCGATAGCAAGAACAATACTAAAAAATCCGGCTATCTTGTTATTGGATGAAGCTACTTCATCTCTTGATGCGGAATCAGAGAGACTGGTCCAAGAGGCTTTGGACAGACTGATGGTCGGTCGAACTTCCATAATTATTGCACATAGGTTGAGCACTATCAGAGATGTGGATCGGATATATGTACTTGACAAGGGACGGATAGTGGAACAGGGTTCGCATGATGCATTACTGAGCAAGGAAGGAGGGGTTTACAAGAGCATGGCTAGGCTTCAGTTTGATATCCATCAATAAAACATACCTTCAATAGATGAAATATATTGGCTTTCTCTTGGTGATTTGGATCAGCTTCTTTTCAGTGGATCTTAATGCGCAATCACAACCTGCGGCATGGGGTTTTAGTTTCAAAAATGATCTTTATACACGCTATGTCAATCCGCCGGCAGAAGGTATATCAAATTCTTCAGGGAGTGCCTTACTCAATTTTGGGATCGGTCCGAAAGCGTGGTTTGGGTCGGAGTCTTTTGCCATCAGTCCGGAGGCGTTTATCATGTACTCTCCTTTCGCGATGAGTCTAGAGGAGTTTAAGGGACTCGGTGCGCTAAGTTTTCCGGTGATGCTAAAATTTGAGTTTGGCGGATTGAACAATCTCAGTTACGGTGGCTCGACAGGATTTGCTTTGGGGGTAGGCTACCAATGGTCGCGGACAGAATTACATGGACTCACGCGGAGATTTAAAGAACTCGGAATAGAGCGCAACATGTATAGAACAATTGTCCTGGAGGCCGATTATGGCTTCGGTATTAGTGGTTTTGATATTCATTTTTATGTCAGATATGGCTTTAATCATGACCTTAAGGCCAATACCCTGAATGCGGGGATAGGATATGATTTTAATATCCCGATGCTCAAGAAGACTACAGACCCGGATTTTTAAGCACTATGAATAATGAAGTAGTTTATACTACAGCGGGACTTACCACTTTTAATACCGTTCACCGATGCGGGACTGTTTATCGGGTATATACATTAGATCAACTCAGATTTGCTTTATATCAAGCACATAATCCGCTAATCCTGGGTGGCGGAACGAATACCTTGTTCGCGGCGGACATAGCGCGTGATATTATAGTTGTCGCCTTAAAAGGGTTTTCGATCATCAAGGAAGATGACGAGAGTGCACTTGTACGTGTCGGTGCGGGAGAGCTATGGCACGAGCTCGTATGCTGGGCTATTGACAAGGATCTCGGTGGTATTGAAAATTTGAGTCTTATTCCGGGATTGACAGGCGCCGCTCCTATGCAGAATATCGGGGCATACGGCGTCGAGATTAAAGATGTTTTGGTGGATGTGGAAGTATTTGACATTCATAATGGCGTGAAGGATGTTATACCAGCTGAAGACTGTGGGCTGTCTTATCGAGACAGCCATTTTAAAGGGCTATGGAAGAATAGATATGTTATATTGGCGATTACCATCAGGCTCATGAAAAAAGGGTATCATAATATTAAGACAGAGTACGGAGATATTCGCAAGGAATTAAGTGTCATGCATGTTGAGAAACCAGGCATTCGTGATGTCAGTGCTGCTGTAATCGCTATCAGAAGACGTAAATTACCCGATCCGTTACAACTACCCAATGCCGGAAGTTTTTTCAAAAATCCGATTATTGACAAAGATCTTGGTACTCGTATAAAGGAATCGCACCCTTCTGCTCCTGTTTATCCGGTTGATGCTGATCATGTCAAAATCGCTGCGGGATGGTTAATTGATCAAGCCGGCTGGAGAGGATTTAAAGATGGCAATGTAGGTAGTCATCAAGATCAAGCGCTGGTAATCGTAAATTATGGCGTCGACAATGGGGCAGAAATTACACACTATGCGCGCAGGATTAAAGTTGATGTGTTTTCTAAATTTGGAATAATGCTGGAGGAAGAAGTCAATATTGTAGGATAAATTAAAATTCTAAAATTTGACAAGTCCAGTTTTTCCCTTTTCGTGATAATTGAAAAAGTGTAGAATATGTGTCTTCATTCAACTCCGAATAGCTTTCTTTTTTAATCAATGTATTGGCTAGTTGAGGTATGGTGTTGCTATGACCTACTACCAGTATATTGTTTTGAGGATTTTCACTTAGATAGGTCAATATTGTCCCAAAATCATGTGCTTCATAAATCTGGATTTTAACATCTTGGAGATCTGCCAATGGTTTCCCTGTCATGATCGTTCTGGTATAATCGCTGGAAAAGATGGCTTTAATATTTGCGTCAGCAAGTAGGTCGGCAAGTTTTTCTGCTCTTTGTTTACCTTGTTCCGTGAGGTCCGGATTTTTGGTGTTATCTAAGACTTTTTCGGCATGTCTGACGAGGTAAGCGGATTGCTCTGCCGGGGAATTTTTGTCTGACGAAGGCGCACAAGAGAATAATAGCGCTGAGGTCAAGATGATTAGGGTGGTTACAATTTTTTTCAATGCGGTATGGTTAGTTTTTAAGTTTATCAAGCAAGTCATCCATCATTGCGGCCAATGTCAGTGAATCATCCCAAGATACTATGTCAGAAGCTTGACGACCGCTTTGTATCAGATCATAGCAAGCCTCTACTTCATGATATAGGCCTGTCGAATAATATGGCACTAAATAATTCTCTTTTTGGTCATTGCGGAGGATACTGAATGATTCACATTTCCAGAAATCGTCCATTACGATGATACCCTCGGTACCGGTTAATATTGCCTGATTATGGGTTTTGAGATTTGTGGAGCAAGTCATCTGGGCAATGATGCCGTTGTCAAATATGTATTGCGCCGCGACACGCTCATCCACGCCCAATGACGAAAGATGACCCGTCGCAGTCATACCACTTACACTCGATCTGGCATAATCAATGATCAAGGCTAGTGGATAAATGCCTACATCCCATATCGCGCCGGCAGCAAGAGCCGGGTCGTTAAGTCGAGGTTTGAGATCATCAGGATTCTGCGCGAAGCCAAAATTCGCTTGGATCATTTGTATCTCTCCTATGAGACCCTCTGTGATGAACTCTCTTACTTTTATATATCCTGGCAGATACCGCATCCATATGGCTTCCATCAGAAATTTACCAGACAGGCGCGCTGCCTCTATCATTTTTATTACCTCCGGTCTACTCGTGCTCATGGGTTTTTCACAGAGTACATGCTTGCCGGCGTGCAAAGCCTTGATTGTCCATTCTGCATGATCATTGTGTGTAGTACTTACATAGATGATATCTATTTCAGGATCATCCAGCAAGTCAATGTAATGCCGATATCGTCTATAATGTGAAGGGATATCGCCATATTGAGAGTTACTGGCAATGGCGACGATCTTATTGTGCTTGCTGGCCGCAATACTGCTTTCCATCTTGCGCGCGATTCTGCCATAGGCTAGTAAACCCCATCTGAGCATTATTTATCTCTTTTAAATTTCTCCGTAATGAATGCTTTACTTTGATTTTTTTTGTCTTGTATCGATGCGTCAAAGTAGATCAAGCCATTGCGTTTTTCAATGTCTAGTAATCCGAAGTTTAGTTCAGCTACCACTTGTCCTACGCGCAATTCATTTGGCTCCCCGCTGAATTTCTCGTAATAATGAGTCAAGCCACTTGAGGTGAGTTCGATAAGTTGGTTTTTACCGCTGGGTGTTTTCAGATAACTAATCTCAGCTATATGTCTATCACCACTCAGGAGGATAGGGTAGTTAACATTGAGTCGATCAAGTATTTGGATGAGTCTTTCTCTGTCATTGGGGAAATTAGCCCATTTTTCGAACCTATGCTCGGTGGGCAAAACTTGTATTCCGCTTGCTATGATATGGATATCAGCATCATTTTGTGATAGATGACTTATGAGCCATCGCCATTGTTCATCCCCAAGAATACTTCCACCGACAAGACCTACTGAGTCACGGAAATATCTAGTGTCCAGCAATAATACTTTGACCGTCAGGTCTTTCTTTTTATAGACATAATGCTGGTATGCTCCGGGTCTGTTATAAGCTTCATTTTCAGTACTGACTTTTAAGAAGTCAAATAGAAGCATCTTACTCGAATCTTTTTGGGGATATTCTTTTCCGCCATCGTTAACCCCATAATCATGATCATCCCATATTCCTATGATGGGTGTCTTAGCGGCGAAGGCTTTATAGTCGGAATTGTTCGCCTGCATATCGTAATCATTTTGCATCTTGGTCATATTCTCCGTGTCTGCATAGATGATATCACCGAGCCATATAAAGAGATCGGGTTTGTTTTTGGCAATGGTCTTCCACATGGGTTGCTTTGCCCATTGATGATTGCAGCTTCCGAAAGTGATAATCATACGGCTGTCCTCAGTCGCAGATTTTGTGGACGCGCAGGCACTGAGCAGTAATACACTTAATGCAAGCAGTAGGAATTGTTTATTGAGCTTCATTGCAAATTTGTTTAGCGAGATTGTTAACCTGAGAGAGCACTTGATTAGTCTGTTCTGTTCTAAAATTTTCTAACTTTTGAGCTACTTGCTCATCATGGAGAGCGATAATCTGGGCGCCCAGTAAGCCTGCATTTTTAGCTGCATTCAGGGCAACGGTGGCCACAGGGATGCCATTGGGCATTTGCAGAATACTCAGTATGCTATCCCATCCGTCGATACTGTTCGAAGACTTAATCGGTACTCCGATTACGGGAATAGTTGTCAGAGAAGCAACCATGCCGGGTAAGTGAGCTGCTCCTCCGGCGCCAGCAATAACTATCTGAATGCCTCTCGATTTAGCAGATTTGGCATATTCAAATAGTCTTTCCGGTGTGCGATGGGCGGATACGATAGTGATTTCGTATGTTATACCCATGGCTTCCAGTAGGTCAGCGGCTTGCGACATTATCGGCAGATCTGACTTAGAGCCCATTATGATACTTATCATTACTTAGATGTTGTTTTAAGTGATTCTTGAGAGACGACTGAAAATTTTTTAGAAATAGTCTCGTAATATCTGACTAAATCCTGACAATTATCCCCGATAATATTGATATGTCCCATTTTTCGGAAAGGTCTTGTTTCTTGCTTGCCATACAAATGAAGATTTACCCCTTCCATTTTTAATAAATTGTCCAATCCCTTGTATGTCGCTGGGCCGGCGTGTTTCGGACTTCCTAGTACATTCATTAACAAACTTTTCGTCAAGAGTCGCGTGCTACCTAGTGGGAGTCCTGAAATCGCACGAAGGTGGTTCTCGTATTGGGAAGTGAAGCAAGATTCGATGCTATGATGTCCACTATTATGGGGTCTTGGAGCCATCTCATTTACCAATACTTGGCCATCCTCTGTTACGAACATTTCGATAGCAAGGAGGCCTACGATTTGAAGTGTATTGGTGATTTTTAAGGCAAGATCTTTTGCTTCATCAAGACGCTTGGGGTGAATTCGTGCCGGTGCGAGTTGATACAATAGGATATTTTCTTCTGGATGAAACACCATTTCGACAGCGTCATAGCAGACAACTTCGCCAAGAGGGCTGCGACAGCAGATAATGGATAATTCTTTTTCGATATTGATTAGATCTTCTACGATAAAGTCGGTACGAATATCAGCAGATAAATCACTTGACGTTCTGACTACCTTAACCCCTCTACCATCATAACCGTCTTTGCGTGCTTTTGTGATGAAGGGATATGAAATATGGCCATCTTTGATATCGTCCCTGAGAGACTGCGAATTGTCATATTTCTTGTAAGCCGAGGTAGGGATTTCTAGAGTCGTGTAAAAGTCTTTTTGCTTGCCTTTATCTTGAATCATCTCAATGATGTGAGGCTGCGGATAAACCTTTTTACCCATTGACTGCAGCTTGTAGAGGGCTTCAACATTAATTCTCTCTATTTCGATGGTGACAATGTCCTTATCCAGTCCGAAATGCAATACATCATCGTAGCTGGTAAAATCCCCTTTTGAATATTGGCTACAATACTTTGCTACCGGATAGGATTCATCCATATCCATAAAACTGATATTCATATCAAGTTGTACTCCTGCGGAATACAGCATTTTTCCTAACTGACCACCGCCAAGAACGCCGATTTTCTGATTCATAATCCTATTTTCCGAAAAGTATTGTGACTTGCATTCTGATGCATCATATATTTATCCCTGAGAGACGAAGATGACATTCTGCTGTACTTCGTCCTAAACACGTAAAAATATATCGATGGCAAAATTATTAATAAAGAACGGGATGGTGGTCAATCGTGGTGTTGCAAAGTATCAAGATATTTTGATAATTAACGACCGCATTGCCAAGATTGACGGAACGATCAGCGAACATGCCGGAAAAGTTATCGATGCCTCCGGCAAATGGGTGATGCCCGGTATTATTGATGATCAGGTTCATTTTAGGGAGCCGGGATTAACACATAAGGCTGATATCGCTAGTGAGTCAGCTGCTGCTGTCATCGGTGGGGTTACCTCGTTCATGGAGATGCCCAATACCATCCCTCAGTCTATCAGCCGTGATTTGCTTGAAGAAAAGTATGCTATAGCCGCCCGCACCTCGGCAGCCAATTATTCTTTTTACATGGGGGCGACGAATGCTAATCTTGATGAAGTACTTCGCACTGATCCTCGCCGTGTCTGTGGTATAAAGGCTTTTATGGGTTCTTCTACCGGGAATATGCTGGTAGATGATCCTCAAGTATTAGAAGCTCTATTTTCTCGTGCACATATGCTTGTGGCCACCCATTGTGAAGATGAGAAAACCATAAGGGAGAACAAGGAGATCTTTAAAACGTCCTTTTATCAGCTTAGTCCTTCACATCATCCTGAGATCAGGTCGCGTGAAGCTTGTCTAAGATCAAGTACGCTCGCTGTAGAGCTCGCCAGGAAGTATGACACACGATTACATGTATTACATATCAGCACACTCAATGAATTGGCTCTTTTTGATGCGGGGCCAATTGAATCTAAGCGGATCACTGCTGAGGCGTGTGTGCATCATCTTTATTATAATGATGAAGATTATCAAAGATTAGGGGCGAAGATCGTATGTAATCCTGCGATAAAAACAGAAACGGACAGACAAGCGATCATGGATGCGGTGCTGAGAGACATTATTGATGTGATAGCTACTGACCATGCGCCACATACTATTGAAGAGAAGAATGTGGCTTATCCTGATTGTCCTTCCGGCTTGCCCTTGATACAATACAGTCTGTTGATGATGCTGGCACATTATCATCGCGACATTATCAGTATTGAGAAGATTGTAGAAAAAATGTGTCATGCGCCTGCCCTTCTTTTTCATGTAGTAGATCGTGGCTATCTGGATGAGGGTAAAAAGGCGGATGTCATTATCGTCGATCCTAATTTTATTAACCCGATCGATAATGCCGATGTTGCATACAAATGCGGCTGGACACCGCTAGACGGAACAACGCTTAAAGGAAAAGTTGAGACGACCATTGTCAATGGCGTGATAAAGTACCATCAGAATGTTATCACATCTGATGCCATCGGAGAGAGATTAAGCTTCGATCGATAGCGATTAAAGCTCTGTAATATTGATGTTTCTCCAGCGTACTTTGATGCCACCACCATCATGAATCTGAAGGGCAATTTGGCCGGAGGCTGCGGCTATTTTTTTATCGCTTAGAGTTATCATTTCTACACCGTTGAGGTAGGTGGTGAGTTGATCACCATCGGCTACGATACGCATCAGGTTCCAATCATTTTCTTTTAGTACATGATCTAGAGACGGATCAGGTTTGATGAGCCATCCGCGTCCGTAGGATTCGTAAATCCCGCCTGTATGCGCACCTCGTGGTGCGACTTCCGCTTGCCATCCGCTTATGATCGTGCCATCTATGCTCGATCTGATGAACACACCACTATTGCCATCGGCCTCTTGTTTAAATTCTAGCGACAGGTCAAAATTTTTGTACACACCGACTGTGCCTAGGTATCCATATTCTTGATCCGGGCCGCTTTCGCACACGAGATCTCCATCTTCTACATACCATTTTTCTGTGCCGTAAATGATCCAGCCATCCAGATTTTGTCCGTTAAACAAGCTTATGGGATCATTTTCTTTCACAGTGACCTTACTGGAACATGTCCATGAAGATGACGCCAAAATCATGGCTGTTAACAGATGAGTGAATACATTTACAGAGAGCATAGAAATTTCATTTAGAGTCAATTATAAACGGATGATCACACAAAAAGTAGTTAGGATGACTACATATGAGGCTTTGTTCGTTGCCTTATTGATTAGATCACCCCTATGGGACGAAGATAGTTCTAGCAACTTCAATTACGAAGTATTAAGACCGAAATAACTTTTACTGTGCACAGAATCAACTAAATCCGATAGTCTTTTTACTATCCAAAAGTTGTTGTTTCAGGCTGATCATTTTCAAGGCTGCTATGGCAGATTCAGCACCTTTATCGCCATGATTTCCACCGGCTCTTTGATGTGCTTGATCTATATTGTTTACCGTTAAGACGCCGAATATGACCGGAACATTTGACATGATTCCCAGTTGCGCTATCGCTCTAGCGATGGTATGATTGATATAATCATCATGCTTGGTTTCTCCTTGAATAACGCAGCCCAGACAGATGATGGCGTCCGGTTTGTTTTTGCTTCCCAATAATAACTTGGCACCCATGGGTAATTCAAATGATCCGGGCACCTTGTAGGTGGACAACTGTGCATTATGCAATCCCGATGTAACGAGTGTATCGATGCATGAACTTGTAAGTCGATCTACGATATCGTTATTCCATTCCGTACGAACGATAGCTAAAGAGAGCTTCTCGAGATCATCAATGGGATACTCTGTTAAGGAGAAGGCTCGATAGTCAGGTGTTGCCATTAGAACTTATCTGAGCATTGCGATGTACTTATCTACATCCGTTGCTTCGATAGAATTAGGAAATTCTTTTTTGATCCGCTCGAAGGCCGTCAAAGCTGACTGCTTATCCCCTTGACTGTTATTCAATAGACCTACTTTGTTCAAGTAGTAGGGTGTCAGCAGATCATTTTTGAAGCTGGCCGCTTTTTTATAATTGGTAAGGGCTTTGGCATAATCACCTTTTTCAGCATGAGCGTCACCCAATGTGCCGGCTTTTGTTTGATGCGTAAGTTCTTCATTTGCCTTGTAACTATTCAGGTAGGTGATGGCATCATCAAATCTATTCAGATTAAGGTATGCTATACCAGCATAATATTTTGATAAGTTAGCGGCTTTAGTACCTCCGTAATTGTCTATGATATCAAGAAAGCCATAATACCCTCCCCCCGGATTCTCTAAAGCCAAAGCAAAAGAGTCTCTTTGAAACTGATACTCAGCCTTCCACATTTGCTCTGCTGCGAGTTTTTCACGAGGCTGTTGATATAGATACTGGAAAGCCGCATACAAGGCGATTAACAATACCAATGCACCAGCAACGATCAATAGTCTGTTTTGATTCTTTTCAAAGAAATTTTGTACACTGTCTTGAACTTCAGTGACCTCTTCTATGATATCTTCTGCTTTTTGTCTTTTAGATTTTGCCATTTTGAAAATTTGCGCAAAAATAGATAATTAATCCATAAATCATATAGGATTAAGGTAATGTATAAACTCTATTAATAAACCTTCACTAATCTCTTATGTAAGGATAATCTTCTTGCTGATAATTGTGGAGATAAAGCTCTGAAGGATCAGGAAGCGGACTGTTTTCGGCAAAATCGACAGCATCCGCGATTTCATCTTCTATCCTTTGCTTGATTTCTTCCACCTCTTCGGCACTAAACATCTTAGAATTGATCATTTTCTCTTCAGTCATGATTACCGGGTCGATGGCTTTATAGGACTCTAGTTCTTCTTTTGTTCGATATTTAGCCGGATCTGAGACGGAGTGACCTCTATATCTGTATGTTTTAATTTCTAAGAAATATGGTCCTTTGCCACTGCGAATATGCTCTGCTGCTTCAGCAAGTGCTTCATGAACAGTCTCGGGGCTCATACCATCCACATCTCTGCTAGGCATGTTAAACGCATCTCCTATTTGATAAATCTCCACTACATTGCTCGTACGTGCTACAGAAGTACCCATAGCGTAACCGTTATTTTCACAGATGTAAAGCACCGGTAAATTCCATGCCATAGCCATATTAAACGATTCGTATAATGCACCTTGCCGCGCGGCACCATCGCCAAACATACAAACTGCAATTTTGCCTGTTTTCTTGTACTTCTCTGCCAAGGCTATACCGGTTCCTATCGGAATTTGTGCGCCGACGATACCATTGCCACCGAAGTAGTTATGTTCTTTAGAGAAGAAATGCATGGAGCCTCCTTTACCTCTGACACATCCCGTTACCTTGCCATAAAGTTCGGCCATACAAGAGCGGGGACTTAGTCCTTTAGCAAGGGCAATACCATGCTGACGGTAGGCAGTCACCACTTTGTCACCCGGATCTAATGCCGTAACCATACCCGCAGTTATCGCCTCCTGACCAATATACACGTGACAGAACCCTCTTATTTTTTGTTGAGAGTAGGCTAGAAGTGTTCTTTCTTCGAACCTTCTGATACGATACATGGTCTCAAACCACTTATGGTAGGTCTCTTTAGTATACCCGGCGGGTTTAGTTTCAGATGTTTTTTGCGCGGGTGCGGTTTTTTTCTTTGTAGCTACAGACATAATAAATCCTTTCGTGGTTGCAAAAATATAAATAACCGAGCTATTGAGATGGTTTTTAGATGTGCAATAAAAATTGATTTCTTTTTTGTTTATTTCCGCTTGACAGTAGGAAGTATAGGGATAGAAAGCTCAAGCTTACTCTTGATATCGAACACAAGGCTTATATAGTTACCTTTACCAAATGATTGTTAATCGACTTAAACTGATAAACTTCAAGAATTATAGCGCCAGGGAGCTATACTTCACTAATAAAATAGTTTTGTTTCATGGGCCGAATGGTGTCGGAAAAACGAATCTCCTTGATGCCATCCACATGATAGCTATCAGCAAGTCATACTTCAACATGCCTGATAAGGCCATCGTCAAGCATGAACAGAATTTTTATCGCATTGAGGCAAGCCTCAATAAAAAGGATAATCTCAAGCATGATCTTATCTACAAGTATAAGCTAGGCTGCAAGAAAGAGATAATCATCGATGATGTGCCTATCAGCAGCCCTGTGCTATTGATGGGAAAATTTCCCGTAGTATTCGTTACTCCTGATGACATCAAGATTGTCAAGGAAGGTAGTAGAGAAAGAAGAGATTTCGTCAATAGGATATTGTGTCAGACCGATCAAGAATACATCAAAGCATTGATGGGCTATAGGCATTTGCTTCAGCAAAAAGATAGTCTATTGAAGTCAAGCAGAGATGTAGATGTGATCGTAATGGATAGTTTTAATGATAGGCTTGTACCTCTAGGGAAAACTATCCACAATAAGCGGAAGACATTCGCAGAAGAGTTTCAGCAACGAAGCTTGAGGATATATGATCTCATCTCTGATGCTAAAGAAAAAGTAAGCATCACCTACCAATCTCAACTGGAAGGTCGCGATTTTGCGATTTTGCTTGATGAATTCCAGCGAGAAGAACTGCAACTGCGTAGGACATTGGTAGGTACACACAAGGATGATTTTATCTTTGAGATCAATGGTTATCCCTTCAAGAAGTATGGTAGCCAAGGCCAAATCAAAAGCTTTCTGTATGCACTGCGCATCGCAGAATATGAATATCTGTCCGAAAAAACTGCAACAAAACCCTTACTATTGCTTGATGATTTATTTGAGAAGCTGGACAGTGTGCGGTTGAGTCACTTGATTGAATTGGTGGCTCAAGATGGCTTCGGCCAGATATTTTTGTCGGATACAGAGGTGGATAGGGTAGTCGAATGTTTTCGCTCTAGAGGCATTCAAATTGAGGCTATATTAGTGAGTTAAAAGGTAGTTAGAAAACCATTCGGTCATGGACAGGCATATAAAAGATATATTGAGTCGATATGTCCGAAAGGACAAAATAAGTGATGGGTATTTCACATCAAAAATCCAGGAGACATGGCATGAAATCATGCCTAAACTAGTGGTTGATCTCACCGAGAAGCTAGTTTTCCGCAAAGGCATTCTGACTATTTACGTACAATCTGCCCCGCTTAAACATGAACTATTCAGTAACAGAGAATCAATCAAGGATAGGTTCAATCAACATTTGGCAGAGATTATTGTCCATGAAGTGTTGATAAGGTAAGGATATAGCTCCTTAACCCTTAAAAAATCTTACGCCTAGTTCACAGCAGGTGTGATACCTTGACTGCCCCACATAGGAAGGGATTCGTGTCTCTTCGGAGAACCTTTTAGTCATGTCGCCGAGAAAAGTCTTTTCTGCTTACCCCTCGGATTATCCAACCGGATTCGTCTTTTATAGGGAAAATTATAGCAGGCTAAAGCCTTGCACCTATTACCGGAAACCGTCAATATGCGTAATTAATAAAGGGATGACTATCTAAATCGTTCCGCGACAACCAAATCCTTTCCACCCCCAGAATAATCATAAAACCCTTCACCGGATTTACGACCTAGTTTGCCGGCAGCGACCATCTTGATGAGCAGCGGGCAGGGAGCATATTTCGGATTACCGAAGCCTTTGTGTAGCACTTCGCATATATTGAGACAGACATCCAGGCCGACAAAGTCTGCGAGCTGTAGAGGCCCCATGGGATGCGCCATTCCGAGTTTCATCACGCCATCAATCTCTGCGACACCAGCGATTCCTTCATATAGGGTATAAAAAGCTTCGTTGAGCATAGGCATCAAGATGCGATTCGATACAAAACCGGGGTAGTCGTTAACACTGATAGGTGTCTTTCTTAATGATGTGGCAAGCGCATCAATGGTCTGCATGGTTTCATCAGAGGTGCTGTAGCCACGGATGATTTCTACCAGTGGCATGATCGGCACCGGATTAAAGAAGTGCATTCCGATGACCTTGTCAGCTCGTTTTGTTGCGGCTGCTATTTTGGTGATGGAAATGGATGAAGTATTGGAGGCGAGTAGGGTATGCGCAGGGCATGCCTCGTCGAGCTGAGCGAATATTTTAAGTTTCAAATTTTCTGACTCTGTTGCAGCCTCGATGACTACATCGCGATCTGATACGGCATCATTGAGGTGGGTTGAGGCGGTGATAAGGCTGATAGTCTTGTCCATGATGCGCTGATCAATCGTAGCCTTGGATAGCATGCGTTCCAGATTTTTGCGGATGTTGCTTATTCCGGCATTGAGTGCCTGCTCGTTAAGATCGATAAGATTGACATGGTGACCATTAAGGGCGAAGATGTGCGCGATGCCATTACCCATTGTTCCTGCTCCGATGACGGCTATTTTCATATTAATTCAACTACATTTTTCGTAATTCCTTTTTCAAAATTTTGCCTGTGGCACTCATAGGCAGGCTATCTAAAAATTCGACGATGCGCGGATATTTGTAAGCAGCGAGCTTGGACTTGGCAAATTCCATAATTTGATCTTTGGTCAGTTGCGCATCTTCTTTTTTTACAATGTAGGCTTTGACTTCTTCGCCCATTTTGTCGTCCGGCACCCCGATGACGGCTACTAGTGATACGGCAGGGTGCTGTATGATAACTTCTTCTATTTCGCGTGGATAGACATTGAGGCCACCTCTGATGATCATATCTTTTGTTCGATCTACAATAAAATAAAATCCGTCTTCGTCCTTGATCGCAACATCACCCGAGTGAAGCCAACCATCTGTAATAGTCTCCACATTTGCCTCCGGCCTTTTAAAATATCCTTTCATCACATTGTGACCGCGATACCATAGTTCACCTTTTTCGCCTGTCGGTACTTCTACTCCTTTGTCATCCATCAGTTTGACTTCTACGCCCCATACCGGGGTGCCTATAGATCCGGGTTTTCTACCGACATTAAGTTGGTTAAATGTTACAACGGGAGAGCCTTCTGACATGCCGTAACCTTCGAGTACGGGGGTGCTGTATTTAGCTTCGAAATCTTTTAATACTTGTACCGGCAATGCAGCACCACCCGAGGCACATATTCTGAGATTGGTGGTAATCTTCGCCATGTCGAATTTGTCCGTACTGTAATTGACCAAGCCCCAATACATAGTAGGCACACCGGCGAAGACAGTTATTTCGTGTTTATCCATTAAGCCCAGCACCGCCTCGGCATCAAAGCGTGGTAGTAAGACAGCCTGTGCACCACGATACAAGAAGGCATTCATCAAGCAAGTCATCGCAAAGATGTGAAACAGCGGCAGCACGATGATAACACGGTCATTTTCTGTCAGTCTGAATAAATCTGCACAAATGACTGCGTTGATAAGCAAATTACTATGTGACAGTTCTGCTCCTTTAGGTCTGCCGGTTGTTCCGGAGGTATATATAATCACAGCGGTATCGTCTGCTCCGGTACGAACAGGCTCTGCCTGTGGCGACTGTCCGTGCATCAGGGAGCCGAGGGTGCGCGTGCCCTCTATGGGTGATGGCGCAGCGGGATTGGCAGTAATCATAAAGAAATGCTGACATTCAGGTGCATTGTTAAAACCTTTATAACCCATCTGACCCATCGGCAACTCCGCGGTTCCTTCGAAGCAGAAATAAGCCTTGGCCTCACTATCAGAGAGGTGATACGCGATTTCTTCGTCTTTGAGCAATACACTGAGCGGAACAACCACTGCACCCGCTTTGAGGATGCCGTAATAAATCATCGGAAAATAGGGGAGGTTCAAACAACTCAATCCTACCTTGTCCCCGGGCTGAATGCCAATACTTCTCAGACCATTGGCAATCTGATTAGCGACTCCGTTGATGGCGGCAAATGAATAATCTCGGTCACCAAAACTATAGGCTGTTTTTTGTGGATATGCTCTGGCAGAAGATTCTAATAGGGTGGAGAGGTTTAGCATAAAATATTATATTAATTCAGTCTGATAAATCAATTCTTTAACATTGACCGCCAAGATAATATCTTAGCTACATTATTAAATACCCAAATGCGCTCTGAGATCAGATATAATTGACGGATCAGCAGGATCGGTATAATATCGCCAGCTGCCTTGGTTTTTAAACCAGGTCATCTGACGCTTGGCGTAATTGCGTGTGTGTTGTTTTATTTTATCTACGGCATCAGTCAAGCTGATTTTATCGTCTAGATAATCAAACAGCTCCGCATAACCGACGGTCTGAAGACTGCGCATATGCCGCTGTGGATACAATACTTTAACTTCATCGAGCAGACCATCGTTCATCATGGTCTCGACACGACTATCGATACGTTGATATAAGCGATAACGATCAGGCATCAAAGCGATCGAATATGGTGTAAATTGTCGTGGCTGTAGGCTCAACTTCCTGAAATCCGAAAACGCACGATTGGTGCTCCTTATGACACTCAACGCTCTGATCAGCCGCCTGGGGTTGCGCATATCTACTTCAGCGGCATAGACGGGATCCGATTCTTTGAGTTCTTCTTGAAGCGGCATGATGCCTGACTGATTCAAGATTTTTTCATAAAAATGGATGTTTGCTAGAGGTACATCCGGTATTTCGTCCAGTCCGGCCAACACTGCCTTGATGTACAATCCGGTACCCCCGACCATCACGACATGATTCCTTTCTGAAAATATTTCCTGCAATAATTCTATACATTCCGCTTCGTAATCGGCAGCGCTATATTCTGCTGTGATACTTTTATGATTGAGGAAATAGTGATCTATTCCGCGCATATCGGAAAGTGAAATTTTGGCCGTGCCGATATTCATTTCTTTGTAAATCTGACGGCTGTCCGCCGAAATAATAGGACAATCGAGCAATCCGGCTATATCCAGTGAGAGCTGCGTCTTACCCGATGCGGTAGGTCCACCGATGACGATCAAATTTTTATCCAAATATTCTGCACTTTAAATAACTATAAGCGAAGATAAGGGGATGGATGCGTTGTGGCAGAGCTTTTGTATAACAAAACTATCACATCGATAATAAGGCATATTTTTGCCATCGATTCAAGCAGTATACTATGAAAGTGGAGAAAGATACATATGTGACCTTAGAGGGTGTATCCTTATTGTCTCTTGCGGATAAGTATGGTTGTCCTTTGTATGTTTATGATGCCGCTAAGATTGAGCAACAATTTAATAAATTGAAGAAGGCATATCGTGGTGCAGATACACAGATCAATTTTGCATGCAAAGCACTTTCCAATGTGTCCGTACTCAATTTTTTAAAAAGTATCGGCTGCGGGCTTGAGGCTGTATCTATCCAAGAGATCAAACTGGGTCTTTATGCGGGATTTCTTCCGGAGGAAATATTATACACACCTAGCGGGGTGTCTATGGAAGAGATTGAAGAGGCTGTAGCAGTAGGGGTGAGGATTAATCTGGACAACACGTCTATTCTGGAGCAGTTTGGCCATCGTCACCCTCATTATCCGGTGGGGATCAGGATTAACCCACATATCATGGCGGGTGGCAATCTCAAAATATCGACAGGGCATGTCGACAGCAAGTTTGGCATATCTCATCATCAGCTTCCGCTGGTGCAGCGGATCGTTAAGGCGCATGGCATGCAGATTCATGGATTACACATGCACACGGGGTCGGAGATCAAGGATGCAGCTACTTTTCTCGAAGGTGCAGAAATATTATTTGAGGTGGCACGACAATTCGACAATCTCTCGTTCATAGATTTTGGTGGCGGATTTAAAGTGCCTTATAAGCCGGAGGATAAGGAGATAGATATAGATGAACTCGGTGCTAAGATAACGACACGATTTAGTGTATTTTGTAAAGAGTATGGTCGCGATTTAACGCTCAAAATTGAACCCGGCAAATATCTTGTCAGTGAAGCAGGGAGTTTTCTGGTGCGTGTCAATGCGGTCAAGCAGACCACGTCTACAACCTTTGCGGCAGTAGACTCCGGTCTGAATCATCTTATCAGGCCCATGTTTTATGATGCCTATCACGAGATCATCAATATTTCAAGGCCTCAAGCCAAGAATAGATTGTACACCATCGTAGGCTATATCTGTGAGACAGACACATTTGGGGCGAATAGACAGATCGCGGAAATCCAAGAGGAAGACATCTTGTGTTTTAAAAATGCAGGTGCCTATGGATTCAGTATGAGCAGTAATTATAATTCGCGGTATCGTCCGGCAGAGGTCATGGTTTATCAAGCCATGGATTATTTAATCAGAGAACGTGAGACATTTGATGACATCCTCAATAAGCAGCAGTTGGTAAAATTTACCGATCAGAAACTGGATCTGAGCTAAGAATTTTTTCTTTTGTGGCTGAAGCCAATGTGTAGATCACTTCGTGATAAGGTGAAGAAACTGTTTTCAAGTATTATGCGGGACATACATGTAGTCTTATAAACACTGATAGACAAGGTATCTCAGTGTGTGCCCCTCTTACAAGAAAGTTGGCATTTCTATTCCCCTCCGCTAAGGCATATAGATGCAGACATTCTTCAGCAAGAGTAAGCGGAGTAACGTGCAAGAGTATCCGTCACTGAATGTAATAATCCAAAAACCCTAATGGTATAATCCCACTTTCAATATATCATACTTCATGATGAAATTTGGTGAATTGTCCACGCGCAAGCACATAGCTGAATAACAAAATTTGACTATTCGGTTAATACAAATCACACTGTCACGCGCACCGCATTCACTCTTTACTCTTTAGTCATCACTACATATCCCCAAGGGCTTAATTGAACGTTATTATCTTCGTTTATCTCCACACCATCTACTATGGCAACTTTAAAAGCAGAAAGATCTTCGCTTACAGCAAGACTTCTTGTGTCAGGTGATAGATTTAATATAGTCAGAACATGGTTATCGCCGGATGTAATACGATAGGCAAGTATATGGCTATCATCCGAGATGAAATCCCATTTCGAATTAAGCGCATCTGCATGTAATGCAGGATTTTCCTTTTTCAGTTTGATCAACTGAGCGTAAAAACTTTGATTCGAAAAAGTATTGAATGGGATCGCGTCTTTTTCAAAAAATTCTAGCCTTTTCACCAGTGGTTCTTCCATCCCTGAATAGATAAGCGGATAACCACCTATCGTAAAGCTGTGAACAGCGAATGTCTTATAGGCATCACCCATTCGCTCTATTTCACTGCCTGCCCAGCTGTTTTCATCGTGATTCGAAAGAAAAAACATTCTGTTGCCAAGTCGGGTATGATGATGATTTTCTTTAAGCCAGTTTCTTAAGTCAGCGGCTGATTTATGACCTTTAGCCACGTCATTCATGATGTGATGGTGAGGCCATGCATAGTTGGCGTGAAATAGTCCCTCGCTGATATGCTCTGCAGATTCTGACTCGGCGAGCATAAACAATTCTTTGCCCGTGCCGTCTAGTGCTGTTCTTACTTGATGCCAGAATTCCAAGGGGACAAAGTGCGCCATATCCATCCGGAATCCATCAATACCTATTTCATTTACCCAAAATAAATAATCGCTGATCAATGCTTGACGCATCTCCGCATTTTCATAATTAAGGTCAGCGACATCAGTCCATCCTGTGGGCTGTCCACTCCAAGGGTCTAAAGGAGAAATTATATAACCATTACTATCTCTAGTGTACCATTCAGGATGCTCATTTATCCATGGGTGATCCCACCCTGTATGGTTAGGTACCATGTCGAGGATTACTTTCATATTGAGGCGATGCGCCTCATAGAGTAAGTCTTTAAAATCTGCTAATGCGCCAAATTCCGGATTAACCGCTCTGAAATCAGAAATGGCATAGTAGCTGCCCAGTGTTCCTTTCCTGTTAGTCTCACTTACCGGATAGATAGGCATCAACCAGAGAATTTTGACCCCCATAGATTGAAGTCGAGCTAAGGATTGAGAGAAGGCATTAAAGGTTCCTTCAGGTGTATATTGTCTGATGTTTACTTCGTAAATGCTTGCATCATTGGCCCATGATGGGGCTTTACGATAATTCTTCGCGTTGTTCATATGTGTTTCGTTTTTACCAGACATCCCACATCCACTTAGTCCTATTATTGCACATGCAGATAAAACTATCAGGGCAGATAAGTAGCAAGATTTTTTCATTGTCTGGGGATTCTTAAAATGTTATTGGGTTTTAGAGAGTAAGTCTTATCATATACCTTGATATCCAGGGTATTGGCACCTGATAGATGTTCTATTTCGCAGTAATTACGAGAGGCGATTATTTTTAGAATACTATCGCGATATACGACCTTAAATGATAAATCGTCCCATTGCGCGGGCAGCGCAGGTGAGAAAGAAATGCCATTTTTATCATACCGCATACCGCCGAATCCCTTGACTATCGATAACCATGTACCTGCCATACTTGTGATGTGACATCCATCTTCTGTATCATTATTATAATTATCAAGATCCAATCTCGCAGTACGCAAGTACATCTCGTATGCTTTATCTCGGTAATCCAGTTTACTTGCCAAAATAGCGTGCACGCATGGCGACAAGGATGATTCATGGACAGTACGTGGTTCGTAAAAGTCGAAGTTAATTCTGTGTTCCGCCATGCTAAAATCATCTTCAAAGAAGTACAGCCCCTGAAGCACATCTGCCTGCTTTATGAAAACAGAGCGTAAGATGCGATCCCATGACCACTTTTGGTTAAGCGGACGCTGTGCAGGATCGAGCTCTTCTGTTGTGATAAGATCCTTATCCAGAAATCCGTCTTGCTGCAGGAAGATTCTTCTTTGGGGGTCATACGGGAGATACATGTTGCTGATGATGTCATCCCACCGTAACGTTTCTGTCTCCTTCCACATACACTTAACAGCCATGGTGGCCCATTTTTCGGGATGATCATTTTTTACATACTTCATACAATCAATAGTGTAATGCAGACACCAGCGGGCGATGTAATTGGTGTACCAATTATTATTGACATTATTTTCATATTCATTCGGTCCTGTTACACCTAGAATGACATATTGACGCCTGTCTTCACTAAAGTTAGTCCGCTGAGACCAGAACCTCGCGATGCCGATAAGGACTTCCAGTCCATGTGTAGCCAGATATTCTTTATCATCTGTATAACGGATATAGTCATAAATGGCGTAGGCGATCGCGCCATTACGATGTATTTCTTCAAATGTTATTTCCCATTCATTATGACATTCCTCTCCGTTCATGGTCACCATAGGATAGAGTGCAGCACCATCCGTAAAGCCAAGTTTGCCAGCGTTTTCAATGGCTTTGTCCAAATGATTATATCTATAGACAAGAAGGCTGTGTGCTACCTGAGGAGGGGCAATACACATATAGAAAGGCAAGCAATATGCCTCTGTATCCCAGTATGTGCTGCCGCCATATTTTTCTCCGGTAAAACCTTTGGGACCGATGTTGAGACGCGGATCTTCTCCGCTATAGGTCTGATAAAGTTGGAATATATTAAACCGAATACCTTGCTGTGCAGCTGTATCACCTGCTATATTGATGTCACAGACATTCCATCTTTCACTCCATATTTCAGATTGCCGACTTGTACAATATGCCATTCCAGTGTTTAACGCTTGTCTTACAGATTGAATGGATAAAGTACTTAATTCTTCTATCGGCGTGTAAAAAGTTGAATGAATAGCTATATTCTTTGTGAGTGACAAGATGGTATCAGCGGTCAGATTCAGCGCGTACGTTTCACTGACATAGCCTTCGATGCATGTATCATGTGCTGATGATAACAAGCTATTTCCTAATGTGACCTTATTGATCAATGCGGCACATACGGTGAATTCTGTCTTCTTGGTAGTCGCCAAGGTGTGGAGTATGCCATCTTCGATCTTTTGCTGACGCTTGTGCCAGAAATCATCATCATAATTAGCATCTGCATTTCGGACATTAAAGTCAAGATATGACTCCAGCCGGACAGACACTTCTTGATTGGCGGATACTTGATATTCCATAAAGGCCCAGTTCTGATCGTGTAAACTGTAAAACCGATTGCTGGCGATAGTAACTTCCAGGCCGCCGGCCAAGCTTATGACAACATGACGCTCTAGTATCCCGGTGCGCATGTCCAATACACGCTCAAACTGTCGCACGCGCTGTCGGTGAAGATCGATTTCTTCATTATTGATATATAACTTGACCCCTATCCAATTGACAGAATTAAGCACCTTCGCAAAGTACTCTGGATATCCATTTTTCCACCAACCCACTCTCGTTTTGTCGGGATAATAGACACCAGCTATGTAGCTGCCACGAAGCGACTCGCCGGAATAACTTTCTTCAAAATTGGCACGTTGGCCCAGACGACCATTGCCTATACTAAATAGGCTTTCGGATATAGGATGCAAGCTTGCGTCATATCCTCTCTCTATTATCCTCCATGGATCTTCAACAATATACTTATTCATAGATCACTAATCTTAATGGCTGTACGCTCGTTAATTGAAAAGCTGTTGTAGAATAGAAACATTGAGCTGGCTCATGTTTTTAAAAACTTGATGGGCTGCGCCCAAATGTGTCGGATCTCCGATACCCACCGCAATAAATCCTCCTGCCAATGCCGCTTCGATTCCTTTGGCCGAATCCTCGATCACCACACAATGACGTGCTTCCATTGAAAGATTGGCCGCAGCTTTAAGGAATACTTCAGGATCAGGCTTGCTTTTTATCACATCATTTCCATCTACGATGCAATCAAATAACGACTCGATTTCTGTCTTGGCCAGTATAGGTCGGGCATTCTTGCTGGCTGATCCTAATGCAATCTTGACATCATGCTTCTTAGCCTCAAGGATAAGATCCAATGCCCCCGGCAAAATTTCGTCAGAGTTCATATCATTGGTATATTCTAGATACCAGGTATTTTTCAAATCACAATAATGTATCTTTTCCGCAGCCGTAGCTCTCACATGACCTATGCGCAGCAGATGCTCCAGTGAATCCATCCTGCTGATACCCTTTAAAGGCTCATTATGCTCTTCGGTGAAATCGAATCCGAGTTTTTCGGCTAATTTTCTCCACGCCAGATAATGATACTTGGCGGTGTCCACTATTACGCCATCCAAATCAAAAATTATTGCCTTTAACATATAGCTGTCGTTCTTCCTGCAAAATCGCGACGCAAATAAACGGCTAAAACTTTTCTTACCTAAACGAAATTTTGGGCTTTTAAACCAAAAGTATGATATCGAAGGATAGTTACGATAATTATCCAAACTGCTGAAAGTGCCAATACCCGCTCTAGTTTAGGGAACTCCTGTCCTTATATTTCTTGGAGATGTAGGCTTCTAGTTCGCGGCGGACATGGGGTAGTCCTATTCTTTCTAAGCGCTGATATGCTTCTGCTACAAAATTCTGTGCCGCTAGACCAAAATGCTCAGAGAGAAATTTGTCAACGACTGATTTATAGCTTGTGAGCAACATATCAGTAGATAGTTCTGCCATCCTCACATCGTATTTGCTTAATTGCCCAATGGTGTCAAGCTCCATCATTAGGATAGATGCTTTGTCATTATCTTCATCAAACAGATAAAACCTCAACAGTCCATCATGGTCTGAATTAAGCTCAAGTGTATCGTGTATTGACGCTTTGTCCTGGCGCCAGTCCATTGACTTGAACTTTATAAAATCGAGTATGGCATTGTCTTTATAATTAACATAGTACTTAATCAATATATCCAGCAATTGAGCATCGAATGATCGACTGAGATGGAGTAAGACTATTTTTAGGACGGGAAGGTTGAGGTTTTTCAGATACAGGCACTTCCATAAAATATCCTGAGCATGGCTTTGTTCTTCGAATTCTACTGCTATCTGGATGATTCGATAAATCTCCTGTTGATTGAGATGCCTGATTTTAGAATCTTGTATGGACTGTTCACTTACACATAATTGGATAAATTTTAAAAAGTAGCCGGTACTTATGTCATCGCTAGAAAAATTCTTGTTGGCTATGGTTACGAGTTCATTACGTAAGTCATTTTGGTTGAGAAGCAATATCCATAAATCCCTCTCTTGTTTTAAGTTGGCAGAGATGTAAGATGACCCAAGTAGTTCTGTTAATCTATTGTATATCAATTCTTTGTATTCCGGTGCTTCTATTAGTCCAGTGGTTTCTATGAAATTAGCCAAGAATATGGTATGATATTTTAAAAGCCTTTCGCTGAATTGTTTCAGATTATATTTTATATAGAAGGACTTTTGTAATAGTTTAAAATTGAGGTCAAATGCATCAATATAATTCTGATTTAAAACGAGTAACTTATAATGTACATGAAGCGTATCAGCTAAAGAAATAAAATTCGAAAGTCTGGCCGGGCTTACTTTCTCATAGGCTTTAGTAAGAGGGGGGAAAACACTTTCAAGGAGAGCATTAATTTGTTCTTCTGACAGGTGATTATAAAAATAAGCTTGAAAATATAGTTTGAAATATGCGTTCTGTTTCGTAAAATCTAGGATAAATTCCTCAAGTTGCGTTTTCGAAATTTCTGAAAGCAATGACTCTATGTTACTGCGTCTTTTGGCTTTTTTCGCTGACTCTTTGATTATTGCCTGCTGGTCAACGATTTCTGCTAGTTTTTTACGGATAATGAGTGTAGTCGCGGCTATATGTGAGCAGATCCCGTTTTTACTGAAACCGGTACAAGGGCAGTGACCTCCTTTGACTCTTTCGCCCATCATGATGATATTGGTATCTAGTCTGAAGCCCTTGTCTTCGATGGTCATGTAATGTTCATTACTACCTTTAGTACGATAATCACTGTAAGCATTATTCTCTAGGATGAGCTCTGCTGGTATGAGGTACTCTTCATCGATTTTGGATTCAATGAAAGCGATGTTCTCTCCGGATAATTTCACAGCGTACTATACAATTTTGGTAAAATTGGTCTAAAAATGTGTCTATAAAGGCACAACCGACAAAGATAGGAGAATTATTACTGAGTTCCTATGATTAGGAATGTCGCGAACAATAAAAAATCTAGCTAATCAGTTTCGATCAATTGCGCTCAGAAAATGCCCATTTCCTATTATCATGCCGCTCTTTTTTCGTCAATTGCGCTGCTATTCACTCAAAAAGGAGCGTTGTCTAATGAAGAAATAGACTGATTTTTTGACCTGAAAGTATCTAACTGATTAGTTACTAAAAAAGAATATCTTCACGAGTGATATGAAGTACAGTTATATAGTGAGACATGCCAAGTCAAGCTGGGCAGAGTGGGGGTTATCTGATCATGATCGTCCACTCAATGATCGGGGCAAGAGAGATGCACCACATATGGCTGAGAAATTGTTTGATAAATCGGGCGGAATAGACAGCTATTTGTGCAGCTCTGCTCGTCGTGCACGGGATACGTTTTCTTTTTTTCGGGAGCCTCTCCGTCTTGATCAAGGGATGATTGTCCCTGAGCTTTATCATGCATCTCCTCGTACTATTATCTCCGTGATCAGGCAATCGCCAGACAATGTGTCCAGCGTGATACTCTTCGCTCATAATCCTGGGTTGACAGAGTTGCACAACATGTTTAGTAAAGATTTTCTAGACAATCTGCCGACTTGTGGAATATTTAGAATGGTTTCTCGCATCGATTCATGGACGGATCTGGATGTAGATAATACCACTGTTGACTATCTCATTTATCCTAAACAATGGTAGCTATGCGACAGGTCATGTTGTTTACGATGATAGTCGCAGCTTTTTTATCTTGTAAAGAGGAAGCTCCATACACTATATCTCAAGACAAAATGGTCAATATCATGCTTGATATGACCTATGCTGATGATATAATCAGAAGATACCCCGGCATATCTCGGGATTCTGTTCAAATAGAGTTAATGAAAAGTTTACTTAAAATTCACAAGGTGGACTACAGTGAGCTTGAATCTAACCTTTACCTTTATCAGCAGGATATGGATTTGTACAAATCAATGTTGGATGATATCAAGCATAAACTTGATAGTATTAAATCGCGTATTGATACAGAACAAGAAGTGACGAATGAGTAAAGGGGCAAAAATATTATTGGTAGATGATGAAGCGGATATATTGGAATTTATATCCTACAATCTTGAAAAGGAAGGGTTTAGAGTCAAAAAGGCCTCCAACGGGGAGAAAGCCATTGAACTAGCCAAAGATTTCATTCCGGATCTCATCATACTTGATATTATGATGCCGGGTCTCAATGGTATCGAGACATGTGGTCTGTTACGTCAAGAAGACAAACTACAAGATGCGGTTATACTATTCTTGTCTGCCAGAAGCGAATCATTTACACAGATTTCGGCTTTGGATTCAGGAGGGGATGATATAGTCGTTAAACCGATTAAGACTAATGTATTGATAAGTCGCATCAATGCTTTATTAAGAAGACATCCGAGATTTAGGACTAAAGAAAATGCTGGCAAGATCATTCAGATTGGAGATATAGAAATTGATCCGGATAAGTATACGGTTTTAATCAAAGGGAAAGAGATAGCTCTTGCCAAGAAGGAGTTTGACTTGCTCTCTTTTCTGGCTACCCGTCCCGGCAAGGTTTTTAATCGTGACGAAATTTTACATAAAGTATGGGGGACAGACGTTATAGTCGGAGACCGAACCATTGATGTGCACATAAGAAAACTAAGAGAAAAATTAGGTAAATCCTATATAAAAACCCTCAAAGGTGTCGGCTACAAACTAAAAGATTAGACGGTGCTAAGAAATATTTCTCTGAATGTATTGTCTTGGGTGATAGTGTTGTGCAATGCTATTGTATTGTCGGTTCTGTTTTTATTGTATTATCTGGGGCTGGGTAATATTTGGTTACTTATCCTTATAGCTGCTCTATTACTATTTGCCAGTCTGTGGTTTACATCTTATGTTCTTAACCTTTTTGTGTTTAATAAAGTAAAATTGATTTACAAAACTATTCGCGAAACAAAGAGCAGTATAAGACATGTCGAACGAGAGTCAACTAAACTCAATAATCTCGCTGAGGTAGAAAATGATGTTCAGCAATGGTCTGATGGCAAGAAGCAAGAGCTATCAGATCTCAGGGCGCTTGAAGAATATCGACGAAACTATATAGGGAACATCTCTCATGAGCTAAAGACACCCTTGTATTCTATTCAAGGGTACATCAATACGCTTCTTGATGGAGGCCTTTATGATGAAAAGATAAACTTGCGCTATCTCAAGAGGGCATCGAGTAATGTAGAGCGGTTAAGAGATATCATTGAGGACTTAGAAACGATTAATAAGCTAGAATACGGCCAGTTGCTTCTAGAAATATCTGTTTTTGATATTAAGGAATTGTGCTTGGAGGTAATTGATGATCTGAGTATTCTGGCAGAAGAGAAAGGATTGCTCTTGGACCTTAAGCAAGGTGCACGAAGCTCCTTCAACGTAAGTGCTGATGAATCTAAGGTTAGAATCGTTCTCGCTAACCTTATCGCCAATGCGATCAAATATGGCAACAAGGGAGGATCTGTTCTGGTAGGTATATACGACATGGTCACTCATGTATTAATAGAAGTAAGCGATAACGGTATAGGTATTGATGCGGCACATTTGAAATATGTGTTTGACAGATTCTATCGGGTTGATCATGGAAGAGGCAGGAAGCAAGGAGGTAGTGGTCTCGGGCTAGCCATAGTCAAGCATCTAGTAGAAGCACATCAACAGACAGTAACAGCGCGAAGCACAAAGGACGTAGGTTCTACTTTCAGTTTTACTCTTGATAAAGCTAAAGCATAGCCAAATTTTGAATTAGACCAATAATCATTAGTCAATCGGCAGGGGATTTACAGCACTTCTTCTTCGAGAATTTCTTCTTCTGACTCAGTTGATTCCTCTATTTCTGCAAATGGAATGTACTCAAGCATTCTCTGGTATTGTTGAATTGCTTGCAAGAACGACGGCATTTCCTTTGCCTCCAAAGGTTCGATAGGTGCGAAGTTTTCCCGCAGCGGATCTATCTGGCGACCATTTTTCCAGAATCTATAGCAGACATGAGGACCGGTGGCAAGACCTGTCTTCCCCACATATCCTATTGTCTGGCCTTGCTTGACTCTTGATCCGACTATCACACCACTGGCAAATCTACTCATGTGTAAATATTGTGTTTCGTAGGTTTTGTCATGTTTAATCTTGACAAAGTTGCCATTACCGGAGTTAAAACTTCTTTGGGTAACCACACCGTCAGCTGTCGCCATTATCGGTGTTCCAGTGGCCGCCGCGAAGTCTGTACCTAGATGCGGACGATTATAGTTAAGAACAGGATGCCTGCGATTCATACTGTATCGAGAGCTGATTCGATATCTTTCGCGAATGGGAGACTTAAGAAAGGCTCTTTTGTTGGCATTACCGGTTTCGTCATAGAAACCTTTGTAACGCTCGTTTCCATAATAGAAGCCATAGGTATCTTTAGAGCCACTTCTGTAGTGCGCCGCCAATAAATTGGCTATACCTACCACTTTGTCATCAATTTTTATTTCTTCATAAATGATTCGATACTGATCACCACGTTGTGCCCCGGGAAAATAAACTTGAGAGAGGGCGTCCTCGATTTTATCCACTAGCTCGAGCGTGCCACCACGGCTGATGAGGTCGGAAGAAAGATTAGTAGTGATTACTCCGCTTAATGTTCGCTGGCATATCTCGTAGGGCTTGTCGTGTTTGCTTACTGATATTTTATCGGATAAATTAAACTTTACAAATTGGAAAGCATTTGGTTCATAAATCATGCATATAGGGGCATCGCAGGTATCTTGTCTGACGAGTATTAAGTTCTTACCGTGGTGAATTTTTCTAAGACTAAAGACGCCCTCCGCTTTTTTTTCCAGTTCCAAGATCTTGTTGTATGCTATGCCGTAGCCCATCAAGATATTGGCCATAAAGGTATTGGGCTCGATGATGTGGTTGTCAAAATGAACGGTGCTTATATCAAAACCGTATTTTTTGACCACGGGTTTCTGCAAGCTATAAGGGGCTTCATCTTCTTTGCTATCCTTGAGGGGATTGCTGTTGATATTGCACTGAAGAAACATCACGATGATCGTGAGCGAAAAAATAATCTTAAAGTAGCAGTGTGCTTTTTTTACATGTTTCATATCGGCGCTATTGGATGCTTTTTTTTGGGATAAAGATTTTTCGCACGCGACGGTTAAACGAAGATAGTAAACATATTTGTTGTTGCAACTTTTATGCCTTTTTATTGGATTCCTACTGCACGACATATTAAACTATATCAAGGGTAATGCCTAAGAGATTGATGTATTGTCTAAGAGGCTACTCTCTGAGTGATATGTTTTATATTGCGAACTCTTTATCATAATGTATGCTGTATGCACACTGAATTGACTACTCGTTTTTTGTTGGCTATGAGGGCTCAGCCGATCGTAATGGGTGTAGTCAACATTACCGATGATTCTTTCTATTGCCGCAGTAGGAAGCAAGATGAAGGATCGCTATTGGCCTGTATTGCTCAGATGGTAGATGAAGGTGTGGATATCATCGATGTCGGCGCGGCTTCTTCACGTCCGGGCGCCGTATTACCTGCCGAAGCAGAGGAGATTAAAGCCCAGGTGTGGGCCTTAAAATTGATACGCAATGCGTATCCTGAACTAGCGGTTTCTGTGGATGTAAATCGGGCTGCCGTATTAAAGGAGTGTCTTCCATTTGACATTCAGCTGGTTAATGATATCAGCGGAGGCAGTTTTGATCCTTTGTTTTTTAGGGCTGTCGCCCAATCAAAATTGCCTTACGTCTTAATGCACATGCGCGGTACACCGACGGACATGCAGTCACAGGTACATTATGATGATCTGATATGGGATATCAGCCAGTATTTTATTCACAAACTCCGGGCATGCCGGGCATTAGGTATCCGTGATTTCATCGTAGATCCGGGCTTTGGATTTGCTAAAACCTTGGACGATAATTATAAGCTGTTGGCACAGTTGTCTTCATTGCGCTTTTTGGAAGTACCCATTATGGCAGGCGTATCCAGGAAAAGTATGATTTATAAGTTCCTTGAAACGACCCCTGAATATGCACTCAATGGTACTACGGCTCTCCATATGCTTGCATTGGCGCAGGGCGCCACAATATTGCGTGTCCATGATGTCAAGGAGGCGCGTGAATGTGTTAAATTATGGCAAAAGTATAATGCTTACACATAGAGAATGGTGGTACGATGTAACACATATGGCTTCAGATCGTTAATAAAGTGTATGATACACTTCTTGCGAAAATCCTTCTCTTTAGCAAATCGTCACAGATGAAGAAGAGGTTTAATTTAAGCTCAATCATTTTGCGGATTTTTTTCGCGATTAGCTTTGCTTTGCTATTCCTATTTACACTGCTGCACTTTCCGATTGTTCAACAAGCCATAACGCAGCGGGTCATTAATCAAGTTACCAAAAATATCAATGCAGATATTCGTATTGACAAAACGCACTTTAGTTTTAATTCAGGATTAGTTTTTGAAGACATTGTTCTCTCCACTGAGAAAGAGGGCGATTCGCTCCTAGTTGTGAATAGGATTAAGATTAGCCCTCGTAGCACACTACTGGGATTGCTTCGCGGTATAGAATTTAATGATCTTGAAATAAGCAAAGTCACTCTTTATCTTATCCGCGGGGGAGAGGATGATAAATTGAATTGGGCCAAAATAGCGTTGCCCAGTAAGTCTGAGTCTGATAACCCCAGGCCTGCTACAGCCTTTGATATCAAGAGTCTAAATATTGATCAATTTTACCTGGTCTATCGTGACGAAAATAGATGTGAATATGTTGACGCCTCACTTAAGCGTTTAAATCTGCTTGTAAAGAATGTTGATTTGGCGAATATGCGATTTGACATAAAGCGACTTACGCTCACATCACCTGATGTCTTGTTTGTCAAAAGTGAATATAATACGCGTGGCGAACCACGAAAAGACAGCCTGGACAGAACAGATGTTTTTCCTTCAATAGCCGTGGGACAAATCGGTATTATTGATGGAAAGGTGACAATCGTTGACAATAATGTTCGGACTGAGTATGACGACATTAACCTATTGCTGAGCAGTCTGGTATTTAACTCTCCACAGGATATATCATTGGCTCTCGAAAACTTGTCCGTAAAAAGTAAGGATTTCAATGTAGATCTAATATCGAGCAGACAAATAAGGCTTAATCAGGATACGCTGATCATAAAAGATGCCATTGCTAACATCGGCAACAGTAGATTGCATTTTGATCTTGATTGGTTTGGTGGGATGGGCACTCCTTCGTTATCTACAATGCATGGTCGTCTGAGCTTGAATCATGCTAATATAAGATTATCTGATTTAATTCCTTTGCTGCCACAGCTTGAATCAAGTCTCAAAGGTCAAGCTATAGCAAGCACCCCTATACAATTAAGAGGTAAGCTTATGTTAGAACCCAGGGAGATGCATTGGCGCAATGTGGATCTATGGATAGCAAGAAAGCACCATTTTAATGGAAGTGGGAGTATAGTCTTTGATGCAGACCGCTTCAACCAAAGTCTACTCAATATTCAAGTTGATAGGCTAAGCTCAAATTTAGTGGAATTAAATAAGCTCTACTCTGGTATTAATATACCTCGAGAACTACTAAGAATGGGGAATGTTGACTTTTCCGGGTCATTTGATGGTTTTATAAATGACTTTGTGGCTGATGGTTCATTGGACTCTGATCTAGGTCATGCGGAGATCGATATACAGTTTAATCTGAGTGGTAGCGAGTCAGAAGCTTTAAGATATAGTGGCAGTGTTTATTTGGATAGTTTTGATTTGAGCAGAATGACGCTGAGTGAAGATTTTGGCTGGGCCAAAGCTGCTATTTCAATAAAGGATGGTATAGGGCCTAATTTTGATGAATCACGTGCTGTGATAGAGGCGAATATTGATTATTTACAATTCCGCGACTATACCTATTCTAATGCGACATTTAATGGATCATTGAGTAGTAGGGTTGTGGATGGAGCGTTTAAGATCAAGCAAGAGGCATTGGATTTTAGTTTTATAGGTAAAGTTGATTTTTCAACTGATGAACATATTTATGATTTTTACATCGAAGCCAATAATATAAATCTATGCGATCTCAATCTTTCCGCTTTTCCATGTGCGTTGCGATTTATAGGATATATAGACCTCAGAGGAAATATTTTATCTGATGTGCTGGGAAGCGTTTCTTTTAAAGATGTGCAAGTCGTACATGATTCATCAGAGATTAAGATGAAATATCTCGAATTTCATAGCTATAAATCTCGTGCGGGCAAGTCAATGACTGTCAGCTCGGATTATTTCAATATGGATTTTCATGGTTATTATAATCTCGCTCGAATGTTCCCCCAGATGTATGATCAATTTTTAAATAACGAGCGCTATCATGCGGAGTTGTGGGGATTAAAGTGGAACGATGAAAATATGTTGCCTCAGGATTTTACATTCAATATAGAACTTTCAGACATAGATCCAATTCTTGAATATATCGGATCAGATGTAAGCCTAGCTCAAGGGGCAAAGATATCTGGTGAATATAAATCCAGAGATTCTCTATTATTTATGCGGGCTGTGGCAGATGAACTGAAAGTGGGAACTGTAGCACTTGATAATGTAGCGTTATTTTTTACAACCGCGAGAGATTTTACAAGTTTAACGGCTGATGTGGCAAAGCTATCCGCACCCAATCTCAGCTTGTCAGACGTTAAATTTGGGACAAGAGTAAATGATGATCAGATTCTCTGGGAAGTAGGTTATTTTAATAGCCTTAATAATCATCTTGATATACAAGCTTCTTCACGGATCCATCGCAATGGCTACCATACAGAGATTATTAAGGATGATATAATTATTGACAGTATTAAATGGAGCATCAATGCGCCCGAGGGTGTCGGGGTTTATCCCAAGAGGTTGTATATTCCTCTTCTTGAAATAACAGATGCACAGCACGCTATTGCGATAAGAGATGTCGATGGTAGAGGATTGCTAGTTGATATCAAGAACATCGAATTATCATTGATAAACCCATTAATCAACTACGATAAACTTTATTTCAGCGGGAATGTAAACTCGCTTTTCGAATTCAGCGACATATTTGAAAATAATAGGGTTAAAGGTTTCTTCGAGGTGGATGACTTTTTAATTAATGGTGACTCTTTTGGTACATTGAGTATGGTTGCAAATCAAGAGGGCGAAGACAAAGTTTTGGTGGACCTGCTTATAGACAAAGATGAACAAAGATTAATCGTTAAAGCCACATATGACCTTCCTGCTGAAGAAATTGATGCGAGCATCAATATCCAAGAGTATCCCATGAGTTTTTTCGAGTATATCATCACGGATGGGCTTTCAGAAGTTGAAGGAACTACGGATGTGGGCGTGAAGATATTTGGGAAACTGGATGATTTAAAAATGCGCGGGACAGGGACTGTTAAGAATGCAGGTATAAAAATAGATTACCTGGGTGCTTACTATCGTATTAGTAATAATTCGGTTAATATAACCGAGAAGTTTATTGACTTCAGCAAGGTAGAGTTGATTGATGAAAGAGATAATCGAGCCAGAATCCGAGGCGGTTTAAGGCATAATCTTCTAGCGGATATAAGGGCAGACCTGACCATTTCATCTCCTGAGTTTATCGCTTTAAATACAACCAATTTAGATAACCCCATGTACTATGGTCTAGGTAATGGGCGCATGGAGATAGGCTTCGAAGGGAAATTTGATGCTATCAATATCAGAGTGGATGCACAAGCTGGTCGACTGTCTAGATTATATATACCACTGGGGAGTAATACATCCACATTTGAAGAATCGTTCATAAAGTTTGACTATAACAAAGAAGTCAGAGACAGTGTAAATATTACTCAATTGGTAGGTCGGCTTCAAGAGAGTGGGGTTGATTTTGAAATGAATCTTGAGTTTACTCCTGAAGCAGAAGTGCAAGTGATATATGACCCGGTGACTAATAACGTCTTGGTGGGGCGGGGAAGTGGTGATTTAAGAATCCGCATAAAACGGGATGGAGAGTTTACAGTATATGGACAGTACAATGTCACATCAGGTCGATATCTCTATACCGGTTACGGCTTGATTGCTAAACCCTTTGAGATCAATGCAGGAGGAACAGTTATATGGACAGGTGATCCGATCAATGCCACCATTGAAGTCACGGCACAGTACCCCGGTCTTCGTGCACCATTGCAATCATTGCTCGTAGAGTACATACAGTCGTCATCACTTCCGACCAATGCATTTTCGCAAAGACATGATATAGATCTGACCTTGTTGCTGTCCGGAACACTGTTCACCCCTACGATCAACTTCAACATTGATTTCCCTAATGTCACAGGTGAACTAAAAGCAATAGCAGACAGTAAAATAAGGACATTAAAAGCTACCGAAAATGGTATAAACAACCAAGTGGTAGGACTTCTAGTGTTCAGGAATTTCCTGCCGGACAATAATCCATTTGCGAATATATCGGGAGGGACGGTAGGTCAGACTGGCAATAATACGATTACCGAGTTTCTTACAAATCAACTGTCCCTATTAATGTCCGACTATCTATCTGATAAGCTAAAGGATTCAGATTTTATTACCGGAATTGACTTCGAAGTGGCACTGGCACAGAACACGCGATTGCTCGGAAGCGACAATCCCTCCTTATTGACAGGCTTATTCGATGTGATTCCGGATGAAGTGCAAGTCAACATGCGCAATCGATTTAAGAATGAAAACTTCGTCCTCAATGTCGGCGGCAATTATGTACGAGAAAACCAAATCGGCACTGCCCGAAACTATATGACAGGCAATTTTGCATTGGACTGGTTTATTACAGAAAATAGGCGACTCAAGATACGATTCTACGGCAACTATGATTACAACGAAGTGCAAGCACAGCACGTACAACGCTATGGATTCGGTCTCAATTACAGCCGCGAATTCGGTAAGCTGAGTAACTTAATGAATGTCATTGATGAGATTATTGAGGAGGCACAGACTACCCCGCAAGCTGTGTCTAATGTGCAGGAGTGATGGGGTGGGTTTTTAAATGAGTTATAGGATGCTTCAGACGCGCTAATTTGTTCCTTATGTTATCTGGTCCACCCGGCTAAGCTGCCCCCTCAGTAAATGATCTGCCAGCACAAGTGCCGCCATACTTTCAACGATGGGAACAGCCCGTGGTACAACACATGGATCATGGCGTCCTTTACCTGATACAGTGGCGGAGTCTCCTTGATTATCAATAGACAATTGATCACGCATAAGGGTAGCTACTGGTTTAAAGGCTACTCTGAAGTAGATTGGCATACCATTACTGATACCTCCCTGGATGCCACCTGAATAATTGGTAGAAGTGAGGATGCGCTCACCATCTCGCTCAAATAAGTCATTATGCTCACTCCCTCGCATGGTCACCGAATCAAATCCCGAACCATATTCAAATCCCTTAACCGCATTGATACACAGCATGGCCTTGCCGAGATCAGCATGGAGTTTATCAAATACGGGCTCACCAAGGCCTACAGGTACATGGTCAATATAACAGCTTACTACGCCGCCAATGGTATCGCCATCTTTACGAACTTGCTTGATGAGTTCTATCATTTTATCAGCAAGCACGGCATCCGGACAGCGGACGATATTAGATTCTATTAAGCTAAAGTCTGGTATGACGTCGATAGGCATTTTTAAAGCACCTACTTGTGACACATAGGCATGGATGCTTATGTTAAACTTATTTAAGAGCGCCTTTGCTACAGCACCGGCTGCGACGCGCGCGGCCGTCTCTCTGGCGGACGATCTTCCACCACCACGATAGTCTCTGACACCGTACTTCTGGTCATATACATAATCGGCATGTGAGGGTCTGTATTTTGACTTGATATGATCATAGTCATGTGACTTTTGGTCTTCATTCCATATCATCATGGCTATCGATGTACCTGTAGTCATCCCGTCGAATACCCCTGAAAGTATTTCAACTTTATCTTCCTCTTTTCGCTGTGTGACAATATTACTTTGCCCCGGACGTCTTCGCGATAATTCTGTCTGGACATTCTCCAAGTCTATTTTTATACCTGCCGGGCAACCATCAATGACGACTCCTATGCCTTTGCCATGTGACTCTCCGAATGTACTGATGCGAAAACTATGTCCGAATATATTACCTCCCATGCCGCGAAGGTAAGGAGTTGTTTTGTTATGATCAGTTGTACATGCCCATCCATTTTCTGACATAGCGCATATTAAGCACAGAAATTTTTTGACACCATAGTATGCTGACTTATCTTAACCGCTAGATGAATCAATACTTATGTGGAAGACGATCGTTTTTCTTTGTCTGAGTCTGGTGCTCGGTGTATATGCAGCCTACAATATGGATACAGAACTATCTGAAATTCAATCAGTTGTATTGATAAAATTAGTCTTGATTTATGTGGTCGTAGCGGGATTATGTTTTGTGGTCAGTAGCCTGACGGCCAATTATAGTCAGGTGGATAAGCTATGGTCGATAATGCCTATTCTATATGCATGGGTAGTGGTGATAGAGAGTGCTTACGAAGGACGAATCCTTTTAATGGCATGTTTAATCACCCTATGGGGACTGCGCTTGACTTACAATTTCTCTCGACGTGGGGGGTATCAGTGGAAATTTTGGGAAGGCGAAGAGGATTATCGTTGGGCAGTCTTGCGACAGCGCAAAGAACTCTCACACCCACTAGTGTGGGCGGTGTTTAATTTGTTGTTCATTAGTTTTTATCAGATGGGATTGATCCTGCTATTTATCCTGCCGATTGTAAAATGTCTGGAAGGAAGCCCGCTTACATGCCTTGATGCCGTGCTGGCGGTCGTAGTCATCGGGTTGATCATTATTGAGACTGTGGCCGATCAGCAACAATGGCAATATCATCTTGTCAAGAACAAGTTGAAGGCCGATGGTTCTCAGTTACAATCACCCTATGATAAGGGTTTTGTTCACCATGGATTATGGAAGTATGCTAGGCATCCTAATTATGGAGCAGAACAAGCTATCTGGATTGTCATTTATTTTTTTAGCATATTGGCCACCGACCAATGGTTAAATTGGTCAATAGCGGGGTGTATCTTGTTGATATTGCTATTTAAAGGAAGCAGTGATTTTAGTGAACAGATTTCTAGATCTAAATATCCCGAATACGCTGATTACATGGCCAAAACACCTCGGTTTATTCCACACATTTTTAGAAGAACCTTTTAAGTACAGAATTAAAATAAGCAGCACTATCAGCTATACTCTGCATCGAACTATGTGCGAAGTTGCTTCCTTGCTCTATGTAGTAAAACGCTAAAGCATCTTTACTAACAGAAGAGAGTATGTCCACATAGTCTATTACACCATTGCCCATCTCGGTATAAGCCAATGATGTGCCGTCCATATCTTTAATATGCCACATGACAAATCTATCAGGATGTTCTGCAATCCACTCGATCGGAGACCTGGCTGATCCCCGGACAACCCAGTACATATCCATCTGCATTTTAACCAGTTCCGGATCTGTCTCAGATAAAATCATCTCATAAGGTATAATCCCATTATCGAGAGGTGCAAATTCATAACCGTGATTATGATAAGCGAGTCCAAGACCTGCTGATCTTATGTATTCTCCCAGTTTATTCAAGGTATGCGACAGTAGTTTAAAGCCATCAAGCGAATGATGCTCCGGCAAGACCCGCGCCCAGCTGATATATTTCGCTCCGATAGCTAGTGATCCTTCGATACATCTATCCGCATATTCTAAGATTGCATCTTCGGATTTTCCAAGCACATTGTGAAAGTCATAATGCCCACTGCTTATGGTGAAATCGAGATTTTTCAATTGTCTGCTAAATTCATTGGCAGACATGCCATAGTATGTTTTTCGTCCTGCATCAAATCCATAGACTTCGCCGTCTTCATAACCCAATGCCCTTACTTGTGCCAATGTTGCCATGGGATCGTGAGCCATTGCATCTCGGATCGTATAGAGCTGCAGTCCCATTTTGTATTGAGGTGATTTGTTGATGATTGATCGGTGATATGGCAGAAATGATGAACCAAACAGCATCCCAGTGTTTTTGACAAAATCACGACGACTTGGTATAAAAGTTAACTTCATATCTAAAAGATTATGGTGCCTCAATATACTGTTCTTTCTGTTACGAAGAGACGTTAAATTTACGGATTAATAAGGATTGGTCATCGTATAAGTTAATGCTATTTTTGTGATGCCTTGTTAAACGATCACTTGGTCAATATTGTCTTATATGCAGACTGCCTAAGTTAAGGAGTTGAAGGCGATGTATGATAGACATTGTACTACCTCTTAACTGATGTCTTAATAGATCTACAAGGACCGGAGAGTGCGTTCCGATGGATCTCTGCTAATTTAAAATGATTAAAGAAATTATGGAGATGCGACGAGTAAGTTATCTTTTACTATTGTTTTTAGGGTACATAGGAGCTATAATTGGACAGTCTACGAAAGTCACCTTGTCAGGCGGATTAAGAGACAATGCTACGAAAGAAGGAATAGCTTATGCTAATGTTGTTTTATTAAACGCTGTAGATAGCAGCTTTGTAACCGGCTCCATTACAGATGACGTCGGCTATTTCGTATTGTCGGATCTCCGTCCCGGGGAGTATCGGCTATCAGCTACGTATATCGGCTACGGTACATTAAACAAGGCGGTATTTATCGGCAGTATGAATAATTTTCTTGATTTGGGTTATCTTGACATGGAGCAAGGGGCTGCCTTGCTAGATGAAATTATCGTTGAAGGACGTCAGGATGCGGTCTCTCGCACGATGGACAAAATGGTATTTGTCGTGGATAATAATATTAGTCAGAGCGGTGGATCGGTACTCCAAGTCATGCAAAATGTACCGAGTGTCTCGGTAACTCAAGATGGTAAGATAGAATTGCGTGGTAGCGATAAAGTGGCCGTTCTCGTGGATGGCAAACAGACGGCACTAACGGGATTTGGAAATCAAACCAGCTTGGATAATATACCGGCTTCGGCAATCGAACGTATAGAAGTGATAAATAATCCTTCTGCGGTGCATGATGCACAAGGTAGTGCGGGCATAATCAATATAATTTTCAAAAAAGATAGACGTGAAGGATGGAATGGGAAGCTAGGAATGACAACAGGTATCGGAGCTTTAGGTGTTAAGCGTGAGAATCTGCCTACGATCCGAGATCAAAATCAAGGAAATTTGAAACTTAATCCTTCACTTTCTTTGAATTATCGTAAAGACAAACTTAATTGGTTTTTTCAAGGGGATTATTTGTCTCAGCGGGTGTTAAACAAAAACGAGTTTTTTCAACGCGAATATAATGACGGCACATTCATCGAGCAGCAGTTTTTGGAAAATCGCCAGCAGGTGGTGACCACGCTCCGTACGGGACTGGATCTGTCTTTAAATGATCGCAATACGCTCACTTTATCAGGTATGTTTTACTACATGGAGTATATTGATGATGGGGACTTGCCTTATTTTAATCGTGGATTAACACAGCGTAACAGATTATGGCAATATACGGAGGTCGAGGATAAGACAGCCGGTACAGCAACCGTAGTTTACGAGCATAAGTTTAAACAGCCCGGCCATAAGCTAGGGATGAATTTTAATTACACTTTCCAACGGAAGAATGAAATATTTGATTTTGACAATTTCTTGCCGTCATCCACCGGAAATGATCTAACTGTATCAGTAGCCGACGAGAAAACAGCTGATCTGACAGTTGATTATGTAAAACCACTTAGACTGGGACGTCTAGAACTAGGCTCTAAGTTGCGCTTGAGAAACTTGCCTACGATTATGGAATTCGTATCCGGGCAAAATTCTATCCTAGATCTGGATGCCCAGGGTAAAGCAGTTTACGACGAATATGTAGCGGCACTGTATGGTAATTATCTATTCGAAACGAAGGACTGGGAATTCGAGGCTGGGCTAAGGTTAGAATATGTAACGATTAATTATGATGTTCAATCTCAACATAGTGCCTTCCGCAGTGGCGGCTATGATTATTTTCAACCATTCCCCAATCTACGTGCAACCTACAAGTTAAGTGATAATAGTCGTTTTTCATTTTTTTATAATCGTAGGGTTGACAGACCTGACGAACGTGATTTGAGAATCTTCCCAAAATATGATGACCCGGAAATCCTCAAGGTGGGCAATTCTAATCTTCAACCACAGTTCACTCAACGTGTTGAACTTGGTTATAAATCGTCATGGGGACGTGGCTTTTTATATTCTGCGGTCTATGCACGATTTGTGGATAATATTTTGACACGCATCGTCACTGCTCCACTCGGCAGTACACAGCTCAATGCAATATCACAAAATGCAGGTTCAGCAACGAATGTAGGAATAGAGTGGGTACTTGATCAAGAGCTTAACAGATGGCTATCTGTAAACGCCAATATCAATGCGTTCAAAAATACCATAAGTGCATTTTCGATTGAAAATGTTTATCCACTTAATGTGCCATTTAGTGCTATGACAACCGAGATATATTCAGGCAATCTCAAGATTAATGCCCTGTTTAAGTTGGCTCGGCAGTGGGATGTTCAATTGACAAATATTTATCTGGCACCTGATCTAATCCCACAGGGCAGAATCGAAAGTCGCTATTCTCTCGATGTGGGCGTGAGAAGACGAATTCAGAAAGGATCCGGCGAGCTTTTTATGAATGCGAGTGATATTCTCAATACCATGCGCATCAAGAAGGTCGTCACAGCTACGGGTTTTACGCTGCGAAGTATTGATCTCTTCGAGACCCAGATTATAAGAGTGGGGTATAGTTATAAGTTTTGATGACACATTAGCAAATTCACATTTCTATGTCATACCTGACGGCACTCAGCTCACTTGTTGATTTGACACTTCTACTGATATCGTGTCCCTCAAGGGACATTTATTGAAGATGACTAATTTATAGTAATAAATTTTAATAGCCTATAAAGTTAAAATAATCTAACATAGGACGGCGCTCCAAGAGATTTCAAAATTTAGGCAGATAGGCGTCTTGACAGGGGAGCATAATGTCTTCTCTGTTCACCCTGAGACAGCGGTTTGGGGTATTGTGCTGTCCGCGTTACTTCAATTCCGCGCATCTGACATCTCGTCTACTTTTCCTATGCTCAATCCGGTAAGTCACAAGCCGTCCCAAAGTTGTACTTATGTCCGAAAGTGATGTGTCAAGAACCCCAAGTTAATGTTTTTGGGAAGGCAAGGGAAATTGTTTAACAATATATATATTTGCAACAATGTTGCATATGATAATTAATTTAAGCTCCTTTTTTATCGATATACGCGTAAGAATCTTTTTTCTGGCACTCCTCTTTATGATACCAATCACGCTTATCTCTGCGCAAGGAAACGAAAATTTCTCTCCTCCTGATGAGCCGATTAGAATAAAAGCTGTTCGTGCCAAGGAAAAAATAACTATTGATGGAGACTTGAATGAGGCCGTGTGGCATTCAGCAGTACCTATCTCTGACTTCTTTCGCATCGAGCCTCGTCAAGGTGGGGAGATCAAATATGGCACAGTCGTGAGAATCCTGTATGACGACGACAATATTTATGTTGGCTTCGAATGTCGAGACAGTATGATAAACACAGGAGTGAGAGTACAAGACTTACGACGAGATTTTATGTGGGGGGAGAATGATCTGGTAGGCATCGCTCTTGACCCTCAGAACTTAAAACAATATGCTCAGGTTTTTCAATCAACCCCATATGGCAATCAGCGTGATTTTCAAAATTTTAATGGATTCACATTTGATCTAGGGTGGAATACCCTCTGGAGTGTAAGGAGTATGATCAATGCAGACGGGTATTCTGTCGAGATGGCAATACCATTTAAGTCATTGCGATATGACAAGCCTACCGATCATTCTGCCCAGTGGGGTTTTACATTGGTGCGATTTGCAAGACGTGAAGGAGAGGTAAGCACGTTTCCGGCGATTCCTCAATCACTCACACCCTATCGCATGACATATGCAGCTCTTCTGTATGGACTGGAAGTGCCTAAGCCCTCAGTTAATCTGAGGATAGAACCTTATATGGCCGGATTTGCAGATCAAAGCACTGTCAATGGCGAAGTCCCTGCTTCGACGCAGCGTGCTGCCATCGGTGGTGAAATTAAATACGCATTTAATCCGAGATCAGTTTTAGATGTAACCATCAATACTGATTTTGCCCAAGCGGAAGTGGATCGGGCAGTGAATAATCTCGAGCGATTTAATATTCTCTTTCCTGAGCAGCGGCAATTTTTTCTTGAAAACTCTGGAATATGGGCAGGAAGCGACAGCAGGTTTGTGATTCCATTTTTTAGCAGATCAATAGGTTTACAGGGCAATTTTGATGCCTTGCCGGCTATTATAAACGCGGGCTTGAGATATACTTCCCGAGATGAATCTAAAGCCATAGCCGGATTGATGGTGCATCAAGCTGCAGGAGAAAGTACACCAGAGGCTTTGTTTTCGAGTGCGAGATTCTTAAAAAATTATGATAAAGAGAACAATGTAGGAATCATGTTTACTAATAAGTATAACATCCGGTCGGATGCATTGAATCAAGAAGGATATAGCAATACTACCTTGACAGTAGATGGTCTCGTCCGTCCTACAGATGAGCTTACCATGTCTTATTTGATCACCGGTAGTAAAAACTCGAATGAGGATCAGATCGGAGTAGCGGGAAAGATTTTCATCGGTCAGCAAATGAATAAATATTATATCGGTTGGTTAACCCAGTTTGTGTCGCGAGATTATAAACCTGAAATGGGCTTTGTGGCACAGAATAATGTAATGTGGCACAGTCCGGGCGGTTACTATGTTTGGCGACCTAAAAAAATACCCTGGATAAGGAGATTTGACCCCGGTATTTTTGGAAATTTCTATCATAACTTTAATGAGCCGGGACGTTTTCAGCAGGCTAATATTTATATTTTCCCTGTATACATCGTTTTTACTAATGGCGCCTTCTTGGAATATAATATACGTCCTACCTGGCAGAATATCAATTTTAACTTTAAGCCGCTGGGCATCAATATTGACAGGGGCGAATATTTCTATACTCGCCAAGAGATAAAGTTTAATACAGACGAGTCTGCAAAATATTCCGCTAACGGCTTGTTAAGTTGGGGTGATTATTATAATGGATCACTGACGACCATCAGGGGAGGTCTCAGGGTCGCACCCACGGTTTATACTTCATTAATTATGGAGTATGAACTTAATAAGCTTCAGGGAGTAGGTGTCAATAAGGAGGACTTGAATGTGCATCTAGCCTCGGCAGGCTTAAGACTTGCGCTCAATCCTCGCGTGCAATTTTCTTCCTTTTATCAATATAATACTTTATCATCGAGCGGTAGGTGGAACATGCGTTTCAGCTGGGAGTACAGGCCATTATCCTTTATCTATGTTGTCTTCAATAGTAACAACTCCCATTCACTGGACGCACCATTTAATGATACGCAGCTAATTTCAAAAATTACATTTTTAAATCAATTTTAATATCAATACTATTTTAAAATGAAAAAATTACCTGTAACAGTCTTAAGTGGATTTCTAGGCGCCGGTAAAACTACACTGCTCAACCATGTTTTACATAACAAAGAGGGACTTAAAGTGGCGGTTATTGTCAACGACATGAGCGAAGTTAATGTGGATGCGCGATTAGTACAAGAACAGAACGTATTGAGCCGCACAGAAGAAAAATTGGTCGAGATGAGCAATGGCTGTATCTGTTGTACATTGCGAGAAGACTTGATGATTGAGGTGGAAAAACTGGCAAAGGAAGGTCGATTCGACTATTTACTGATCGAGAGTACCGGTATCAGCGAGCCGGTGCCTGTGGCACAGACCTTCAGTTTTGTGGATGAAGAAAATGGTATAGACCTGTCAAGATTCAGCTATATAGACACTATGGTAACAGTAGTAGACTGCTTTAATTTTTTGAAAGATTTCGGCACGGATGAACTTTTGTTGGATCGACAGCTCACCGATATGGAAGGTGACTATCGGACAATCGTAAATCTACTGACAGACCAAATAGAATTTGCTAATGTTGTCATATTGAATAAAACGGATCTTGTATCTGGCGAGCGTATAGGGTTATTAAAAGCTACTATTAGCAAACTTAATCCCGGTGCTAAAATTGTTACAGCTGAATTTGGAAAGGTCAAGACCTCTACTATATTGCATACGCGAACATTTGATTTTGAGGCGGCGCAACTTTCTGCGGGATGGCAGAGGGAATTATTGGCAGGGGAGCATACCCCTGAAACAGAAGAATATGGGATCAGCTCATTTGTTTTCAGGAACCAAAGGCCTTTTCACCCTCGGCGTTTGTGGGATTATTTGAATAATGATTATCCGAGTACAATCATCAGAGCCAAAGGTTTGTTTTGGTTGGCATCAAGACGAGATGATGCTATTAACTTCAGTCAGGCGGGTGGCTCCTCTCGTATCGAGAGGGCAGGTGTATGGTGGTCTAGTATGTCCTATGGCGAGCGTATTCAGTATCCTTCATTTGTAAATAACCAAGAATATATTGAGTCCAAATGGCATCATTTGTGGGGCGATAGAATGAACGAAATAGTTTTCATAGGTCAAGAAATGGATGAAGCTTATATTAAAGCACAACTAGAGCAGTGTCTGATTAATGATCAAGAAATAGCGTTTTTCAAGGAAGGAGCTTCCTTCGGTGATCCATTTCCGATGAACATTTAGTGTAATTTTATTTCGGTTGGAAATGGTCTTTATGCATTCACAGCACTGGGGATAATTTCTTGGATACTTCTATTGGGATATAATTAGATTTCATGGTTTGTACTCTTGCTTGAAGATTCAAGAAGATTTAATACATAGTCGTTTTTGCATGAATTAAGGGTATATTTGGCTGATAGTCATATATCATTGTAATGAACAAGCAAGAACTTACGAATGCCTTTCACGATAATCACATTAAGTTTGTCGATTATGTATCCACGCTGACTGATGAAGAGTTTGTCTATCATCTACCTGAGAGATGGTCTGCGGGTCAGCAGTTACTGCATGTGCAGAAGACCCTCGGACCATTGGGAAAAGGATTGATGTCTAAAGAGTATATCCTTGAGAAATTTGGCCGACTAGATAGGGAAGCGTGGGATATTGAGCGAATAAAGGAAAAGTACACTAAATCAAGCCGTAAATCTCCAGAGAGATATGTGCCAGAGGAAGTCAGTGCAGACCAGCGATCATCCATCTCCGCTGCGCTTATAAAATCAGTTAATGATATTAAACAATTAATGGATAGCTATTCGGAAGAGGAACTGGATACGCTGGCTTTGCCGCAGCCATTACTGGGTCTTTTATCAATAAGAGAGATGTTTTATGTGATGTGTATGCATCCTCTGCTGCATCTCTCACAAGTTCGAAAAGCTTTACTAGCAAGGGGGAATTGATAATTGATAATGGACAATTGATAATTGATAATTGATAATGGATAATTGAAAATGGATAATTGAAAATGGATAATTGAAAATGGATAATTGAAAATGGATAATGTTGTAGAGATAATTAGGTCTGAATTGCTGGAAAAAGCAAGTGAGTCAGGTCGTCTTTCTACCCAAAGATTTTTCAAAGAAACTATTGTAACACATGGCCTAAAAACACCGATAGTCCGAAGTATTGCAACATCGTATTTTCGTGAACTCAAAGGATGTTCTAAAGAAGAGATCTTCAGTTATTGCACAACTTTATGGAAAACCGGATATATGGAAGAAGCTTTGATTGCTTGTACCTGGTCTCACCAAGTAAAAAAGCTGTATATACCAGAAGACTTTGAGTTATTTCAACAATGGGTTTCGAATTATGTCAATAATTGGGCGACCTGTGATACATTATGTTGTGGAGCCATAGCAACATTGATTGAAAAATATCCGGAAAAATTGCCCTCATTCCTCGTTCTCGCAAAATCTGATAATCGCTGGATGCGGCGGGCGGCGGCAGTTAGTTTGGTCAAGCCTGCCAAAAAGGCGCTTTACTTAGATTACGTCATGGCTATTGCAGATATTATGCTTTACGACCAAGATGATCTGGTACAAAAAGGCTATGGCTGGATGCTTAAATCTGCAAGTCAGGCTCATCCCGACGCTGTTTTTCAATATGTGATGAAACATCGCGAGTCCATGCCGCGTACAGCCCTCCGGTATGCGATCGAAAAAATGCCGGAGGCATGGCGCCGAGAGATAATGGAGTCGTCGTAGGGGGGTATTACGATAAATGACAGGATTTATTTGACTATCATAGCACCGAATACATAAATATTTTTGTATATAGTTAGGAAAACTAACTATATTTGCAACGGCGCTATTGCCAAATCATTTAATACATACTTATGGGAAAATCAATCTATTATCACGCGGGCTGTTCGGTTTGCGTCAGTGCAGAACATGACATTGTTGATCTATTAGGGACTAGCAATGTGGAAGTAGTACACATCGGTAATGACCGCAGCCGCATTGCAGAGGCTGAAGGAAAAGGCGTTCAATCTGTTCCGGCATTAGTAACGCCCAATGGAAACGTGCTTCATATCAACTTCGGTGCATCGATGGCTGATGTGAAGGGCTAAAAAAATTTGCCCCACATAGTTAGGATAACTACCTTTGTGGGGCAGATTATTGGATGGCTTAAGATCGGTACTACTTGTATCAATCATGCATTATTGAATGATATATTTACTTAACTTTAAATACTGACGAAAATGGAAGTCGCTGTATGGGACACTTATGTCACTAAGAATGATGGTAGTGTAATGCATTTTGATATTATTGCTCCCTCGGAGATCAGAGATCCGGAAATTATTCATGAGTATGGTCGTGCCTACCTGAGTACCAAAGGACAACAAGGCCAATCTCTCACATCCCGAGAATGTAAGTTCTGTCATGTGAGAAGTCTTCAATCGAGATGGGAGGAGGATATCAAAAATAATGGTTACTTTATACTCGAAATGGAAAATTGTAATTAGTGAATACGGAAATTCAAACGAGAGAAGATGTAGTGCTCCTGGTAAATACTTTTTATAGCAAAATAAAATCAAATGATTTGTTAGGTCCTATATTCAGTGATATTGCGCGTATCGAATGGGATCAACACTTGCCGATTATGTATTCTTTTTGGTCGAGTATATTGCTTGAAGAGCACAGTTATAGAGGTAATCCCATGATCAAGCATATACTACTTAGCCAAAAAACGCCCATGACGGATCTGCATTTTTCAGAATGGTTGCGCTTATTTGTGGAGACAGTAGATCAGTTGTTTATAGGGAGGATTGCAGAAGAGGCGAAGGTTCGTGCGGCGAATATTGCCAGGTTGATGCTCCATAAAATCGAAATAGCATGAATACATCAGATTTTAATTTGGCTTTTCAAAATTCTTCGATTGAGAGCAAAATTATAGCTGCGTTGGAGCGTATTTCGATGGCTTTCAGGGTATTGTTGTGGCAAGAAAGTGTGACGAACTCTCTGTCTCCTATTCAGATTCAGGTGCTTATCTTTTTAGCATTTCATTCATCTGAAAAATCTAAGGTAAGTTATCTCGCAGAGGAACTTAACGTAAGCAAAGCTACTATCAGTGACACGATTAAAACTTTGAAATCCAAGCAACTTGTTTTTAAAGAGGTAGAGGCACATGATTCACGTAGCTATATCATCAGATTGACTCCGGAGGGAAATCTATTGGCATTGAAGATTTCAATGTTCACAAAAGAATTGTATCCACCTATTCATGCATTGTCCGAACAGGACAAAGAAAATATGCTTATTAAGTTATTGGGGATTATTGAACATTTGAATAGCACAGGTATCATAAGCATTCAACGCATGTGTAAAACTTGTCACCATTATACTGTGCTCAGAGATGGTCAATTACATTATTGTAATCTGTTAAATCAGAGCTTATCTAATGCCGACTTAAGGATCGACTGTCCGGAGCATCAACTTAAATCAGCCTAAGTCGATCGAATATATGCGCCTCTACATTGCCTCTTTTTTGGCGCATAGAATTGATTCGTTCAGCATTTTGCTCGGTTCAGATCAGTATTCATATAGCATCGTTAATGTATAAAATGTAAATTTGGTCGTTATGAAACCCACCACTATAGAAGAATACTTTAACTCTGTCCCTGAGCATGCCATAGGGCATCTCAATGGCCTCAGATCAATTTTAAAGTCCATAGCACCTCATGCAACCGAAGAGATCAAGTGGGGACAACCTGTGTTGATAGAAAAGAGGATATTGTTTTCTTACGGAGCATATAAGAACTTCGTGCGGTTTATGCCTACAGGACCTACTCTCGAACATTTTAAAGCAGAGCTCATTAACTATGGTATGGGTAAAGACACAGTACAATTCAGATATGACCAAGAGTTACCTGTAGAGCTGATCAGAAGAATCGCAGCACATCGTTATCAAGATGTCATGCAGAACGATGCGAAGTGGATGTATTGATGACAGTAGATGACTATATAAACAGCTTTGACCCTAGGGTTAATGAAATTCTGTGTCACATCCGATCTATCGTTTTGGCTAATGTTCCTGAGGTAGTTGAAAATATGTCTTATGGAATGCCGGCCTATAAGACTTACGGGCGACCATTAATTTATTTTGCTGGGTTTAAGAATCATATTGGGCTGTATGCCACGCCTTCAGGTCATGAACATTTTAAGCCAGAGTTATCAAAGTATAAACAAGGGAAAGGATCAGTACAGTTTCCTTTGGATCAGGATATTCCCTTTGAATTAATATCTCGAATAGTGATGTTTCGATGTAGAGAGAACATAGAAAAGTATGGGAAGAACTAACGGTCTATGACGCTGAAATTATTCTCCCTCAGATTGCGCAGATTTACGCAGACATGAATCATTTGTACGAAATGTTGTCTTCATTCCTAATGGATCAACTACGCTAAGAACTTTGTTTCTTCTGCTATTTATAAAATGTTCTTATCCGCTGAGCGCACGAAGTTTAGCTCGGAGTACGCGAGGAGATGAGTCAATTATTTTGGAATGTACAGCGAGAGTTGATGTATAGAGTATCAATTCCGCTATGCAAGAACCAGGAATTGTCTGCATAAGCGCCTGAAATTCTCCCCTTATCGTTCTATTGATATATACTTCATCTACAGGGGATATAACTAACGCATACTATATTTACAGAAAAGTAAAAATAAATTTTAATAACCACGAAATAGATGTCGGAGATATGAGATCAAAACTATTGCTTCTTAGTGGGTTATTCTGTTCTGTGGTGTCAGCGCAGGTTACAATAGTAGAGAAGGGCATAGCTCGAAGTAGCATAATTACACGTAGTGATGATCAGAATACAGCTGTTGCTCAAGACATACTTGTTAGGTTTATTCAGGAAATAAGCGGTGTCGATATCCGGGATTCTAGAGATTCAGTGGTGGATATTCCATATACTGTATTGCTGGATAATCAAGTCCATAATCGACAGCTCGGCATTATGGAAAGCGGTTATCGGATTGACGTGTATGGTAACAGACTTATTATAAGTGCCGGTGGGGATAAAGGGATTATCTATGGGGTAGTAGAGCTACTTGAGCGCTATTGTGGCGTAAAGTATCTTGCCCCGCATCAGTATCAAACAATACCTGCTATGACAATAGTGATTCCTGAAGTGAGCATTTTAGATAATCCAAGCTTCAGATATCGTCAGACGCAGATGTTCGGGATTGTCGGCGCTGATAGTGATAGCCTATATAAGTATTGGCATAGATTGGATATTCCGCAAGAGGTCTTTATTAAAACACATTGGGTGCATACGTTTGAAAAAATATTGCCAACGGCAGAATTTGGCGAAAGCCACCCTGAATATTTTTCCTATTTTGAAGGAAAGCGACATCCTGGCAAGGCTAGCCAGTGGTGTCTTACCAATGATGATTTATTTGAAGAGGTCTGCAAAAGATTGGAAATGCTCATGGAAGCTGATCCGGCCAAGCATATTATTTCTGTCAGCCAGAATGACAGCAATTTTACTAATTGTACATGTGATCAATGTAGTGCGATCGACACAGCTAATGAAAGTCCCTCTGGCAGTCTGATTTATTTTATGAATAAGCTTGCTGCGAGATTTCCGGACAAAACGATTTCTACCTTGGCTTATCTATATTCCATGAATCCACCCAAAGTCATCAAGCCATTGCCCAATGTCAACATTATGTTATGCAGTATCGATGCTGACCGCGAAGTACCTCTCACGGATAATAAGTCCGGCAGAGCATTTGTCAGCGCATTAAAAGGCTGGTCCGAAATGTCGAATAATTTATTTGTCTGGGATTATGGAATTAATTTTGACAATTACTTATCGCCTTTTCCCAATTTTCATGTCCTTAAGGCTAACATGAAATTATTTCACGAACATGGTACGACCATGCACTTTTCTCAGATAGGAGGTGCGCGTGGATGCAATTTCGCTGAACTCAGAGCTTATATGGTGTCTAAGCTTTTATGGAATGTTAATGCAGATGCGGAAGCTATCATGCTTGATTTTCTGCAAGCTTATTACGGCGACGCTAGTGCGTTTATTCTGGAGTATATCAAAACGATGGAAGCATCATTATTGAAAAGTGGAGATAGGCTATGGATTTATGATTCACCGGTATCTTTTAAAAATGGTATTCTACTGCCCGGCTTAATGTCTAGGTATGAAGAATTATTTGAAAGAGCAGAAGCGGCAGTGGAGTATGACTCTACTCTCTTGGCAAGAGTACAGATAGCAGGTATGCCTCTGTTATATTCTTATCTTGAAATAGCACGTACAGAGGCTCAAAGAGATGTAGCGGAGGTGGAGAAGCGACTTATTGAATTTGAAAAGAGAGTGAAAAAATATGACATATCCACACTCAATGAAAGAAATAACCATCCTATCGATTATGTCAAAGAGTATAGAGAGAGACATCTGAATAAGACGGTCAATATAGCTTCTAACAAAAAGGTTCAATACATCACTCCGCCGCAGGCGAAGTATCAAGTATTGGGCGAAACAGCATTGACCGATGGGCTTTACGGAGGTACGACATTCACCGATAGCTGGATAGGGTGGGAAGGTGAGGATGGGGCTTTTATAATAGATCTCGAGCGGTACGAAAAGTTCACCATAGTATCGCTAGATTTCCTCCATCAGCTGGGGGCATGGATATTGTTACCACGCATGGTTCACATAAGCTATTCATTTGATAATGTAACTTATAGCCCATTTGGCTCGGTTTCCGTTACAGAAGATCGTAGTCCTACTGTAAAATTTGTGAATGTGGATGTTCATTCGAAGGAATCGGCAACGGCTAGATATATCAGAGTAGAGATTAACGGTACGAATACTTGTCCCGATTGGCACTATGGCGTAGGGAGGAACTGCTGGTTTTTTATCGATGAAGTTAAGGTGCGATGATGTCGTAATAGAATGGGTGCATTTTGCTTCATCTAAAGTCTTTTGTCATATAGACAAAACTATAAGCGCTTCTTGAATTTGTGTATTCTTTTGTTTCTTTACTCATTCAAATCAGACGCTATGACCATTAACGATATCGGAGAATTTCCTCCATTTTTTAGCGCCTATATACGATTAGTGGATAACATTGATCTCATGGAAGGCCTGGAGAGATATCGCCCTAAGCTACTCTTTGATGATTGGCATCTTGTGGAAGCTTTGGGTGATCGTGTATATTCTTCAGGTAAGTGGACGATGAAAGATATCTTTCAACATTGTATAGATACAGAGCGCATCATGAGCTATCGGGCTTTATGTATTGCCAGAAATGATCACCATGAATTGCCCGGATTTGACGAGAATAACTATGCGCAAAACACGCTTCTGAGCAATGTGTCATTGAAGGAACTGATTGACGAATATGCGCTCCTACGTGAAAGTACCATCAGAATGTTTAAGAATTTTGACAAAAGAATGCTACTCAGAAGGGGCGTGGCTAACAAAAGTGAAATCTCACCTTTAGCACTCGGTTTTGTTATAGTCGGACATCCTTTGCATCATTGTGAAGTGATACGAGAGCGATATTTTAAGCTATTAGAACTATGAAGTGGCTCACGCCAATGAGCTATTCCCTCTCATGATCAACCATGCGGCAAAGGTAATTTCCCACAAGCCTCCGGGGATTAGTAAAACCATACTCCACGAGAGTCCCAATAGCTCAAGAATAAAACCTAATGCAAAAATCGCGTAGCCGATCAAGCCCCAGATTGCTAAATATCTCGGAATGATATTATGTTTTAAAAAGACCGCACACAGAGGTAAACTACCCAATCCGAGTATGATCATGGCAATATAATAACCGATGTCTTCAGACATTGATCCCCCAATTAGCCAATTGATCACAATAGTTGACAAAACAATACCTTCTAATATCCTTGTCGCGAGATATAGCCCTGCTACTTGAAGATGATATTTGACTAAGTTTTTTTTCATTAAGTAGCCGATAAGAAAAACTACGAGCGAATTTGTCATTATCAATGAACTTCCTGCAATACGTGTCGTAAGATTCTCACTATCAAATAAATATCTTCCCAATCCATATGCCACAAATGCCAGTAGAAAGCACGAACCTATCAAGCCGGAATTATGAATACGTGGGTAGTGTGGTTTAATCATGTAGTTTTATCATATCAAAATTCAACGACAGGGCCTGTATGCTATTGCCAGAAGTGAATTTACTTAGACGAAGCTGCACAACTATTAGACATTCTAGTTGAAACATCATGGTATGTCTGGCTTGTTAATAATCCCAAATAAAATATTGAAATCTTTATTAAGTGCCCCCCAGTTAAACTCGTGATTAGGTGTGAGATAAGCATACTTGGCATAAGTATTCTTAGTTACTACCGGATAGTGGCTTATTTCTTTACCGGTTATCCATCCATAAAAACCTACTTGTTTCTGAGCATAATCTACCCATCCTACCACAACATAATCTTTTGATTCCGGTTTTTGTTCGACGGGATATCCGTAAGTCCATTTATCATTTGGTCGGTGCACGGTAGTTTTTTTTGCAACTTTAATATCGAGCGTGTATTCTCCTAGTAGAAAATCAAATTGATCGCTGTGTCTATTTTCATAACCTCCGTTGTCAAGCTTGTAATCTAGTCCAATGCTATTGAGCCAGTACTCAAATGCCAGTTCTCCCATACTACCGACTAAGGCATTATCTACTCTTGCATCTCTACTTAGTCCGAATCTAGAATATAATCCGTTATCTACCATTCTGTGCGCCCGCTGAGTAGCTACTTCTTTAAAGGCGTCGAAATCAAACTTTTCAATAATCATTTTGCTTGATTAAGTCTTTTTATCAATCATCTCAGTCAGCTTATAATACTTAAATCCCGTATCTAGTTTGTAAGTATTCTTAACAGTTTCGTCTTTGGCATATTTGTCATGCAGAATGAGCAATCTCTGACGGGTGATTTCTGATATTTTTCTGAATCCATGGGCATATGCCGTGGACTTTTTATCGATCTCTTCAGCTAACTGGACACAGATATATTGTCTGTTGCCTGCGTCGGCATGATTCATTTCAAGTACAGCTTGAGCTGTGGCACCGGAGCCGGCGAAGAAGTCTATGAATATGCCATCAGGATCGTCAGAGAAATGAAATAGATATTTTATAAGCGAAGGTGGCTTCGGAAAATCAAACACCTTCGCACCGAATAGTTCCGATAATTCGCTACTGGCATTTTCATTAGTGCCAACACCGACTTTTGAATTGATGAGATTGGGCGGCACTTCCTCGTCGTATGCCAGCTTTTCATACGAAGGGCTGAATAAGAGGGTAGGTATCATGATCTTTGTGCCTTGTGCAATTTCATTATCCAGCTTAGCTTGAGTCCATTTAAATTTAGCTTGCAGGATAACAGGTTTTATAAATACGCCATCTTTTACTTCTGTCTTCTGAAGCAGATGAATGTCGTAATGATTGGTACCATATTTTCCTTTCGGGATAATGCAGTCTTCTATTTTTGTTGACACAATATGGGCGGGGAAATGAAGAGTCCCCATTTTGTTGGATTGATTAAGAAGACCGTTAGAGCTTTTGCTCGTTTTGTGTATTCCTTTAAATTTTTCGTTATTTTTTATTTTCTGATAGCAGAGGACATATTCGATAACTTTTTTGCTTTTTTTTGAAAGATTGGCAGGAGTCTCTGATTTAGCCCATGAAAATATGTCAATAAAATTGTTTTCTCCGTACACCTCGTCCATCAGTAAACGCAGATTGGCAAGTTCGTTATCATCTACACTGACAAATATTACACCATCGTCGCGGAGAAGATTTCTAGCTAGAAATAATCGTGGCAGCATCATCGAAAGCCATTGAGAGTGATATTTTCCATTTTCTCCTGATGGCCCCATGGCGTCAGTATTGCTTCCTGTTCTTGTATTTATGTGGGCTTTTAATGACGAGGCTGATTTCGCACTTTTTTTAAAACTATCTTTATAGATAAAGTTATCGGAGCCTGTGTTATAAGGAGGGTCGATATAGATCCCTTTTATTTTGCCGGAAAGATCTTTTTGAAAATTTTTTAAGGCTTCAAGATTATCACCTTCTACGAGGATGTTTCTTGTTCTTTTCCAATTAATAGAAAGTTCAGGGCATGGTTTTAATTGTGTTGTAGCGTGATTGGATATGTTTTTATATGCATTTGATTTTCCTGTCCACATTAATTGATACCGTTCTTGCCCTTCATTACCCGGAGAAGAAGATGTAGGAGATGTATCAGTGGAGTTGGTGGATGATACGGCTTTGGTGTTTGTCGGATATTGATATAGATTGCTTGCTTTATTGAGTGCGACCAGGGCGGTGGGCTCAGCGTTAATTAGTTCGAGTACTTGATCGGCAAGCCATAGCGATATTAGTTCGTCTTTATCTTCTCCTAGAATCTCTGCGATGATCATCACCTGATCGCGTCTTGCTTTTCTATCACCACGTTCTATCTTGCTATACATCGGAGTATCCACTTCGAGCTTATAGGCGATCTGTCTCTGCAATAATTTCTTACGCTCTCGTAATTCTCTGATCCGCTGTCCGAACTGCATGGATATTCTATTTATGACTTGTCAATATTAGGATAATATTATTAGGGAGGGTAGTTTATGCGTTAATTTTTAGTGCCAGTGTTTAAGAATAATTCTTGGCTGAATTGTTAGTCATCTTACATATGGTTTTGAGGCTCATTACCTTGAGTCTTTACACACCTCGCTATTGGCATTTATGCCTAATTATGGCTTTAATTAACGAGAACAGACAATATTTATGGCTCATTTACCGGTCGCGATACTTAGGGATTATTGAAATTCCGTTTTCTTTGCGGCACAATTCATTGTCATGGGTAGGATATTCGAAGTCAGAAAGAGCTCAATGTTCGCGCGCTACGACCGTATGGCGAAGCAGTTCAGTCGTGTCGGCAAAGAAATCACGATAGCCGTCAAGGCGGGAGGCCCTGACGCAGACAATAATCCTGCACTCAGAAGGGCACTCGTCAATGGCCGTGCGGTGAATATGCCCAAAGACAAGGTAGAAAGTGCAATCAAGCGAGCGCAGGGTCGTGATATGACTAACTACGAGGAATTAACATATGAAGGGTATGGACCTCATGGAGTGGCCGTCATCGTAGAGACAGCTACGGATAATCCCACACGGACAGTTGCTAAGGTGCGAGCCGTTTTTAATAAATTTGATGGAAGCCTGGGAACATCGAATAGTGTCAGTTTTCAATTTAAAAAAATGGGCGTATTTGAGCTTGAGCTCAAAGATCATGACCTCGAAGAGTTAGAGCTGGAATTAATTGATTATGGATTAGAGGAGCTGGGTGAGGGAACCTCTGAAAATGATGAAGAGGTCATCGTTATCCGCGTACCCTTTGTCGAGTTCGGAAGTATGCAAAGCGCACTAGAAGAGCGAAAGATGGAAATAAAGGGTACAAAATTCGAATGGATTCCATTAAATCAAGTTGAGCTCAGCAATGATGAAGAGGAAAAGGTACTCAAGATGCTCGCTAAGATGGAAGAAGAAGAAGATGTTCAGCAGGTCTTCCATAACTTGAAATAGACCTTAATCAACGTACAGGTGGATAATTCCCTGCAGCGCAATTATACCATCTAGAAATACCAGATGGTAGTATTCGGACTTGCCTTCTGCCACGATGGTGGCAACATATTGAAATGTGTAAAGCAGCGGGAGTGCGATCGCCAGACTTAGGCTGTAGGAGCAATACAAGAAACTTAGCATAACGAAAATGACCGAGACAACCATGAGCGAGAGCATCAACTTCTTGGATAAAGACCTATTAATCGTGCCGAGTGTTCTTATGCCCGCAGATTCATCCATCTTCTGATCACGCCATTCAAATGGAATTGTCAAGGCAATGATGAAGCAGGTCTTCTCAATAAAAATGAAGCTTGCTTTCATATCAAGTATTCCGATGGAAGAGGCATACGGCAGAATAAAAACCCCGCTCCATACCATTCCCACGGAGATTATCTTTAACCAAGCTATATCCCGTATGCGCATCCCTCCGAGTGGAAGTATATAGCCCAATGTCAATAAGCCTAGCATAACTATGCCCACCTGATAGGTAAAAGAGAGTAGGTTAAAGCTGGCAAAACAAAAAACTAAAGCAATAATAGTTGCTGCTAGACCTGATCGAGGGAAATGCTCGAAAATTTCATATCGATAGCCTAATGCCGCATGGATGTATTTCTTGCCATACATCCGGTGCAAATTATATCCGAATAGGGTTGCTGAAAAAACAAAGAAGACATAGACCTTTTCTGTGAATGATATCGGCATTAATCCATTGTCAATCGCAAGTCCCCCGAGTGCAAATATTGCCGCACAAATGGCAATATGTACATTGCCATAGACATATATCCTCCTTAAATTAAGCCACATCGGGATCGCTATAAATAGCTTAATGACATATCGGGCTGTAATCGTCGTAGTGTGTGATAGATGAGTTGCGAAAGATTTGAAATATCTTCCTTATGTGCCATCTCCACGGTGGTGTGCATATATTTTAATGGTAGAGAAAGCAGTGTGGAAGGAATCCCCTCTCTGCTATAAGCAAAGGCATCTGTGTCTGTGCCGGTGACTCGAGAAGATGCCGAACGCTGAATAGCAATATCATTTTCTTCAGCAGCAGCTATGATTTCTTGTAGTACGCGATAATGAATGGCCGGAGCATAGGTAATTACAGGACCTAGCCCACATTTTATTTCGCCTTCCTCTTTTGTTTTAATCAATGGCGTAGTGGTATCATGGGTCACATCCGTAACAATAGCTATATTCGGTCTGAGTCGATGCGCTATCATACTCGCGCCTCTAAGCCCGACTTCTTCCTGAACACTGTTAACGATATACAATGTGAATGGAAGCTTAATTTTATTCTTATGAAGTAATCTGGCTACCTGCGCAATGGCAAATCCACCCATCCGATTATCAAGACCTCGACCTACATAGTAGTCGCCCATTTGCATAAGTTCGTCCATAAATGTAACGACACACCCCACATGAATACCTAAGTCGAGAACTTCTTTTTTACTTTTTACACCTATGTCAATAAATATATTCTTTGTCGAGGGGGTGAGTTTTGAATCTTCTCCATTTCTGAGATGAATAGCCGGCCATCCGAATACGCCATGCACAAAACCATCTTTGGTGTGAATCATAACTCGTTTAGAAGGGGCGATCATGTGATCAGAGCCACCGTTTCTGATGACATTTATATATCCATCTTCTGAAATATAATTTACGAACCAACTGATCTCGTCCGCATGCGCTTCTATTACGACACTAAACTTCTGTCCCGGATTAATAGTGCCATACGCAGTTCCATATGCATCTACATGTGTTTCGTCAACAAATGATGACAAGTATTTTAACCAGATTTTCTGCCCTGAAATTTCAAAACCTGTCGGCGAAAAATTATTTAAATACTCGTAAACGAACTGCTCGCTTTTCTTATCCCAAATTGTCATATTACTTTATTTTCGTTAGACCATAGTTGCGGATTGTATCTCCATGCCTTGAGTGAGCTCAGCTGTTCCTCGTCGATACTCCCCGTATTAATTAAGGCTGAAAGTAATGCCGAATAATTAGATATGGTCTTAAAATTGCAATTTATTGAATCAAAATTAATTGTCGCCAGATCAAATTCATAGCTGAATATGGCTACCACACCTAGAACTTCACCTCCTTCTTGTCGTACTGACTCTACAGCCTTAATGCTGCTGCCTCCTGTAGAAATCAAGTCCTCCACAACCACCACTTTTTGTCCCGGTATCAGTCGGCCTTCGATCAGGTTTTGCTTGCCGTGCGACTTGGGGGCAGAACGTACATAAGCGAAAGGCAAATCTAAACGATCTGCTATAAGTGCGCCATGCGGAATACCCGCAGTGGCTACACCGACTATGGCGTCCACAGTAGAATAGTCCCTGACCAGGGTACTCAGCGCCGCGATAATCTGGGTTCTTTCATCGGGATAGGATAACAACATCCGATTATCACAATAAATCGGGCTAAGTAATCCTGATGCCCAGGTAAAGGGTCTATCCGGTTGTACTTTGATCGCTTGAATTTTTAATAAAATATGAGCGGCATCTATTGCGTTAAGCATTATCTATGCATGAATTTTGAGCGCGCGAATGTACAAAATATACTTCAATGACAAACAAATCCTGCTATCACATGAATGCATGCGAAGCTGGTTTCAGGACAATCCCGAAGAAGAACTCCTTCTGACCTATCCCGGTAAGACCAAATTTCTACTGAACTATCTTGATAAGCTAGAAAATGATGCTTCTCTTAAAAGAATGATTATCTTTTCTTCTGACATCAAGCAATTGGAGGCAGATTTCTTGTCGATAGTGAGAATTGTTCCGGCAGCAGGTGGTGCAGTTGTGAATAAGAATGGAGAAGTGCTGTTTATTTTCAGACGGGGCTTTTGGGATTTGCCGAAAGGCAAGATGGAGGCAAATGAAAGTAAAAAGGAAACGGCCATTCGCGAGGTTGAAGAAGAGACGGGACTTTCAGGGATCAAGATTCTTGAAAAACTACCCAGTACATACCATGTTTTCAAAGGTGTAAATGGTAGGCGAAACCTCAAACTCAGTTATTGGTACCTGATGACTCCGACTGAAAGCAAAGTTAAGGTACAGAAAGAAGAGGATATAGAGGATTTTCGATGGGTCAATCCACGCAATCGTGCTGAAATAGAGGCGCTCCTGCCTATCTATCCCAATATTGTTGACATTGTGTCAGAGCTTATTCGTAGAGTAGATTTGCCGGTCAGCTCTCAATAGAAAAATTTATCGGCTGAGCGTTATCAATTCTTTAAAGGCCTCGTCGATATCCTTCTTGTCGAATAGCAGCGAGACTTCATTGGATGTGGAGATTACTTCGACAATGTTGATACCTTTCCATGCTAGCTTTTTGAGTATTGTATAATACACACCGGAGGTGTCAAGATTTTGTTTAGGAAGCATGATCGATACGGCACATAACTCTTTTCGGCTTGAGATAATTTCTTCACCCATCAGCTGTTCGTGAACGAATACCGAAAGTTCATTGCTAAAAACGAGTGTTGTCTCATAAATCCCTTTAATCATGCCAAAAAAATGTCGATCCTCATCCTTAAAAGTTCCTATTATACTTAGCAATTTATCAAATAGTGTAGGGGAGTGACGAACACTCAGATTTTCTAATTCTGAACGAACCAATATATCACGCAGTTGCTTGATAAACCTCGCCAATGACTTATGGTTGATAAGATCTAATGACATGGGCATTCTTTTAATGGCCATCGCTATGGCGCTGATCTGGACGCTTTCGCCCATTTCTTTTTCGACAGAAGGCTGAAGATATCGCGCAAGCGCTGTGGTGTTAATCAAGCCAGCATTGAGACATTCTGAGATGAATGGCGACTGTTTTACTTGGCTTTCGATTATATGGCTAAGCTTCATGTGTATATTTGTTATAAAAATAACAAAATGTTTGTTTTATGTATTTTTTGAGCCCAAATATTATATCGAGTTTGTAATCAAGCTAAGTTTGCCTCTTGATTTAATATTTTACGATAGATGAAAGTTCTGAAATTTGGGGGAACATCAATGGGAAGCATCGAGAGGATGCAGCAAGTACTTGAGTTGTCGAGGAGGGAAGAAGGCGCGATAGTGGTATTGTCGGCTATGGCGGGTACCACAGACCAGCTGCACCGGCTAGTATCATTTATACAATCCGAAGATAGATCATCTGCTTTAGCCTTGTGTGAGCACATGAGAGAAGAATATGTCTGCATATTATCGGAGATTGATCCGGATCACGCGATTTCTACTGATGCCTATATTAACGAGGTATTTTCATTTATCGAAAGTTTAGTATCCAAGGAATATTGGACGCCGGCGTACGCTGCCGCTGTAGTAGGACAAGGTGAGTTACTGAGTACATATTTATTTTCCACTATCTGTTTAAAAAATGGCTTAAATATAGCTAGCATTGATGCCCTCGATTTTATGCGTATCGACGCTAAGGGCGAGCCGAATATGCCGGAGACTAAAGGCTTGCTTCTGCCTATCCTGGAAGCGCATCCTGGCAAAACCCTATATGTTACCCAAGGCTACATTTGTCGCAATAGTAAAGGAGATTTAGACAATCTACGTCGAGGTGGAAGTGATTACTCGGCAACAATCATCGGGAGTATTATCGAGGCCCAGGAGATTCAAATATGGACAGACATCGATGGACTACGCAATAATGACCCAAGGATAGTGGATGACACTTTCCCGATCAGGTTTATATCTTATCGTGAAGCTGCGGAACTAGCTTTTTTCGGTGCCAAAATCCTCCATCCTGCCTGTGTACTGCCGGCAGAGCGTGCACTTGTGCCGCTGAGAATAAAAAATACAATAACACCGGATGCGCCGGGTACTTTGATATCATCGCGAAGTAGTGGGCGATCTGTGACAGCTATTGCGGTGAAAGATGGTATTACGGCTATAAAGGTGTACAGTCATAGGATGTTAATGGCTTATGGTTTTTTGAGAAGGGTTTTTCAAGTATTTGAAGATTTTCACACCCCTGTTGACATGATTACCACATCAGAGGTGGCCGTATCATGTACGATAGATGATACCACCGAGTTAACAGCTATTCGGCGCTCGTTATTACAGTTTGGAGAAGTGACTGTCCAATCCGGATTTTCAATTATCTGTATCGTCGGTAATGAACTTTATGATAACACTGCACACTTGAATAGCATTTTTGATGCCTTAGTGAATATTCCTTTGCGCATGGTGTCGATGGGAGGAAGTAATTATAATATATCCATTCTGGTAGCGACAGAGCATAAGGAAAGTGCTATGCGCGCATTGAACCGATTGTTTATCGAGGAATCATGCACGGCATAAATATACCAATGACAAAACTTGATTAGATCGAATCATAAAACGCCGCTACCCTGGGGTCTGCCATGAAATCACGCGGTGTCAAGGATTTCTTTAAGTATATGCCCTCTAAGCTTGTACATCGCGATAGTGCCACATAGGTCTGTCCATACTCAAATGCCCCTCGACCTAGATCTATAATGACTTTGTCAAATGTTTTTCCTTGGCTTTTGTGAATGGTTGTTGCCCAAGATAGCTTTACCGGTAGCTGTGTGAAAGTTCCGATTATTTCTGTCGAGATTTTCTTTTCGGTGGCATGCCATTGATATTTAATCATTTCCCAGGTTTCCTTATGGATACTCACATGTAGTGACGTGTCGCGGGGTCTGAATATTTCTAATTCGATGCTATCCTCTTGCATGTGCAGAATTTTTCCGATCGATCCATTAACAAATCGACGCTCTTGATCATTTCGAAGTGTCATGACTTGAGCGCCTACTTTTAGCTTGAGCATTAAGTCAGTAGGATATATTTTTGGGTCGAATAGACCTGTGACAGCAGCTTTATAATTTCGTGCCTCTGATTGAATTTCCTCAAGTCTGCTATGGTTTATTTTATCAGCTATGGCATTAATTGTGCACAGCGTAATGGCTCCATCAGGGAGTTCTTCATCCGTCAGCGTGACACGTTCGTTTAGCGCAAGATATGCTTCATCGGTCAGTTGATTAGTTCTTACCTGATCTAAAATTGAGATAAAAAATCCTTCATGCTGCCTATAAACTGTCTGCAGTTCAATGAACTCCAGGTCTTGATACAATCTCTGAAAACGCTCACTCGAAAAAAAATAGGGTGATTCATATATCTTATTGATATACTCCTTTTCGAATGGAGAACTTATCACAGGAGGGAGTTGAAATAAATCCCCGAACAAAACTATTCTCACACCACCAAACGGTTCTTGACGCTCGCGATTGATACGTAAAAAAGTATCAATCGTATCCATAAGATCCGCTCTTACCATGGATATTTCGTCGATTACCAATACTTCTAAGTTCTTATAAACACTTCTGTTTGGTACTTTTTTAATATCTGATGCAGACAGAATGCGGGGAGGAATCTTAAAGAAAGAATGAATGGTCTGTCCCCGCACGTTGAGTGCTGCTACGCCAGTGGGAGCGACTACGGCTATTTTTTTCTGGCTGGTGTTTCTAAATATTTGTAGTAATGTGGATTTACCGGTTCCTGCCTTACCTGATACAAAAATAGGATGTGAAGCGTGTTCGAGTTGATCGAGTGCGTATTGTAACTCCTTGTTAAGTACGAGCGGAATCCTACTAAGATCCATATATTGATAATGATATGAGTTGACACAAAAAACGCCGGGACATTGTCCCGGCGTTTTTTATTTACAGTTGAGGTATTGTTATGCTTCCTGAGCGATGTTTGTTTCAGAAAATTTCTTACCATCCCATTTTCCCAGCCATTCGGCTGATTTACCGATTTTGATATAGCTCTGATACGCTTTTATCGCACTATCTTTTTCCAATCGGTGAATTGTAATTGTCTGTGGTCCGGAACTTACGTTAAAATAATATTTGCCGGTCCCCATCTCAAAATTTTTTCTTCGCATTTCTATCAGGTTTGGTTCAATTAATCAATTAATTCCCTGGAAGGGAAGCCCCATAGGCTAATGAGCTAGCAAATATACAAAAAAAAATATAAATCTTCTAAATCAATCTCTAAATGATTGACATTCAATCATATGAACTAAAATTTTAATATAATCTATTTCTTGGTTTGTCTCTGAAATATCAAGCCGTTACCACCCATGCCGTATTGTGTCAATTGGATCTGATCCATGGTAATCATATCTATTCGAAGGTATATGAGCTCTTGTCTCTCGGCTTTGGAACACTCTAGTGTCATGTTTTCGAGTACATATGTACCTGAGGCGACAGTCGGCTTTGGTTCGTTATGGAGCCATGTGAAGTATTCAATGTCATCAAACTGATACCAAGTAGAAGGTAGCGCAGCACTGCCGGGGGAGTACCACTGTCCTTTGACCGAAAAGATGTTATCAGGATTTAAGATCTCGGCCAGCGTATCCTTCGTTTTGTTGCTCTTGTCATTACAGCTCAGGATTGTGAGGCATATTGCGAGAAAGAAGATTGCTTTTACGTTCATGATAAGGCTTGCTAGTTATATTAGTAAAGGAGTTGCAAGAATAGTTTCATTTACGCAATTTTCCAATGCTACGCGGATAACAAGTGAAAGAGATGTTTTGCCCGATCGTCAAAGCTTGCCACTTCGACGCACTATTTTATGAATGTTTGATTCAATACGCACTATACTTAAAATAAAAGCACAATACGATATGATGCTAGATTTTGTGCATTTATTCTTTGGCGCTTGTGGCATCGAAGTTAAAATTCTTTAGTTATGGGATCGAAGCCACAGACTTCGACCATCGTCTCTGTGCGTGGCGGTGTCAGCGTAGGTCTGGCGGGCATACTTCGGAAATCGGGGGCAGGCTATGTTACTGATTATCGCACCTTTGGGCTTAGTTTTGTTTGTTCGCATGTTGTCATAACCCTACCAGTAAAGGGGGCTTAATAATGTATTATGGTATTGCCATGTTCCGGAATCTGCGTCAATCGAACAGACAAGCTCAGTAATTGGCAACGCCAAGCAGGGAAATCACAACGCGGCAACAGATGTAGTGCTCCTTAATATCAAGTAACCTATTATGCCGCTGATCAACGATGCTATGAGAATCCCGATTTTGGCACTGTCAATGAGCAAGGTATCTTCAAAGGCCAAATTTGTTATAAACAAGGACATAGTAAAGCCTATGGCAGATAAGAAAGCTACACCTAGCAAATTAATAAGACGACTACCTGATGGCAACGACGCCCACTTGAGCTGTGTGACTATATAGGTAACACCGAACACTCCAACTATTTTTCCAACTATTAAACCTACAATTACTCCCATTCCTACTGAAGAGCCGATAAGACTCAATGATTCACTGTTAAAGCTAATACCTGCATTGGCCAATGCGAAAATCGGCATAACAATGAATGCCACTATCGGGTGAAGTCCGTGCTCCAATTTCTGAAGCGGGGTTAGTGCATCATTGGTTGTCTCATTAATTCTGTCGAGCAGACTTTGTTCTTCTTCAGAAACAATGACAAGATCATTATCTTCTGACTCATCTAACTCGATCAAGAGAGATTTAAGTTTGGTGAGATATTCGTCTTTATTCAATTTGACGGTCGCCGGTATGGCAAAAGCAGCCAATACTGCCGCAATAGTAGCATGGACACCGGACATAAGAAAAGCCGTCCACAGACCACCTATGCCCATGATTCCATAAAAAACTGCGCTTCTCACGCCCATTACATTGCCTGCCACCATAATGCCCAGGAAAATCGCGCCGATCCCAAGACTATATAAAGAAATATTACTTGTGTAAAAAAAGGCAATCACCAATACCGCACCAAGGTCGTCAATAATGGCTAGTGCCGTTAAGAACACCTTCAATGAAATCGGAATTCTATCCCCCAAAAGATATAAGACTCCCAATGCAAAGGCAATATCTGTGGCCATCGGAATACCCCATCCATTTAACGCAGCATCTCCCGCATCTTTCGTGAACCAAAAATATATCAATGCGGGCACAATCATCCCCCCGAGTCCAGCTGCTGCCGGAAGTATTATGTTCTTTGGATTGCTGAGTTCTCCGGCAACCAGCTCACGTTTAAGTTCTAATCCGACAACAAAGAAAAACATGGACATCAATCCATCATTTATCCAATGATGAAGAGATTTGTCTATCTTGAATCCTTCGAAGCCTATTATAAAATGTTGCTCCCAGAAATCATGATAAGCATGGGATAATGCACTATTTGCCAGAAACAAGGCAAGTAAGGTGCTTATAAAAAGTATGATACCACTCGAGGCAGAATTGTGTATAAATCTACTTGCCGAGTCCAGTATCCATGTAGTCAAAATCTTGTTATTCCTCATATAAAAACAGCATACATTAATAACCGACAAAGATATTTGACCTCAGTCATTGACCAAATAAACAACAGTAATTCCGCTGCGATGTAAACTTAAACTAAACTTCTAATTTCCAGAGATCCAATCTGTAATTTGCCTATCTAGAGGAGAGGTGGTTGGCGCTAAATGATTTACATAATTACCATTTTCATCAATAAGATACTTTTGGAAATTCCATTTAACCTGGTTGTCTTCTACGCCATTTAGTTCTTTTGATGTAAGAAACTGATATATCTCGTGCTGATCCTCACCGTTCACGCTTACTTTGCTCATCATCGTGAAACTCACGCCGTAATTACGCTCACAGAACTGAGCAATTTGCTCTTCTGAGCCCGGTTCTTGATTGCCAAAATTATTTGCCGGGAATCCTATAACTTCGAAATTGTCTCCACCATATTGCTGATAAAGAGCTTCAAGCTCTTTGTATTGAGGGGTAAGACCACATTTAGAAGCGGTATTGACGACCAATAGTTTCTTTCCCTTGAATTGACTAAAGTCGATGATTTTTCCTTCGATTCCGACAGCTTTAAAGCCATGAAAGTTAGTAATATCGGTTTTATTCTGAGCTTGGGCAGAGGGCTTAAACATACTCATGGCTGAATAAACCAAAATCCCTGTTTTCATTAATTTTTTTAGCATGATCGTATTTTTAGGGGATAAGACAATCTAATGATCAAAAGGTTCACAGAGCAGCCATCACTTCTTTGATTATTCGCGCTAAGGCACTGCGGTCAACCCAGCGCATGACGATTACAAGGTCATTAGTAGGATCAACATATATGATATTCGCACCTGCTCCTAGATGATAGAAGGCTTCCTGAGGAGCAGCAGGAATAGATATTTCAGTGTTTAAAAACCAATTCATATAGCCATAGTCTGGTTTTACGGATGTAGGTGTACGACTTTTATTTATCCACGCTTCTGAAAGTATTTGTTTGTCATTCCATTTGCCGTTGCGTGCTGTTAATAATCCGTATCTCGCCATATCAAGGGCATTGATCAGCATGCCACCTCCCCAGTGAGCACCGCCGCTAGGCACTTCGACATATCTACCATCAAGAACTATCCAGCTATTCTGGTAGCCGTACCATCGCCATGTAGCAGAGGCGCCGATAGGATTCATCAATTCATCGCGCAGAATCTCTTGCAAAGGGCGTCGTGCCACATTAGTTGCCGCAAGCGCAAGAAGATTAACCCTGGCGTCATTATATTCCCATACTGTTCCCGGCTCTGTTCTTTCTCTGGTCATCCATGTTTCTTTAGGACCTGAAGGCCTGTCGGCCCAATCAGGTTTCCCCCACAACACCCCTTCCCAATCACTCGTCTGTCTCAATAGATGCTCCCATGTGATCTTTTTGTTATGCTCGGTTTCGAATGGTTCGAGCAGCAGAGAAGTGCCTAAGACATTGGAGCGTTCAGCTCCTACACGTGTGTCCGCTTGTAATATTGGCGCCATAGCGCCTGCGACTTTTTCATCCGTATGTGGGATGATTCCGCGATCATAAAGCAATCCTACTGTCGCTGAGAGAAATGATTTGCTTACACTAAAGGTCAGATCTGCTCTCGTGATATCACCCCATTCTGCGATGATGTATCCATCCTTGATAATCAAGCCACTCGGCACTCCACGCTTTTTGTGGATACCCACCGCATCCCCAAAAGGTTCTCTGCCAAAAGTCAAATAGTGATGTATTTCTAGATCAGCGGTATCAGCACTACTGTTATTTAAAATGGTATCAATAGCGGACTGAATAATTTTCGGGTTCAAGTTGAAGGCTGTCGGGTCTCTTCTTTCCCAATGTCCCGCTGACGGATAATATTGCCCGGACAAGGGCAAGGCAGCTATAATTACAAACAGAACGACAACCCAAGTTTTATAAAATTCTTGCATAGCTATATCATTTTAAAGACACATCAATTCGCTTCGGTGAGGTAATACCATTGTATTTGATCCACTTCAAGATTCTCTCTACGACCACCGATATACTCACCATAATTACGAGTCAGATAAGCAATAACACGTTCATGATCTTTTCCTAGATCCCATAAGCCTTGAGTCTGCTGCATCCATACGATGTTATTGCGCCACCCTTGCTCTGATAGCTTGGTTTGTGTTATGAGCGCTGCGCTATGACATGAAAGACAATGGCGTTTTACTAGCTCAACATCCTCGTCGGGATGAAGATCGGTTAGCATATTATTTTTGGAAGAAACGGAGGAGGATTCGTTTTTATCATTCGGCAGGTTCATGATCAGCTTAGTATTATGCCACTGAAGATTGAACCCCGTATAGACTATCAAGCATACAGATCCTATCAATATGATAGCTAATAATGTCATCAGATTAGACAATACTTTATCCATGCGCTAAACTACTTTTACAGCGATGCGGTGGCAAGCGTTATTAAGATAGCCCTTAGGATTCCAACCGGGGACGAGCATAGGTTGCGATATGCCCTTGTCATCAGTGGCTCTGGCCCATATCTCGTAGTATCCTTTTTTGGGTAAAGAGACTGTGGCTTGGAAACGTTGCCATGCGAAGCGATTGGGTGGTTTATGTAACTCCGCTTTTTGCCATGATGATCCGAAGTCGATCGAATATTCGACTGTACTCACCGTATTATCTCCCGCCCATGCGTGGCCTCTGATGGATAAGGTGCTACCTTGGTTAATCATCGCGCCTGATTGCGGATAGGTGATGATGGATTTGACTGGCATACTTTCTATGATGCACATGTCTTTGTCGGCGACTTCTGCACCAGGAGCAACCGGTTCACAAGGCATCATATAAGAAGGTGCTTCCATTTTAGATCCATCGTGGATCTTATTTCGGACACGTATTCTAGTCAGCCATTTGCCTGAGCAACTTGCGGGCCATCCACCTACAATCAGTCGCAGCGGATAGCCATGTTGTAAGGGTAAATCTTCTCCGTTCATAGCCCATGCGATGATGCATTCGTCTTCCAGCGCTTTATGAAGTGGTATGCCCCGTGAGATGGAAACTTTGGAAGGGTCACGAGATAGATGTTTGTCAGCGCCATAATACCCGATGTATTTAGCGTCGGATTTGATATTGGCTTCTTTCAATATTTCTTTAAGCCTGACACCTGTAAATCTTGCACATCCCACAGCTCCAGTAAGCCATTGATTACCCTTGATAGATGGGCTTATTTCTTTTCGACCATTGCCAGCACATTCCAATACTATATCGATGCTAACCTCTTGAAATCGAGCTTTTAGTTCTTGGATAGAATACTTGATAGGCTTAGCAGCGGATTCGCCATCAATGGTCAATGTCCAATTTTTTGCACTGATTTCTGATCTTTCGGGTGGTATGCCATTATTTCTTATAAAGAAAACATCGAGCGGTGTCAGTGATGGATCCATCAGATGTGCAGGAGGTTCTGCACATAGAGGCATGTCATTGATGATAATCATGTCCTTGTTCTTGCCCGGTATGGGGTCAGAAGATTTTCTATCCAGCAAGCCTACAGGTAATAGTCCGGCCGGCAATAGATCTGAGAAAACGATATGGGCACCAATAGCCATCTGAAGGCAGCTCAGTCCGGCATTCTTGATAAAGCCTCTGCGACCTAGAGGCGTACGTCTTCCCCATAATGCATCGTCAGACTTGAGGGGATCAGTTTGATAGGCTTCTCTCAGATTAATCTTCATGAATCAGTTATTGCTATAGCGAATATAGGGAGAATGGACAAATCATGCATTCCGTAATGGGTGATCCTTAAGAGTTGATTTAGATACAAGAAGGAAAATTAGTCCTGATGTAGAGTCCTTTATCTGAAAGTTATTCTGACAAAATCAACCTTGCTCTCCGGACTAATCTGAATGATGTCTGTGATGATGTGATCTTCGGAAACACCGAATGCAACCAATAGACTCTTGATGGCCAGCGCACGGTTTCGAGCAAGGGTCTTGCTGCGATATGAATTGATGTGGTAAGCGTCTACAAGAACGGTGTTCAAGACTCCATTTTTATTGGCTGCCGCGATTTCGCGTAATTGATTTACGGCATTAAAGTTAAGTACCGCCTTCCATGGGCTAAATCCTATATATCGTTGCGCTTCAGAAGATAGGGTCGACAGATTTTCAGCGGTATAGGGTACAGCAGGTTCTGATTCGGCTTGATAAAAAGCAATTTCACTTGATGGCAGGCTTTCATTCTGAGAAAGTCGTTTTATTATGCTGAAGTGAGATTCTGATGAATTGAAGTAATTGCTTATTTTTTGGTAGGTGGCTTTGATATCTCCTTGTGGACTTAATTCCACGAGATAGGCTTCTCCATTGATAAGCACAATGGCCTTTTTTGTCTTGGGGTCATTATTGGCATAGATAGAACTGCCTATTCCTACTACCAGCACACTAAGGAGGATTAACAGCTTCATGATTTATACCTTGACCAGTCAAGGTCAAAAATTACGCCAATTTTCAAAGAAAGTCAATAAAATTGGATGTTTTAATGATTTTGTTTTGAAATTGACTGGCCGGAGACAGCAGGACTATTCGAAAAAATGGTGATGTGGGTATATGACCTCGCTTGAATCATCTATGAAATATCTTTGTGTTTTTTGGGTGTATCTTGTGTGTTAGCTGTTTCACCATATTGCGCACCGTGATTTCACCAAGTTCCACTTAGAAAAGGAGCAGCATCTCAAAAATTGAGGTATAAAGATGTTAAAAAACAACTGGTCTAGATATTAAGCTTAATTTTACCCCGGCTGACGAAGACACAAACGATGCACAGATCAGATGAAGAAATTATTGAGCTTCTTGCGGCAGGGGATCAGCGTGCTGTAAGCAGTATTTTTGATCAATACTACGACTATCTATGTGGGGTGGTTTATAGGGTGGTAGCTGATTATGAGGTGTCGCGCGATATCGTTCAGGATATTTTTGTTGATTTATGGCGCAAACAGGATGTCATTAACATTCAGACTTCCTTAAGAGCTTATTTGCGGCGAGCCGCAATTAATAGAGCATTAAATCACATTCGAAAGAACAAAATTACCTTCGAATCAGATGAACAGGAGCTTATAGAAGTGCGCGATTATAGTATTTCAGGTCAGCAAGATATGGAGCGATCAGAACTAGAGAAGTGTATCAATGCTGCTTTGGAGAAACTCCCGCCTAAGTGCAAAGTGGTATTCAGTCTTAGTAGGTTTGAAGAATTGTCATATCAGGAAATAGCGACCACATTGGATATCAGTATTAAGACTGTGGAGAATCAGATATCGAAGGCTTTGCGCATCATGCGCCATGAATTGGCTCAATATTTGGAATAAGTAATATTTTTATGATCACGAATAGGGGTGAACTAAAATTCTTATGTCATGCATATGTAACCATTTAAGAAATGAAAAAGGATCATTCTATTCTCATAGGTAGAATGCTCACCGGAGAAATGACAGATCTCGACAATCAGCTATTGGCTGAGTTGAGAAATAATCATGACTTCAGAGAGCAGTATGAAGCGTACAAAACTATTTGGAACGCCTCTCACGACTACTTCCCCGTCGTTGATTGGAACAAAGAAGCGGCTAAAACTGCATTCCTAAACAAGATCAACACATCTCCCATACAGACTGCACCTCAAGCACTAGGAAAGAGTAAACCGACTACACCTTCTAGAATCAAAACATTTGCATTTGCATTAGCTATAGCTATGTTAATCGGAGTCGCAGCACTTGTCTTGTCATTATATTCCAATAAGAACGAAGCGGAAATTAAATCTCAAGATAAGATAGAGTATGCATTGCTTCCTGATAATTCAGAGGTTTGGCTAGGTGTCAAAAGTGTTATGTCTCGTGATTTTACACGATCTGACGAGCGCATCATAAATCTTCAAGGTAGTGCTGTTTTTCAAGTTGCAAAGGATGAAAAACGTCCTTTTATCGTGCAATTTGCTGATATGGCGATTGAAGTTACAGGAACAACCTTCAAAGTAGTTTCTTCCCCAAAAGGCATATCTGAGGTGGAAGTTCGCAATGGTCAGATAAAGTTGTATTCCGTAAAGCATCCAAGGAAGTTTAAAATGATCAATACTGGAGAGCGTGCATTTATTGATCATTTGAGCCGTAACATATCAATATCTGATATCGAATCTATCACGCCCATTCAAGGAGGTGGTAACAAGACGTTTAAAAATGTGTCAGTTGATGTTGTATTGGACGATATCTCTACACGGTTTGGCATAACTCTCAGATATAATAAGGCTTCGTTAAGCTCTTGTCGTATTACAAGCTTTTCTGTAGATAACATGAATCTTAAAGAGATATTTGATGCTATTCAGCTTGTCCATCCCGGCATATCCGTGAAGGCCATTGGTGAGAATATCTATCGTGTCGAAAATTCAGGATGTTAAATTTTAAGACTCTCCTAGGTCGCTTGTTATAGCTGTGTATTTTATCGGCTATATTTGAGTGATCATATGTGTCTATGGATATAAGGGGGAGCTTATTAGTCATATTTTTATCACTGGCAGGAAGTCTAGAGATATCTGCTCAAATACTCCCTGATGAAAAACTGGTGGTAGCTACTGTTGTCGATGTTTCAATCGACAGCGCGCTGTTGGTTCTTAGCGAAAATAGCAAGGTCTCGATAACTTACGACCCGGCCATCATTCCACCGAAAAAGGTCAGTTTAGCCGTCCACAATATCAAACTTGGTGTTGCTCTTGACAATGTATTTCAAGGTACAACATTGGCCTATAAGATCGTCGGCAATGTGCTTGTCATTCAATCAGTTGTCAAGGGCACAGCACAGCATTTTTACAATATAAGCGGAGTCATCTATGATAGTCTTAGTCTTGAGAAGCTGGTCTATGCCAATATCTACACAGACGGCGTCAATGTCTATGGTAATGTCTCAAATGAAAATGGCTTCTACAGTATCTCCATTCCGGAAAATCAATATAGCTTACATTTTTCTTATCTCGGATACGAAACCAAGGTGGTCAGGCTCAATTTATCCCGAGATACCGTAATCAATGCTTATCTACATTCTGAGCAGCTGCTCAATGAGATCGTCATCAGAGAGTCATTCCTTCAGAAATCAACGGCTACCGAGCAGTCTGTCTTAGTCCCGACGGACTTACTGTCCAATATGGCCAATATCGGCGGCGAACCGGATATATTCCGAATGATACAAATGCGGGCTGGGGTAAGCTCTTTTACGGATGGTTTTGGGGGCGTGCAGGTCAGAGGTGGGCAGAGTGATCATACCTTGAGCTTGATGGATGGCATTCCGGTATACAATACAGGACATATGCTAGGGCTTTATAGTATTTTCAATCCATCGACGATTAAGAGTACACGATTAATCAAGGGTGGGATGCCAGCTCGATACGGAGGAAGGTTAGGTGCGGTACTGGATGTGGTGATAAAAGATGGCAACAAGAATATTGTCGCAGGAGACCTTTCTATTTCGCCATTATTGGCGCGAGCCTCTCTTGAGATTCCCATTATAAAGGAAAAAAGCTCTCTTATGATTGCTGGCAGGAGAACAATAGTAGATCCCTTCTTAAAACCCTTGTCGGCCTACCAGTTTGACCGTAATAATGAGACCGGTTTTATCAATTTTTACTTCTACGACATCAATGCTAAATGGAATATCGCGCTATCCAAGAATGACAATTTTTATGTGAATTTCTATAAAGGTGAGGATCGCTATCGCAATGAAGTCGAAGGGGAAACGGACATCAGCAATGTGAGCGTGAGGAGCTTGGACCAGACGGAATATAATTGGGGAAATCAGCTCACGTCGTTTAAGTGGACGCACATGTTTGGAAAGCGAGCATTTTTGAGCACACGATATTATTTGTCTTCTTTTTCATTTCAGAATTTTGAGTTTGACAGAACGATTTTTAATCCCGGGGCTACACAGGCATTGGGTTACAATGCACAACTGCATCTTTCCGACATTAGCGATAGGGGTGCAAATGTGGATATTGACATATTTGTCCGCGATCAATTGAAGCTTCGGCTGGGTAGCGAGCTTATTAATCATGTTATCAAACCAGGTGGAAGTTTTATCGGTTCTGATAACAGATTATTAAATAGTGACTTCAGACTCACTAGCAGCCAACTGCTGGGTATTGTTGATTTCCCGACACTTGATGGCAGAGAGTGGCGCAATTACATAGAAACTGAATGGCGCTTTAAAGATCGGTTTACGGCCAATGTGGGACTTCATTTTGCAAGCCTTTCGGCAAACAAGGCATCCTATCGATTTGCTCAGCCGCGAATAGGACTTGCATTTCGTATGGCTAGTAATCATTTCTTTAGACTGGGGTATTCGCAGACGGATCAATTCATGCACGTGTTGTCAAGCTTTGGATTCGGATTGCCTAATGATGTTTGGATCGCCAGCACGGATCGAATCAAACCTCAGCGTTCTCAAGACTATTCCGCGGAATTTGAGTTTAATTTTTTAAGCGGATATTCGATAAACTTCTCTGCATACCGGAAGTCTATGAGCAATATATATGCATTTCGAGAAGGAGGCATTTTTTCTATACAATCAACATTAAATTGGGAAGAAAGCTTGCAGATCGGGACGGGTCAGTCGCGTGGGATAGAATTTGAAGTCGAGAAAAAGCTTGGTAAGATCCGAGGTTTTATGAGCTATACATTGAGTGAGTCCACGCGCATACACGATGGCATTAACAGAGGTCAGCGGTTTTATGCTAACAACGATCGTCGCCATCAAGCATCCATTAATGTTCAGACGGTGGTAAATGAAAATTTGGATTTGACCGTAGGATTTACTTATGGAAGTGGCAGTCCTCTTACTTTGCCATTGTCTGTTCAGACGATAATTGTCAATAATGTCGTAGAGATATTACCTATTTACGGCAATATTAATAATGCACGATTTCCTGCATATCACAATTTGAACCTTGGCATGAATGTTCATAACAAGTACACATGGGCTAGACAAAAGTTTTCCATTGGTGTGTACAATGCTTATAATCGACGAAATCCCTTTTATATCGACATTGTAAAGGATCGCCAAAATGAGAACCGGTTTACCCTCGAATCCGTCAGCCTTATGCCTTTTCTGCCCTATATCAGCTATGGATTGAGCTTTTAGTTAAAGTCTTATTATAATCGATTCGATTTTTTCTATTTCGATCACATTGATTACCTTTGTCTTATAGATGTAGGGTTGTGTGTATTTGATAATACTGACGACTTGCATTAAATTCGACTAGGGTAACTATTTTAGATGAAACGTGCATACTTGTGTTTGCTTATTGGTTTATCTATGCTAGGCTGCAGAGAGGCTTATCTAGTTACGTTTCAGTCGGATGATTCCATACCACAGATTTCTATAGTAAGTGAGATTTCTTCTGATCAGCCTGTTGAGATCAGCCTGGCAAGAAATATGCCGATCACTAGTCAAGAAGCGCAGATTCCGCTCGATCAAGCGGAGGTGTGGATGGAAGGCTCACGAATACCCAATGGGTCGATGAAGATGACATTTCATGATAAACTTAAGGTTTTCAGATTTCCCTTGGATGGCTTAAGACTCAATGAAAATAAAGAATACAAAATTACGGTGATTACTGATGATCAGGACACCATAAGGGCTAGCACCACGATACCCAGACCGACAGGTTTCAGCAGATTGGAGCTTACAGAAATTAAGGAAATTCCGCATAACGCTGTTTCCTCGCATTATGAACTAAAAATCAAAATAGAGCTTCAAGAACCACTTCAACGACCTGCTTATTATTTTCTTGATTTCAGAAGAATATTGACGGAGTTTAGAGTCACAGCCTCCAATGATACGATGTACACTGACTTGCTTGATATAAGGAAATTGAAAGTCAAGGAGATTAATAACAATAACAATGCGATCGTATCTTTTGCGCAATCTGATGGTGTATATATTGATGAATCCAGGCTTGCGGATCGTAGTATTGCTTTGACCCTCATCACTGAGGAACCACTTAATGATTTGAGGGAGAAATTCAGAAAGATTTCTGTTGAATTAAAGACGATGACCCCGGAGATTTATTGGTATAATGAATACATTAATAGATTGCTGCTGAGCTCGCGCAGTGGATATAGATTTCCGGTTAAGACCTATACCAACCTTGATAATGCCTTGGGCGTGTTCGGAGGTAGTTCGAAGCGAACGATTACGGTTAATCTAAAGTGATTTTTTAAACAGTGGTTTTGTTCTATTAGATCAATATTGATACGTTAGTTGTCTCTGTTCTCTATTTCAGGAGGCTAGAAGGTATGATTATAGGAATCTTTTGTACAAATAAACGAATGGGGTAGCGTACCGGTACATAATTTACAATTGTCAAATAGGTTTTAAGTGTCCATTTTTTCATGGTAGTGCAGTTGGCAGCTGATGTTCTGTCCGTCTTAGCAAACATTGTCAGTGCTGGGTTTGAGTATTATTGTTCGTTTGTTTTGTTGTCTGTCAGTGCCGGGTTGTGCGTAGGATAGTAACAGGGCGTTGCCCTGATTTTATGCTTTCGCCCCTTTGGGGCTGGTGTGTGTATGTAGGATAGGAACAGGGCGTTGCCCTGATTTGATGCTTTAGCCCCTTTGGGGCTGGTG
>CAYNFR010000011.1:0-86847 GCA_964396595.1 uncultured Saprospiraceae bacterium | reverse complement strand
AATTCAATTGGATATGGACTTTTCTTTATTCATACCTCTCGCAAAATACCCCACAAGCATACAGAGTTGGTTTTAATAATTATTGGTTTAGTTAATATGCTTTTTACATTTCTAATTGCAACACCCTTGCATGACATTATGGTAACGGTTTCAAGTACTGTTACCATGATTGGTTTGTTTTACATTACCGTCTTTATCTTTAGGACAAAGATTCATTGGTTGACCTTGTTTTGTATTGTGAGTCTACTCATATTTTATTCCACATTATACTTGTATGGCGCAGGGAACTGGGGTTTGTTGGCTGTAATGCAAAAAGTCACGTTTCTTTGTTTTATGCTGTTGATTTTGACTATCGAATATTTTACGAGTGCTGAAGATTTTCAACAAAACAAAACTGATCCACTGACACCAGTGAACCGCTAACATCACCTATATGCAAGCAGGGATTTAGCTTCGCTGATTTTAAATTCGTACTTCGTAGGACAGGAAATGACCAAGTTTGACGTTCAGTTCTTCGTAGGGAGTTGAATGGTTAAGAACACTGAATGCTCATAGCTGAGACCCGCCAGGTGCCATTCCAAGAGAGACGGTAGTAATCGAAAGAGTCCGAAGAGGGCGCATTATGTTTGTTAATGACGAAAAGACTTATGGCTTTATCTTTGGTGATGTAACGAAATACACGGTATTTTGGCACATTAATAATATAAGCGAACCTGTAGGTTAAAATGATGAGCTACAGTTTGAGGTAGGAAAGAGACCAAAAGGTCCTAATGCTGTCAACGTATGAAAGTATGTCGAAAAACCTAAGGAGCCAAAAGAGAAAACTATCAAAGAAGAGGAAGGCAAAAAATGAGGGGAAGTAGATAAATCAGAGGAAGATTAAGGCAAATAGTGACAAGCTTTCAGTATTAAACAAAGCACTTTTATGTGTTTTTACTGATTTTAAAGGATATATAAATAATAATTGTGCGGGAGACCATAGTTTGATATATCTTTGTGCTTTAAAAATATTTTATAATACAATACTAATGAGTAAAGGAACAGTTAAATTCTTCAATGATTCCAAAGGATTCGGATTTATCAGCGAAGAAGGTTCGGGTAAAGATCACTTTGTACACGTATCAGGTCTAGTAGACGAGATAAAAGAAGGTGACAATGTAGAATTCGAACTACAAGAAGGGAAAAAAGGATTGAATGCCGTTAATGTTAAAGTGATTTAACATTAACTTTATACTTCTTTTAAAATACCTAAGCCAATCTGCAAAGATTGGCTTTTTTTATTTTCTGAAAAATCGAATGGTTTGCCTAATAAAACCTATATACCATGTTGCGAATCTTTTGATTGATGGTCATTCTCTTATTTTGTCTTGCTTCATTCACACAAGACAAACCGGCCTAGCGCATCTACAATGCTAAAGGTAAGAAGCTTAACTATGCTGACATGCTGGTTATGGGTGTTCCTTGCCAATGCTTCCGCAATGTGCTTGCTGACTGCTCTGCTTATGTAAGACCGTGGGTGCGCATCATAAGATTGAGTATAGGCTTGGAGAATGGTACTAGTCTGCGGATGACGGAGATCATTGACGAGCTACTGCCTGGGCATCCAGCAGGTGTACTTGCAGGCCCAAATCTCTCCAGAGAAATTATCAGTGGCCGGGCGGCAGCGAGTGTGATCGCCATTCCTATGCAACTCTCGGCTTACTGTAGACTTGTCTTTGTTCGTAGATTTTGTTATATCATTTTGGCTATAACCCTGTTCTCTCAGTACACTTATTGTGTATTTTTGTTCCTGTGTTTAGTATTGCATATTGGCAGATTAGACGGGAGACAATATAAAGACTTTACCATTCAGGGGGAAGGGGTATAGCTCCTTTGATTTGAAAAAATTATTAAACCCTTTTTAATCTCCCAAAAAGTTGCATTTACGACTTGAATCTGAGCCTCAAAATGATGACAATTTAAATTTAAACAAATGAATAAAATCACAACAATTCTGTTTTTGACAACCGCTTTTATGTTAAGTAGTTGTGCAAAAATTTATTATAGCCCTGATGCTAAGGTTAGAGCAAGTAGTCACCAAACAATAGCAATTATTCCGCCAACAGTATCAATTGCTGCAAGTAAGAAAATTAGCGCTGAATCAATGAAAGAACAGCAAAGAACAGAATCAATTAATTTTCAAAAAGAAATGCATTCTTGGATGCTCAAAAGAAAAATGCAGGAAAAAATTTCACAAGGGATACAAGAAATAGAAACTACAAATACAAAATTAAAAAAGATGGGTTATCCAGAAAATCTGTTGACAACAGATGAATTATGTGAAGTGCTTGGAGTAGATGGTATAATGACTTCCAATTACGGCTTGTCGAAACCAATGACTGACGGAGCTGCGGTTGCAGTTGCTTTAATATTTGGTGCTTTGGGTTCGACAAACGAAGTACGTGTAACATTAAGTATTAGCGATTGTCACAACAAAAAATTAATTTGGAATTATGACCATAAGTTTTCCGGAAGTCTTGGCAGCAGTCCTTCAAGACTTGTAGACAGATCAATGAGACAAGCAAGTAAAAAAATGCCATACATAGAATAAAATATTGATTTTATAAAAGAAAGAACGCCCCACAACAGCCGCATCCGTTGCGCAAACATCCATTTTTGACACCTTTTTATCCTATTTCCAAGTCAGTTGATATAAAAACAAGTCTTTTTACCTCAATTTCTCCATTTTCCGCTTCCCATTCTGTCTTTGATTATCGCAATGTGTAGTGGCTGATATATGAGAAATGGGCATTTAGAGGCCATTTTGAGCCTATAGGGACATTGTATCCTATCAACATTATATTTATTGAAATCTCTGATCTAGGTCTATCAAACTTTAATAATTTTGTCAATATATATTTTTAATAATTCTACAGACTAGTAAGTTTCGGCAACTTAGTAAGAATTGTAGAGAGTTTCATTGCCTTAGCCATATCACCTACAAGAGAAATTCTGCCTTGCACAAATGCGGTCTGGAAATCAAGTTCTCCGGTACCTATTTTTAACAAGTGATCATCATTGACCGTGAATACAGCATCGGGAGAGCTTATTTTCCCTCGCTTGACGACTCCCGGCGAGCCATCAAGATTGATGGACCATAGCCCGATGTCATCACCTTTCAGTATCTTGAATTGGAATTTACCATTGTTTGGTTTGATGTGCGTAGCATTGTCTGCAAAAGCTACTTTAAGATGATCGAACAACTTGTCAGAGTCGAGGCTTAATTTGGTAGGTTTCTTTTTTTCTTGTTCTTTTTGATATTGCAGGACATGGTCTTCAAGTTCATTGGCGGATTCGCGAATGTATCTTGTAAATATGTCTATGTCCGGCATTGATTTGGCATCAGAAGTAGCGCTTATGGTGAGCAAGCCATTGTAACTAAAGATGGTTATAATTAAGCCCATTCCATCTATGACAGGAGCCATTCCCATGACGGACAGTAATTGATGACCGTGCATATAAATCGGAACATTGGGACCGGGGACATTGGTGATTACTACGTTAAAAACCGGTTTGTGAAGCTTCGAAAGGCTGTATCTGGAATAAAGTCTCGATGCTTGATTAGCCACGCCAAAAGGAATTACTTCTGCTAGGTTTGAGAGTGTTTTTGCCCCTATGGCACCTTGATAGGTTTTTCCTTTAAGTGTATGTTCATAGATGTGTTCAAGTCGTTCTAGCGGATTTTCGATATGAGTAGAAAGCTGCACGAGCATATTGGATAGTTGATTACCACCCATTGATTGTCCCTCTGCCTCTTTAGATCTTACGGATATCGGGATCATTGCGACTAAAGGCTTTGAAGGAAGTTGATTTTTTTCGAGAAGATATCTGCGCAATGCCCCAGAACAGATAGTAAGCACTATGTCATTGAGGGTAGTTCCCATAATGTTTTTGAGCGTTTTGACACGTTCAAGAGATAGTACGGCAGCATTCCATTTTCGCTGCGCAGAGATAATACCATTGAGCGATGTGGCAGGGGCTGAGAAAGGAGCAGTAGGCAAATCAACGCCTTGCATCCGGGTGAGTACCCCTGCTTTGACGGTTGCTTTAACTGTTTCACCGACTATCTTGGGCAGTCTTAAAGGGTTTTTGGCAAACTCCAATGCACTTTTACTCAATAGTTCGGCTTCATTGGGAAGAGGCCTGGGTTTAAATGGTTTTGGAGGCGGCAGTTCTTTTGTTTCCGGGCTGAGATCAAATATTAAGCTCAACATTCCGGCTCCTGCCATGCCGTCTATGGCTACGTGATGCATCTTGCTTATAATGGCAACAGAACCTGATGGAACTGCAGTAACATTGTCAAGACCTTCTACGAAAGTGAACTGCCACAAAGGACGAGAACGGTCCAATGGCTCACTAAAGATCTGCGAAGCCATGGATCTCAGTTCTTTCCAGCTGCCCGGACGAGGTAATGCGACATGTTGTAAATGTAAATCTATATTGAAGTGTGGGTCGTCGACCCAATAAGGATAATCCATACTAAGTGGTACCCACATCAAGCGTTTACGCAAAGTAGGTATCTTATGAATCCGTGATTGGAGCAACGCTCTAAATGTGTCAAACTTTAAGGATCCTTCGATGACCGCGACGCTACCCACGTGCATAGGGCTGGTAGGGGTCTCTGCGTATAGGAAAGCGGCATCAAGACCTGAAATGGAAGTTATTCGCGGATTGTCTATTTTATTCAGGATGTTCTTGATAACCATAAGATTGTTCTTTTGATGCTGTTAAGTGCTTTTATTTCTTTCTTAAGTAAGTTGCGTCTGCGAAGAATATTGAATCGCGAGAATACATAATGAAGTCAACACTAAATTGAGAACCGTCACAACGCATGTTTAGTTTGCCATTTAGACAGTCCACTACCTTATACGTACAAGTCATAGCATTATAATCTACACCACTGGCGTCCATCGTTCCTTCGAGCCCACCGCTGAATATTAATTGTCCTTCTCGGGTAGTATTGATATATGTTTCTTGAAGGGCTTGTGCCAAGACAGAACAAGGATCAGAGGAAGACTTCGCATTGGCACTATGTTGGCAAGCTGCGAATAAAATCATTACCACACAGGATAAGATTCCATACCTAAAAAAGCCTAGCGTTGTATTCATCGATTGTCGTTCTTGTATTGATCACGAAAATTAAGGACTTTTTGTTTGAATAGCGTTAACTTGGTACGAAATTCTCTAAACTCGACTGATACACATGCGTTTTATAACATTTACGCCGCGTTGATAGAATTATTTAACTCCAATAATGCGTTTTCTCCTAACAAATTTATTTATCAGCCTTATTTTTGATTTGGTTTAACACTTCGATGGAAAAAATACCAAACACGATCACATTGCTCAATGCGGTTTGTGGCATGCTTGCCTTACTTCTGGGGGATGCTGTGCTAGGGGTATGGCTTATTATTTTTGCTATGGTGTTAGACATCTTTGATGGTTATCTTGCACGAAAACTTGGGGTAAGTGGCAATCTTGGAAAAGAGCTGGATTCGTTAGCGGATCTTGTAAGTTTTGGGGTTGCACCTGCTTATCTTTTTTTTAATATATACGGCAATAATGAGGCCTTACTTATTGCTATTTTTTATTCGATTTCGGCTTTATACCGACTAGCTAAGTTTAATGTAAACGAATACAGTCCTTCATTCAATGGATTGCCTAGTCCGTCTGCTGCGGGGATTATGGTCGGCTTAGTCATGCTCCATGGTCAGCAGAATAGTGAATTATTCGCTTCTCATATAGTATATGTCATAGCTTGTCTGACAGCTATTAGTATGAACATAAGAATGAGTTTTTTTTCCCTGAAACAAGGCGGCATAATTAAGAACTGGAAACTTTGGACTATTGTAATTGCAACCGTTTTCGCGCTATGTTCAAATTGGCCATATGCCATTATTACTTGCTTCGGATCATATCTAAGTGTTTCTTTTGCAGGAGGATTGGTGAGAAACTTCAGACATTAGCTCTTTTAAAATAATGTCGAGCTAAACATTTAGATACTTCCTTGTATTAGGTGTAAATCCGAGTTATTATGGCAAGGAAGTGTAGGAGTGATTAACTTTGCATTTTATCAAGAGAAGGTATGGCGATTATTATTACAGACGAGTGTATCAATTGCGGGGCATGCGAACCAGAGTGCCCAAATAATGCGATATACGAAGGAGGCGTGTTATGGAAAATGTCCGATGGTACTTCCTTGAGCGGTGATTACACGCTTGAGACAGGATCGGTAGTAAATGTAAATGATGAACAAGCCCCTGTTAGTGATGAATATTATTTTATTGTCGCGGATAAGTGTACAGAATGTATAGGGTTTCATGAAGAACCTCAATGTGCTGCTGTGTGTCCAGTAGATTGTTGTGTACCTGATCCTGATCGAAGGGAATCTGAAGAAGTCCTATTAGATAGAAAAGAAAGACTCCATCTTTAAGTAAGATAAAGTCTTCTTATTCACTAAAATTTCAACATTTCTGTTGTTTCAAAGATCAGCGGTGTGTTATACCCCTAACCAATCATTGTATTCTTCATCAGTCAATAATAGCCTTCTTCTGCGCATGCTGAGAGAAAACCACCTGACGATACGATTAATAAATCTGTTCAAGGCATTCATGGGAAAAATTTTCTTAATTCTTAACTCTTAGTATAGTACGTATGAAAGACACAAAATGTTGGTCTTTTTCCCTACTTTTTCTAAAAATTTCTCAAATTTAACATTTTTAACATATATCATATGTTTTTAATGTATAAAATATTGACAATCAACATAATTTTTTTACTGTAAATCTAGGGATTACCCTGCTTGACAGTAAATAGTGGTTATGCTTTTTTTACTGAGAGTATAAAGGACATTTAACTCAGGAAGACGATATAGAAAAATTTATACCGCAGGAATAAAAATCTCCGCCATCATACACCTAGCACTTCCACCGCCATACTTCTCTATGGTACTCAGATTGTGATGACTTATAATGTGATGTTTTTCGATAAACATGATTTGTTCATCGTCGAGGCTGTTGAAAGCTGACGTTGACATGACGAGCAATGATTTTTCATGAGCCCCACTTACTTCAAGCATATTGCCCGCGAATTGTTCAACTTGATCCATGCTTATAGGGATAATTTCCTTACCGGTCTGTTGGAGCGAATAGATTAGTTTATTTCTTTGGTTTTTATCAGCTATTGACTCTAGGCATATTATAGCGATATGACGACATAGGGTCATAATGACATTGGTGTGATAATATGCTTTGTTGTTTTTATCATTTGCATGAAATGCAATGACTTCATAGCCTTTCATTAATCCATATTTCTGGAGTAAGATAGGATGTGTTCTTTCACTAATGCAAGCATATATTTTCTTATGCTCTCGATCGAGTATCATGCTTCCAGTACCTTCCAAATATCTTCCTTTACTTTCCACGGACAGTAATTCTTGTCGTAGTCGATAGCCATAATTATTTATCAGAGAGGCGATAATATCGTCTCTGCGTTCCAATCTTCGATTGGGACTATACATGGGATAGACATACAGATGTCCGTCTGCATGTGTGGTAAACCAATTATTCGGAAAGACCGCATCAGTCTTGATCGGCTTAAGCGTGTCTTCGACGATGATTATATTCACACCCTGCTCCATCAAGCTAGAAGTCATCGTATCAAATTCTAACTGCGCCCTCTCGGATATCTCCATAGGGGATAGGACGCCATCATTTTTTTGAAAGGCATTGTTGTTAGCCGTTTCGGGATTAAATCCGAAGTTTTCGGGGCGAACCATTAAGATCGTGGAAGTTATCTGAGACATGGATATAAGTTGTAAATCGCCCCGCGAATCTATAAAAAATTACACCAATGCGGCTTCAGCTTTCATTTTTGTACTTAATTCTGCTCCGAGATACTTATCGATGAAGTGATGGATAACATACAATAAGGGCGTCATAAATATGGCTATGATAAATTTATATGAATAATTAACAACGCCTATAGCTAACACCCGAATGATATCCCAGTCCGCACCTATATAAAACGCAACATACAGCACGACGAAACTGTCAACAAACTGACTTATCAAGGTTGAGCCTGTCGCTCGTAACCAAATCTTTTTCTCACCGGTAATTTTCTTTATCGAGTGAAAAACGGTGACATCTATTATTTGCCCTACTAAAAAGGCAACAAGACTGCCTACAATAATCCATAAACCTTGACCCAGTATCCTTCTAAATGCCAGATCCATGTCATCTACATGTAAATCGGGATTTTCTGTTAGAAGACCACTCTCAAATTGCCACCATTGATTGGGAGACATGCCTATGGCACCATAGATCATAAAAAAGCCATAAAGTATCAGACCAGCTGTTACAAATGATAGGAGTCTCACCCCGCGCTGTCCGTAATATTCGTTGATGACATCTGTCATGAGAAAGACGATTGGCCATAAAAGAACTCCCGCTGACAAATTGAAACCGAGGTTCTCCACACCCATGATCGTCCAATTCATAGGCTCAAAACCAAATGTTGCTTCCAAAGAGAATATCTTTACCCCCATAAATTCAGCTATCACCGCATTCGTGATAAAGAAAGCCGCGAGGATTAAGAACAGAATATTCCCTTTGTTATTTAAATACTCAGACATTAGAATGTTCTTTAATTAGGTAAATAACTGATTAACCACAGAATAGATCATAAAAAACTGATAAATGGCCAAAATTTCTATTAACATTAAGGATGGTACCGTCGAAAAAGAGCAAATCAAGCCTATTGTTGTAGGTATCGACTTAGGCACAACGAACAGTCTTGTGGCTTACATCAATAATGGAAGCCCCACCACAGTGGATTATAATGATGGCAAGAGCGTACTTGTACCCAGTGTCGTTTATATATCAGAAAATGACGAGGTTATAGTAGGAGAGCAAGCACGGCAGCATCTCGTGTCAGATCCATCTCGCACCATTTATTCTGTCAAAAGATTGCTCGGAAAGTCATTTAAAGATCTTAATGAACTCAAGAATCATCTTGGGTACGAAATAATTGATGAGCATCAAGATAGTCTAGTTAAAATCAAGGTGGGGCAGCGCTTTTATTCTCCTGTAGAATTGTCAGCTGAAATCTTGAAAGAGCTTAAAAAAATTGCAACTCAGAAGCTGGGAAGATCCATTGAGCAAGTTGTAATCACGGTGCCCGCTTATTTCAATGATTCACAACGTCAAGCGACTAGGGATGCAGGTAAACTAGCGGGGCTAGATGTACTGCGCATTATTAACGAACCTACGGCAGCCAGTCTGGCTTACGATATTGGTACGCGCAGGAATGAAATGAAACGAGTAGCCGTTTATGATCTCGGAGGGGGAACATTTGATATTTCAATTCTCCAGATCGAAGATGGTGTATTTGAAGTGTTGGCTACTAATGGGGACACTTTCCTCGGCGGGGATGATCTCGATAAATCGATTATCGATTATTGGTTAGATAAGTATGCTATTGATGTACATCGCTTAGAAGCAGATAAATCATTCGGCCAGCGATTGCGCTTATTGGCCGAACAGGCCAAAAAACATTTGTCCTCGCATGAGTCATGCATCTTGTCTAGTGATGATGGTACTTTTGAGATAAGCAAATCTGCTTTTGAGTCACTAATAGAGCCTTTTATTTGTCGGACGCTTGATCATTGTAAATCTTGCTTAAAAGATAGTGGTATCCGTATTTCTGATATTGACGAAGTAATTATGGTCGGTGGATCGACAAGAACGCCCGTCATCAAGCAGCGTGTGGGCGAATTTTTCGGAAAGAAGGTTAATGATTCACTAGATCCGGATAGTGTCGTGGCGCTAGGTGCAGCAGTACAGGCGGATATTTTGGCCGGGAATCGGAAGGATATGCTTCTGCTTGATATCACACCACTGTCTCTAGGCATAGAAACAGTAGGTGGCTTGATGGATGTTATCATTCCGCGTAATACGAAAGTCCCTGCCAGCGCAGGACGCCAATATACTACTTCTGTGGATGGACAGACAAAATTGCGCGTTTCCGTATTCCAAGGAGAACGTGATCTGGTATCAGATAACAGAAAGCTAGGCGAGTTCATTCTGTCCAATATACCGCCTATGCCTGCCGGCATTCCTAAAATCGAGATAAAATTTATGATAGATGCAGATGGCATACTTCGCGTCAAAGCCCAAGAGTTGAGAAGCAATACCTCAACAGAAGTAGAGATCAGATCTCAATATGGCATTTCCGAAGAACAAATGGCAATCATGCTCAAGAGTGCTATTGAAAATGCAGAATCAGATCGTACCAAGAAGGCATTACTCGAATCCCGAATAGAAGCGAATAATGTACTTCTACATGCTACTAAATTCTTATCACAAAATGAATCCATCCTATCAGAAGTTGAGAAGTCAACCATTACAGAATGTTGGAATAAACTTAAACATGTGGTGGAAGAAGAAGATAGAGATGCTATCGAGAGCGCTATGCATGAATTTAATGATGTAACACGCCCCATAGCTGAGCGAGTAATGGACATTAATATTGCAGGCGCATTAAAAAACCAGCAGCTATAGCGCTTTTATGTGGAAGTCGAGATTTATCAAACCATATGCCAGATCGATTGCTGCCATTGTAAAGAAGGAGCGTAAGAATGCGCTGGATGATCAGAAGAAGATCTTTACTTATCTGATAGACAAGGCAAATAATACCTTCATAGGAAAGGAGCTTGGTTTTCAGGACATAAAAGATCATACAGAATTTCAACGATTGGTGCCAATAAGAGATTATGAGGGGCAGAGGCATTATTTTGATAGAATCCTCTCAGGTGAGAGCAGTATTTTATGGCCTGGTCGGCCAAAATATATGACCAAAACTTCCGGTACTACCTCTGGAGTAAAATATATTCCCATTACGCATGAAAGCATGCCGCATCATATTATGGCAGCTCGTAAAACCTTGATGAATTACGCGGCAATAGGCAATAACACGAAAATCTTCGATGGTAAGGTGATGTTTATATCCGGTAGTCCTACACTCGAAAATGTCAATGGGCTTAAAACCGGCAGATTGTCCGGCATTGTTAATCACGAGATTCCTTGGTGGCTAAAGACAAATCAGTTACCTTCTTATGAGCTAAACATTATAGAAGAATGGGAGGAAAAGATTGATAGAATAGTCGATCAAACTCGCGCTGCCGATCTGCGATTGATCAGCGGAATACCGCCATGGGTGCAAATGTATTGTGAGCGGCTGCTAGAACTGACGGGAAAATCATCCGTGATCGAAGTCTTCCCCAATCTTCAGTTATTTATGTATGGTGGCGTGAATTATGAGCCTTACAGACAAGTAATGAATGACTTGATAGGGAAGGAGATTGATCTGCTAGAGACTTTTCCGGCATCAGAAGGATTTATTGCCTATCAAGATGTGCTCGGTTCGAAGGAGTTACTATTGAATACCAATGGAGGAATTTTCTTCGAGTTCGTACCATTGCATGAATTGGATAATGATCGGCCTACGAGATTAAGTCTGTCAGATGTAGAATTGGGAATAGATTATGCTGTCATATTAACTTCTGACGCTGGATTGTGGGCTTATGACATAGGGGACACGGTGCGGTTTACCTCCCTCAATCCATATAAAATTATAGTGAGTGGACGTGTAACGCATTTCATCTCTGCGTTTGGAGAGCATGTGATCAGTAAAGAAGTAGAACAAGCTATGATCAAGACACTTGAGCTACAGGGTGGTATTCTTGCTGAATTTACCGTTGCCCCAAGGATAATTCCTTCCTCACCAGATGAAAAACCCCATCACGAATGGTGGATAGAATTCACCACCCTCCCGGATAATCTTGAGGCATTCTCCAAAGAACTGGATGATCAATTAAGAGCACAAAATGCGTACTATGACGATCTGATCACTGGCCAGATATTGCAAGCTTTAAAGATTCGACTGTTGAAGAGTTATAGTTTTCGTGAATATATGAAATCAATTGGCAAACTCGGTGGTCAGAATAAGGTGCCACGATTGAGTAATGATCGCAGGATCGCAGATGCGCTAGAAAGATATTTGTTGTGATGAACCCTATCAAGTATTGAAGGGACTCTTGAGACGCAGTACATTTATCAAACTGTCCATCATTTTCTCTGTAATGTCTAGATGAAAAACAAATCTTATCTCTTGCGGACCGAATGCTGTCGATTGTATACCATGAGAGCTTAGAAAGTTTAAAAATTGCTGCGTAGAAAGATTCTGCGCCAAACTAAATATAACAATATTCGTCTCCACCGGCTTGACGGCTTTTACGTAGTCTATGTCTTCAAGCAGGCTTCCGATAAGCTTCGCACGATTATTATCAATCTTTAACCTCTCTATATTATTTTCAAGTGCAAAGATTCCTGCAGCGGCCAAATACCCGGCTTGCCTCATGCCACCGCCCATCACCTTGCGCAGTCTTCGCGCATATCGAAGATCTTCTTCTGAGCCTATAAGAAGTGATCCTACCGGTGCACCAAGTCCTTTTGATAAACATATGGATATGGAATCGAACGGTTGTCCTGCTGCTATGGTAGATTCATTTGTCTCTACCAGCACATTAAAAAGTCTGGCGCCATCCAGGTGAAGTTTTAAACTATGTTTATTACAAACATCTCTGATTTCTGCTATTTCAGTGGGTGTATAATAAGATCCACCTCCTTTATTGCAGCTATTCTCGATTACGACCAGTTTGCTGTTAGGTAACCAGTCATAGGGTGGATGAACAGATTCGGAAATCTGACTTGGGCTGATCTTGCCATTTATGCCCTCAATTAACTTTACGCCTATACCGCTATTGTAAGCATATCCGCTCGTCTCATATTGATAAACATGAGAAAAGTGATCGCAGATCATTTCATCTAATGCCTGCGTATGCATTTTAATGGCGATTTGGTTCGTCATGGTACCGGAAGGGCAGAAAAGGGCAACTTCTTTACCAAACATCTCGGCAGCCATGGACTCCAGCTTGTTAACTGTCGGATCGTTTCTAAATACATCATCACCTACCTCTGCCGCCATCATGTAAGACAGCATGGTGGGAGTAGGCTTCGTTACTGTATCACTGATTAGGTTCAAAGTATGCTTACGATATGGGCTGAAATTAATAAACAGCCAAATCTAGTAATTACACATCAATTCCCTTCATCATTTTGTGCCAATATAGATAGGGAAGAATGTACTTTTTAAGAACCCAAAGTCGCCAATGCTCCTTCGCACTATCAAATATCAGCATCTTTTTAAGCTCTGGATCGGGCGTGAAATTATTGTCATAATCGAATTCCGCTAAGACCATTTTGCCATATCCTGTGACCAATGGGCAAGAAGAATAGCCATTATAGGACTTCGTGCCATCAGACATTTTATTTATCCTACGGATCACATTGTCCACTACTACTGGTACTTGTTTTCGGATGGCTGCGCCGGTTTTCGCTGTAGGAAGACCTGCGGCATCACCGATGCCGAATATATTAGTGTATCTAGTGTGTTGTAAGCTATGTTTATCAACATCTATCCATCCGCTTTGATTGTCCAATCCAGACTCAGTTATGAATTCCGGTGCTTTCTGCGGTGGGGCTATATGCAAGAAATTATATGGAATAGTGATTTCTTGGTTATCCGATTGTGTTTCTCCGATATCCCCTTTACTATTCATCACTGTTGCAATACTACTCGGGTCAGAGAGATAACGGAAGGTAATGGTGTTCTTCTCGCTGTCGATCTTAACTGGTTGGTAGTAGGTTCGGAAGTGGATACCATAACGTGCAATAGCTTTATTCAGTGAGTCTGCTATGACCTTAATTCCGAATATGACGGTACCTGGTGTCGCAAGTATGACATTAGACGATTTAAGTAATCCTTTTTTTCTGAGATAGTCCGCGCCCATGTAAGCTGCTTTTTGAGGAGCGCCGCCACATTTGATAGGCGTTTTGGGCTGGGTATAAACTATATTACCACCTTTTATTTGCCGGAGTGCTTTCCATGTTTTATCGGGATCTAGATAATTACTTACCACATTATCTTTATGAAGTGCTTCTTCCAGACCTTGTATCAAGCTATAATCATAAACAAGACCGGGAGATAGAACCAGAAAGTCATAAAGTACGACATCATTACTGCTCAAATAGACCATATTGTTAACCGGATCGATTCGTTCGACCTTTTCTTGCAGCCACGTACCGTTTTTGGGGATAAGTTCAGACATCGACTTTTTTGTTTTATCGAATTCATAGGTGCCGGCGCCTACAAGTGTCCATGCTGCTTGGTAATAGTGATATTCTGCGGGGTCAATAATCGCAAGTTTAATAGAGGGATCTTTTTTGAGTATTTGAGACGCAGTCATCATGCCACCTGTGCCCCCTCCCACGATAACTACTTGAAAATGTGCGCTTTTCATAAAAGTATTGTTAAGTCTTGAAATATCTTTGAATCAGGGTCAAGATATAAACTTAGCTTCACAGAATGTGTAACTTAGGTTACACAAGCCATGTCTGATGATTTAGTAAATAAATATCCAGGATGACATGAATCCAACTATTCGATCGTTTTATTGTTTCTTAAAAGTGAGGAATGGCTTAACTGCCAATAAGCTATATTTGCAGCCAATTATTAATAGATGAAGCGGATTCGCAACTTTTGTGTTATAGCTCATATAGATCACGGAAAAAGTACCTTGTCTGATCGACTCCTAGAAGAGACAAAAACGATTTCAGAGAGGGAGATGAAACATCAAGCGCTTGATGATATGGATCTCGAAAGAGAAAGAGGAATTACCATTAAGAGTCACGCTATACAGATGTATTACACGCATACGGATGGTGAGCTATACACCCTCAATCTTATAGATACTCCGGGTCACGTAGATTTTTCCTACGAGGTATCCAGATCAATTGCTGCATGTGAGGGAGCATTATTACTGGTGGATGCTTCTCAAGGTATTCAAGCGCAGACCATATCCAATTTGTACTTGGCCATAGAGCACGATCTCGAAATCATTCCTATCCTGAATAAGGTAGACATGGAAAGCGCGATGATTGAAGAGGTCTCAGATCAGATTATTGACCTCATCGGCTGTAAATTGGAAGATATTATACATGCCAGTGGTAAGACAGGTATAGGCGTGCAGGACATATTGGCAGCGGTGGTGGAACGTATCCCTGCTCCGAAGGGTGACCCGGCAGCTCCGCTGCAAGCTTTAATATTTGACTCCGTATTCAATTCGTTTCGCGGTGTAATTGCGTACTTTAGAATCATTAATGGTTCGATAAAAAAAGGAGAGAAAGTGCGCTTCTTCAATACAGGTAAAGAATACCATGCTGACGAAATCGGTGTATTGCAATTAAATCAAGTTCCTAAACAATCTCTCGAAGCAGGCAATGTAGGTTATATCATCACTGGAATCAAAGAGTCAAAAGAGATCAAAGTAGGAGACACTGTTACTTCCGCTCTTAACCCTTGTGAAAAGGGAATTGAGGGATTTGAGAATGTCAAGCCAATGGTATTCGCTGGAATATACCCGATAGAGAATGAAGATTTTGAGGATCTCAGGGATAGTTTAGAAAAATTGCAGCTCAATGATGCATCACTCGTGTTTGAGCCGGAGACTTCTGTTGCCTTAGGCTTTGGCTTTCGATGTGGATTTTTGGGTATGCTCCATCTTGAGATTATTCAAGAAAGATTATCTCGAGAGTTTGATCAAGAGGTAATCACGACTGTTCCGAATGTCTCGTATAAAGCTTACACCAAGAAAGGGGTGGAACTACTGATTAATACGCCTTCTGATTTACCGGATCCTACATTGATAGATAGGGTAGAGGAGCCCTATATACGCGCGCAGATCATCAGTAAGCCGGAGTATATCGGAATTATCATGACGCTATGTATGGAGAAGCGGGGTATTTTGATCAATCAATCGTACCTGACTACTGAGCGCGTAGAGTTGTCATTTGAGTTACCTCTGGCGGAGATTGTTTTTGATTTTTATGACCGCTTGAAGTCTATTACGCGTGGTTATGCTTCGTTCGATTATTACCTTATTGATTATCGGGCATCAGATCTTGTTAAGCTAGATATTAAGCTGAATAGCGAATCGGTTGACGCACTGAGCTCGCTTGTTCACAAGACCAAGGCGGAGAGCTTCGGAAGACATATATGTGTTCGCCTCAAGGAGCTTTTACCTAGACAGCAATTTATGATTGCTATTCAGGCTGCTGTAGGTGCTAAAATTATTGCGAGAGAAACGATCTCTGCCCTTCGTAAAGACGTAACGGCAAAGTGTTATGGCGGTGACATTTCTCGTAAACGCAAGTTGTTAGAGAAACAGAAAAAGGGTAAAAAGAAGATGCGTCAGATCGGTTCAGTCCAGGTACCCCAAAAAGCATTCTTGGAAGTTCTCAAACTCAGTGAAGGTGGATAGTCTCCTACTAATCTTTTTCTAATTAGCCCATGTATAGGTGTATGAAAGGAACAGACTGTACGGATTACCTTTCTTAGGATTTTTGTTTTTAAAGTAAACATCGATATCAAGCGTCTCTTCATTCTCCTTGGATGAGCTATCGAAGGTATATCTGATTTCCCCCTTTTCTCCCGGCGTGATTTTACCTCTTGTCCAAGTAGCTGTAGTACAATCGCAAGTAGAAACGAAATCAATCTGGATATCTTCCTTGCTTATATTCACAAACTCGAATGCACCATCCACCAAAGAACCCTTGGAAATAGAACCAAGATGTTGTGTTAGAGAGTTAATTTTTACTATTTCAGTTCCATCTTGTGCCATCATAGCCAATGGGAACATGAATAAAAGTAGCGTTAATGTTCGCATGATCTGATCGTTTGTTAATATAAGACGATTGATTAGGGTGTAAGTATATAAATATACTCCTCTTTAGTAGATTATTAACATAGTTTATCTGCTAGTCAGAGCCTGAGGAGCTTGAATAGGTACGATCATGAAAAGAGGCTCTCAACAAAGGCTCGCTTGTTAAATACTTGTAGCTGGTTGATACCTTCTCCTACGCCGATGTATTTAATAGGTATTTTAAACTGGTCTGATATGCCTATAGCCACCCCTCCTTTAGCAGTGCCATCAAGTTTAGTGAGGGTCATGCAAGTGACCTCAGTTGCTTCGGTAAAGGCTTTTGCTTGTTCGATTGCATTTTGCCCATTGGTAGCATCTAAGACTAGCATCACTTCATGAGGTGCACTGGGCAGTTTTTTACTGATGGATGTTTTTATTTTGGTGAGTTCTTTCATCAGATAGAGCTTTGTATGTAGTCTGCCTGCTGTATCAATGATGATTATGTCGCAACCATTATTAATGCCGTATTGTACGGTTTCGTATGCGACAGCGGCAGGATCAGCATTCATACCTTTGTCATAGAAGTCGCAACCTACGCGCTCAGACCAAATCTTGAGCTGATGCACGGCAGCAGCCCTAAACGTATCAGCTGCGCCGAGAACGACTTTATGCCCTCTTTGTGTGAACTGGTGGGCAAGCTTGCCTATTGATGTTGTTTTTCCGGTGCCATTTACACCCACTACTAGGATGACGTGTGGTTTGTTGTCTTCGGGGATGACAAAGTCTTCGGTATCTGATGTGTTGTTTTCTTCTAGCAGATTGATGATGACATTTTTTAAGATGTCATTTAGTTCTTCTGTATTGAGATATTTGTCTTGTGCGACCTTTTTTTCGAGTCTGTCTATGATCTTAACGGTGGTGTCAAGTCCTACATCAGAACTAACGAGTATTTCTTCAAGCTCGTCAAGGAAGCTTTCGTCTACGGTTGATTTTCCGGCTACTGCTTTGCCGATTTTTTCGAACAGACCGGTCTTGGTCTTTACTAGGCCTTCATTAAGTTCTTCTTCTTTATTCTTAGTAAAAAATTTTTTAAAAAAGCTCATATCTAGGGATTTATGGCGGTTAGTCCTTTTTTACTGAACGTATAAACCTACATGTAAAAGTACTAAAAGAAAAAGGCCTTTCTATACGAGATAGAAAAGCCCCTATAAATATAATCTCTCGGTATTTATCTTATTTATTCGCTGCAAGAAACTCTTGCACTTTATCCTTGTGTATCATCACTTCCTTATACGAATATTTACCAGAAGCTGGATTTTTTACACTAGTAACAACCTTTACAAAGTCCCTTCCGGAACCAGCATTTTGAGCTCTTTGCGCAACGCGCGCGTTCTTTGATACTTTAGCCATTTTACTTTATTTCTTTGTGAATCGTATAACGCTTCAATATAGGATTATATTTCTTAATCTCTAATCTGTCAGGCGTATTTTTTCTATTTTTTTGTGTAACATATCGAGAAGTTCCGGGCATTCCGCTTGCTTTGTGCTCGGTACATTCTAGTATGATCTGTGACCTGTTGTCTTTAGATTTCTTTGCCATTGCTTAATTATTTATAGATGGTTAAGACAAATCAACACCTGTATTGACTCCTTTTCCTTCAAGCTTTTTTAAGTAATCATAAATACCATACTTGTCGATATTTCGCAAGGCGGCTGTGCTGATACGAAGAGTGATCCATTTTTCGAGTTCAGGCACGAAAAATCTCTTCTTTTGAAGATTCGGTTCAAATCTTCTTTTAGTCTTCCGATTCGAGTGAGAAACGTGGTTTCCGACGATCGGTCTTTTTCCTGTAAGTGGACAAACCTTTGACATTTGCTTCCTTTTTATTAATTCTTTATCTGTGACTCCGGGAGGATTCGAACCTCCAACCGCCTGATCCGTAGTCAGGTATTCTATCCAATTGAACTACGGAGCCTACTAACGGGCGGCAAAAATACAATATTTTATTTTAAATGCTTAGCGATTTATAACAAGAATCTTTCTTGTTGATGTAATGTAAGTAGCTTGTAGGCTTACATAATACACTCCCGGAGGAAGATGACTCACATTGATATCGTGCGTCCTGATCTGAGAGAGTTCCGGATTGATGATTTGGTGATATACTTTTTGTCCTAGATTGTTGTATAACAACACATTAACTAGTTGTTGTTCGCTTAGATTATATCGCACACTGATGAAATCTCGCGAGGGATTGGGATTGATACTTTCTATACCGAACTCCCCAAAAGGGCATGGCTCGGTATTCTCTTCGAAAAAAATATTTTGTTCATAAGAACAACTTTGATCTGCGGAATCGAAAATTCTCAATTGGTAATTACCGGCTTCGAGGTTCTGGAAGATACTATCGGTTGTTCTTCTTTCCTGATTATCTTTGGTCAAGCTAAAAATGAGATTTCCTTTAATATCTCTGCTACTAATATTAAGTGTAAACGCAATGTCGGATGCTCCTTGACAACTTTCTTCCTTAATTGTTTTGTTATTGAGATTGATTTGACAGCAATCGCCAATGGTGTTCTTTATGAGCTGAACACTTTTATATGTATTAAGCCTCTTACCTGTGACGGTGTATTGGCGTAAGCCGAAAATTTCCTCTCCTCCGTCGAATACAGCTTTTCTCATAATATTCGCTATCGCAGTGGGATTGGTCAGCGCTTGCTCGAAAGCATCTTCGCAGAGGATGGAGTACATCAATGATATGGTACCTGTTACATGAGGTGCAGAGGCGCTTGCTCCAGGGAAATCATTGGTGATCTGTTGATTGATCGTTGTTGTGAGAATGCCATCTCCGGGAGCTGCTATGTCTATAGAGGTGGTACCCCAACCGGCGTTTTGCACTTTATTATCTTGGCGATCAGAGTTGGTTACCACTATTAAATATGGAGAGGTGCATAAAGTGGGTAGGTCGCCGACTTCTTCGACATTTACATTTTTGTTAGGCGCCGAGGTGACACTTAGGATGCCTACGCTGCCCAGTGCATCATAAACTTCACACCAGGCTGGAAAGTCTTCCGGGAAAAGATTTTCTGCACCCCCTGAATAGTTGCTCACGACAACAAAGGCCCCCCTTGCTCCGGCCGTTTCGTTGTAGATTTTGCGTTGTGTATATATATAATTATATGCCTTAACGATATCTGATAGATTGATAAAGTCATTCCGGCCTGCGCTCGTCAGCATCATCTTTACATTCCAGTTAAGACCGGCCATTTGAAAACCATTATTCCCTGTTGCACCAATAATGCCAGCTACGGATGTACCATGTCGCAACCTACGGTGTACGTCATTGGACGTGGTACTATTCCATCCGGCATAGTCATCGATAAAGCCATTACCGTCGTCATCAACCCCGTTATCAGGGATCTCGCCCTCGTTATACCATATATTTTGTGCATAATCAGGATGATCTATTTCATAGCCATCATCAAATATGGCCACGACTATATCATCCCCATTGGGTGCTTTGCCGCCGGTGCTGATATCCCATGCTTTGGCTGCTTCTATCACGTTTAAGGACCATTGTTCCGGAAATAGTGGATCATTGGGAATACGGCGTTTTTCTGCTTTGAGATCATGGTGGATATAGCTTACTCCCTTCATGGACTGAAGTGACTTCAAACTATAGTTCTTCTGAGAACCGCTAGAGATCATGTACAGATCAAGATCTTCGAATATTGACTCAATGTGGATATCAGGAAAATTGTTTTTTAATAAGTCGAGCGCTGACGGGTCATGAATTTTGAGGATATAACTATGATCTTGACCGGCTACAACGGAATTCAAAATCAAAAAAAGTATAGTCACTGCGTTTCGAAACATCTGCGGCCTTTGATGATAGTACTCCCTGAGATGCTAAAAGAACGTATAATATTTACGCTTAGCGTCTTATAACTCTACGACAATCACAATTTTGTCTAATGACGACGCAATTCTCGTGATTTTTTTGACTGACCAGTCTGCCATATCAAATATTGGACTCCATGCTTTCTCGTTGTTTTTGAGTATATATAATGTAGACCCTTGAGAAGTGATGAGGTTTCCACTGCGGAGTAATTCAAAATCTTGTTCATTCCCTTTGGACTGCGCTAAAAAGGAACTACGTTTTTCGTTGATATCCCATCTGTGATAGCTCCATGAATTTCCTAGACGTCTCAGGTACACTAAGGATCCATCGGGCGCTCGTTTGAAACTACGGCTGATGTTAGTGGCTATCTGATGTTTCATGCCAGAATTAAGATCTTGAACGATTAACTGATTAGGCTCCCCTACGAGGTATAATGCCACTAGATGATCCGAAAGCCAGCAGTAATACCCGACATTATTGTAATCTGTCAAAATGGGGCCCTCATTTACCTTGTTGGAGAGGTCAAATGACCATAATAATTGGCTCGGGTCTCCTTCATTGTCGACACTTTGGCTGACAACAGAAAAGTGTCCGGGTTTATATGCAATAGGGGAAAATTCTGATTCGACAGTTGAAGTGACGCGTCTGAGAGATTTATTTAACAAGTTGATCTCGTATATATCTGTCCCTGCTTCATTGTCATAATTTGATGTGAACAAAATATGATCTGCATCTCTGAACGAGGGTTGATTATTGTATCCTTCGATATTGAAGGAGGTGAGAAGGATCGGATTTTTGAGTAGCACGACCTGTTCGTTAGCATTCATGTCAAACATCAACAAATTAGACGCCGGTAATTGTCCAGATAAGGTAATGCTAGACAGAAGTGCGGAGATAAAAAGCAGGTATTTGTAATTCATTAGAGATTACCTGCGGGGGTGAATAAGCGATTCCATCTGATTCCTTTTCTAAACGATGCCTGTTTCGTGCTTAACCAAATAAGGGCAGGTTTGCCCATGACATGATCAAACGGCACAAATCCCCACATCCGACTATCTTCTGAATTATGTCGATTATCACCCATAGCCCAATAGTAATTCTGCTTAAAGGTGTATTGATCTGTAACGACATCGTTGATTTTAAAAGTAGCTCCATTGATCTCTAACTTATTTCCTTCATAGACAGAGATGATTCGGGTGTAAAGGGCTATATTTTCTGGTGTCAGGGTGACAGTAGCCCCTTCTTTGGGAATCCATATAGGTCCGTAGTTGTCCACTGACCAATCTCTAAAATTTTCAGGGTCATGGGGGAAAAGCCTCTTTGAATCCGGCATGTATATGATTTGGTTAATTTGCGCATTGGGCGCAGCCTCTTTAATTTTTGCAGCTTGTTGCGCGTCCATGAAAAACCCGGAGCCACCGAGATCTTGCCAAAAATCGGTTTTCTCTATGCCCCACTCTTCCCATTTTTTCGGATTTATACTGTTCATATCTCCGATGACTCTGTATTTGTGCTGTATATGTGGAGGCTGGACTCCTTTAGCACTATTGATATGTACGACGCCATCAATGATCTGAAGCGTATCCCCGGCTATTGCGACACAGCGTTTTATATAGTGATCTTTTTTATCGGGTGGCCGTACAACGTACTTTTCCTTAGCAACCAATTCTTGTAATTGACCATCTTGCGTGAGATATTCATCGCGCGCGCTCTCTACTTGAAACTTAGTGTATGATCGTTGATTAGTTATATAGACACTATCGCCTACCGGCCAATTAAAAACAAAAGGGTCATTGCGTTCCGGTAATCTTCGTGGCGGTAAGCGGAAGTAGGGCAGTGATGGGCTTTTAAAATAAGATTCAGTGTTAAGAAATGGTACGCGATTATGCAACAGAGGCACCATCGCAACGGTCTGAGGTGTTCGGATGCCATAACTCATCTTGCTCACGAAAAGAAAATCACCTACGAGTAGCGTGCCTTCCATAGAAGGTGTAGGTATCACATAGGCTTCTATAAAAAACATCCTTATAAAAGCAGCAGCAAAAACGGCAAATACGATCGACTCAAACCACTCACGAGGAGCGGATTTTTTGTACGGATTATTTGTCGCTAGTCTTTCGGCTTTGGTACTATGACCTTCCTTTTTTGCTTGAATGATCTGGTTTTGATATTCTTTTTCCTTGGTTATGGCAGGTTCTTTAAAAGATGCCGAATTGTCTGTGGCAAGCTTATAAAAGGCAATGGGATTATATAATACAGCGATCGCGGTATCCTTAAGCGATAATTTCCCAAAAGACCTTACCAGGGCAGAAGATAGCCCAGTAATGATAAAGAGGTTGAGTAATGGTATAGCACTGAGCCAACCATACAAGGGTGATCTACCGACTCTCTTGGCAATCTCCACCCATCGCAAAACAGGTATGGCCCCTTTCCATGCCGGCAAATCGAGTTTGGGAAACAATAAATAGCCACCGATGCTCATCAGAATCAGCGTCAGTGTTATGAATATTAATATAGCCATAGCGGAATCTTACTTGTGCCCGCAAAGATATAAAAGCAATTAGCTTAAAAATCCTTTATTCTATGTATGAAGTATTACTCTGGAAGAGTTCAACACGCGCATCGACGAGATCTAATATGACGTTGGTCGTCAAAAGCCTATTTTTTGTCGATGCAGGGAATCTCAAAAACGTCTAATAATCATAGTTATATATATATGAAATATTTAATATGAAGACAATTTCATCATATCAGCAAAAAAAAATATTAATAATTTTTTTAATATGAACAGCTCTATTATCTTTGCGCTATCCATTCGAGAGAAATAGACCTAATTAAGTTAAATGTGCATTGATATTCGCGCATCATGTGTGATGAATAGAGCTGTATAAATGACTAGAAAACTACTAAAGGCGTAGCCTTTACCACTACGGAAACTACAAACTCAAATAAACGCCACGAGGAGTGGCGAATGTTAACGACAAGGTCTTAAGAAATGAGAAAGCTTACACTACAGTTTTATGCGCAAGCGCATAATTTTTACCTTACAGGTATGTTCTTTATGCTGCTGTTAATGGGTTCAACACCTCTCTCAGCGCAATCGCCATTAATTATCGAGTCTACGATTGTCAGCAAGCCTCAAGTTCCATTGATGGAAGGGGACTCTATTTGTTATGAATTTAAGATAACAAATACCACCAATGATGACATCTATAATATCGGTATTGTCATTGATCCGGATGTACTCATTTCTTTGAGTGGGTCAGTTATTTACGGTTCCGCCTCTTCTAGCGGCAACATGTTAACCGGTAGCGGTTGCTATATACTTAGCGCAGATGATGTCGGCAAGCCATTTATACATAATACCTTCTCAGCTAGCGGAAGTGCTTTGCCTGGTGGCCCTGTCGGTCCACTGAATATTGATGGAGATGCTAGATTCTGTACGCGACCGCTGGTGTGTATTGGCACAGTAAATGTCAGTATTGATCAGAACTGTTTGTTGAGTCTTACACCAAAAATGTTATTAGATACGCTTTACTATCCTGAGGAATGGTATAGCATTACGATTACTGATCTTCTCGACCGTGAGATAGAAGACTTTGTTTTCACTGGTGAGATGATCGGAAAGACATATAAATATATAATCAGTATTGAGGGATGTCATCATCTGCCGCCATGCTGGGGATATCTGAATGTAGAGTACAAACTGACACCTGATATCGTGTGCATTGCAGATACGCTTACTTGCGCTCAGTTCCAAAGATTCGTGATTCAGGATCCGGAAATTGTGGCGGTATGTTCTAATCCTGAGATTATTGCTGGAGAATCTAATCGCACTGAATTATGTGGCAAGAAGCCTGGTTTTGTTGCCAAGATAGAGACGAAATACAGAATCAGAGATCAATTCGGTAACTTCTCTGATACTTGTACTCAAGAAGTTTATATACGCGAGCCGGATATTCAGAAACAACTAGACGAAGGGAATATAGTATGGCCACAGCAGGCGCTAACATTCTCATGTAGCGATAATATATTCAATCCTGATGGAAGTCTAAGTACCTCGGTTAGTGGTGTACCTAGATGGGACGGAGTAGATATGTTAACACTTAACAATCTTGCTTGCATGTTCTTCACTAAATTTGAGGATACGCCACTTAACAGAGCCAATCCATGCGATATGATCTTCTTGCGTCGTTGGATAATAGAGGAGTGGAAGTGTAGTGGCGGATTTGCGACGTATTCTTTCACGCAAGTAATATCTCTTGTAGATAATGATGCACCTTCTATCAGAATTCCTGCTCGAGAGATCACGAGAAGCATCAATCAAATAGATTGCTTTGCAGAGTTTGATCTGATTCCGGCTGTCATCACGGATAACTGTCAGCCCGACTCTTTAATCTTCGTGACGACTTCTTATGCCGGAGGTACGTTTAATCAGAATGGTGGTAGAGTAAGGATTCCGCTAGGGCGCAATGTGGTTTATTTCCGTGCAGAGGATATTTGTGGTAACAGGTCGGTAGATAGCATGATCATTAATGTTATTGATAATACGCCACCGGTTGCTATCTGTTTGAGAAATTATGTTGTCACCATTACGGACACAATTATCAGAGTGCCTGTAGATAGAATGGATGAGACCAGTTATGATGCTTGTGGAATCACACGCCGATGCGCTGTTAGAATGGATGACCAGTTGCTGTTCGAAAGCCTCGACACTGACGGTGATGGAGAAATTCTTTTTGCGCCTTTCCAAGCCCAAGTCGCTTGCGGTAGAGATTTCTCAAAGTATGCGTACACTAGAGGAGGACGAACCTATATCCGTCTGGATGATATATGTTCTGACTATGTGGTTTTCTGTTGTGCTGATGGAGGCGAAGAAGTACCGGTGATATTGAAATTCTATGATGAATCCGGTAACATGAGTATCTGTATGGTGATGGTAAATGTAACGGATAAAACTCCTGCCACAGTTACGGGGCTACCTGATCTAGAGATTAGTTGTGATTTCACTTTTGTGGATTCTACTGTTTTCGGTTGGTTTAGTCCTGCGGGGATGGAGCAACCACTGCCAATACCAGCTCAATTTGTGAAGAGTAGCACCGGTCCATTGGTGGATGGAACTTTCTTTGACAACTGTGGTCTGAGAATAACGGAGTTGCCAGTAGAGATTACGCGCGATACAAGATGTGGTACAGGAGAGATCATCAGAAGATTTGTCATCAGAGATGCCAGTGGAATCACACAAAATTTAACACAGCATATCAGAATAACCGGTGATGAACAAAATGCGCCATTCGACTTCGCATTTTTCCCACCTGATACTTTGATTGAAGTGTGCACATCCAATAATAGCATACTTCCTGCCAATACAGGTGAACCAAGAATTGTCGAGATAGGCTGTTCTCAATTCGGATTATCATATTCTGATCGCTACTTCGTAGCAAATAATCCTAGCCCGGATTATTGTATGAAGATCGAGAGAACATGGAGTGTATTGGATTGGTGTAGAGATCCGAGGGCAGAAAATGTCATTACTAGAAAACAGCTAATTCTGGTGAGTGATAATACACCACCGAATATCATTGAAAGAGATACGATCAGAGCTACAGTCGCTGTAAGTGGCGTCGCTCGTGTATTATTCCGCAATTCAGCTACGGACTGTGTTGCAGGCCAAGCTATCCAATGGTCTTATGTTCTTCGTAACAGTAGTAATGCGATCATTGCGCAAGATTCTTTGAAGCCTAACACCTCCGGGACTGTTAGTTTCGTAACGGATCTAAGTGTTGGTACTTATCGATTGAATTGGACATCTACTGATGTATGCGGTAATTCGGGTTCAGTTACCCAGGTAATTGTCATCAGTGCGCGATCTGCCTCGGCAATAATCGATGGAAACACGATTACTGCAAATGGCGTCAAGATGGACAATGTTGAAGTTCACCTCAAGGACATGAAAGCAGATGAATCAGTTATGACTAAAACAAATCTCGATGGGAAGTATGCATTTGGCGAAATGCCGATGGGTGGTGAGTATCTTTTGAAACCAAGCAAAAATGACGATATTCTCAATGGTGTGTCTACGCTGGATTTGATTATGATTCAGAAGCATGTTATAGGTTTACAAGACCTTCCATCAGTATATGCCTTGATTGCAGCGGATATTAACAACGATGGCAAAATAACGGCCCTTGACTTACTTGAACTGCGTTCTGTGTTACTAGGTAAGAAAGCTACATTCACAAATAATGAAAGCTGGCGCTTCTTCTGGAGTGAGCAGGATATTCTCGATGCTGTTGAAAATGAAGAAGAACTTAAGGAATCATACATGATTCAAGAGTTAAAATCTCATATGTCAATTGACTTCATAGGCGTCAAGGTAGGTGATGTGTCGGGAGATGCTAGAGGTAATAGCGCATTGGCTCAAGGTAGGTCACAGACGATTACCTCTCTGGAGGTGTCAAGTGTACCTACAGGTGTCGCTTTCAGATCCATTAATGATGGAAGCTACAGAGGTGTTCAGATCAGCTTAGACCTCAAGAATATTGATGGAGATGTCATGGAAGTTCGCTCTAGATCCATGAAGATCACAAGTGACAACTACTTCTGGAATGAAGAATCAAGAGTACTCTCAATCGTATGGTATAGTGATCAAGCCATAGATGTAGAGGCAGGTGAGGCGCTATTTGATATTGTAGTTAACAAGCTTGTAGATGTGGCTTTGATGAACATGTATACTAGTGGAATAAGATCAGAGATCGTTACGTCTTCACTTGAAGTTCAAGCACTCCAATTGAATCAATCTACAGGAGATACTGAGTTATTGAGCTTGAGTCAGAACAGTCCTAATCCATGGAGTGACTTTACCATATTTAAGTTACAAACACCTAAGGTGGCAAGAGGATTTGTCAAAGTCTATGATGTTCATAACCGAGTGATCATGTCTAGAGAGCAAATATTCAACACAGGTGTCAATGAAATAAGAATTGAAGGAAATGATATTCGTCAGAATGGAATGTATTTTGTTGAAATAGAAATTGGTTCTGATGTATTGAGACAGAAGATGCTCAGAGTTAATTAATAGAGGGCTTTTATTTGAGTTTTCCCACCCGATGGACGTCGGGTGGGTTTTTTTGTTTATAGACTGACGGCAAATTTGTATTTCCGATCCTCTTTTTGTCGATTGATCAATTAAATTAGTCTATAATACCTTGATGTCTTCAGATAAAAAGATTTACTTAGGACATTATAATTATATAAGATGTACTTGATCATAGCTGATTGGTGGGGAGCATTGGGGACACCCGAGAAGATTTACTGGGGAATAGCGCTCGTAAGTACGTTGTTTTTTGTGATTCAAGTCATTATGACTTTTGTGGGTATAGAGTCAAGTATAGAGGCTGATCCGACGGAGGCACTTGAAGGTTTTTCTCTTTTTAGCATTCGTTCAATATTAGGGTTTACGGTTTTCTTTGGATGGGGTGGAGTCGCGGCATTGAGCCAAAATTTTTCACCACAAAAAGCCCTCATGGTGGCTTTCTTGGCCGGCTTTCTGGCTATGGTGGGTATAGCCTATACTTTCAGTCAAGTACTAAAATTACAAGAGTCTGGAACAATCCGAATGGATCAGGCGCTCGGATGTATCGGTGAAGTATATATCCCAATCTTGGCGAATCGAGCTTCCCAAGGCGAAATTTTACTAAAAGTAGCCAATAAGACCATGCAATTTTCTGCGATAACAGACGAGCCAACGGATTTATCCACAGGTACTCTGGTAGTCGTCGTAGATGTAATGGACGATAATATAATGTTGGTATTAAGAAATAACGAATCCTTAAATTCATAGCTATGTTACAACTGGTGTTTATTGCCATATTCTTTTTCATTTTCCTTTCAGCGTTAATTTTGGTATTGACGCGTTATAAGCGTTGTCCTTCGGACAAAATATTAGTCATTTATGGTAAGACTGGTCAGGGCTCAGCTAAATGTGTTGCCGGTGGTGCTGCATTTGTCTGGCCGATAATTCAGAGCTATGAATATCTCGACCTATCACCTATCTCTATTGATGTTGATCTCAGAGGGGCACTAAGTAAGCAGAATATTCGCGTAAGCGTACCTTCAAGATTTACTGTGGCTATTTCAAATGAACCCGGTGTCATGATCAATGCTGCTGAGCGATTATTGGGCAAACCTATTGACGAGATCAGAGAAATAGCAAAAGATATTATTTTCGGACAGCTTCGACTAGTCGTTGCGACTATGGATATCGAAGAGATTAACTCAGACAGAGATAAGTTTCTTGCGAATGTAGCACATAACGTACTCGGAGAGCTTAAGAAAATAGGTCTCACATTGATCAATGTTAATGTTACAGATATCCAGGATGAGTCCGGGTATATTGAGGCATTGGGTAAAGAGGCCGCAGCCAAGGCGATAAATGATGCCCGTAAAAGTGTAGCAGAAAAAGATCGCGATGGAGCTATTGGACAAGCCGAGGCTGTGAAGGATCAGCGTATAAATGTGTCCAATGCAGATGCTATGGCATCTGTTGGAGAAGCAAATGCTCGCGCTAAAACTGTGGAAGGCGAAAACCTAGCGCGTATTCAAATAGCTGAGTCTGAAGCTATCAGACGTCAACGAGAAGCCGAAGCTGAGCGCAATGCGGTGGCTACCGAAAAAATTCAAAAGGCGAACGCGCTCCAAGATGCCTTTGCTGCCGAAAAAGCTGCCGAATTGGCAAGGGCGGATAGAGAAAGGGCTACACAAGAAGCAGACATTATCGTTCAAGCTGAAATCAATAAGAAAAGAATTGAGTTGGAAGCTGAGGCACAGGCTGAACAGATTCGCAGAATCGCCAAGGGAGAAGCGGAAGCTATATTCCTTAGACAAAAAGCTCACGCTGACGGTCTCTATGAATTACTCAAGAAACAAGCAGATGGTTTTGATCAGATCGTAAAAGCGACGAATGGTAACCCACGAGAAGCAGTATTGATGTTAATAGCAGACAAGTTGCCTGAACTAGTGAAGACACAAGTTGAGGCAATAAAGAACATTAAGATCGACAAGATAACAGTCTGGGAAAACGGTTCAGAATCAGCTGACGGCAGCAATAGTACGGCTAAGTTTGTCTCCGGTCTATACAAATCTGTTCCGCCACTGAATGATTTGTTTAATATGGCGGGTATGGATCTTCCTGGTTATCTCGGCACTGAGATCAAGAAAGGCGACAAGAATAACGAGCCTGAAACGCGTAAATGAGCCTAAGAAAATGTGACGTCAGAGATTTTCTAAAAGAAAACGAATCTGATTTTCGCCCATTATCTGTCGTATTTCTCCTTCTGTAAACCCCTCTTGTAATAGGGTATGGGTCAACTGCGTGATGTCATTGGCGCCGATTCGAATAGATGTGGCTCCGTCCCAGTCTGATCCAAGACACACATGCTCTACGCCTACAAGATCACTAACATAACGCATGGCACGAGCGATAGATTTTAAATCGCTGCTGCCTACTGCCTCGTCCCAGAAGCCGATTCCGATGACACCACCTGTGGCGCTAATCTTGATTATGTGATCATCGGAGAGATTGCGAGGTGAGTCATATGTGCCCCTCACCCCGGTGTGTGTGACGACCACAGGACGTGTACTAAGAGAAAGGACGTCATCTATTAATTCTGGTGAAGCATGTGCTAAGTCAATAATAATGGACTGCTCGTTCATTTTTTTTATGACACTTGAGCCAAATGGACTCAGGCCATATTGATCTACACCGGCAGAGGAACCACCTATTTCGTTATCAAAAAAGTGTGTCAAACCCATTATTCTAAATCCAGCGTCATGTAGCTTGTCGAGATTTTCGAGGCTGCCTTCAAGAGTATGAAGACCTTCCAATGCCAGAATTCCGCCTACTTGATTTTTGTTGGTGGCACGATCGGTGAGAAAAGAGCGTAATTCGTCGCTTGATTTGATGATTTTTAATCGCCCCTCGCTCTTCTCGGCTGCATGATGTAGTTTTTTACTTTGGTATAATGCTCGTTGAAGCAGACTAGACCAAGTATTTATAGGCCATCGATTGGCTATCGCAAGGAAGGTAATATTATCTGTGTTATCCTTATTACGATGATGATTGAGCCCTCGAGGTGTTTTAGTGACAGCGTCAAAGACCTGCAAACTGATATTTCCCTCGATTAATCGGGGGATATCTATATGACCATGATCTAGTCGGGTCAACGGATTTCTGTCCCAAAGGAGATTATCTGCATGCCAATCGGCAATAATAAGCGATTTGTGGAATCTAAGGGTAGCATCATCAAGTGGTTCCCATTCAACCCGCTCAAGAACATTCATTTGCTGGTCGGCGATCTTGCCAGCTATGAAGAAAAGCCCAATTATTCCGAAACCAAGCAGGATGGCCAGAGTCGTAGTTGTTTTCCTGATCAAGAGTGATAATATTTATTAATATGATGAAAAATTATAGCTTAAATCTTTTGCTAAAGGTGATCATTTTGCGTAACTTGTAGCTTGAACGGTACGAAAATTATTTGTCGGATTCATGATAAATAGATCAATGATCTATCGGAGATTTGACATAGAGAATTATTCGTATTGAGTTGTTTGAAATCTTATTATCTGACTAAATTTTACGTTATGGACATTAGAATTGAAAGAGGCAAAAATGAGGGAGGTATTAATTTTTTCGAAAGTTATGCCCATGAATCGTTAGAAAAGTATTTTGACAGTTACCCATTCATTGAGTCCGCAAGGGTTTATTTCAGAGGCAAGAACCACAGTTACAAAAAGGTTAAGCTGCATGTTCGACTAAAAGGTAAGGACGTTTATGCCGAGGCGACTGGTCAGCGTCACGATATCGCACTTGACAATGCTGTCGACAAAATAAGACCCCAAATGGAAAAATATAAGTCTAAGCATTACGCGAGAGCTTAACAAAAAAAGGGGATGCCAGTGCAGCATCCCCTTTTTTATGAAGTGAAAATTTACATTAGAATAGTATATGTCAATTATGGGTCGTTATACGTTACAGTGAATAGTTGTTTTTGAGGGGAATAGACGTATTCTAGCGTGTAATTTCGGCAATAGTAGTTAGTCTGTGGAAATGGAATAACATTATTAATTGACGTCCTACAAAGCTTCAAGCATCTCCTCCCACTGTGCTGTTAGTTCTTTCAATTTTTTGTGAAGCGCTTGATGTTCTTCTATGGTTTTTTGTGCTGTAGAGAGGTTGTAAAAGCCATCTTGTCCCATCGTTGACTCTAGCTTTTTGATCTGTGCCTCTACTTGTTCGATTTTGGATTCGATTGATTTGATTTCTTTTTCAGATACAAGCTTAGCATTGTTATTGTTAACTAGGGTTTGTTCTTTTTCTTTGGGTCGTGCTTCTACTTTGGCGGCTTTGTTTATTTCGGCTTGCCGCATGTCCTCTAGATTTCGTTTTTGTAAGAAGTAATCTACATCGCCGAGATATTCGAAGATTTTCTTATCACGGAATTCTATTGTCTTGTCTGTCATACCGGCTAGAAAATGTCTGTCGTGAGATACGACTAGAAGTGTACCATCATACTGCATTATGGCATGCTTGAGAACTTCTTTGGATAGCATATCAAGGTGATTCGTCGGTTCGTCAAGCACGAGTAAATTGAAGGGTTGCAGTAAGAGGCAAGCCAATGCTAGACGCGCCCGCTCTCCTCCACTGAGTACCGATACTTTCTTATCGTGATCATTGCCACTAAACATAAAAGCACCCAGTATCGATCGCAATCTGGGTCTCATCTCCGGCGGAGAATGTTCCTCCATAGTCTGTATCAAAGTCTGATCACGAGTGAGTGCTTCGGCTTGGTTTTGTGCATAATATCCGATAGAGACATTATATCCCGGTTTAACATCTCCGGAAGATGCTTTGAGTTTGTCAACGAGTATTTTTGCGAAAGTAGTTTTTCCTTGGCCGTTCTGGCCGACAAAAGCCAGCCTATCTCCTCTCTCTAGCCTGAAATCAATATTATTTAAGACATGTAGATCATCATAGGATTTAGATACGTTGACCGCGTCAACAACAATATCGCCGGATCGCGGGGCAGGAGGGAATCGGATGTTCATGGTAGCAACATCTTCTTCTTCGATTTCAATACGCTCAACCTTGTCGAGTTGTTTTTTCATGGATTGTGCCATCTTGGTTTTGGAGGCCTTGGCCATGAACCTTTCGATGGTGCGCTCTTTGTCAGCCAGGATTTTTTGTTGATTGCGATATGCTGATTCGAGTTTTTCTTTTCTATCGACGCGGAGTTCGAGATAGCGGCTATAATTAGCCTGATAGTCATGTAGGGTACCGAGGGTAATCTCTACGGTGCGGTTTGTCACATTATCGAGAAATGTCTGGTCGTGTGAGACAATGATTACAGCGCCGGGATAATTTTTTAGAAAATTCTCCAGCCACATGATAGATTCGATATCTAGGTGGTTAGTCGGCTCGTCCAGCAGGAGATAATTAGGTTTTTGGAGAAGCATTTTGGCAAGGACGATGCGCATCTGCCAGCCACCGCTAAACTCGGCTACGGGCCGATTCATATCTGATGCGTTAAATCCCAGCCCCATGAGTACTCTGACGGCCTCACCTTCTGCTTTATCTCCACCTAGTATGCTAAATCGTTCTGTGAGGCTTGATAAGTTTTCTAGCAGATCCATATAGCTGTCTGACTCGTAGTCATCTCGTTGTGTTAGCTCTATGTTAATGGCATCTAATTGTTGATTTACCTTGACTAGCTCTTCAAGTGCAACCATAGTCTCATCAATGACTGTTTTCTCTTGCGGCAGGCTAATGTCCTGGTGTAAGAAGGCCAGGGTTGTTCCGCCGGGCTTGCTTACATCCCCTTTGAGAGCTGTGTTTTCGCCTGCTAGAATTTTTAGCAAAGTAGATTTGCCGGCACCATTACGTCCGACAAGTCCAAGTTTATCAAGGGGTTTGACGACTAGAGTGACATTATCTAATAGTATTCTGTCACCGTATTGTACGAGTATATTCTGAGCTGTTAACATAGGGGCGCAAAAATATAGGTTTTTCTGAGCTTGTGACTAGGCTAAATAATCTCTATTGAAATCAGTTTATCAATTGAAACGCTACGATGGAAGAACTATACTGTATTCTATCTATTGCATTCATTTTAGCGTAGTTCATGTCGATACACCTACTTATGCGTATCATGGACATTATGTTTTACCCAATAACTGATCCATGGGATTAATTATAACTTCACTAAAATCACTAATTTGCATACGTTCAATGCGCTGAAGGCGATCTCGTGTGCAGGGCTAGCTTGCCACTGTTTTCTTGGCGAGCTTGATCGGGGCGGCAATACATTTCTTCGCCATATAAGCTGTTATTTCTTCTATGAGTTCGATCGCTTCCGGTTGTAACCGTTCTAACTTTGACTTATATATTTTTTCTAATGCCCGATCTCTGATTTTATCTATTTCCTGAGGTAAGGCACTAAATGATCTTTCAATATTTCTGACACGATACAATAATTCAAAATCAGAGATATAGCTATTGAGGATTATTCTGGCTGCGGCGATATTCCCACTGCGTGCGCGAAGGTTTTCTTCAGCCAAACTTCTGAGGCTGTCAATGCTGATATATTCGACTTGCTTATAATTCGCTACATTTTGACAGATGTTGCGTGGTATGGAGAGATCGACTAAAACCTTGCGCTGATCATTAGTTGTAATAGTGTCGAAAATATTTTCTGTTAGAATGGCCTCTTGAGCAGCCGTACAAGCAAAAATAGCATCGAAACCTTCTCGATAATTAGCTAGTTCTTTAAGGTGATAAGCCTTAGCTTTTAAGTCCTGGGATAATTCCAGGGCGTTATTAAGAGAGCGATTAAAGATAACGATGTTATGGTAACCGTTTTTCTTAAGAAACCTGCCTACAGTGCTATTCGTCTCTCCCGAACCGATCAATAGAATATTCCCGGTTTTAGATACTTTTCTTTTCAAAAACTCCTGGATTGCCAATGAAACTATAGATACTGGTTTGGCGCCGATATGCGTATTGGTGTACACATCTTTAGCCGTTCTCACAGTCGCTTTTTCCAGTATTCTGATGGCATCACCGGACAATCCTGCAGTACGCGAAAATTGATAAGCTTCTCGGAACTGCCTGAATATTTCTCTTTCGCCGACCACCAGCGAGTCTATTGAAGAGCAGACCTCAAAGAGATGCCGCACAGCGTCTGTTCCTTCGTAATACTGTATAAACTTATCAAGACGAGTGTGGCTATCGTTCTGTAGATCAGGGTTGATATGGGCAATAAACTCTACTGCGGTTCTACCTCTTAGAGAACCCTGACCGTACAGCAGATACATAACTCTATTACAGGTCGAAAGGTACAGGATTTCATCTTGATTAAATAAGCGGCATTGCTCCTTAAGTCTGTCGACTAATTGTGTTGATGTATCATGCTTACAAATGAAATTAGCCAGATCCTCGGTTACCAGATCTTTATGACTAATCGTTATGATTTTATAGTTGTCTAGCATATGCCTCTTACATCAGCAAATGTAGTACCCATATATGTGTTCTTTGTCATAGAAATGTAAAAATCAGAATCATAGATTGATTTGGGTGATAGAAACAATTGTATTACTATTGTAGTTAATAAGATTGACGAAATATGGAAATCAAAGGAACAGTATCTCAATTACTAGCGGAACAATCCGGGTCAGGATCAGGGGATCGCGCATGGCGCAAGCAAGAGCTTATTATTGATATCCCCGGCAATTATAAGAGACAGGTGTGTATATCACTATGGGGTGATAATATCGATAACTATAAATTGGCTGTAGGTGACGAGGTCATAGCTAGTATTGATATTGATTCGCGAGAATACAATGGTCGCTGGTACACTAATGTTAAGGCTTGGAAAATTGTAAAAGGAAACGCGGAGGCTGCGCCGAGCAGTTCTGCCGGAGAAGTGCCTTGGGATGCTTATGCTAAAGCGCCGACTGATTTGTCATCAGGCGACCAGGAGGATGATTTGCCATTTTGATAACTAGGGTTCAATTCTCGTCAGCTAGCTGAATCGGAGGATCGCATTTTTGAATGCTCTCACCATTGTATGGTGATTTTACCCATAGTGTCTCGCTGTCCAAGTTTTTCGTGTGCTTCTGCTAGTTCTGTATATGGATACACACCGCCGATGTAAGGCGAGATGACTTTTTGATCGGCTAGATCTACTGATTTGCGGAGTACACGATTGAGAACTTCGGGTTGTTTGTCTGCTATCTGGAGCATATTGATTGCCAATAGAGACTTAGATGGATTGAGCAGACCTAGGGGATGATAAAATCCGAAACCAAGAAGGGTTGATAACTGGCCGAATATGTTCCTGGCGGAAGTAAATGCAGAAGCACCGTACATGATCATTCGCCCTCCTGCGCCCAGAAGCTTTACACCTTTTTTAATACTCTTACCGCCTACAGCATCAAACACTACATCTACACCATCCTTGGGTATTTCTGATAGTCGCTTTTTTACGGTTTTTTCAAAATCCTCATACACATAATCAATAGCATGATGTACCCCCATATCATGAAGACGCTGGATTTTTTGCTTTCCTCCTGCCGTGGCATGCACGTAGCATCCGTGATGCAGGGCGAGCTGAACCAGGATAGAACCCACACCTCCTGCAGCGGAATGAATCAGTACATGTTCTCCCTTATGCATTCGGATTAATTCTTCTGTCATATAGACAGCAGTAGCAGCTTGTGTAGCCAATGCTGTAGCAATACCAACCGGCATATCCTCAGGTATTATCACTACACCATTTATATCTGTTGAGACATATTCGGCGTAGCCGCCAAATCTCGTAAGTGCCAGCACTCGTTTACCTATCAGCTTGCGGTCTAATTCGGTTGATATTTCCTCTACTCTCCCGACAACATCATATCCTAAAATAGCCGGCTTTTTTGGTGCTTCCGGATACAGACCTTTGCGAGCCATAACATCAGCAAAGTTAAGCCCGAACGCTTCTACTCGAATCAATACTTGCCCGATGCTGATGGATGGAATAGCCGTTTCTCGGAGTTCAAAGGCTTTATCAGCATGTCCATTTTTGACGAGAAAGTAGGCTTTCATATCAATGTTAACGTTGAGATTGCAGAATTTTGGCCATATGTTCGTAAGACAAATTAGTAGCCAATATTTCACCCGCAGGGTTAATAAGAAATTTTGATGGGAGTTCTTTTACACTATATTTTTGAGCTATCGGACTTAACATAACCACCGGACGAACATCAATTATATGATGAGGCCAGTTCAATTCTTCTCTTTCGATAATTGCTCTGGTAAATTTATCAGATTTTTCAAGTGCTACACTGACGATCATTAGTTTAGCATCATTGGCAAAGGTGACTTCTGCAAATCTACTTTTAAAAGATTTCAAATCCGGTATTTCCTTGAGACAAGGCCCACACCATGACCCCCAGAAATCTAGCAAGACATAATTTCCACGGAGATCCGAAAGCTTGAACGGCGCACCGCTGATTAATTCTGCTTCAAAGTCCGGTGCGACCTCCCCAGCTTTAAACTGTGGTGGTTTGAGAAAATAATCATAGACCCATACCCCTATGATTAATGCTAATACGAGTAAAATTATTTTCTTCATAATGTGCCGATTAATTACTGATCTGAGCAGCCAATTGTCTCTTAATCAAAAGTTTACGAAACCACATCGGGATGATAATAACACCCAAAATAAGATAAGGATAGTATGTGATCATACGCCATATAAAAGCAGCTACCACGGCTATGCCGGGAGAAATATACTCTGCATAAAATTGCCCAAAAATTAATTCTGCTACACCACTGCCACCAGGCGTAGGGCTATATGCTGTAATGGCATATAATGCCTCTCCTCTCCCGAGTAGTGTGATATGATCCATGATAGTCTGCGGCATCCCGGGATTTAAGGCTAAAAGAATAGCCGAAACAGTAAAAAATCTGAATATCCAAGCCATCAAGGTGATCAGCCCTAGATTGATATGAAAAGAAATGGGCTTGCTGTTCAATTCTCTACTACTGACTTCTATGTCTCTTCCAGCTTGTCGAATCTTATCCTTGGTTTTTCCGAATATGCGCAATTTAGAAAACCAATAGAGTATTCTCTTTAAATGTACGGGTCTGACAAAAAGGCCATAAGTCATAATGCCACCGTATATCACCATGATCAACCAGACGATCAGTAAGGTAAACTCGAGTCCACCCCAACCTATCTTTAATTCTGTACCTGACATAAAGAAATTTCTTCCGAATAGCACGTAGAATATCGGAATTGTCACCGCAAAAAAAAGCGTGTCAACAATGATCGTGTACAATACGATCGCTGTGGCACGCGCGCCTTCGATGCTTTCTTGAATCAATAAAAAGAAGGCGACTGCGGAACCACCAAAATTAGTAGGGGACACCGCACTGGCAAATTCGAGTATAGTCACTAGCTCTATACTCTTCATCCATCCGAAATCTCTATCCGATAATATCCTCAGACGCCATGAATAAAGTACATGGCGCAAAGAGTAAGAAATAATCGCTATCAATATCCACGTAAATGACGGAAGATTCCAATTGATTTTTCCCAACTCCTCAAGCTCCACTTGTCTAAAAAACATGTAAAGGATGACACCGAGGCCGATGATCATCGGTAAGATGACTTTATAAGAGCTAAGACTGCTGAGTACTTCCTTTTCTTGTGTTTCCGAAACTTTGGGTTCTATCTGCTGCATAAATTGCAATCTCTCCCGAGCTGATTTGTTGAGCGAGAGGTCTTACAGAAACGATTTACTTGAAGCTTTAGTTTTAAGCAGATCTAATAGATATTCGCCATAGCCGCTCTTGGCATATTTATGTCCGAGACGATCTAGTGCTTCGTCATTGATGAATTTCATTTTATACGCGACCTCTTCGATACAGCCTATTTTCAGTCCTTGTCTTTCTTCGATTACCTGAATAAATTGACCTGCCTGCATCAAAGATTGATGCGTACCTGTGTCAAGCCATGCCATACCACGTCCCATGATTTTTACATGGAGTTTACCGGCTTCGAGGTAGTATCTATTGACATCTGTGATTTCATACTCACCTCGTGGGCTAGGTTGGATATTTTTGGCAATATCAACAACTTGCTTATCATAAAAGTAGAGTCCTGGGACAGCGAAGTTTGATTTTGGCTTTTCGGGTTTTTCTTCAATAGAAACCGCTTGGAGTTGGTCATTAAACTCGACTACACCGTATCGCTCCGGATCTTTTACTTGATATGCAAATACAATTCCACCGTCCGGATTGTACGATTCTTGGAGTAATCTTGAAAGATTCTGACCATAAAAAATATTGTCTCCCAGAACCAAGGCTGCTGCATCACCATTGATAAAATCTTCTGCCAAGACAAAGGCTTGCGCCAATCCATTGGGGACGTATTGAGGTATGTATTGAAAATGACAGCCTAGTTCCGCCCCGTCACCGAGCAGATGCTCGAACAATGGTAAATGATCAGGGGTGGAGATAATAGCGATCTCTCTTATCCCCGCCAGCATAAGGGTAGAAAGGGGATAGTAAATCATTGGCTTGTCATAGATGGGCATCATTTGCTTGCTCATGGCCAATGTCAAAGGATATAAACGAGTGCCGAGTCCACCGGCTAAAATGATTCCTTTCATATTTTTATAGATAATGGATTGATGGATTGATTAATTTAATAGCTCGAACAAAATTAAGCAGGAATAAATAAAAACTTAGCACCGACTTCTGCAATGACGAACACACAATGCTGATCCGTGGCATTTCTATATACTTCTCTGAAATCATCTACGCGCTCTATTTCTATAATTTGCCTTTGGACGAATTCTTCCAGTGTTGCTACATGTAATGACCATTGATCTCCTCCTTCTTCAGCAGCATCTACGAGTGGAACGCCTAGTTCCAGAACCTGTCGATGTAAGACGAAAATCGGATAATTCGATACACCATCAGCTAATATCGCCTTCTTTGCTTGCGACATGAGCAATGTATATTTCATCAACACTAACTCAATATCCTTGTAGTGATCCATGGATTATAATTTAATCTCGCATGTTTAAGGTCAACAAAGCTACTGATTCGATATGACTAGTGTGTGGAAACATATCCACTGGGGTGACAGCACTGAGTTTGTATTTGCTAGATAGCATCAAGATATCCCTGGCTTGTGTAGAAGGGTTGCAGCTGATGTACACTATTTTTGGTGCTTCGATACGAAGCAAATATTCAATTACCTCTGCTTGCATACCGGCACGGGGAGGGTCTGTAATCAGGACATCTGGAGTCCCATGATGCTTAGTGAAATCCGGATCTAGGATATCTTTGACATCGCCTACCACGAATTCAGTGTTGTTAATTCCGTTGATGGCGGCATTAATGTGAGCATCTTCTATCGCCTCTTTTATAATTTCTATTCCGACTACTTTTTTGGCATGATTCGCTAGGTACAATGCTATGCTGCCGGTGCCGGTGTAAAGATCATATACTACTTCATTGCCTGTCAGTCCGGCATAGTGAACTGCTTCGTCGTAAAGAGTGGAAGACTGATGCGAATTAGTCTGAAAAAACGACTTAGGACTTATTTTATACTTTACAGGAGGGTATGCTTTGTCTGCAGGAGTAAGTTGTTCGACGATATGAGTTTCGCCTGCCCAATGAACTGCGGTCAGGTCGCTGGTGCTGCTATTGGCCTTCATATTGATCATATAGTACCAGCTATTAACATTAGGGAAGTTATTGACGGCGTGCTGCATCACTTCTTCTATGAGCTTCATATCGTCTTCGCCAAATACCACCATTACCATCCACTGATTCAAGGTAGAATTTCTGACGAGGAGGTTTCTGAGTAAACCTTTTTGCGCGCGAATATCATAATATGACCAACCATGTGTGGCAGCTAGTTCTCTGAAACCATTGCGCAAGGTATCAGTATGATTATCCTGAAGATGACACTCCTCAATATTGAGCACCTTGTCAAAAGCCCCGGAAATATGAAAACCCAGTCCTTCGCGATTGGTTATTGCCTCCGCACTACTTATTTCTAAAGGTGTGAGCCATCTCTTTGTCGAAAAGGTATATTCCAGCTTATTTCTGTAGTACCGGTTGAGCGTGCATCCTTTGATATCTTTGACTTTCGCATCATCTTCTTTAGCTATTCGTCGGATGGCGTTTTTTACTGCTGATTGCTTGAGATGTAACTGCTGCGAATAGTCCAGATGCTGCCATTTGCATCCACCACAGTATTCGAAATGTTTACAGAACGAGTCCACCCGATGCGGCGAGAGGCGAATAAATTCATGGACTGCCCCAAATTTTAAGCCCTTCTTTTTTCGTAAATAGATCATATTAATCACATCACCCGGGACAGGGCCTTCGTCAATCAGGCATATTTCACCGTCCGAGGTGCGTCCGATAGCGAGTCCTTTATCGCCTATATCAATAATTTCAACGTCCGGTATAATGCGTTTTTTTCTTGCCACTGCTTGTATCGATAATAATTAATAAATCCTGAATTCAACTCTTCTATTCTTTCTTCGCCCTTCCTCGGTCGAATTGTCTGCGATAGGCTCTGATTCTCCTTTGCCGATGGCAATTATTCTATTTTCACTTATTCCCATATTAATCAAGGCCTGCTTGACGCTGGAAGCGCGATCAGCTGATAGTTGACTGTTAAGCTCAATACTTCCGGTATTATCGGTATGTCCGATTACTTCCATTTTTTTATCCGGATATTTTTGCAATAGTCCGACTAAATATTCAAGTTCAATCGCTGATTCTGGAAGCAAGTCTGCACTGCCAGTGGTAAAAAATAAATTATTCAAAATAGTGGGTGAGCTGTATTGTCCTTCCTCCTCGGTAATGGCTTCGAGCATAGCATTAAATCTATATGGTTCGATACCGAGTCTTGCCTCCTCGAATGAAACAAAATCTGAGTAAAAGAGATAATCTTCTTTTTCAATGTGGATAGCGAGGCGTTTACCGACCGGCACAGCCACGAGAAATTCTCCATTAAAGTTTGTTCCGTTGCGGATGATGGTGTCTCGTTGATCTAGGGAAACTACGGTGATACTTGCTTTCAGAGGTAACCGCGAATCTCGATCAGTGATTCGACCCTTGATGAATGTCATAGGCGAAGGGCGGAATAATTCAGGGAGATTAAATGCCACAATGTCAAGGTTGTCGTGTTTGATCCCATCGATGACATCTGTTGCATAATATCCTTTGGTACCCTCAAGGTTGACTACCATTGCACCTTCGTTGCCGGAAGTATTGATAGGATAAGCTAAGTTAACCGGGGTACTCCATCCTTTTTCAGGATCATATCGAGACATAAATATGTCCTGTTTTCCTAAACCTGGATGACCATCGGATTGAAAATACAATGTCCTTCCATCGGCATGTATAAAAGGTGCACTTTCATTAACCCTAGAATTAATCACTGGCCCGGCATTGACTGCTGGTAACCAGCGACCATCCTGACCTCTCTTACTGTACCATATATCCGATCCTCCTTGAGAGCCCGGTCGATTACTGACGAAGTAGAGTGTCTTGCCATCCGCAGATAATGATGGTTGGGCATCCCAATGTTCTGAATTGACGTTTCCACCGAGATTACGCGGGGCTGACCAGCCGGTATCCTTGCGCATGGATTGATAAATATCACATTTGCCAAATCCAGCATCCTTTTGACATCGTGTAAAATAGAGGATTTGTCCATCAGCACTCAAGCAATGTGCACCCTCATTAGCATCGGTATTCAATTCGTTAAGTCCACGAAGGTCTATGGTGCCATCCGCATTGAAGCTAGCCTCAAATAGATCTTCTTGGTCAAACACGCGTCTTGTAAATACCAGATTTTGTTGATCAGCACTAAACTGAGCGAGGTATTCGCTGTAGGAGGAGTTAATAGGTGAAGGTAGGCGCTCGATAAGTAGTTCATACTTTGTTTCTAAAATACTTTTCATCGATGTCAGCTCAGCAAGTTCTTTTCTTGCTCGCTCATGACTGGATGATGTAGACAACGAAATGAAAGTATTCATTAACTGTATCGCTTCGTCAACTCTCAGTCTTCTTCTATAAATAGATGCGAGCGAGCTATAAACTTTGGCTTCTGATGTCGGCAACCGTACCAATACTTCAAGAATTTCTGTCGCATTGGATTCATCTTCGAGATCTAAATAAGCAGCGGCGAGTTCTAGCAAAAGCTTTTCGTCTGAAGGTTTTTTAAGTCTTTCTTTCTCAAGTTCGATGACTTTTTTTCGGATGGCAATATTGTCGATCTTCGTGGGTGTATTAAGACGAGAAGGAGGTAACTTGCTCTGGCGACCATTATCTTGAGACGCTGTGCAGCCTATTAAAGCCATAAAAAGTATCCATAAAGTCACTTCATACCACTTATTGTGTGAAATGATCCGCTGATTTGTACTAGTATGAATGTTTAAGAATCGTAAAGACATCTCCATCAATTATCATGAATTATCTAACGGTCAGTCAGACCATTTGTTATTGAGGAGAATGGGTAGATATTCTGCTTATTTTAATGAAGCTAGAAGTTCCTTGGCGGGGCTAAAACCTTTGTCGGAGGATTTTTGAAGATCATCCAGATAGTCTTTTTTGCCTAATTTTTTCTTTGACAGTGCCTTATGGTAGAGGCTTTCCATTTCGTTGAAACCTTTAGACTCGGGAGTATATTGTTGAAAAGCCTTATCGATGGCGGTTAGTGCATTTTCGTATTCACCTAGCTCGTGAAATACTTGTCCATAAAGGGCATATGCTTTTGATCTTCTGCGGATATTGGGATCTCCTTTGTCGAATTTTCTATTCGTAAAAAACTTTAGTTCGAAAGCCGCTTTGTCAAACTCACCCAGTTCGACATGGCATTCTGCTTTCTTGAAGCGTGCACGCCAATGAATGGATTCTAAGGCAACAGACTTTCTGACCGTGTTGTCAAAGTACTCGAGTGCCTCCTGATAATAGGCAGAATTCTGCAAGATTATGGCCTTTCCATAATGAGCGAATGCTATCGATTCGTCGATTGCTAAGGCCTTGTTAAAATCATAGAGCGCATCGCTATAATTTTTAAGCCTTAGGTTTACCCATCCGCGACGTTCATAGGCTTGTCCATGTTTGTCAAACTTCTCTAACGCACTGTCAAATGACTTCTTGGCTTGTTCATATTGGGCGAAGCCCTCATTAAATAACTCCTCTCCTTTGATGAAATCTTGGACTACTGCTCTATCACTCTTAGGTTCAATAGATTCGTGAGATAATACTTTGCCTTCTTCGATCATCCACATTTGAATATTACCGGAGACGGCAAACTGCGCACTGTACACTAACAAGTCTACGGTGTTCTTAAATGCTTTTTCACTCGCATTGCCTACAAACCTTGGAATATTAAGATGCAGATACACATCATCGAATATATCCTCTTTGGTCAATAGGATATCAGACTTATAGTAAGTCTCTGTCCGGTATTCATACATTTGAATCACTTTTTCGTAGCTTCTCAGTGTACCAAAAGTGAGCCGGCCTTGGATGATGGTTTTATAAAACATTGTCAAAAGATAGATTAGTGTATGAAGGATTCCCAAATATAAGGCACTTATCCCTGATGTATGACAGCTATGGTGAAGTAATTCGTTCGTAATTTTATGTATGAAGGTAAATGAAGATATATCTTAACATGCCTTTTAGCGATCAGCTTTATCTGTAAACAAGGGTATAATACGCTTATAATCGCCTTTCGACTTTGTTCAGTATCTCATTTTTCCATGTGGCAAAAGTGTCTGAGAGTATGGCTTGGCGCGCTTCAGATACTAGCCATAAGTAAAAGCTCAAATTATGAAGTGTAGCAATCTGCAGGGCTAAATATTCTTTCGCATTGAATAGATGACGCAAGTAAGCCTTGGTATGATTGCGGGATAAAATACTGCTGCTGTTTTCATCTATAGGACTGAAATCTCTGGACCACTTGGCTTTTTTAATATTGATGATGCCCTGGTCGGTGTAGAGTAATCCATGTCGTGCATTCCTGCTCGGAAGCACACAGTCGAACATGTCAATACCCCTATCAATACATTCTATAATGTTAGCCGGGGTGCCCACACCCATTAGATATCTTGCTTTGTCTGAAGGAAGTATATCGCATACCCACTCTGTCATTTCGTACATAATAGGGGCAGGTTCGCCCACGCTGAGTCCACCAATCGCGTTAATCTCTGCGTTTTTTTCACTAATATAACGAGCACTTTCCTGTCTTAAATCCTTATATGTGCTACCTTGAATTATAGGCGCTAGTATCTGACCGTATCCATGTATAGGTAATTTTGAAGTATGGAATCCAAGACATCGATCGAGCCATCGATGTGTCATATGCATCGATTTTTTTGCGTATTGATAATCACAAGGGTAGGGGGTACATTCGTCAAACGCCATTATTATATCCGCACCTATATGTTGCTGGATTTCTGTAGCGCGTTCCGGTGAGAAGAAATGATATGAACCGTCAATATGGGATTGAAACTTCACCCCTTCTTCCGTAATTTTTCTCATGCCACTCAGCGAATACACTTGGTATCCGCCACTGTCTGTCAATATGGGTTTGTGCCAGTTGATAAATTTGTGTAATCCACCTGCCTCGCTGATAATTTCGTGACCCGGGCGCAGATATAAGTGCAGATTATTACCGAGGATTATCTGTGCACCCAAGGATTCAAGTTCTATCTGATTGACAGCTTTTACAGTTCCTTGAGTGCCCACAGGCATAAATATCGGGGTGAGAACTTCGCCGTGTGCTGTCGTCAGTTTACCTGCTCGTGCTGATGAATGAGCAGAAGCGTGTATAATGTCAAATTTTATACTCACTCGGTATCTGTTAAAAACTCTCGTAGCGCTGAAGCAGCATTGGGTGCGATTCCGTTTCTTTAATATCTTCAATAATTTTGCCTAGAACAGATGTTCCGGTTGAGCGTCTGCCTTGAAGAAATTCCTTGAGGCTATGGATCAGATTAGTCGCTGCGTATCTATAAAAGAAGTGATTGTTGCTAGAAGTGGCTATGTTTTTTAGTATAGAACACTTCTCCAGAATTACTTCATCTTTCTGATGAGTCAGCAGGTCGAAATATGCTTCATAGAAATTAAATACTGAGTATAGACTAACGTTATTAAGTCTTTGCTCAAAGTAATCTGAATGTGCGATGTCACCTATCTCGGCGAGCAGTGGCGCCACACTTTTTGTCAATATAGAGGTTTTTTCATCTTTGAGGCTGATAGCCAACTGAATTGCTTTAGACTTATCTATTTTATTTAAGGTCTCTATACCATCATTCAATACTTGATATGAGTGCTCGTTCTCAATGGCTTGATCTATAATACTCCCGATATTTTCATAAGATAGTCGGTATAGTGCCTTGATCGCCGCCCCCCTTACGCTAGAATGCGGGTCTTCGATGGCCATTTTTTTAACATGCGAGATTAATTCATGGTTGTTCTCTTTTTTGCTCAATGAGCTGAGTGCAGTGGTGCGGATGCTGTGGTGGTTGTCGGTTAGCGCTTTCAGTGCCACGTGATCAAAATCTTTTTTATTTCTAAGTTGATTAACAGCTTCATGGCGATGACGGAATGCTTGTGACCACTTATACTGATTGATATATTCTTGATTTGATTTTCGTTCTACTTTTTGATAGAGTAGGGCATCATATTTGTCAAATAATACCAAAGCGGGTCTTTCCAAAGCAGGAATTTCAAAAATCTGTTCACGTTTATTTATCCATAATTCTACGTCAGTAGCGCTACCATCTGCCGCGAATATTTGGATAGTCACAGGTAATTGAAATATAGGGCTATTACTTTCTGAAGACTGCACTTGCGATACAGAATAGTAAACTCTGTTTAATTCGTCGTCGTATTCCCATTCTATTTCGAGTTCAGGATGGCCTGAGGCTTTGTACCACTGGTCAAAAAACCAGTTTAAGTCTCTTCCTGATACATCTTCGAATGCCATCCGAAGTTCATCTACCTCTACACTCGTGTAAGCATTGTCAACAAGGTACTTATTCAAGCTTGCAAAAAATGCTTCATCACCAAGGTGGTGTCTGAGCATATGCAGTACTAAACCACCTTTATTGTAGGAGTGTCCGTCAAACATCTCTTCTTTATTGCCATAGCCATACCATATCAGTGCATGTCTGCCGGTCTGCGCGGTAGAGGCTAGATAACCGGCCAGCTCGTTGATGCGATGATGGTCTGCGGCATCTCTTCCATGCTTATACTCATCCCATAAGTATTCGCTATAGTTAGCAAAACCTTCTTGGAGTGTCAGATTCGCCCAGCTTTCGCAAGTTACGAGATCGCCGAACCAATGATGAAACATCTCGTGTGCCACAATATGATCATTATGGTTATCTATCAGCTCTCTATCAGTTTTCTGGATAAACTCACCGAATATGACTGCAGTGGTGTTTTCCATCGCACCGCTGACATAATCACGCACGATGATCTGACTGTATTTTTCCCAAGGATACTTATAGCCCAATAAGTCAGAAAAGAATTGCAACATCTCGGGTGTGTGTGCGAAGATTTGCTTGGCGTAAGGCTCGTATTCTTTTTCGACAATGTAATTAAGCTCGATGTCATTCCATTTCTCAGTTACGACTGCAAAATCACCCACTGCTATCATAGTAAGATACGGGGCGTGAGGATCTTTTTGCTCCCAGCGATCTGTCCGCGTACCATCCCCGTTTTTTAGGCTTCTTGTTAGCAGACCATTAGATAGTGTAATCATCGAATCCGGTACGGTCAATTGGACTATCTGTGTCATGTTCTCGTTAGGCTTGTCAATAGTAGGAAACCATCGACTGTTATTTTCCGTTTCACCTTGTGTCCATATCTGCATGGGTTTAGCGGCTTGTTCGCCTCTAGGATTAATGAAAAACAGTCCTTGATCACTGGAGATAGCAATGCTTCCACCTTCCTCACCTTCAGACGGCTTAGCTATATAGTCTATCACCAGGTTTACGGTATCTTTGCGGGTGAATGAACGTCCCAGATTAACGGCGAGCTCTTTACCATTATACGTATAAGTGTAGGGTCTAAACTCAGTGTCTGATATACTCAGGATATCAAAACCTTTCGCATCCAGCACTAATGTTTCTTGTGGGTAGAAGTATGGTTTAGCGCTTATTTCTGCTCTACCTATTACGTGTTCGTTTATCCAGTCGAATCTCAGATCAAGAGTGGTGTGTATTAAATCAAATGTTCTCGTAGACGAAGGATTATAAACAGGGAGTTCATAGCCTCTCGGTGCGGAAATTTTTATCTCTTCGAGCAGCCTTTCTTCCATATCTTCCATGGAATTGACGATTATATAAGTATCGTCCTCTTTGGCATTGTTTTTTAATACTGTCCTGCTGCTGTTACATGAAATAAAAAGAGCAACAGAGAATACGAGAAGGAAATATTTCATACGACGAGAAAATTAAAATTTAAAAGGTGTTTTGAAATCAGGTCAATAGACTTTTTATAATGCTTGACAAGGTTTTTCCATCGGCCTGACCGGCCAATTTTTGACTGGCAATACCCATGACCTTGCCCATATCCTTCATGCCGGAAGCACCCAGTTCTTGAATGATCCCTTGAATGATAGGTGTTAGCTCTTCTGTAGATAATTGTTGTGGCAGGTATTTTTGAATGACTTCGATTTCTTCTTTTTCAGGTAAGGCTAAGTCATTGCGCCCCTGCTTGGCAAAGATGTCATAAGAATCTTGACGTTGTTTAACAAGTTTTTGTAAGAGCTTAATTTCTGCTGATTGATCGAGCTCGATAAATCCTGGTTCAGTTTTAGCCAATAGGATAGCAGCCTTGATGGCACGTATTCCTCTGAGCGCAGCTTGGTCTTTAGCCTTCATTGCTTCCTTGAGGTCGGGCATTATGCGTTCTTCGAGATTCATGATTGTGAATTTTCTATTAGATTAGTCAGATAGTAATATTGTTCTAAACCCAGTTGTTCCGGACGCATAGTAAATAAGTCCTCCTTGAGGAGATCGGGATCTTTGATCAGCGGCTTTAATGTATTACGAAGCATTTTGCGACGCTGGTTAAAAGCTACTTTTACGACGTTCCTGAACAATTTGGGATTGCAAGGTATGTTAAAATTTTCTTTACGCTTAAGCGAAATGATCGCCGAAGTGACCTTGGGTGCGGGAGAAAAAGAACCCGGAGAAACATGAAAATGCATCTTCACTTCAAATACACTCTGAACGATAACGCTGATAATTCCATAGGTTTTACTGCCCGGACCGGCGACAATGCGTTCTGCAAGCTCCTTCTGAAACATCCCCATCATAAACGGAACGATATCAATGTACTTATGTATCCTAAATACGATCTGAGAGGAAATATTGTATGGAAAATTTCCCAATACATTATACTCCTGTTGATCAAACACCGTCTCCAAAGGCAACTTTAAAAAATCCCCAAAGAGTAAGGTTTCATCTGTCATCTCATAATGCTGTTTGAGATAATCTATCATCTCCCGATCAGCATCTATGGCTTTAAAGTTAATGGATGTGTCGTGAATTAAATTCTTCGTCAGTGCACCTTTCCCCGGACCTACTTCAAGCACATTGTCACTCGTGCGGGCTTCATCGAACTGTGTGAGTATCTTATCTATTACCCCTTCATTGATCAGAAAATTTTGTCCGTAGGATTTTTTAGCTTTTAACATGGCATAAATATTCTGATTCTCTGTGCCGGGATTGATTAATTTACTTGTTGCTGTAATGCTTGCTCTCGCAACCTTCTTAAAAAAGGACTCGCGAAAATGAAGTCGATCAAATCCTCGTTCGTATTGTCAAGAATTTCTGAGCGATTGCCTTTCCACGCTATCTCGCCTTTTGAAAGCAGACAGATGTTGTCACCTATCTCCATGACTGAGTTCATATCATGGGTATTTATGACAGTAGTAATATTGTTGTCTTTCGTTATTGACTGTATTAATCCGTCTATTTTAATGGCCGTTTTAGGGTCGAGACCAGAGTTAGGTTCGTCACAAAATAAATATCTGGGATTGAGCACTATCGCGCGCGCAATGCCCACCCGCTTCTGCATACCTCCACTTATTTCTGATGGATACTTATGATTATTACCTTCAAGGTTGACACGTTCCAGACAGTAATTCACCTGGTGGAGTTTTTCGCCGTATGTTAACTTTGTAAACATATCCAGGGGGAAACGAATGTTTTCTTCAATAGTCATGCTGTCGAATAAGGCGTTACCTTGAAATAGCATCCCTATCTTCATGCGTAGCGCACGGAGTTCATCACGAGATACACAACACAAGTTCGTCTGGTCATACCACACGTCACCTTGGGTGGGCTGAATTAGCCCGACCAATATCTTTAAGAGAACTGTTTTTCCCGCTCCACTGCGCCCTATGATCAAATTCGTCTTACCCTCTTCAAATTGGAAGTCTATTCCGTTGAGCACTTTGTGATCACCGAAAGATCGATGAATGTTAGATGCAGTAATCATTTTAATTCATTAGGATTAAGGCAATGACCAGATCCGCTACCAATATCAATATCGATCCAAATACCACTGCTCGTGTACTCGCTTGACCCAGCTCAATACTGCCTCCCGTGACAAAGTAGCCCTGAAAACACGCGACGGCCGTCAGAATGAAGGCAAAGGTGAAAGCCTTTACATACATGATAACCACATTGTACGGCAAAAAGAACGATCTGAGTCCAGTCACAAATTCAGTATTGGTGTATCCTGCTACGACGACCGCAGCAAAATAACCTCCGCCGATACCTACTATCGCTGAGACACTTACTAATACAGGAATGATGATGATGGCTGCGACTATCTTAGGCATCACGATATACGCACTTGTATTGATACCCATGATCTCCATGGCGTCAATATGTTCTTTCTGGCGCATACCGCCGATTTCTGCGGCCATGGTGCTGCCTATCTTGCCGGCCAGAACGATACATGTCAGCGTTACAGCCATCTCTATCAACATGATATCGCGTACAATGTAGCCTATATAATAGCTCGGAATCATGGTGCCTTGAAGCTGATAGCTGAACTGGATAGCTGTAACTGCGCCTATGAATCCCGAAATAATCACAACTATCGGTAGAGACCCGATTCCTATATCGTACATTTGTCTAATGGTTTCCTTATAGTACATCCGCCAATTCTCTGGTTTGGAGAAGATGTCAGGAAGCCATAAAATAAATTTACCAAAGTCTATTAAGAACTTCATGAAGGGTGTTTTCGACCTATGGAGGTGTATAAATAGACCGCGAATTTACGCCATTTTATTTTGCCGCTAGGCAATAAACTTGAACGAATAATCTATGAATGTCATAATTACAGGTGCGACAAAAGGTATTGGCAGAGCCATCGCGGAACACTTATATGCGCATGGCGCCAATATAGCTGTGACAGCACGTACTAAGTCAGACCTGGACATCATGAATAAGGAACTTAAAAGGCTTAATCCTGCGGGCCAAGTTATCACTTCAATATGTGACGCCTCTAAAAAGAGCCAAGTAGAAAAGTTTGCTAATCGAGTATTGGCCGCATGGCCACACATAGATGTGCTGATCAATAATGTAGGAGACTTTACTCCCGGTAATATATTGACAGAACCACCCGGCGCTCTTGAGTATATGATAGATGTCAACCTGATGAGTGCCTATCATCTCACACGGATGATAGTCCCTGGCATGGTGGAAATGAAGCAAGGACATATTTTTAATATGTGCTCAGTGGCTAGCACCAAGGCTTATCCGGCGGGTGGCGCTTATGGGGTGAGTAAATATGCCTTGCTCGGGTTTAGTGAGAATCTCCGTGAGGAGTTAAAAACGAAAGGGATTAAAGTTACTGCGATCATTCCGGGAGCAACATGGAGTAACTCTTGGGCGGGTTTTGATGCGGAACGAAGTCGCTTGATGGAAGCGGAAGATGTTGCCATCGCCGTCAAAGCAGCCCTCGATATGGGGCCGTCGGCAGTCTTAGAAACCATAACCATGAGACCATTATTAGGTGATATTTGAAAATGAAATTGAAAATATAAATGGCTAAAAAAATTGACGAACAGATCATCTTCGGGCGTAATCCGGTTATGGAATTGCTTGAGTCAGGAAAAGATGTAGAGCGTATATTTATTAAGAATGACACCCGGGGAGAGCTCGAAGTGACCTTACGCAAGATCTGTAAAGAACGAGATATTCCATTAAAAAAAGTTCCTGAAATAAAGCTCGATCGACTGGCACCCAATCGGAATCATCAAGGATTGATCGCTATCAGCTCAATTATCGCTTATCAATCCATCGATGACGTTATTGCGCTAGCGCATAACAATGGCGAAGATCCTTTTTTGTTGATACTAGATGGTGTTCAGGATGTACGCAATATTGGTGCAATAGCGCGGAGTTGTGAGATATTGGGTGTGCATGGTGTGGTAATAGCCGGCCACAACAGTGCATTGATTAATGAAGATGCGATCAAAACATCTTCGGGCGCTATCCTACGGATTGCGATTTGTAGAGAGAGCTCCACGATCAATCTGATACATCATCTTAAAGCATTGGGGATTACGATATTAGGTTCGTCGCTGCGTACGGATGTCTTGTTACAGAACATTAACTTAAATGTACCGATAGCTATAGTGCTCGGCTCAGAGGAATCCGGTATTTCGTATGATGTGAGCAGCGCGTGTGATCAGCTGTTTAAAATCCCTCAAGTCGGTGCCGTCGATTCGCTCAATGTCGCTGTGGCAGGGGGAATAGTGTTATATGAGAGATTGCGTCAGCAGATGGGATAAGAGGGGTGTCGGTGCTCTGTTGCGTATTTTATTTGTCTCGTTTGTTTATTTTTTGAAAGTTGAATAGCGCATAAGCAAGATGTTTTCATGTCAATATACAGCAGTAGGATAATAAAGATTGGCATTTTTTGGCGATATAGATCGTAACTGATTAGTTAGCCTGATGTTGATTGAGGTCCTATAATTTTTCTTTGTGAATCCTTGGGTAAGCATTTTATCTAGATTAGTGCAATAGTTATTAAACATGCAGGTTTTTCTACAGTGAATCAGTAGTTTTTTTTCGAAATTGCAGGACGTTTTTACGCCCGCAGATTGCGCAGATAGATGCAGAGATAGTTTGTTAAGTTGCACCTTATTTAATCCCAAAGGGATGTAATTATTATTGATTAATGACAATAAAAATTGAATAAACCCCGAAGGGGTGACATACTTGAACTGTCTAATCGGACAAGTATTCTATATTGTAGTTAGGTTAAAATATATATAATAGGGCGTGATATTCTTCTTAGAATATTATCTTTCTATGATATTCTAATGGAATCGAAATGAATAAATATAGATGCTTCTTTGATCACCTTTAGTTTCTCTGTGTGACTGAATCTTCGTCGTACTTTCTTTATAGACTTAATATTACTGTTTTTATTGAAATCTACGTCCGACTATTCAGAGGGCTAATCCATAGCTAGATAGAGTTTATAGAAGTGCTGTGATATCTTAGAATCGATGAATTCCAAACGGTGCAGAACCAAAAGGAACTATATCACAATAACCACCATGAAGACACAAAGACCGTCGGAGGGAATCACACCTCTTGAAATGGAGAAATAGGTACTCGATTTCTATTATTTTGATAGAAGAGGACATAAAGTGTCAAAAACTGTCTAGCTTAGATGGATTCTTATCATCCGACTATGTGGATATTGTTTAGTTTGTTGGTCGCTGTATTGTTGATTTTATTGCTGAGCAGCAGGTGGGGCTTGCAACCGTTTTATTCCTTGATCTTGGCCGCTTGTTTTTATGGGGTATTAATGGGGATGCCATTGATCGATATAGTGGATTTGATTTCGGAGGGTTTTGGGGCTACGATAGGTAAGATCGGATTGATAATCATATTCGGCTTGGTCATAGGGACGATATTAGAAAAGACAGGAGGTGCCGTTCAGATAGCACAGAAGGTCATCTCCGTATTCGGTCCACGGCGGTTACACAGTGCGATGGCGTGGATTGGTTATATAGTGTCTATTCCGGTTTTTGCAGATAGTGGTTTTATTATATTATCGTCTATCAATAAGGCACTTAGCTTTAAAGGGGGTGTTCCTATCGCCGGGACGACAGTTGCTTTGTCGATGGGATTATTGGCTTCACATGCGATGGTACCTCCTACACCGGGACCGATTGCTGCGGCGGGTTTACTCGAGGCGGATCTGGGGAAGGTGATACTGATGGGATTATTTGCCAGTATATGTGGGATGCTGGCGGTGATTGTTTTTGCCAAGTATATTGGCAAGAAATTACCGCTTCAGATAAATGAAGATGTGCTTTCTGCGGCAGAGAGTCAAGGAGAAATGCCTGGCCTTCGTCGTTCTTTATTGCCGGTATTGATCCCGATATTATTGATTATTACGCGCTCCGTAATCGATTATCCATCATTTCCTGAGGCGATAAAAGTGCAGTTGTCTATTTTTAAGACACTTGGTCATCCTGTGGTGGCGCTGTTTATCGGGATGCTATTTGCTTTTATGATTCCTAAGCGCTGGGAACGAAAGATCTTGAGCGGTGATGGTTGGATGGGAGAAGCGCTCAAGACATCTGCGGCTATCCTGATGATTACTGGAGCGGGTGGGGCATTTGGACAAGTATTGCAAGCATCTGATATCGCATCCGAACTGAGTTCATGGGAAGGCATTTCTGCGTGGGGCTTGTGGATGCCATTTTTGCTGGCGGCCATATTAAAGACGGCACAGGGCTCAACTACGGTTGCCTTGATTACGACGGCATCTATTGTTGCTCCGTTGTTAATGACATTGGGTCTGGATGCCGAGGGGATGCGCGCAATGGTCGTCATAGCTATAGGTGCAGGCGCCACAGTCGTCTCGCACGCCAATGACAGTTTTTTCTGGGTCGTAGCACAACTCAGCAACTTAGAAGTGCGAGAAGCGTATAAAATCCAGACTATGGGATCACTTGTGCTAGGACTGGGGTCAATGTTGGCACTGAGTGTATTGTCGATGACTCTTAATTATTTCTAAAGAAAGGTATTAGCTGTAGTAGAAGCTAAATAATTGATTTATTTATGTCGTTCTGATATGCGCAAAAGATCGGATGTGTATAGCGAGAAGAGATTTTAATTAAATATGTAATTAATTCGTAATATATAACACTTTGGAACAGATTGTGCTATAGTGTAATCAAAGCATTAAAGAATGGAAAAGAACCTTTTAAGAATAGGCCTTGTATTAAGTTTAGTTTTCTCAGGAATGATCTTCGCCACCTTTGCGGGGGAAAAAGACGCCATTCCGACCACATTTAATACTTCTTTACCGCAAGTGGTCAGAGCGCCGAACATCAATAGGCAATTTGACTGGGCGGGGGAGCTTGTCCCTTATTCAGCAGATGCCAGAGAGCGTCTCGACAGGGAGTTGCTTTCTAATTCATATTTTCATTCGAGTACCATTTTATCATTAAAGCTTGCCAATAGATTTTTTCCGATCATCGAGAGTATTTTACGTGAAGAAGGTGTACCGGATGATTTTAAATATTTAGCCGTGGCAGAAAGTGGATTGAGGGAGGTGTGTTCGTATGCAGGCGCATGTGGATACTGGCAGTTTCTTAAAGCCTCAGGCAAAGAATATGGTCTAGAAATCGGCGAACAAGTTGATGAACGATATCACATCGAGAAAAGCTCTCGTGCCGCTGCGAAATATATCAAATGGCTAAAAAAGCGATATGGGACATGGACGGATGCTGCCGCTGCATATAACACTGGCCCGGGCAATTATTCTAAACAACTCGATGCTCAAAGAGGCAAAAGCTTTTACAATATGAACCTCAATGAAGAGACTTCTAGATATGTGTTCAGATTGATAGCGATCAAAGAAATAATGTCCAATCCCGAGGCTTTTGGTTATTATGTCTATCCCGAAGAGTTGTATCCTGCGCTAGATGATTATTACGAGGTGGAAGTCAATAAAACAGTAAATAACTGGGGTGACTTTGCTGCCGAGTATGGAGTGACCTACCGAGATATCAAGCGATACAACCCATGGTTGAGACAAGGAAGCCTCACCGTAGTGTCTAATAAGTATAAAGTCAGAGTACCACGTACCTAGCTAGGGGTAGGGAACTAATGGAGAAATTAGTCAGGCATTTCATGCCTTCTGCTTTGACATGTGATTATCCATTTCAGATGTATCACTGATTATAAAATAGCCTTAATGGCTTAATTAATTCAGCTTGGGGCAGCGCCCCAAGGTTGCATATCACAACAATAATCGCTTCCTGAAAGGTAGGATGTCCAAAATTACGGCATTGAATTGTATCAAAGTCAGAAACCTATAGCAACCGAATAGTGGTACACAAAAAGTGTGGATCGATGATCAATTTCACTCGGTCGATTAATTATATGCTTTTTACTGTCCCGGTAGTATCTTAGCTTCAGCATTACTAATACGCACACTATGCATAAACTAAAAAATTTCCTTCTATTTATATTGCTCGCCTTTATGGTGCGTGCTCAGGATGATTTTCTTATAAATCAATATGATGTATTAATTGAGCAAAATGAATCAGGCTACTTTGATGTGGTCGAGAACTTAGAGATTAATTTTTTTAAACAGCGGAGGGGTATCTACCGGGATGTGGATCTGAGCTATCTGGTGGAAGGAAAGAGGGTATATATCGACGTTAGCAGCGTCAAAGTAAGTGGGGCACCATTTAAGCTTGAGGGCAACAAGAATCAACTCGCCATTAGGATTGGAGATCCGGATAAATTTGTAACAGGCACTCAGACTTACGAGATATCCTATCGTGTCAGAGGGGCTATCATGACTTATGAAGATCATCATGAATTTTACTGGAATGTAATAGGTGTAGGTTGGCCGATAGAGATCAAGAATGCATCGTTTATCTACAAATATCCTACTGACTGGTCTAATAGGATCAATACTTTCAAAGCGAGCTACGGCCCTGCAAGCTCTGTCACCAACATGCCAAATCTAAGCCATCAGAATAATGTAATTGCCGGGGTAGTGCCCTATCCGCTTGCACCCAGAGAAGGATTGAGCCTTTCCATTGTCATTCCGAAAGAGCTGATGAATGACCAAGTGCCTATCGGTCCAATATCTAAAAAGCGCAACCCCACACTGGATAAAATTTCGAAATGGGCTGTACTTCTACCCATCTCCTTAGCCTCGTTCTTGCTCGCCCAATGGCGTCGATTATACCAGACTGCGGAGCAACACATCGATGATATAGCGGTTCAACATTATCCACCTGTGGGGAAATCACCCTTGTTTATCGGAACTTTTTATGATGGCAGAGCCAATAATCGCGATATAATGGCACTTCTACCTTACTGGGGTCAACGAGGTAATTTGAGGATTTATCAATCAACAGAAGTTGAACTAACAGAATTTGAGCGGGTGGAATCTCTTCCAACAGATGCAGAATACTACGAAGTGCTGATTTTCAATGAGATATTTTCCAAATCGAATAGAGTAAGACTTCGCGATCTGAAAGAGATGTTTTACTCCCTTACATTTTCGATAGGTGGCAAGGTGCGACGCGATATCCGCAGTCGAGCGCTATATGATGAAGCAGCTTATCGGATTTTTCATACCGGCTGGATGATTGCAGCATTTGTCTTTTTGGTCATCTTGGGAATATCCGTGATTGCTGCATTAGGAGCACTGATAGCAGGGATAGGTTTGATTCTTGTGGGTGTGTCTTGTCTTATTATACATTTTCTTCCACCGAAGAAATCTTCCAAAGGAGTAATCTTACACAATCATCTCAAAGGCTTATATAAGCATCTTCGGCATCCCGATCCGGATGATTTGACGAGATTAATAGAGGAAAATCCCGATTATTTGTTTGAAATGTATCCTTATGTCATAGCTTTCGATCATGATAAATCATGGCTGGAGCGATCAGGTTCATATCCGGTGAGCTATCCTCCATGGTATATACCACACATGATGTTGGGTGGTCCGATGCGCAGTAGCACGCCTACATTTAAGGAATTTTCGGACGGCTTTAATCCCAAGTCTATCGAGCGTGCTTTCTTTACCCCGCCACCTTCTCAAGGATCGTCAGGAGGCAGTTTCAGAGGTGGCGGCAGTGTCGGTGGTGGATTTGGTGGAGGTGGAGGACGGAGTTGGTGATGAGGGGGAGCAGGGGTTAAAAGAATTGATAGCGTTGCACTTTGCGACGGTCAGTGATTCCAAGTTTTTATTTTGTATAACTCGTTCTGTATGTTAGCTTGCTCTACTACTAGATCAAAGTCGTTTGGTAGGCTGAACCAAAATTGGATTGATTTTCCAAAGAATTTTGAAAGTCTTAATGCTGTGTCAGTAGTTATTCTTCTCCGGCCTTTTATGATTTAGCTTGTCCATGTCTGGGACACACCTATTGCTTTCGACTTATTGTAAGCTGATATACCCATTGGCTTTAGGAATTCTTTTTTAAGAATTTCACCAGGATGTATATTTTTTAATTTATTCATGGTAATCTCTTATTTGAGCGTTTTTGCGTACCTATCTTGCCATATAAACATACAGTTTCACGGATGGATTATTCGAACTTCATGAATAATTTCAAGAAATAAAGCTGATCAGCTACCTTTTTATGTGGTCAAAAGTATGCATTGGCGTAAGCCATAATATTTTAGTATCGCAGGGGGGGGTATCTATAATATGGTAGCTCTTTAATTAATTGGTTTCGCATTCACAATTAAGAAGTCATCAGAAAGATCGGAGGGCATTTATTTCTCCCGCAGATATCGCAGATCAACGCAGAAATGATTTGATCAAACTAGAGTTTATCCTTGTTAACAGATCCGAAAAATAAGACGATATCCCTTCAGAACATTACCACGTAATTACTATTAATCACCCACATCAAGAACTACACTCCGCCAATACCCTACGGAGGATGTCAGCAGCCTGCCATGCATCTTCATAGCTATTGTATAATGGACACGGTGACATTCGTATTACATCCGGCTCTCGCCAATCACAGATAACTCCGACATCGCTGATTTTCTCGAAGATGCGCTTATTGGCACCGGGGATTTTGATACTGAGTTGTGCGCCTCGACTTTGGGGATCGGTAGGGCTGAGGATGGCAATACTATCATGATTAATATTTAAAATTAATTGCTCGAGATAAGCCGTAAGACGTCTGGATTTTTCAATAATCCTATCCATGCCTGCATGGTCAAAAATTTCCAATGATGCCTTGAGTGGTGCAATTGCCAAGGTAGGCGGTGTACTGCATACCCATGCTTCAGCTCCTTCTGCTGGGTCAAATTCGTCCCTCATCAGAAACCTCGTTTTTTCATGATTGCCCCACCATCCTTCAAGTCGAGTCAGCGATCGTCCATGATGACGTTTATGTACGAATGCGCCTGCTATCGCTCCGGGGCCGGCATTCATATATTTATAATGACACCATACCGCAAAATCTACTCCCCATTCATGTAAGTATAGGGGAACATTGCCTATGGCATGAGCCAGATCCCATCCTACGATGATTCCGGCTTGCTGTGCGTATTTCGTTATCTCAGCAATGTCATGAAGCTGTCCGGTATAATAATTAATGCCACCTGCGATCAACAATGCCGTATCGGATGCATGGGCGTCTATGACACGTTTCCAGTCTTCGATACTTAATATATCGGTGCTACTTGAGGTTCGTACAGTGATCAATGCTTCTTTAGCTCGGTAGCCATGATAGCGTAACTGCGATTTTACAGCATAGGTATCAGATGGAAATGCGTCTTGTTCTATGATAATTTTATATCTGTCGGCATTGGGTTTATAAAAACTCATCATCAATAGATGGAGATTGACTGTGAGGGTATTCATGATTGCCAGTTCAGAATCTTTTGCGCCTACCACTTTACTGAGCATTGGCTTGAGCCGTTCATTGTAGCCCATCCAGTTATTATCTGATTCAAAATGTCCCTCTACCCCGCGATGATGCCAAAGAAGGAGTACTTCTTCTATTTCTTTTTTTACATTTCGGCACTGCAATCCAAGACTGTTTCCGCAGAGATAAATGGCATTTCGTCCATGATGCAGCGGAATAAGAAACGCTTCTCTATAAGCACGCAAGGGATCTTGGGTGTCTAGCTGTCTAGCATGTGTAAGGGATAGATTATTATACATCTTTGATTGTTGACATGATTCGTTACAGAGTTTTAAGCGTGTATCTTAAAAAGAAGCGGTCTGCTGGGACTTGCGTCCAGTGCAATATTGAGGTATTGTAAATTTAATAAATACAATCCATCGATGAGGTCCTCGGGTACGAAGATTAGTTCGGTAATGGTCTTATGAAATTGGGCATCATTTGCCCAGAATGCCTTATGTGCAGAAAGTGCACCGCCATCTTCTTCCGGATCAACACTTGGAATATCCACCAACAAATGCTCAATTCCGATGCTGTTAATCAAAGAAATGGCTGAGATGTCAAGATAGCACGGGGAGGAGCCTGAGTAGTCTGTTGTGAGTTTGGTGCATGGATTGGGAAGAGTGCGTATTATAAGTGCTGTCACATGTGGATCAATAGAGAGCTGGGCAAGGTCTTTTTCTGAGATGCATGGTTTATCAGCGATGTTCACAGAGATAAGTTGGGCTATCTGATGCGCAACATGTGGGATTTTGTTTAAGGTTAAGCCATTATTAAAAATATGACCTGCACATTCTGTATGGGTAGCATTGCCGTGTGGATTGACCGCAATATTATAAAAGTTTACGGGACTGCCTTGTTCAATTGCACCGATGAAGTTTCCACTTATGACAGGGGTAAATTTCACATCAGGTGCGTGAAAGCACTTTACTTGATCGGGATGATCTACTAAAGGGATGCTAATATCGATTGGTAGCGCCAGATCAACACTGTACATACGTGCGCCTATGAGGATATTGGCTTTCATGATTCTGTAGCGAAATTCTTTATCTCAATCCATATTGATCTTGAATGCGCAATCTCCCTGTCATTTCTATCGTAAAGCACTGAGCTTCCGTAATATTTTCGACCCTCTATACCATCGCATCGCGAGACGATATAATAATAACTATCTACGGGGGCATCGTTCACTATCTTTACCCACATTGTTCCCAATATCAATAGCCGCGGGGGAGAACCCATACATGCAATACCCGATGGACAATCCAGCGCACCTACGATGAATTCTGGCTTGATGATCCCATGTTTATCAGCATGCTGCGCCAAGGGATACCATGGCGCAGCATACACGTCAAGATCTGATTTGCCCGGATAAATATGTAATCCATCTGCGATGGGTCGAGCCATTCCACATACATAACAATGATGATATTTATATTGGGGCGTAAGCCCAACATACTTTCTCGCAGCTATTTCTGCATTTTCCAGCCCTATGGCGGGTAAGATAACTGGCTCAAAACTTTCAACTTTGGCAGAGGCTATTACTTTATCTTTCAGCTTGACTTCTACAGAAGTATGATCGCTTGCTTGGATCAGCATTCTTGTATCAAGGGGCGGGGGAGCAAATAACCTTGTGACATAAGATCCCTTAAATAAGGATGCCAATGCACCGATGAGAACACCTCCATTGGCTGAGCCGGGAGGGCCGTTGAATATCGCAGGAATATTTATCCATGATTGTCCAACTATTTTTTCTATCATGAAGTACTGTTTATTATTGACTAAAGATGCGTAATAAATTCGATCAGTCTACAACAATGAATCATGAATCTTTTTATCTTCCAATAGCTGAATATATAAAAGAAAAAAGCCTCTTGACGATAGTCAAGAGGCTAAGATTGATTTCCAAAAGTTTACTTATTTCGTGACGATCAATTTCTTCGTCGTAATTTCTCCGAGAGCATCCGCTACCTGGACGATATAAATGCCACTGTCAAAATTGCTCAAATCCAGTATTTCTATTTCGTTCTTTGCAGAATAGTCTCTTTTCAGATGAATCTGGCCGTTGCCATTAAAAATGGTAATAGCTGCGATTCCTGTACTATTGAACACCGTGGCTTGCTCAAAGGCAGGATTGGGCGTGATAGTGACATCTGAACTGACTATTTCTGTCATTTCGACGGGCAGGGCAGTGGTATATGACCAATTGATGTTATTTGATTTTGTATTAACGATATTGATACAATAATCTTCTGTTTCTCCTTCTGCGTTAGCTCCGCAGCTCTCAGGGTAATCATTGAGGCTCATGACTATTCGAAGAGTGGTTTTGCCAAGTTTTGCATGTGATGCAATATTAAACTCTCCTCTTAAGGCATTAAATGTACGTCCTCTTCCGAGGTATTCACCTTCATCGTCAAAGTCTCCGTCCTGATTCAGGTCTATGTAAACCTTCCAATAAGTTTGATATGCTAACTGGGTTGTAAATCCAGGTTGCGTAAGGACCGAAAGCTTTGACCCTCGTGCCACATTGATGCATGGGTTTGTGATATTCCTATAACCACCATTATTGTCTGTTCTGAAGACGTATTTATCTAGCTGAACTTGACGGATGAAAGTTCTGTGGGTACTGATGCCGTAGGATGAGCAATAGTTACTATTGTTAGAATCTTTTTTATTTACGGTAATTTCGAATGCGCAAGTAGCCTTGTTACCACATTCGTCAATGATTTCATAAGAAACTTTGTGTCTTCCGACCGCGAACACTGATCCGCTGGCCTTGCCGGAAGTTTGTCTGATAGGATAACATCCCGGAATCTCCATGATAAACTCTCTCTTAAATTCGCCCTCATTATCATTCCAATACCCTGTAGGTTCTAATTCTACATAGTGCTGGATGTTTTGGTGGTTATTAGGCTGACCCGTGCGCCAATTAAAGAAAGTGTGTGTTTTGCCGTTGACATCTAGCCATTTGTCTTCTGTCTGATGGTCAGACACGCCTATCCAGGCGATCTGATTGCCGAGCTGTCGAGCGAGATATTCATTTTCTTCTTTAGAACTGATAATGGCGAGGTTTCCACCATTGTCGCGCGACATTTGATTTGCTTGATGCCAAGTAAAATTACTGCGTGAGCAATAGTAGTGCTTACCTCTGAAGTAACCCATATAAACGAAGCCGTTGATATTGCCACCATTATAACAATCATCACAGCATGTGTTGTAGGTAGGAGGATTCCAATAAACTACTGCTTCATTTCTTTCAGTATGGACGACGAAATCATCAGGGCAATCAAGGCTAAATTGATTTTTTAATGTAACATTATATGTGCATGTATCCACATTGCCGCAGGCATCTTTTATGGCAAAGCTCACTGAGGCGGAACCATCAATGTCTTTAACCTGCGTCGGTCCTGCTATTTGTACAATATCGATACAAGAAAACTCTACTATGTACTCACGTTTTTTATCGTTGTCCTGGTCGTTCCATTGACCATTTTTGAGTATTTCTACATAATCCTGTTTGTTGTTAAAGTTATTTGGTTGACCCGGATACCAGTTAGTATAAGTCAAGCCTGAGCCGTCTACCCAGTTAAATGTATTAGCCGGTCGATTACGTGATAAGCCTATCCATGCGGCATCAAGTTGGAAGATTGATTTGACAAAATTATTTTCTTGTGCATCATTTATGATCACTAGTTGTCCTCCCAGGGCTTCTGCTGTTGCTTTTGCTTCTGGCCATGTACTCTGGTCGCGGCTGCAGTAATATAGATGCCCCTTATAGCTGCCCATGTAAATGAATCCCGCAATCTCATGTTTTTCGCAAGCCGGACAATCTGATACCGCCGTTGGTGCGGGAATCGCTTGATGTGTCGCTCCACAATCAATCATGACCTCACTGGGACAATTTACCGTGAGTCCGGAACCTGGATTAGGATTTACAGTCACTGTAAAGCTGCAAGTCGTCTTATTGCCACAATTATCAATGACCGTGATAATCACAGTAGTAACACCGACCTCAAATATACTTCCATTGGCAATGCTATAACTCACTGTGAAGCCACAATTGTCACTTGCATTAATATTGCTCCATGTCACCGACTGGCGGCCACCATCTACGATGATATCCGTCGGACAATTATTGATAATAGGCGCTATGGTATCGATTAATGATATCATCTGGATACAAGTATCTGCCAGATTATTCTGGTTAACAGCGATCCATGTACGCTTGATGATCCGAGACCCTGCACAAGAGAAGTTTATTACATCGTCTCTGTAATACATATCCGGTGTACAACCCGAGCTAGTATTAACGATAGGTCTGCCTGTCACACTAGGGTCTGTACTCGCACCCGGACAGGCAACAAAATCTGCGGGACAAGTCGTGATGGAAGGGGCGTCATCACAACAAGCCTTCAGGACTGTGACGGTAAATGAACACGAGCTTACATTGTCACAGTTATCTGTGGCGGTATAAGTCACAGTCGTTGTGCCTATTTCGAAGAAATCTCCCGGGCGGTGTGTGCTTACGAGACTCTTCAGTCCACATCCATCGATAGCCATCGGTGGTGCCCAATTAACTCTGGCAACACAAGAGCTGTTTGAGCTGATGGTGATATCTCTCGGACAATTCATGATAATTGGCGCCTGTTCATCTACCAATGTGATGACTTGCTCACAACGACTCACTAATGAAGAGTTATTTGGGTTTGTAGCTGTCCAAGTACGTATGATGACTTTATTGCAATCTGTACCGCTGACTTGATCTGTATATCTGACTACCGGCGCATCGCAGCCGGGTGAATTGTTATATCTAGCAATAGCACGACCGGTATTTATCGGGTCTATAGACGCAGTGGGACATCCTGTGTAGGCAGGCGGACAAAGGATAGTCGGTATTTCATCACAACAATTGCCATTGACTGTAATGGTAAAGCTACATTGAGAAGTATTGTTACAGTTATCTGTAAATGTGTAAACGACAGTTGTTACACCTATAGGGAAGGCACTACCCGGGCTATGTGTACTCGTCAATCCTTTCAATCCACAGTTATCACTCGCCTGAGGCGGAGACCAGCTCACTACTGCGCTGCATGATTGATCGGCATCAACTGTGATATTAGTCGGACAGCCTGCTATTGTCGGTCCAGTATCATCTTTCATTGTGATGATCTGTCTACAGATGCTAAATTTAGTGGTATCATCCGGGTTAGTAGCTCTCCATTCTCTTGTGACGACTATGTTGCATGATTCACCGGATCTAGTATCCGTATGAGTGATAATGGCTGGCTTGCATCCTTGTGCATTGGTATATGTCGCCGTGGCTATACCAGTTTCAGCTGGATCGATATTAGACGAAGGACAAACTGTGCGACTTGGCGGACAATTTATTATAGGGGCTTCATTGCAGCAACCACCAGTTACGATAACTTTAAATGAGCAGCGCGTCACATTACCACAATTATCTGTAGCGGTATATGTGACAACTGTTTCGCCAGGAGCAAAGGTACTGCCGGATTCGTGTGAAGAGATAAGGCTTTGGAGGCCGCAGTCATCTGTTGCTGAAGGAGCTGTCCATGTGACTATAGCACTGCAGTCACTACCTGCGCTGACTGTTATATCACTCGGGCAGTTAGCTATTGCCGGTGCAGAATTATCGACTAGTCTAATCGTCTGAACACAAGTGGAGAAGGCGGAACTGTTGTCAGGATTGGTAGCCCTCCATGTTCTTGTGATTGTTTGGCTGCAAGCTGCGCCACTGACTTGGTCGGTATAGGTGATGGTCGGCGTACCGCAGTTATTGCCTCCGGCAAATGATGCTGTGGCAGTTCCTGTCACTTGTGGATCAGATGATGAGTTCGGACAGATATCAATACTTGCGGGACAGCTAATAGTCGGCACGGCATCACAACAGCCACCTGTCACGGTAATAGTGAAAGAGCATGAAGTCTCCTTGCCACAATTATCTCTGGCTGTATATGTAACTACTGTGGTGCCTAATTCAAATGTCTGTCCCGGCTGAAAATTACTGGTCAGAGAAGCAATGCCGCAAGCATCTGTAGCTGTGGGTGGTGTCCATGTCACGACTGCAGAACAAGAAGAACTGCTTGCCTCAATCGTAATGTCCGTAGGGCATCCTACGAGCACAGGGCTATCATTGTCGCTTAAGACAATGATCTGAGAACATTCGGCAAATAACCATGGATTGAGCTCATTAGGATAGTCTGCTCGCCACATACGCTTTATTTTACGCATCCCTATACAGCCGTCTTCTGTTTCGATGATATCTCGATAACTAACTATTGGTGCAGGACAGTTACTATCATTGGTGGTGGCTGTGGCAAAACCAATTTTTTCAGGCGAAATATCACTATCCGGGCACCCATAGAATGTAGAAGGACAAGAGATAATGGGTGAAGTCAAACATTCTTGACTGATTAATGGCATCGAAAGACTGATATACAGTACCAAGGCCAAAATAGGAGTGAAAATTTTTGTCATAAGGCGCTGCGATTTCGTTTTTATTTCGAAAAATCTCAAATAATAGAATGATCAAAGTGGATTGTCGGGGTTCTATTATTCAGTAGTAGGCCTGAGACCGTAGGTTGAATTAGGAGCGAATGTAAGCAAATTTTACGGAATATTGAAATATGACCAAAAACAACACATATTGTATACTATTGTACAATTACACAGCTATTTAGCGTGTTTTAATATTCTTGATCGACATTATGATGATGCGCTTTACGCTAATAATAGTTTTATCAATCACATTTTTTACACACATACTTTCTCAAGAAATGTATTGGGTAGGAAGAACAGGCGACTGGCATGACCCTGATAATTGGTCATTTACCAGTGGTGGTCCGGGAGGTGCAGGTGTTCCTAACCTGATGAATAATGTCATTTTCGATGCACAATCATTTAATGGACCGGGACAGATAGTCAGAGTGACTCAATCAGATATTTTCTTTGCTTCAATGAACTGGACAGGGGCGACAGGCAATCCGGTTTTTGAGGCAGAAGCAGCATGGACGGCTGTTTGTGCTGGGTCTATACGCTTTATAACAGGAATGACGCATCGTTTTTTAGGAAATTATCGATTAGAAGCGACTACGGGTACTAATACAGTACAGTCTGCAGGTCAGCCCTTTCATCAAGATGTAATTATTGCGACTACCGGATCGTATGACATTGTCGATGATTTATTTATTAATAGAACGCTAGATTTTAGAAGTGGTACGCTGCGCTTCGGCAATAACAATATAAATGTCTATGCTTTTTTCTCTAATTATAATAGCAATCGGACACTAGAGGCTGGGATGTCTACAATCACATTAGAACAAAGATTCGTTGGTAACCCTTCCACTTTTGAAATCGGTGGCGAAAACATCACCGCCGTCACCGCGAATGCCAGTATCATATTTAACGGAGAAGCCGGGACTCTTCGAATGAATGGAGATATAATGATACGGTGGCTATCTGTCTTTTTTGATGTGTTAAATGGTCGGATTGACACCAATACGGATGTCCCGCCTACTATTGATATATTGCGTTTTTCAGGCAATGGTCGCATCACAGGCAATCATATTTTTGACAGGCTAAGGCTTCCGAATGGCTTTGTGTTGTTCCTTCAAAACGGTAGCAGACAGATCTTGCGTACGATTGAGAATGATGACTATTGTGATGGTTTTGCGAGTATCATTGCAGATGTAGGTGCTCGGGAGCGGGCTATTTTACAATTTACTATACGTCCTTTTACGCTTGAAGGCTTATTTTTAAGAGGCATTCGTGCTGAGAACCCTTCCGCGAGTCGTGTAACTGTATCCTCCGGCGCTGATGGCGGCAACAATGAAGGATGGCAAATTCAGGATTTGTTCGGAAGATTTGTTTATTGGGTAGGGGGGACAGGTAATTGGAATGATCGTGCGAATTGGTCTGAGACAAGTGGCGGATCTGGTGGCGCATGTATTCCTTCAGGTAAAGACCGCGTGTTTTTTGATGCTAATTCATTTAGCTCTCCCAATGATACGGTTTTTGGATTTGCACCCGGAAACGTGGATGATATCACCTATAGCTCTCCTATAAGAGCCACATTGAGCCTGTCAGCGTTATATGTAAATAATGACATAACTCTGACTGGCGCTGTAAACTGGCAGATACCTGATTTGTTTTTGATAGGAAATGATGAACTAGGCACTCAAGATAGACAGAGATTAGCCACGGGGTCTAATACACTCATCAATCTGTTCACAGTCAGCGAAAGGGAGATAAGGCTGGATAGTGACTTAAATTTATCAGGTATAATTAGAATCGAAGGTAATGATCGTTTTTATAGCGCTGGCTTTGATATTACCACACAGTTTTTTTACGTCGAGGACGCCCCTGCAGTCCTATTGAATCTAGCAAACTCTTGTATTACGGTCACAGGATCTCGTGTGAATTTATTGATGCCCCTGGTTATTAATAATGTCAGAATTGAAAATACGCAGGGAACGATATTCAAGCTGACGGCTCAGACCTCCGGATTAGAAGCGAATACAGGACCTATCGGTAGCGTGTATTTTACAGATCCTGATGGTGATGCCTTGTTGAGATCTTTAGGTGATGTGCGTATTGAGACATTGAGATTTGAAGGTGACGGCGAGTTAATAGAAACCGGATTTAATATCGACTCTTTGTTCTTTGCCGCAGGGCACGATTATCGATTGAGTGTCGGCTTGGATATTAGGGTTAATCAATATTTCGAAGGTATCGGTGGGCCTTGCGCCCCAATAGGATTTTCAAGTAATGCCCCTGGTTTTCAGACAACATTTAGTATGCCTTCGAGTGCGCTGTTGAACTTAAGCTACTTCGAAATAAGGGATCTTATAGCCTCCGGTGGAGCGGATTTTTTTGCCGGGACGGGTAGTGTTAGTTTGGGAGGGAATAGCGGCTGGCGATTTCCTACAGAGGGAGAAAATGATTCTTTTCGAGAATTTCTAGGTCGTGATACGGTTTACTGTAGCAGTGAAACAATAATCTTGAGGCCCTTCGAAGCATCAGAGATATTGTCCATTGTGTGGAATGATGGCAGTACTAATCTGAGCTATACCGTTCCCTCAGCAGGCGGAGAGATCATTGCGACGGTTACCTTCCCTAACATGTGTGAGATAGCGGATACAGTGCAGATCAATTTTGATCTGGCTTTTACGATGGCGCTCATACCAGATACAACCATCTGCGATGGGCAAGAAATAGCATTGTTTGACCTCAATAGCACAGGGGCCTTTTATAGATGGAGTACAGGGGATAGTACAGTCAGCATTAACATCAGAGAAGCAGATACCTACACGCTCTTAGGTTCATTAGGTGCGTGTAGAGATACGGCGAGTATGCGTCTTGCTGTGACAGCTATACAGTTTTTTGATCTTGGAAGGGATACAAGCTTATGCGAGGGGCAAGAACTGACTCTTGTTTCGCCGACTATTGGCGTCGGCCGTTTTACATGGAATGATGGTTCGAGTGCTTTAAGCTTAGTGGTTTCGCAGCCGGGTACTTACTGGCTTGAGTTGCAAGACGGCCAATGTACACGTCGAGATAGTATTGATATAACCTTTGATCAGCTATTTGACTTATCTCTTGGTGCTGATAGTACATTGTGCACAGGAGAGACATTAACCCTCACAGCTACTGCAGGTCTGGATAGATACCTATGGGAAGATGGCAGTACAGATGCCATAAGGACGGTAAGCACTTCCGGTGTTTATACTTTGCTGGGCGAAAGAGGAGCTTGCCGCGTCAGCGACAGCGTGGCCGTAAATGTGGTTACATTGCCTCCATTGGATCTTGGTGCAGATAGACGTCATTGTGAGAGCGATATATTACCCCTAGTCAGCCCAATTACCGGATTTGATCTTTTATGGTCTACGGGTGAAGTCACCCTGAGTATTGTTCCGACAGTTTCCGGGCTATACCGGCTGACCATATCTGATGGTCGCTGTCAAGGGACGGATGAAATAAATGTTGTAATCGACAGACTGCCGGAAGTAAACTTGGGTGGTGACACCCTTGTGTGTGAAGGGGTGGCATTGACCTTAGATGCCGGGGTGGCAGCTAATTATATTTGGTCCACCGGTGATATGAATCGGACCATTGATGTTTCGCAACCAGGCAGATATGAAGTAAGACTTGAAAATGGGCACTGCAGAATTGATACTCAGCAGACGATCAGTTATGTGGTGATTCCTGACTTTGATCTGGGGCCTGATAGTACATTGTGTGATGGGGAGGAATTGGTACTACAAGCACCATCAATCATGGGCGGCTTTATCTGGTCTGATGGAAGTCAAGGTCAGACTTTATCTGTGTCCACGAGCGATGTCTATATCTTGCGAGTTGAGGATCGTGGATGCTCGCGTGAAGCAAGTGTAAACGTTGTTTTTGATCCGACTATCAATTTGTCCATAGGCCCTGATACCACCTTGTGTGCAGGTGAAGAGCTGGTTCTGTCAACAAATGCCACTGCCACTGAATATATCTGGAGCACAGGAGCAACCACCTCGTCCATTAATGTGAATAATTCAGGAACGTATATACTAAATGCAATAAGCGGAGCATGTGAGGATTCAGATACAGTAATCGTGCGTTATGTTACGATTGACGATATAAATCTTGGTGATGATAGATCGATCTGTGAAGGAGAGTCAATCACCTTGAATGCCTTCATCGGCAATGAGCTTAATTATGTGTGGAGCGACGGTAGGACCACACCTGAAATAGTAGTAACCGCAGGAGATACTTATACAGTAGAAGTTGGTACCGATAGATGTGTGGAGAGTGCCTCTGTCGTCATCAGTGTAGACCCTCGTTTTGAAGTAATGTTGCCCGATGATCGCATTATCTGCGAAGGAGACGAGATATCATTGACAAGTTTAGGGAATCGTATTTCTGGTGTAATTTACCAATGGATAGGGAATATTATCCCTGATCCCATGACCGAAGGTACCATACGAGATGCTGGATATTATACGCTCATCGGGCAGCGCGGTGCATGTGCTTTTTCTGATTCTATAAGAATCGATGTTCAACCCGCATTGGTAATTAATCTCGGAGATAATATTGTATCCTGTCAGGGCAATGTAGAAACGATCGGCCAAATGATCCCCAATGCGCAATACCTGTGGACTACAGGCGAAACGACACCCTTAATTGACGTGATATCTGATGGTACATATGCTGTCAACATAACACAAGGGGCGTGTATAAGTGATGCAGATATAATCGTGAGTTTTGCCCCCTTACCGGTTATAGATCTGGGTATGGATAGAACTATCTGTGCCGGGGAGAGTATTAATCTCGGTCAAGCTGCCGGAATGCTGAACTACTTCTGGAGCACGGGTGCTACCAGTTCAATGATTGACGTGACAGAAGCGGGCACTTATCGCGTGACAGTACGTGATGACAACGCTTGCGAATCTTCTGATGAAGTAAGCGTTGTAGTTAATCCGATAGGTTCCTTTGATCTAGGTCCGCGTGATCAAGTACTCTGTATGGGAGAGAGTTTGCCCTTGACAGTTACTAGTCCGGGAAGCAATATTTTATGGAGTACAGGTAATACAGGTGGCAGTATCACGGTAGATATGGCTGGTATTTACTGGGCAGAGACAGATCTAGCTGGATGTCTGTTTCGTGATACTGTGGTGCTTTCGGTTACCGACAGACCTGATCTGACGCTTCCGCGCGATACAACTATCTGTGATGGCAGTAGCTTTATTATCAGACCCGCTACTAATGCCTCTATCTTCTCTTGGTCTAGTGGTCAACAGACGATGGATATCGAAGTGCAGACTGCCGGTACATACACGCTTAGGGCGGGGCCCGCTGGTTGTGCCACAACACAATCGATACATATTATGACTAGTCCGACACCTAGTTTCTCTCTCGGCCCGGACGAGACAATATGTGAAGGAGAGGATATAAGCTTATCAGTGCCTAGCGGCAATGGTGATATAAGATGGAGTACAGGACAGACGGGTCAGAGCATTATCGTCGATCGTACAGGTACTTATACTGCCACTGCAGATCTTAATGGCTGTACATTCAGTGATTCTAGACGTATAACAGTAGAAAATTTACCTTTTTTTAACCTGGGAGACGATATTGCTACATGCGATAATCAGCCTTTAGTACTTAGTGTTCCGCGTACGGATGTGACGGTGAGTTGGTCAACCGGACAGACCGGCAATGTTATTACAACCAATACGCTAGGACAGATTGTTGCTACTGCTGTCTCTTCAAATGGATGTATTTTCACAGATGCAATCATTATCAGCAATCGGGAATGTGCCCGATTAAGTCTGTTTATTCCCGACATCTTTTCTCCCAATGGTGATAATACCAATGACTTCTTCGATATTGGTATTTCTAGAAGCGCTGTCGTGCATGAATATGTCTTAGAGATATTTGACCGTATGGGGAATAAAGTGTTTATCTCAAACAATCCTAACGACTCCTGGGATGGTAATTTCAATGAATCACCGGCAGCCGTTGGTGTTTACACCTACAGTTTGAAGATCAGATTCTCAGATGATTATGAATTAGATCGCACAGATTATTTCAGAGGTTCTGTGACTATGATCAGGTAGAATTCTTCGAATAGGCGAAGAGCCTTCGAATATAGCCCGCTGATGACACAGATAAGGCAAATGATCGCTGATATAATCATGGATCAAGACTATGTGCGGACTTTTTTCACGCCCACAGTTATGTGCAGATTATCTCAGAAAATTGATCTGGCGGTTGATAAAAATCTGTGCAAATCCTTTCAATCCGCGCAATCTGTGTTCGATAGAATATAGCCCGCTGTTGACACAGATAAGGCAAATGATCGCTGATGTATTCATTTCAGAGGAAGGAATGTTTACGCCCGCAGATATACGCAGAAATAGACACTAGTGAAGATACCTCGGATTAGATTGATGGAGGGTACGGAGGATTAATGTGATTAGAATTATAGAACCACCTATTAGTGCAAATATCCCCGGCTTTTCTCCATAGCCTATCAATACCCAAATAGGATTAAAAATCGGCTCTATAAAGGCAATAATTGAGCTTTCTATGGCTTTCAATCTGCGTTGGCCTTGAATAAAAAATACATAACCCAAGGCTATCTGAAAAATACCCAGCCAGGCGAGTACAGAAAAATTAAACCAAGAATAAATGGCTTCAAAATTGGTCGAAGGAAATACAAATAGCATCACCCACATATTGCCCAGCATGATGGATGTTTCAGCATGTTCTGAACGATTGGCTTTCTGAACAATCAGAAAAATGGCAAGTACCACACCACTGATCAATGAATAGGTCAAGCCGAGAAGCTGACCAGATACGCTAAAATCTTCGAATAAGAACATTCCCAACCCTAGCAGACATAAGGCTACTGTAATTCCATCCTTTCGTTCGAATGTGGTACCTAGCATTTTTGGTTCTAGTAATAGTACGAGCATCGGTGCTGTATATTGAAGAAAAATGGCATTCGCTGCGGTCGTGAGCTTAGTGGCATTGACAAATGTATAGAGTAATGCGAGATACAATATGCTGCCGCTGATAGAATATCTATTGATCCTAAAAGCCTGTTTTTTAAAAATGATCAGAAACACGATCCCAGCAAACAAGGATCTGTAAAACAAGATAGTGGATGGATTTTCCGGCACTAATTTTATTCCCAGACCTCCTGTACTCCATAACAAGGCAGCTATTATAGACACCAGTATGCCGTACTGTTTATCTGATAGTTGAGACAAGACGGTCATCTGATAGCATGTATTGTCGTGGCGAAAGTAATCAATGAGATTCGTCTAAAATGCATTCAATTTTATTCTGCATGTAGAATAAAAGCCCAATTAGATTATTAATTATATTTTTAAGCGCAAGTAACTTTATCTCAATATGAAGCACGCATTAAGCATCATCTTTTTAGCGATATTTTTTTATTACAATCTCATTGCTCAGGTGGCATTACTTGAGGAGATGCTATCGGCCCCATATGCAACTGAATTAATAAAGGATGCAGATGGTACAAAGGTGGCATGGGTAGAAAATACGGCCGGGTCTTTAAAGGTTTACATAGCAAGTGCCCCCTCTTACATCGCAAGAGAAATATGGAGCTACTCACCTGATGATGGCCTTCCGGTCTCTCTCAAAGGGATTGATAGGGCAGGTCGCGGCATTTACGCCACCATTGGTTCGGGTCCAAATCGCGAAGGAGTGACAGCAAACCCCGCAGGACTTGCCGAGTATCCGAAACAGATATTAGTCAGGTTTGTCGAAGATGGATCAAGGGTGGACACCTTGGGTGATTTTTCGAATATAGTCCTCGCCGCCAATGGCGAATTTGGATTGATTGCACGAGCTAAGAGTATACTGACAATAAATCTCAACACTTCGCAGATATCTACTATTCTTACGAATCGCGGTGCTGTATCGCATATAAGCTTATCTCCGGATGATCGCTCTATCGTGTTTTCCAGCAATCGGGGTGGACATAGTTTTATAGGGCATTATACACTGGGAGAGCGGTATGTTAATTGGTTATCGCCTTCGGTTGACAAGGATATGTTTCCTTGCTTTTCGCCGGATGGAACAGAGGTGGTCTTTGTTAGGCAACCAGGATCCAAGAAAGATGAACTTCCTAATCTTACAGGAGGTGTGCCGTTCGAAATATTGATTCATAATGTACGTGCTGACAAATCACGGGTCATCTGGAAAAGCACTGGCGATGCTGGTGGTTTTTCTCAATATTATCCATCCGCACCGCTCAGTTGGACTGAGGCAGGTCATATTCTGTTTTATTCAGAACACGAGGGGTTTATGAAAATCTATCACACTAATGCCAATGGCATTACGCCTCGAGCAGTCTTGTCAGGAGACTGTGAGATAGAGTTTATGGATGTGTCACCGGATGGGAGTACGGTCGTTTTCAGCTCAAATAAAGATGATATAGACAGGAGGGATTTATTTGTTTATGATCTGAATGCGGCTCGTTTTGTTGAGAGGACTAGCTCTGTAAACATAGAAACTGATCCTGTTTTTCTGAGTGATGGCACCATCGTCTTTCGCGAAAGCGGCTATAACTTCTTTACACGTATTGCTAGATTAAAGCTAGGAGCGATGAGTGAGTCAGCAATGGTTATGGGCGCAGATCCACAAGATCGTATCGGGGCGGCATTGCATGTGGAGCCGGTGCAAGTGACCTTCAGAGCGGCTGATGGCACATTGATCCATGGGCAGCTATTTGTCAAAGACAAGACAATCAGACAGCCGGGCGTATTGTTTATGCATGGAGGGCCTATCAGGCAAATGTTGCTCGGTTATCATTATGGCGCTTATTATGCAAACTCCTATGCCTTCAATCAATATCTGGCTAACAATGGATATGCTGTCTTAAGTGTGAATTATCGAGCGGGTATCGGTTATGGTCGGAATTTTCGCAGAGCCGCTAATCAAGGCCCGAGAGGTGCTTCGGAATATCAAGACATCGTAGCAGCGGCACAATATCTTCAGCAGCAATCTTACGTCGATCCCATGAGGATAGGACTATGGGGTGGTAGTTATGGTGGACTACTGACGGCGCAGGGACTTGCTCGCAATAGCGATATTTTTAAAGCAGGGGTTGATATTCATGGTGTGCATGACTGGGCATGGCGCGCGCGAGATTTTAGCCCGGGTGGAGGCTGGGGCATTGGAGAGTCTGATATGGCATTGGCATATGCTTCGTCGCCGGTGGCGGACATTTCGAGTTGGCGGTCACCTGTATTAATCGTTCATGGGGATGATGATCGTAATGTTATGTTTGGTCAGTCAGTCGATCTGGTACGAAGACTCAGGGATAGATCTGTTGATCATGAATTATTAGTCTTGCCGGATGAGATTCATGGATTTTATCGCTATCGATCTTGGTTCAGGATCTTTGCCGCCTCTGCTGATTTCTTCGATCGCAAACTCAAATAAGCATTGTATACACTACTGATTGCTACGCTGATTGTTATCGGTACAGTGATTTTTGTACTTAAGGTGGACAAACTTGAACGCCGATGGGTGAAATCTATGTTAGATTGGTTTCCGGCTATATTGTTCGCGTATGTGATTCCGGCTTTTTTTACGCATACATTCGGATGGGACTTGTCAGAAGTTGCACTACATAAGTGGAGCAGATCTATTATTATTCCATTGGCAATAGTCAGCGTGATGAGTGCCTTGTCTATCGAGCAATTGAAGATAGTGGGCTGGCGCCCAATAGCTCTATTTGCCGGTGGGTCTATGGTGATTGCCACCTTGCCGGTACTAATCAGTGTGATATTAGCCGGGGTTCATGAGCCCACAAATGTGCTGATATTTGATCAGGAGTATTGGAGAGGATTGATTCCCATCGTCGGCAGCTGGATAGGGGGTAGCACTAGCCAATTGGTTCTAAAGGAACTCACCGAGTGTCCGGAAGGATTATTTTTAGCTGTGTTGATTATTGACAATGTATTGGTCAATATATGGACGATATTGATGTTTCAGTTTATCAAGAAAAGCGATCGAATTAATCAAGCCTTTAAAATCAAAGGAGAACGGCCACGTGAGAGTGAGCGTTTATCCGGTAATAACTTACGCAGCTATTCCAAAGTGATGACCCTTGGTGTGGTGATAGCCTCAGGATTGTTAATTCCGCTATTAATAGCATCTTTTTTATGGCAGATCATCACATTATCCTTGTTGGGTCTTGCCTTGGGCAATTTTGTCAAAGGCTGGGATCATGCATTGGTATTGAAGATGGGGGGAGTATTGATCGTATTGATCATGGCGATATTGGGGCTGAGGCTGAATTTTTCCAATTTCAGTTTGCCGATATTGTTTGTGGTGGTGATCTTGGTATGGTTGATATTGCATTTTGTTTTTATGCTGATGCTTGCCTATTTTTTAAAAGTTCATATGGCATGGGTTCCTATAGCGAGCATGGCCAATCTAGGAGGAATCTCTACGACGCCAGCAGTAACCGCAGCTTATGAAGTAAAATGGATGCCTCATGCTATTTTGTTAGCGATACTCAGTATGGTTACCGGAACAGCCTGGGGGATGTTGACTTTTTGGTTATTCAATATGGTTACGCGTTAGTACTACCCGTTAATAATCTTTTTCCTTTATATCATCTGTAATAGCTTATTTTCGCGACTTTTTTAGCAAACTATTTATGAAGAATATTCGTAATGTCGCGATAATCGCGCACGTTGACCACGGTAAAACAACACTCGTTGATAAGATTATACATTTCTGTGAAATGGGAGAAGAGAAGCTCCCAGAAGGAGAATTAATACTTGATAACAACGATCTCGAGCGTGAGAGAGGCATTACCATCTTTGCCAAAAACATCTCTGTACAATATAAGGGTTATAAGATCAATCTACTGGATACACCGGGTCACGCGGATTTCGGTGGAGAAGTAGAGCGTGTATTAAATATGGCAGACGGTGTGCTATTGCTGGTAGACGCATTTGAAGGGGCGATGCCACAGACACGATATGTGTTGCAGAAGGCGATAGAATTGGGCCTGAAGCCCATAGTGGTTGTAAACAAGGTCGATAAGGAAAATTGTCGCCCTGACGAAGTGCAAGAAGAAGTATTTGATTTAATGTTCAATTTAGATGCGCACGAGGAACAGCTAGATTTTCCTACTGTATTTGGGTCAGCTAAAAACAACTGGATGGGAGAAGATTGGCGTCAGCCGGCTAGTGATATTTCCTACTTGCTGGACTCCATAATTGAGCATATCGCTCCTCCTTTGGATAATCAGGGAACACTACAAATGCAGATCACAACTATCGATTTCTCTTCCTATATTGGTCGGATCGCGATAGGTCGAGTTCACAGAGGTAGTATAGATATTAAAAAGCCGTTGTGCCTAGTCAAGCGCGACGGCAGCGTAACAAGAATCAAAGCCAAGGAACTTTTTGTTTTCAGAGGCTTAGGAAAAATTAAGGCAGATTCGGTAGAGAATGGGGATCTGTGTGCTGTGACGGGCATTGAGGGATTTGAAATAGGTGACACTATATGCGATGCAGACGCACCAGAGGCATTGTCGGCTATTCCGATTGATGAACCTACGATGAGCATGTTATTTACGATTAATAACAGCCCATTTTTCGGTAAGGATGGAAAGTTCGTCACATCAAGACATTTAAAAGAGCGTCTCGAGCAAGAACTTGAGCGTAATCTCGCTTTGAGACTAGAGTACACGGCAAGTGCAGATGTATTTAATGTCTATGGACGGGGGATAATGCACTTATCTGTATTAATCGAAACAATGCGTAGGGAAGGTTACGAGTTACAAGTCGGTAAGCCACGTGTTATCATCAAAGAAATTGATGGAGTTAAACATGAACCCATTGAATTTCTTAGCATTGACCTGCCGGATACTACCGCGGGCAAGGTTATTGAGGCTGTCGTCCAGCGCAAGGGTGAACTAAAAGTGATGGAGCCCAAAGGAGATCTCACACACCTTGAATTTGATATTCCTTCACGCGGACTGATAGGATTAACCACTACCTTGATGAATCTCACCGCCGGAGAGGCTATCGTCGCCCATAGATTTGACAGATTTGAAGCATTTAAAGGTGATATTCCAACCAGAAATAAAGGGGCAATGATCGCCATGGAGACAGGAGATACATTCGCGTATGCTATTGATAAGTTGCAAGATCGGGGTCGATTCTTTATTGACCCGGGGGTAGAAGTGTATGAAGGTCAAGTAGTAGGGGAGCATTCACGAGATTCGGACTTAGTGGTCAATCTCACCAAGTCAAAAAAATTGACGAATATGCGTGCTTCAGGGTCGGATGAAAAAATGAGAATCGCACCGGCCATCAAGATGTCATTAGAAGAATGTATGGAATACATCGAAGACGATGAATATGTGGAAATAACCCCCAAAAAAATTCGTTTGAGAAAAATTCATCTGAAGGAACATGAACGCAAACGCGCTTCTAGTAGCAAGTTAGTAATGTAAAGCAGGGTAAGTGAAATGTTAGAAATGACATACCTGTTAAGATTATTAATCAATAGTCCTAAAGCGCGGATCTAGGTTTTTCTTTATGCAAATTTTCGAATCCATCTTAAATATTACAATCTCATGGTGTGGTTAATATTTATAGTGTCAATAATGGTGTTTCTTGCCATTGATCTCGGTATTTTTAATCGCCACGCGCATGTTATTTCTGTAAAAGAAGCTACTCGATGGACTACGGTATGGGTAAGTGTAGCATTGCTTTTTAGCATAGCTATTTACTACATTTATCTGAATGGATTAGTTGAAAACCCCAACTCGCTCAGTGCTAACCAAGCGGTGGTCACTTACATCACCGGATATCTGGTGGAGCTGTCTCTTAGCGTGGATAATATTTTCGTGATAGCAGTGATTTTTTCTTCTTTTAAGATTCCGATGGAATTTCAGCATCGCGTATTATTCTGGGGAATTTTAGGAGCGATCGTATTTAGAGGATTGATGATACTCTTTGGGGTGGCATTGGTCAATCAATTTGGCTGGGTGATTTATGTATTCGGATTGTTTCTATTGTACACGGCATACAAGATGTATAAGGCGGAGGAAGACCCATTTGATCCGAAGGAGTCATATATATTCAAGCAGATAAACAAGGTATTTCCGATAACTGAGAACTTCCATGGGCAAAAGTTTTTTGTGCGTGAGAATGCAGTGCGCGCTGCCACGCCGCTGTTTGTGGCTTTAATTGTGATCGAGATCACAGATGTATTGTTTGCATTAGATAGTATTCCGGCTATATTGGCGATTACCAGTGATCCTTTTTTGGTTTTTACCAGTAACATCATGGCTATACTGGGATTGAGGTCAATGTACTTTTTCTTGAGCAATATGCTGTCGAGATTTGAATTTCTGAAGTATAGCCTAATAGCAATTCTGAGTTTCGTCGGCATCAAGATGTTGCTGTCTAAGCAGTTTCATTTTCCGGAATATGTGAGCCTTGGGTTTATTTCTATCAGTCTTGCCATCGGTGTATGGTATTCATTGAGACAATCAAGAGTGTAAACCAATTAGTCAAATTGTACAGTAGCTAAGCAGTTTCTGGTAATTCAAAACCTATACGGGGTTATACCCTTTCATAATTGTTCAACATTTTCTCTACTTTTCAATGCTGACCATTTATATGGTTTGTAACTTATTAGCACTTTTGTTACCCACAGCAGATAACTAGGCTTGATAAAGATTTGAGGTAATTATTTAGGTCATTGCCCTGTAAGGGCAAAATATTAGTAACGACGGGTGAAGCCAGTCGTTACCAATATGGAATTATTAATTTTTGGCGCTCTTTTTGCCTGCAAGATGCAACAATCGTGATAAAAATAATTCGTTTAATTGAGCCCTAAATAGTCACGATTTGAGTACATGTTTAGTCCCGCAGATAGCGCAGATAGTCGCAGAAGTAAATTCATGCTGATTTTCACAAGTTGAGAACTTAATGCATGATCCCTTGAAGAAATGGCAGAATAATTACTTGGGGCAATAGTTAAAATGATTTTAAATGAGCGACTAATTATCTTAGTGCGATAATTACATTTGAAGATGTTTACACCGGAAGTTTATCGCCAGCGTCGTCAGGCGCTGATGCAATCATTGGCCGACGGCCGCATATTATGTATAGGTAACAGAGAACTAGGGCGTAATTATCGGGATAACACATTCCCGTTTCGCCAAGACAGTACCATGCTCTATTTCACGGGACTCAATATTCCGAATATCCATCTTATCCTAGACTGCGATACAGGGCAATCAATCTTAATCGGAGATGATCAAGGCATCGATCACTCGATCTGGACGGGTGCTATACCGGGTATGCGGGAGTTAGCGGATCTAGCCGGGATAGAGCAAGTAAGACCAACACGTGATCTTCAGAATTTAGTAGATAAAGGAACGCATTTTTTGCCACCCTATCATGGTGATCATCAATTATTGCTTCATCAACTCACTGGCGTCAGACCGCATTTACAAGAGAAAAGAGCTTCTGAGTCACTCATAGGCGCGGTCATCGCCCTGCGTTCGATAAAAACAGCAGAGGAAATCAAGCGACTTCACAATGTCTCCGCGCTATCACAAGATATGCACGAGCACTTGATGAATATTACGCGAGCTGGCATATACGAATACGAACTTGTAGCAGAAGCTCATGCCTTTGCTGTGAGGCACAACCATTGTTTTTCTTATTCCCCCATATTGAGTAAGCGTGGTGAGGTGCTACACAATCATCATCACCATCTTAAGCTAGGCAAGGGAGATTTGTTGTTATTTGACGGTGGATGCGAGGATACGATGGGCTATGCAGGAGATATCACCCGTACATGGCCGGTAAGCGGGGTTTATACTAATAAGCAGAGAGAGATTTATGATGTTGTATATGCTGCTTATAATCATGCAGTAAGTAAGCTCATCCCTGGTGTTAAATACATGGATGTGCATCGTGGCGCGGCACGAGTAATATACGAAGGACTAAAAGCTATCGGTCTCGTCAGGGGTGATGTTGATGAGGCGGTGGAACAAGGCGTACACACTTTGTTCTTTCCGCATGGGCTAGGCCACATGATAGGCCTGGATGTTCATGATATGGAAAATCTCGGAGAGAATCTGATCGGTTATGATAAAAACACGAGTCGGCGCAAGGAATTTGGCTGGCGCTCGCTGCGGCTAGGGAAAGGATTGCAGGCGGGTTACACGATCACAGTGGAGCCTGGGATTTACTTCATTCCGGCTCTTATTGATCTGCGCAGATCGGAGGGTAAGTTCCTTGATTTTGTAAACTACAAAAAACTCGAGGGCTATAAGAATTTTGGCGGGGTGCGTATCGAAGATGATTTTCTGATTACAGCCAATGGTGCTAAGATCTTAGGTAAAAAAATAGCGACTAGTGCTGATGAAATAGAAAGCCGGATGGCGGGGTAGGAGTCATTAATCAGCCCTGACGCTCTTTGTTAAGAAATTTTTTTACACGTTGTTGTGCATTTAATTTGACATCCTCGTAGAAGAAATTAAAATCAACTATATGGTAATTTTTACGAGTGAATAGAAAGCTCATCGGGAATTTCGGTTTATTGGTCCACAAGATGCCCTTGTGGGTTTCGGCTTCTATGGCTTTGGGAAGAACCTTATCAAAATTCCTCAGTACCGCACCTTTGCTAGTCTCCCGGGGGGAAAAGTCACCATTTAATTTCCAATTAAGGGGGTTGTGTACGGCAATGCTATCACCAAGTGGAACATCATCAGGGATGTACGATTTTTTAAATGTTCGCCAACTGACGAAGCAGTGTAAGTCACTACTATCTCTACACGGCATAATATGCTGAAACTCGTTCACCTTGATGGGCATGCCTACCAGATAGGCGATAACGAGCTGATCTCGCAGAGCATTGCCATCTATGCGTTCTTTAATTAATCGCGCCGCATGGACAGTCCCCTGACTGTGTGCTGCGATGATAAAGGGTCTGCCTTGATTTTCATACCTTAAGTAATGGTCGAATGCTGCGAGAACATCAAAATACGCGAAGTCAAGCGCTTTCTTTGCCGCGACCCGATCATCAGTGTAGAATGCATTAATATGTGCCTGTCGATATCTAGGGGCATATAGGCGTCCTATTTGATTGAAAATACTTGCTTGAAACTTTATCGTGCTTTTGTCAGTGGCGGCATTGATACCCTGATCATCAACAGGAGCCGTCCAGGATTTTTTGATCGCCTTTCCTGTATAGGTCGTCGGATGGACGAAAAAAACATCGACATCCGCTGAAGATGTCAGCTTTACACTCTCTCGTGGTACTAAATTTCCAAAGTCTTGCTTTTCGGGATGTGAGGCCCATTGCTCGAGTCTGCTATAATCAACGCGATGAGCGGATGCATAAGGTTGATATATCGTAGGTGGGACGGTGCAGGCGTTACATAGAAAAAGGGCAGCAATAGCCAATACAATTGAAAAAGAATGTGTCATGTAAATGCGCATTAATAAAGTACAAAGTAACGAATAGTAGAATGGTTCATGAACATGTTTATTTTCGTCGTTTCAGTCTATGAAAAACAACTCGGATATAAGATGATCTGACATGTACCAGTATGCCCGAGCTAGCGTAATTCTTTCGTCAGTGATGACGAGTTGCTTGCGATCGATCATGAGCTGCGATACTCGCGACCAATGCTCCTTAAAGGCGTTGGGGAATCTGTTCATTTCAGTCGTGCGTATGCCTTCGGCAGTGCGAAGTCTTAGCATGAGCATTTCATTAAAAGTGTCGGATATGGTCAGATCTTCTATGGAAGGGATAAAATTCCTTTGGTCAGCCTGAGAGAGATACAGCTGGTTATTCGATACGTTCCATGAACGATGTCCATTGATAAATGAATGTGCCGAGGGGCCTATACCGAGATAGTTCGTTCCGTTCCAATATTGACTATTGTGTATGCTTCTTTGCCCGGGTAGGGCATAATTAGATATTTCATAATGGTCGTAGCCGAGATCAGAAAGAAATCTATCTGCAAAATAATACTGTCCATGTTGGTAGTCTTCAGGCTGTGTAGCTACCTTCTTATGCTTGACCCAATGTGACAATGCTGTTTGCTCTTCGATCGTCAGATTATAACAACTGAGATGAGGGATGTTTAGACCAGTGATGACACGAAGATTTTCTTCCCACATGGCATGCGTGCTGTTTAATAATCCGAACATCAGATCTACTGATATATTCACTATTCCGGCGTCTTGCGCCAGCAATAGTGCATTAATCGCTGTTGCACTATCGTGTGCGCGATTCATGAAGTTCAGTTCCTTGTCGTGTATCGATTGAATGCCTATAGAGAGCCGATTGACGCCGAGCAATCTGAGGCTGCGAATTTTATCTGAAGTAAGGTCTTCCGGATTAGCTTCGAGTGTCAGCTCCAGTAGTTGATCAGTCAGATAGTATTCATGAATCGTATCTAATAATCGTGCGAGATCTTCATGCTGTAGCAGTGACGGTGTCCCACCACCGAAGTAAACCGTCTTGATGGCTACTCCCGCCATCCGGCTGCTTTTGAAGACTAATTCGCGGATGAGTGCATCGACCATACGGTCTATATATTCGAGCTTAGTACTGAAATGAAAATTGCAATAGTGACAGGCTTTTCGACAGAAGGGAATATGGATATAAATACCTGCCATAGGATTATTTCACATATATAAGGCTCAAGCCGTCTCGATGGGGGAGTAAGGTCGTATCGACGCGCGGGTCAGAGAATACTTTTTTATTAAAAGTATCAAGAGCAAGGGCCATTGTATCATTGGTCGGATCAACCACTTTGCCTTTCCAGAGGGTATTATCCGCGATTATAAGACCACCGGAGCGCATCTTGGGCAGCAGGATATCGTAGTATTGGGAATATTCGCGTTTAGCGGCATCCATAAATACTAAGTCAATAGGTGAAGGCATGTCTGCCAATACTTCCAGTGCCGGCTGAAGAATACATTTTACTTGTTGCGCCTTCGGCGAATTACTGACGACCTTTCTCGCCAGATGATGATACTGCGTGTTATGGTCTATTGTAATCAAAGTGCCATCATCTTTCAGCCCTGCCAATAACATATATGTGCTATAGCCGGTAAACGTGCCTATTTCCACGATCAATGAAGGATTTATCAACCGTGAAAACAATGCTAGCATCTTGCCTTGGATCTTGTCCGATATCATTCGTATATCGTGGCTGTAGAGATTTCCTAGTCGTTCTGCCTCCGGAGCATAATCATCGAGTTCTGTACTATGACGATCTGCATAAAACTGAATAAGATGATCAATTTTCATCGGGGATCGGCTTGCATGTTTCTGATTAGCCCCTCTTGCGTCACAGAGGCTAACAATCGACCCTGCCGAGTAAATATTTCGCCGGTGCAGAAGCCTCGGGCATTGGAAGCGCTAGGACTTCTCACTACATACAATAACCAATCATCAAAGCGGAACGATCTGTGAAACCACATGGCATGATCAATGCTGGCGATAAATAGGGGTTTGGTAAACATGGACACATTGTGCGGCAGCAGGGAAGTGATCAGCAGGTTGAAGTCGGATGCGTAGGCGATGAGTATTTTGGCCATTTCACCGCTGTTAATGAGTAGCTCACCATTGGGCTTGAACCATACGTGGCTCTTCGCCGGCATAATGCCCGGCTCAAATGGATTGTAATGCTCCACAGGGCGGAATATAATGGGGCTTTGTTGAGAGTAGATGCCCTTTGGCTTGATATCCCATTTTTCGGCAAATTGAGCAAAAATCTCCGGAAAACTGCTGAGGCTCTCCGGTTGGGTGACATTGGGCATGGTCGTATGGTGCTCGTAGCCTTCTTCTTCTATCTGGTAAGAGGCTGCCGTGACGAAGATAATCACACCATCTTGAAGTGCTCTGACACGACGCGTCGAAAATGACCCCCCATCACGCACTATCTCGACTTCAAAACGGATCGGCTTCGCATTATTGCCACGGCGAACGAAATAGCCATGCATACTATGTAAATATCTATCCTCTGCCACAGTCTGACCGGCGGCGACAAGGGATTGAGAGAGCACTTGTCCACCATAAACTTGCGGACTGCCAATATCGAGGTTGATACCTTCGTACACGAGATCGTCCACTTTGTGGAGCGTGAGGGTGTCAATAAGTTGACCGAGCATTGAATTCATGGCGCAAAGGTAGTGGCTAAAAATCAATAAGCTTTAGCACAAGAAAATAAGTTATTCAACCGGTATCGGTTGGTACAAGGTCATGGCATGAATTTTGTAAACAAGGAGACATAGACAATTGGTTTTTTTGGGGTAATAAATTTTTTGTATTCCCGTCAGGTCGCTGATCTGACGGGTTTTTTTTGTAATAAAGATAGACTTCTCACGAAGTGTAGATCCGATAGTGAATTAGGCGTGAATATTGATATCCACGGGTTTTAACATGTGGATTCTGGGAGAAGCAACGCTCATTTTTGGCGGGATTTTTTCTCTTGCCCTTGGACGAGATATAACAACTTGGTCGCGGCTAAACTTGTCTCGTCATCAGACCAGAGACGAGAGACGAGTAACGTCAAAAGAGATGACAACATTATAGACTTAAATGGGTGGTAGAAAGCCATGAGATAAACCCAAAGGATCAACTTCTTATACACACTTGGCTTGTTGTTATGCGTTTTGTATTGAATAAACATCCTATCTTTTGCCCCTCAATTGGATTATGAACCAACAGAAGCGACTCGAGAAGGAAAGAGCTATCGTGCGTGCTGCTATCAAAGTGGTATCTGATTATGGCATTAACAATGCCAAGATGGAAGACATAGCGCAAGAAGCAAAAATTACTAAGGTCACGCTCTACACCTATTTTCAAAGCAAAGAGAATCTTTATTTCGCGGTCACCTACGAGGCATTTCAGGCACTGACGGAAATATTTTACAGTACGATAGATCGGTACAAGGATCAATCGGGCTTAGCATCTACGATGGGAATTTTTGCAGCATTTTATACTTTCTGTGAGCAGAATTATTTGTTTTCAGAATCGATGCTCGATTATTTTACGGTCATACGACGACTATCGCGCGGCACGACGGCAGCAGAAGATGAGGCGATCACAGATAGCATTTATTTTAAAAAAATACAGGATATGCAAAATCTCCCCATCAAGCTCACCGTCAAAGAGATTCATCGGGGCATAGCAGATGGCAGTATTAAGCCGGACATAGACCCTATGCTTCATACGATACAAGGATGGACAATGGTCATCGGATATATTAAACTTCTCACTGCCTCCGGCAAAAATGATTCACCATTAATGCATGTAAATCTTAAAACCTTGAAAGAGTTGAGTTTGCAACTCGGTGAGACGGCATTGAGGAGGTAGCTTTCAGATCGGATATAGAGAATGAGGATAAAGATATCTCTCGTAATCTGACTCAAGACGAGCTAATGGAAGCATAAATAAGGTAACCCACCTGACGAAGGTGGCTACTCCATTAAAA
>CAYNFR010000010.1:0-87753 GCA_964396595.1 uncultured Saprospiraceae bacterium | reverse complement strand
TAATTCATAATTCATAATTCATAATTCATAATTCATAATTCATAATTCATAATTCGTCAATGCCTTAACAACCTTTTCTGAATCCGTATTAATTGTTCCTAGTATTCCGCCCAATTTGTAGTTGTCAAAGCCGACAAAATACAACCCACTAAATTCATCTTTTCCGATGCAATCCATAGGGCATCCATTAGAATCAAGATATGAATTAATTCTGGGAATAAACTTTTCTAATCCGGGTTTATAACCGGTAGCACAGATAATGGAGTCATAGTTAATAGTATTTCCATCTTCATACACCACACCGTGAGAAGTGAAATGCTTGATATCAGGTTTAATCTTGATCTTACCTTTCTTAATCGCTGCAACAGTACCAATATCAATAGTCGGTGTCTTACCTGTCGTGAGCAACTGCTTAGCTGGAGGTGTTTTGGAAGTTTTCAAACCGTATTTAGACAAATCGCCGAAGTATATTTTTCTTATCTGAGTACCCAGCCAGTCACCCAGGCCGAAAGGAAGGGCAGCAAGTTTTTTCGAAGTACGCTGGACTGGCTGACCATTGAGGTCGCGCGGAACAATGTTGACTTCGCCTCGTACAGAGATATCTACAAGGATTCCAGCGTTAGCCAAATCAAGGGCTATTTCTGCGCCTGTGTTTCCCATGCCTATAACGAGTACTTTTTGGCCGGCATACGCTGTCGGATTTTTGTATAGGCGGCTATGTAAAAATTGTCCTTTGAAACTCCCCATATTTTCCCATACCGGCATGTTAATTTCATTGTTTACGCCTGTACAAATGATTGCATCCTTCACAGTACAAGATGTATCGACCATGTCCACTTTCCATTGACCTTCATGCGCAGTAATTGACTTTACAGTTGTTTTGAGTATGGGTTGAATGTTAAATTTTTGTACGTATGACATGTAGTAGCTGACAAGTTGGTCTTTAGAAACATAAGTAGGGTAGTCTTCGGGAAAATCCAGGAATGGCAAGGATGAAAGTTCTTTGACAGTATGGAGATGCAGACGATCGTAATGATTGCGCCAGCTGTTAGCAATATTGTCAGATTTGTCTATAATGGAGAAGGGGATATTGGCTTGTGACAATCTGCCTGCGATAGCTAAACCGGCAGGACCTGTTCCGATAACTAATATTTCCTTGTTCATAAATCTAGTTCTGATGGATGCCAGTAGACGTGATCAAAATTCTGTACACAGTTTTCGTTAATTTTCACACCCTCCTGAGCTAATCGTTCCTCCATAAGGGTAGGTGTCTTAAAATGAATTCGCCCTGATAGTTCGCCTTTTCGATTGACTACTCTATGACATGGGACGTCATCGCGCCCATTTTGATTACATTGTGTGAGTGCCCATCCTACCATTCGGGCGGAGCCCAATGATAGATAATCAGCTATAGCACCATAAGTGCTAACACGACCGGATGGAATTTTGTCGGTTACATAATAAACCATGTCGTAGTAGCTTGAATTTTTTGGCATATATTCAGATCTTAGAGCCGATTAAATGTATGACACTCTACTCAAAGAATCTTATGTCTAGACCGAAAATAATTGCCGCCCATATTACTAATCTTACAGATGCCCGATATTTTGCCGCACAAGGCGTTGATTATCTTCTATTTGATAGTGCATTGATATCTCTCTCGGGAATGATGGAAATTAAAGAGTGGATAGAGGGGCCGGCAATTTTATTGCGAATTGCGGATGAGAACAGCTCAGTAATAGATGAATTCGTTCTCAAGATAGAGGCATATGCCTATGATCTAGCATCACATAGAGCGGAGGAAGTAAGTCACTTGGAGGGATTTATAAAGTTTTTCGAATCTATTCCCGGAGGTATTGTTTTGGACGGGTTACATTATAGATATTATGATCAGAATCTTGATTTGGATTTGGTTGAGGGCCTGATTATTTCGGGTGAGGAGGAATTAGAAGTGGGTGTTAAGTCATACGATAGCTTAGATGATTTTTTTGATTTATTGGATTCTTAGATGTAAAACTTAAAAGACTCCTGATAGTCAAGCTACGCAGGAGTCTGTGATTTATTAGAATTGGCTGTTAGGCCGAGGATTATTTTTTAAAGAATCCTTTGAGGATATTCATACCGATATTGGTCAATGCTGACTGCGGGTTATTGGCTTGCTGCGTATTTTTTTTAGGATTAAGCAGTGTAGTCAAAAGATCAGCTTGTGGCGCTTGTTTTTTTGAGGTATTGGCCGCTGCGCCGATAATTTTGATTAAGTCTGCCGGGTTAAGCCCTAGTGTTTTCTTTTGTTTCCCGAGCATGCCCAGTACTACAGGAGCGAGTTTGACGAGCATGTTTTGAGACTGATTAGTGCTTAATCCACTCATCTTAGATAGGGTTTCAATGGCAGAATTTTGATTGGCACCCAGGAGGTGGCCTAGAATACCGGCACCATTTCCGGCTTTGGCTTGGTTAAGTTGCGACTTACCTTGAATGAATCCGGCGAGGTCATTTAATATACTTCCATCATGATCCCTTTCAATAGCAGCGTTTAATGCTTGTGCGCCGTTCGGAGATTGAACATTATTAGCCATTGCATTCATCAGAATGGACAATGCACCATTCACTGCATTTTCGGTTTGTTGCGTTTGGGTTGTACCCACTTGCTGGCCCAGTGTATTCATTACTGCGCCACCCATTTGGGATTTTAAAAGTTCAAATAAATCTGCCATAGTAAATATTATTAATAATTGATATTCATAAATTCTCCCTATTGGTATAGTCTTTGTTTAATATCGACTATAATACCAACCACATGTCTGCTACTGTTAAAATCACCAGCCTGTTAATGGCTTTATGTTTGCTTTCATTTGACTTGTCGAGAAGCAAAAGTGCAACATTACTGTATATCGATCAATATAAATCGATAATAATAAATGAATCTGTACGTACCGGAATCCCTGCTAGTATCAAGATGGCACAAGCTATCGTAGAATCTGGCAGTGGTACCAGCACTTTAGCTCGGGAGCATAACAATCACTTTGGGATTAAATGCGGTGGCATGTGGAATGGTAAAAAAGCGTTCCGAGAGGATGATGACTACAAGGGCGGGATACTGGTCAAGAGCTGTTTTCGCTCTTATGAAGATCCGGCTACTTCTTTTTTTGATCATTCAGAGTTTCTATTGGGATCAAGTAGGTATGCCTTTTTATTCTTAATAGAAAAAACAGATTATCATTCTTGGGCTCATGGGTTGAAATCCGCCGGATATGCTACCGATCCGACATATGCTGATAAACTCATCAAAATCATTGAGGAATATAGTTTATATGAATGGGATACGGATGAAAGTATCCTAGCCTCGAAATTTCTTGTAAAGAAGCCAGAGAACAGAATGGATGAAATGGAAGAAATAGAAAAATCTCAGAATATCAACACTGCTACTGAACAGCATCAACCAACCAGAGAATCTGATATTACATCAATCATAGCCAAGACAGAAAATGTCCATTCCACTAGAACATATACAGTACGCAAAGGCGAAGACATGACTATCATCGCCAGCAAGTTTAATATGGACGTCAAAGAATTATATATCAAGAATAGAATTCCATTTGACAGACAAGTTAAAGTAGGAGAGAAGTTAGTGATCAATGAGTACATCCATATGCGATCATTACCACAAGTACAAAAGATCAATATGTCAGAAGAGAAGTATCTTTGGGAGGAGACACTAGTATTTAATGGCAAATAAGGTTTTAATGAAGAAACTGATTTTCGGCGCTATTCTACTCTTTGTCCTCGGCATGGATCTGAGCAGTCAGAGTTTTTATTTTTCTCCTAAAGGTGGTCTTCACCTCGGCATTCAGAACTGGGGTGGATTTGAAAGAAGGGTATTGCCGGGATTGCAGGGGGCTATTGCTTTAGAGACTTTTAACGAGCGAGGTCCCGGGAGCTTTTATATGCAACTGGGATATCATCAACGTGGCAGCTCTGAAAATTCCTTATTTGTATTAGGTGGAGGTAATGCATTCATTCGCAGGCAGGGTTTTCAATTTAATAATGCATCATTCACGCTAGGGGCTAAGCGTCATATGGGTCAGAGTTATAATGATGGACCTTACTATGGATTTGGTTTAAGATTAGAATACACCTTGTCGACTAACTTAAACCAGTACCAGCAGTTTGCCGGTTATTTTCCCATAGATCCATTTGTCAATAAGTTCAACTATGGAGCGGATGTGGTCTTCGGATATGACTATCGACTATCAGAGCTGATAGGTGTAGTCATCGAGGCTACGTTAGCCCCTGATTTAAGTTTTCAATATCAACAGCCATTTTTAGGCAATATTATCAGCCCTATTAATGGTCAGACTATTTCGATCAGGGAGCAACAGATTCGTAATATTAGCTTTCAGTTAAGTCTGGGTTTCAGATTTCTGAGAAAGGTTATATATCTCGATGATTATTAATCTTGTAATGTCTCGAACACAGCTTTATGCTTACGAGGACGTTTGATCTCGTAAGCCATCACTAATCTTCCCAATTCAGTAAAAAATGGCATGGCTACTTCCTTGTATGCATAAGTGCCGTCATTATATATCCCATTTTCGTTCACATTAATGGTAGCTGTCAGAAAGAATTCCGCACTACTCGCTGTGTCGATAATGTAACTACAGTCCGTGACCGTACCATAAGCCCATCCTACTTTGTTGTAGATTTTGATATTATCCGGTACGGGATCTTGGCTATCACCATTGACGAAAAATTTCACGTAGCTGTCATAATATTCATCATGTCCCGAGAGATAGTCGAAATCCCTAGGCTTCTTAGGCATGCACTCGTATAGAAATTTATACTGCTCTTCACTGAGGTCATAGCGTTGTTCGACAGGATAAGTATGTGGGAAGATGATGCGTCGAAGACTTGCTTCCATATCAATCAGATTGAAAAAATTTTTCTCTGACATATCGAATGGCTGCATAATTACAGAGTCTGCTGCATCGCTATAATATCCTCTACCTTTATACATGTCTTTGAGTTGTGTATGATAATCGTAGAGGGCATAGTATTCATCTTGCATCGCCAATATTTGGCCGGACTCTCTATCTTGGAGTTTCCACGCATTAGTGTACTTGTTAGATTCTGTATCGAAGCCACTTATACCCAGCCTCGTTCTGATGACAGAGTTTGTGAATATGCCTTTCTTTTTGTGTTCATCATTAATATAGTCTTGCCCTAAGAATTCGTATAATCTGTTATGGGCGTCATTGTCGCTATTGACAAAGATTTTTTCGACATAGCGAGCTATAGTAGGACGGTAATCATTCGTGGTGCTATCGACATATGCTGCACGCTGAGGAGCACGGCTAGAGTCAATTAATAATATATCGTGTATGTCGATCGAAGGCACTTGTCTGTTTAATTCATTGATGCGCTGAAGAGCCAAAAAGGCAACCGGCATTTTGACAGAACTAGCCGGATAGAAATAAAAGCTAGTATCCAGATTAAAGCCGAAGCTATAGAGATGTGGATAATTATTGGCGTCGCGTTCTATCTGGGTGTAAAGTATTTGTATTTGGTATTTGTCTTTTTGGGCTAATATTTCTGACAAAGCTTGGGGCGATTTTTTAAGCAGTGCGCTCAGTGGATCCGGATCAGAAGCTGGAGTGCATGCAGTATTAAGCAATATAAGAAGACAGAACAAGATCAATGGCATGGTTAAAATTTTATCCAAGGTAATAATTATTCTCAAGCGTGGAGGATCGTATGCGAATAATAGTATTGAAAACCGATGTCTCCTATTCCAGTAGAAAGTGCTTCAATAGATGCAGCAAGGTGATAAGCTACAGAATATTGGCCATCTGTTCTTTAATCTGATCTAGCTCCACTTTCATAGATACGACCAATTTTTGAATGGCGGTATATTGGGCTTTAGAGCCAATAGTATTGATTTCGCGTCCGATTTCCTGTGTAATGAAGTTGAGTTTTTTACCAGGGTCGTCTTCTTCTTCTAGTGCTTCCATAAAGAATTTACAATGTTGGGTCAGCCTGATTTTTTCTTCATGAATATCAAGTCGCTCCAGGTAATACACAAGTTCTTGCTCGAATCTGTTGTGATCAATCTGCTCCTTGAGTAAGCCATCTTCCAGCGATCTATTCATTTTGGAGATCAGATCTTGGCGTCTTTGGTCTTCATAAAGGGGTATTTCGTGAAGAAATGTTTCGATATTTTTTATTCGTTGGGCGAAATCAGATTCAAGACTTCGACCTTCTTCGATTCTAAATTGATCAATGTGATCAAGAGCCAAGTTCAACAGATCAGAGACAAAATTCCACTCGGAATCATCTATTTCATATTCTTCAGATTGGAGGACGTTGGGAATTCTGAGGATAGATTGAATGTAATCTTGACTGTCAAGCTTGTTTTTACGAGCGAAGGCACTTAGCTGGTCGTAGTAGTTTTGAATTAATGCCATATTAAGCTGATTATCAGCTACTAAGGCATTCGAATTAGAGATAATAAGATCTATTTTACCTCTTTTAAGTTTTTGTACGACTATATTTCGTACATCGAGTTCTCTAGACTTAAAGTTGCCGGGCAGCTTCAGACGGAGATCGGCATTGCGGCTATTCAGGCTTTTAATTTCAATGGTATAGTTGTTTCCTTCATAATCCCCTAAAGATTTGCCATAACCCGTCATTGATCTGATCATAATTCGCTATTTAATGGCAAATATAACTTATATAATGATTTTATTTAATATGTAAAAAGCTCAAAAAAAATATAAAATGTTAGGTTAGTAAGCCAAAATTGCGAAATTTGCCAAGATTTACGACTTAGAGGGTCATTTATAAGTATTTAAAAACCAACCATTTAAAAGAAAACTATGCGAAAGGCAGATATAGTGGCATTAATAGTAGAACGAACAGGCGTTCCGAAAGTGGACGTAATCGTTGCACTCGAAGAGTTTTTTAATGAAGTGAAAACTTCACTCACAACAGGTGAGAATGTATATATAAGAGGCTTCGGGTCTTTCATTATCAAAAAGAGAGCGAAGAAAATAGGCCGTCATATCAAGAAAAACGTTGCATTAGAGATTCCGGAGCACTTCATTCCCAGTTTTAAACCGGCTAAAGTTTTTATGGATCAAGTGAAATCAGGAGATATAGTGCTACCGGATGTAGAAGAGGATGATGAGGATTAATCTTTCGCGAGAGCAGTTTTATAGCCTTATTGTCGGTTTAGCAGTCCTTGTTACTTTATTGTTGTTCCCCACTAAGCCCAAGAAATTATTGGACGAGGAACGATCTCGGGCGATGAATACTATGAGCACGGATGTGATGATTCTTAAACGAGAAGTATTTGAGGAGATGCCTGCGAGTCTTGCGTCTCGATTCCGATTATTAGAAAACCAGCTAGAAGCGACATCTGACTCAGCTGCACGGCTCAGTCTTTTACAAAGTCTCTCAGGTGAATGGTATGACAATAACCAATACGCGATAGCTGGTGATTACGCCGAAAAGGCAGCCGAGCTTGCAGGTACAGCAGCTGCTTATGGTATAGCAGGCACTACCTATGCTATTGGTATTAACAGAGCATTAAAAGAGAAGGAAAAAAGTTATTGCTTGGCGAAGGCATTGGACATGTTGGAGCGAGCAATCAGCCTTGACCCGGATGAAATTAATTACCAGATCAATCGAGGCGTGATCCTTGCAGAGCATCCAGACCCCAACAATCCTATGAAAGGGGTACTATTGTTAATAGAGTTAAATAAAAATTTTCCCGAAAACGTGTCTGTAATCAATAATCTTGCGAAATTCGCGCTCCAAACTAATCAGCTCGAGAGAGCGGAGCAACGTTTGATGGAGGCCATTGCATTAGATCCTGATAATTTAATGACTAATTGTCTTCTGGTTAAATTGTATCAGACACTTGGTAACGCCGATAAAATGAATATCTACGCGACCAAATGTCAACAATAAAGAGTTAATATTTTAATCATATAAAGAACATTCAATATGCCTTGTGGTAAGAAGCGTAAACGTCATAAGATAGCTACCCATAAAAGAAAAAAACGTCTGCGTAAAAACAGACACAAGAAGAAGAAATAGTCCATGAGACGTTCTTCTATTTCTCCATATTAAGGAGAAGTACAAGACCAAGGTCAAAATTAAGTTAACTACTATCTCTCTCGGTATTCACTTTTGTCAACTCACAGTGCTTGCGCTGTGGTAATGTATTTATACAGTGAATAAAGAACTTGTTATAGCAACTTCTGGGAAGGAAGTTGAAATTGCTGTGCTTGAAGACAGCAAATTAGTAGAATTGCACCGTGAGCGACTTGGTGATTCTTTTAATGTCGGAGATATCTATCTCGGACAAGTAAAGAAAACTATGCCAGGTCTCAATGCAGCATTCGTAGATATTGGTCACCCTAAGGATGCTTTTCTGCATTACACAGATTGCGGACCTAAACTTTCATCTGTGGCCCAATACACCCAGGAAGTATTGTCAGGTAAGCAAAACAAGGCATTACTCGATGATTTCAGATTTCCGAAAGATATCGATAAGGGTGGCAGTATAGATCAAGTCTTGCGTAAAGATGAATTATTGATGGTACAGGTTCTCAAAGAACCAATATCTACCAAAGGGCCAAGACTCAGCTGCGAAATTACCATTCCGGGGCGCTATATAGTGATCAGTCCATTCAAAAGCATGGTAGCTGTTTCTAAAAAAATCCCTTCAGAAGAAGAACGCAATAGACTTAAGCATCTAATCGAAAGTATTAAGCCAAAAAACTTCGGAGTTATTGTGAGAACAGCTGCTGAGGGTGTAAAAGTGGCTGAACTCCATGAAGATATGATCAACTTAACACAGAAATGGGAGCATGCCTACAACAAGCTCTTGGGCGCGAAATCTCACAAGATTCTGCTGAAAGAACTCGACAAAACAGAGTCTTTGTTAAGAGATGTGCTCAGCGATTCGTACAATCGTATCGTTGTAAATAGTCCAGAAACCCATCTCAGTATCAAGGATTATTTACAGACATATGCGAAAGACAAGGTTAAAATTCTTGATTTATATAAGGGCACTCGACCTCTTTTTGACACTTATGGTGTTACTAAGCAGATAAAATCTTCGTTCGGTCAGACGCATACTATGAAAAGTGGAGCCTATCTGGTCATAGAACATACAGAGGCGATGCACGTAATTGATGTGAACAGTGGACCCAAATCCAAAACGACTAATCAAGAGGAAGCGGCTCTGGCAGTCAATCTTGAAGCAGCTAACGAGATAGCCAGACAACTGAAACTACGTGACCTCGGTGGGATCATTATCGTGGATTTTATAGACATGCGAAGTCCTGAGAATAAGGTAGCACTAGTAAAGGCATTTAAGACAGCAATGTCTTCCGATAGGGCGCAGCATACCATCTTGCCATTGTCCAAGTTCGGATTGATGCAAATCACTCGCCAGCGTACACGACCTGAGTTAAACATTAGTACCAAAGAAGTATGTCCTAGCTGCGATGGTACTGGCAAAATAACGTCAAGCCTCCTGGTACTAGACGATATAGAGAGAGAACTCGAGAAGATAATCGAATCACGCGACTCACAGAAATTGAATCTTGTCGTGCATCCATATGTCAATGCTTATCTTTCTAAGGGTTTGTGGAGCATAAAAAACAGATGGCGACTTAAGTACCGCAATCTTCTAAAGGTATCTGAAAACGCCAGCTTCTCAATCAATGGATTTAAGTTTTACGATATTAACCAGGACGAGATAAGATTAACTTAGCTAAGTCTCTTTATCAAATAATGAGAGACCTACTTCACAACGAACGCATTTTATATGCTGTCTCTGATTGGGGTCTCGGTCATGCAGTGAGAAGTGCAAAGCTTATTAAAGCATTAAGCCGGCATAATAGTTTAACATTGCTCTCTAGCGGTATAGCTTATAACTGGTTAAAAAACGAATTGCCGAAGTTTGACATACTAGAACTTCCTGCTTACGATATCAATTATCGCTCCCCAGCACGATGGGCAGACATGATTGGTCAAGCTCCTAAACTAATCAAAACTATCAGGGCGGAAAATGTATTGACACAATCGTTAGTACATAAGTTAAGCCCCACCCTGATTATTTCTGATCACAGATGGGGTGTGTATGATAAAGCAGTTCGGTCTATTTTGCTGGCACATCAATTAAAAATACCACTTGGAAACCCTTTCTCGTCTGGATTGATCAATAAGCTGCACGCATGGATGCTCAGGGGGTTTGATGAATGCTGGATACCTGATGACAGCTCGAATTCGCTATCCGGAGAGCTAAGCAATAATCCTTATCTCAAGATGCCACGTTCTTATATTGGGAGCTTAGGCTTAGACGTAACTTGGGAAGTACAGGCTATTCATGGCTCTGTAGCGGTGATTTTATCGGGGCCAGAACCGATGAGGACGAAACTGGAAGCACAGATAGTTGAGGAGCTGCGCAATGCCGACGTTCAATTGACGATTGTAAGAGGTATGACTCAGCCGTCAAAATTGATCTATGAGTCGCATTGGCAAGTGATTGATCTGGCAACTGAATCAGAAATACGTGATATATTGGCGTCAGCCGAGACGATTATCTCCAGATCAGGCTATACTACTATCATGGATATTGCTGATAGTCCTCGACGACATATTTTAATACCCACCCCAGGGCACCCGGAGCAAGAATATCTCGGCAAGTATCATGCACAGAACAGAGATAAATGGCGTGTCATTAGTCAAAATGAATTATCAACTAAACTGAATAGATTGCTAATAGAATGACTTTTTGACTATGATTTTTGATAACTATTTAACTAGGACCATTCGCTAAAAAGGAATTCCAATTTCATTCAAGCTGCGACGCTTTCCTCCATCTCACGTTGACACAGACATGAGGGTTATTCATTCAATAAGCAAGTTTGAATAGTAATGAATTAACTTTTCTGATCTTTCTTTCGATTTCATAAATGTTTTAAGGTGTAGTTTCACTGAGGGTAAACCGATGATTTATATCGTAACTCATAAAGATTGAGGTCCCCTAAAAATTTTTCAGCCTATTAAGACCAAGTATGCTTATTTTTGGATGGCACAAATACTTGTGTTTCTTAAAAAATCCTATGATACAGTCTATCATTGATGATATCAGGCTTCAGTTGAGACATGGCAATATGATCACCAGGATCATCCTGATTAACCTCTTTATCTTTCTAGGAATCCTATTGGTCAAAATCCTTACACCCGGCAATGCTTTTGAGACCAAATTAGTATCGTGGTTAGCGTGGCCGGGAGCTTTTGGTCAATTGATTAAGCAACCTTGGTCGGTCTTGACATATATGTTCTTGCATGAAGGGATATGGCATTTAGCCTGGAATATGCTTATGTTTTATTGGTTTGGCAGAATTTTCGGTGATTTATTGGGAGACAAGAGAGTTTTACCCTTGTATATATTGGGCGGATTGGTAGGTGGCTTGAGCTATTTTATCTTTGCTCAATTTGCCTCAGGCAATAGTGTTGCTCTAGGTGCATCCGCAGCGGTGATGTCTATCATTGTTGCAACAGCCTGGGTTGCACCCGAATATAACTTGAGGTTACTGCTTCTCGGTGATGTCAAGTTGAAGTATATTGTTGCCTTTCTGGTGATACTGGATATCTTCATGATCAGCGAGGCGAACAATACCGGTGGAAGGATTTCACATCTTGGAGGTGCTTTGTTTGGTGCATTTTATATCAGGGCATTAAATCTGGGTGTAGATCTGACGGCCGGTCTTAGCCGAATGATAGATTCTTGGTTTCATAATAGCTCTATCCCTCGCAAAGCTCCCATGAAAGTAATTCAGCTGGCACAAAGAGATCGACCTAAGTCATCATCTCCCGATGAGCGTAATCTCGAAGTGCTTGTAGATTCGATCTTAGATAAAATAAAAGATCAAGGCTATGAGAGTCTCACCGTAGAGGAAAAAGATATTCTTTATCGCGCGAGCAAAAAATCATAAGTGTGCTGGTTCGATTACTTAGATTATCGGCCATTTTGATAATTCTTGTGCTAGCGGGCGCTTATATATCTTCGATGGTCATGCCCAATCGCTATGGCGTTCTCTCTCTTGTGGCTCTGAGCTTTCCTTATGCCTATCTCTTAGGACTTATAATGTTGTTTCCTATTTATATAGCTGACAAAGGAATCGGTATCTGCTTTTTTATCATCTTATCTTTATGTACGCCGCATATGCTCCGATATGTGGGATTTTCAAGTGATGCAGCTACAGAGGAAGGGGATATTGTCATTATGAGCTTTAATGTTATGGTTTCATCCAAGTTCACCACGAAGGAAGGACTGAGGCCAAAAGAATGGGCTGAATTCAAACAAATCATTGAAGCGAAGCCCAGTCCGGACATTATATGCTTTCAAGAAATTAATGATCAGGCGGAAATAGGCCTAAAAAATGACTATCCGTCTATGAACTTTTATCGAGATCCTAAAAAGGGAGCACTTATCATGACGCGATTTCCGATTGTTGATAAAGGCGTGGTTGATAAAGACCAGCGTAATAATGGCACTATCTGGACGGATTTGTCACTCAATGATCGATTGCTCAGAATTTATAATGTTCATTTACAGTCGCACCGCATTAGTCAAGCATCTTATGATAACATTACCCTTGCCGAAGTTTCAGCAGAAAATTTTACGATAGGATTCGCAGAAGCGATTAGAAAATATAGAGAAACAGTACCGATGCGCGCGAGACAGGCCGAGAAACTTAAGACTCACGCCAATGAATTTAGTGGGGCAATCATTATGAGTGGAGACTTTAATGATTCGCCTATGTCTTTCGCCTATCGGACTTTGCGGAAGGGAATGGCCGATGCTTTTATGAAGAATGGCAAAGGCTGGGGAACAACCTGGAAAGGCCGCATCCCGCTATTGCGAATCGACTACATCCTTTACGATGATAAAGCATTGATCAACAAAAATTATGATTGCATCAGCACACCTTTATCGGATCATAACGTTATAAAAGCTTCATTTAATTGGTATTAGGCTATTTTTGCAACGCCTATATCAAGGGCATTATATTTTTGTTTCATGAGTGATCTAATGATTTATAACACCTTGACTAGATCTAAGGAGGTGTTTAAACCCATAAATGACAAGGTAGTGGGCATGTACGTATGTGGACCGACCGTGTACAATGACGTTCATCTAGGCAATATCCGCACATTCACTAGTTTTGATATAATATATCGCTATCTTCTTTTTAAAGGATATAAGGTCAGATACGTGCGCAATATCACCGATGTAGGTCATCTTGTAGGAGATGTAGATGAAGGAGAAGATAAGATTGCCGAGCGGGCAAAGCTTGAAAATCTGGAGCCTATGGAAGTCGTGCAGAAGTACACTGTAGGCTTTCATGACATGATGAAGAGGTTTAACACACTCCCACCTAGCATAGAGCCGCGTGCTACCGGACATATACTGGAGCAAATTGAAATGGTACAGCGCATACTAGATAATGGATTCGCATATATCGCCAATGGGTCAGTTTATTTTGATGTGCCGGCCTTCACAGCGCAGCATGATATATATGGAAAATTGTCAGGTAGAGTTCTTGATGATCTGATAGCGGAATCCCGCGAACTTAAAAATCAGGATGAAAAGCGCCACCCTGCGGATTTTGCTATATGGATGAAAGCGGATAACAGACACTTGATGAAGTGGAACTCTCCATGGTCAGTAGGATTTCCGGGCTGGCATCTAGAATGTTCCGCAATGAGCACTAAATATCTTGGCGAACAGTTTGATATACATGGCGGCGGAGCCGATCTTAAGTTTCCGCATCATGAAAATGAAGTAGCTCAGAATGTAGGGGCATGCAATTGTTCGCCTGCCAGAGTCTGGATGCACTCTAATATGCTTCTTCTGAATGGAAGGAAAATGTCCAAGAGCGATGGCAATAGCATCATGCCCGGAGAGCTGTTTTCCGGTCAAAGTCCACATATTACGAAAGCTTATACGACTATGGTTGTGAAGTTTTTTATGCTTCAAGCACATTATCGCTCTACCCTCGATCTGAGTGACGATGCCTTACAAGCGGCAGAAAAGGGATACAAAAGACTCATGGAAGCCAACCGATATCTGCAGAGCCTACAATCTGTCGGTGGTTCTGGTACATCATTGGACCAGCAGATAATGACCACCATTGAAGGAGTTTATCAAGAGATGGATGATGACTTTAATACGCCTAAGGCTTTGGCTCGTTTATTCGAACTTGTCGGAGTCATCAATAACCACAAAGATGGTAGAGGAGAATATACGTTGATAAAAAATGAGACCATTCTCGCGCTTCAACAAAATTTCCGCACAATACTTCAGGATATTTTAGGATTAGAAGATGAGATGGCAAGCTCTGATGGCAGTACTGCTGCAAAAAGTCTTAATGTGGCTATGGAGTTGATACTAGAATTAAGACAAGAAGCCCGTAAAAGTAAAAATTGGGCCATGGCCGATAAAATAAGAGATAGTTTGACTGCCGCCAATGTGGTTGTAAAAGATGGTAAAGACGGCTCTAGCTGGCGTTTTAATTAAGTCGAATATAGATTAATGAAGAGAAATCAGCCTTCAGGCAATATGGATAGAATTAGCAAATGGATATTGGCGAAGGTATTGATTACTTGCCTTCTGATAAGTGTGGTGTCATGCAAATCTGATACCCCACAGCAGACTGCTACTATAGAAGCACTTGCCCGCGTTGTAATTCCGGCTATAGATGAAAATAATGCTTTTAGTCTGATAGAAAAGCAATTGTCATTTGGTGCGCGCGTGCCAGGTACGGCGGGCCATGCCCAATGTCGGGATTGGATAATTGATGAATTAAAATCATTGGGATTAAATGTTGTCACCCAAGATTTTAAAGCAGATTTTTTAGGCAGAGAGAATGTGCCTTGTACCAATATCATGGGGCAGATAAATCCTGCCTTGACTAAGCGCATTTTGCTGGCAGCACATTATGATACAAGAGCGATAGCTGATAAGGATACTGAGCGGAAGGATCACCCCATACCAGGGGCAGACGATGGTGGCAGTGGTGTCGCATTGTTATTAGAAATAGCCCGTGTTATCTCAGCTAACCCGATAAGTATAGGCGTTGATTTTATGTTTTTTGACGCAGAAGATCAAGGAGAGCCTGAAGGAAGTAACTCATCCAATGACTGGACAATAGGCTCTCGATACTGGTCTAATAACCTTAAACCAAAAGGCTATAAAGCAGACTGGGGAATCTTGCTTGATATGGTCGGGGCGAAGAACGCGACTTTTGGTAAAGAAGAGTTTTCGCGAAAGTATGCCGCCATGTATGTGGACAAAGTATGGACATTAGCACAGCGCATGGGATATTCTGACTATTTTCAAGATTTCAATGCCGGAGCTGTTCAGGATGATCATGTCAATGTAATTGCTTATGCACGTATTCCCATGATCGACATCATCAATATTTCGCCTGAGGATCGTCGCAGTTTTGGACATTATCATCATCGCCATTCAGACGATATTGACAATATTGATCCCCGCACGCTCAAGGTGGTCGGTCAAGTAGTGACGGCAGCTATTTATAAATATTCTGATGGATCGTTGTAAATAGTTTTTAATCTAAGCAGGGTTATGCATACTTTAATATAAAATAATAAACATTCAACTATGAAAACTTTAAACACACGAAATCCGATCCTATTAATCGGGATGATTTTTCTCGCATGCATCGCATGCACAGCAAAAGCAAATGATCCCCAAGCTGTGGCTAAATCAGTCACGCAACATGACGGAAAAGGCCTCATAACGATTGAGAAGAGTGAAGGGGAAATAGTGATAAAACCTATGACCGTGAGTGGGGGAGGCGTAGTCTCCGAATCTAATTATGCCTTTGTCAGCTTGGGATATATGACCGAAGAGAGGAGCCCTACAGCTATGACTCTGGATATTCGCTTCGGTAACGAAAATCCTTCAGCTAAGCAGTATGCCCTTGTAAATGATGGCTATAACGTGGGTACAGGCTCCTTTATCTCCATAAGAGAAAGTACAAGTGCCACGGTGAGGTATGAGAGTATATCGGGAAGCATCAAGATTCACCGCTTCACGCAGGGAAGTGAAAAAATTTACTTGGAGTTTGATGGTGTTTTCGCTGTAATAAATAGCAGTACAGGAGAAGTCTCTGATGAACAGATAAAGATTTCCGGCTTTGTCAAAGGATAGTTTATTGACTTAATACCGAGGGGTGCAATCCGTTCCGAGCCTTATACATCACGATTATTGTTTTTCAGTTTAGTAATATTTTAACCTCTATTGAATTACTATAATCTTTTCCTCTCGTCAATTACTTTAGTGCCTTTATGTGCAATTGCTTTTTCATGTAATGTTTCCGCCAAAGAGCAAGCATCTCTTGATGCATATAAGGAGGAATATTTTAAAAAAGGGGAGATTATCATTGAGCAGAGTGGTAAGAAAAGCATGATTGAGTCTATTACAGTCGGAGGTGGCGGAATGTAGCACAACATAGGTCATTGTTATGTCGTATTGGCCTGCTAGATCGGCAATGCTAATGTAGATACGATTAATGTTTAGTAGGATGAAAACGTGCTATCTCTTAAGCAATATGCTCTGGTTAATGAGGACTATGATGAGCCTGGTGTACATGTAAGCATTACCGGATTTACGAGCATAAATAGTAGCTTTAATAGTCGATCAGGCACTATTAAGTTTCATCGGTTTAGCGATGAAAACGAAAACAATGTGCATCTGGAAATCGTGAGCACTGGCGACGGACGCAGCGATAGCAAGTCTGTCCGTCCAGTGCATTGTTATGGGGGTGATTTATTCAATCAGATTCTTTTCGATATCCATTTTTTAATGTAATATTCTTTCTATGTAAATTGTTGATTCTTTAACTTTGTATATTATCATATGAGATTTCACATTAGTTCTTTTTTATCCTTTTTTTATTTTGTCGATAGGTTTCCCGCTATCTGAGTTCTCACAAATTTTATCTATTGCCGAAAATATCTCATTGTAATATTTGTTCGCTTGTTCTTTAGACCATTGTTCAACTGTATATTGCCATATATTAACTAAATCTTCTAATGCTAATTCACTTATTTCAAACTTAAGCTTCATTTTTTGTAACTTTGATTAAGCTTTTCTAAGTGTTTTGCTGGGTCAAATTTTTTCACATAACCACTTTTTTCTCCCGCTTCAATTGCATCCCTTAGAATCTTAATTTTTTGTTCCCTTTCATCAACAAGTCTTAATCCTTCTCTAATGACTTCACTTGCAGAAGAATACCTACCTGATTCTATGCTTTTTTCGATGATTTGCTCAAAATGTGGCCCTAAAGTGACTGACGGGTCCTTTGACATTTTACTTTTTTATTGTAACTATACCAATATTTGGTATCGTTGTTAAATTTTTTTTGGGGACAATTCTCATCCATCATAACAACGGTATATTCGATGAAGTAGCACGGGATGAGGATAAGATCACTTCATCGAATGTCAAGATATCCGGGTATGTGAAAGGGTAAAGGTCTTAAGCCAAGGATGTATTTCATTGTGGGCATCATTTTCTCTGCGAGGCTAGTAGCGCTATGAAAGGGAACATGAAAGCGTTTTTATTTCTTTTACTGCTGTGCTGATAAGAAGATTAATTCGATACATTTAATACCTGTTAGTGATTCTTCACGTCCATACGGCAATATTTTAATTTCTCTAGATTGAGCCGATAACGGATACGCCACCGAATGGACACACCTGTAATTTTTACCTTTTTTGTCGCCTATCCACCTGCCTGCGCCATCAGTGAGCTCAATTGAGCTTAATTGGGAAGAATCTTCGGGGCTGTGATCGTCAATTATCTTCAGATATACATTCTGATAAAAGAAGTCGTCCGCATGGGTGATAGCGATATCATAGCTTGTAAGCTCCCGATTATTGATGCCTTCAATGTTAAAAGTGATCGTATCCTTCCAAGACCATTCGTCCGGTAGCTGAATACTGATGCCCCGTGGTTGTTGATAAGCACAAGAAATCAGACATATGGTTACTATACTCAATAGGATATGAAGAGCCTTATGTCTGAGCTTCATTAGTCAAACAAGTCTTTCATTCGCTCAAAGAAACCCTTTTCGGATTTATCCGGATTGGGTTGAAAATTTGGAAGTGTTTTTATTTTTTCGAGTATTTCGCGCTCCTCGTTGTTGAGGGTGCGGGGTGTCCATACATTGACATTAATAAGTTGATCTCCTCGGTTATAGCCTTGAACTTCCGGAAAGCCTTTACCTTTCAGTCTGAATATTTTACCTGCTTGTGTTCCGGCAGGTATTTTTATTTTCACTTTTCCGTCAAGCGTCGGTACTTGCTCTGTAGTACCTAATGCAGCATCGGCAAAATTGATATAGAGATCATGGATCACATTGAGATTATCTCGTGAGAAGGTATCGTGTTGTATTTCTTCTATCACTACGAGTAGATCGCCGGTAGGGCCACCATTTTTACCGGCATTACCTTTTGCTCTGAGCGATAGCTGCATACCTTCTGCCACACCGGCAGGGATATCAATCTCAAGCATCTCTTCCGCATAGATGCGTCCTTCTCCTTTACACTTAGAGCAGGATGCTGTGATCGTTTTACCTGATCCGTTACAAGTAGGACAAGCAGCAGTAGTTTGCATTTGTCCGAGAAAGGTGTTTTTTATTTGTCTTACATATCCAGCTCCATTACAGGTGCCACACGTACTAAGGGAGCTTTTATCCTTTGCCCCGGAGCCACCACATTGGTCACAAGTGACCTGTTTTTTGACTTTTATGCGTTTCTTGACGCCGGCAGCAATTTCTTCATAGGTCAGTGCCACTTTGATGCGTAGATTAGTTCCACGCTGACCTACAGTTGTTCCGCGTGATCTTCCGCCACCAAAAAAACTCTCAAAAGGGCTTCCGGAATCTCCGAATATATCTCCGAAATGTTCGAAAATATCTTCCATATTCATGTTGCCGCCTCTGAATCCACCTGCATTTCCATCGACACCGGCATGGCCAAATCTATCATATCGGGCTTTTTTGTCGGCATCGCTGAGTACTTCGTAAGCTTCGGCGGCTTCTTTAAACTTGTCCTCTGCTGCCTTATCACCCGGATTTCTATCAGGGTGATATTGGAGAGCTACTTTGCGATAGGCTTTCTTGATAGTATCTGCATCGGCATTTTTGGCGACGCCCAATATTTCATAATAATCTCTTTTTGCCATTATTTATGATTATTTGCCGACTACGACCTTGGCATGTCGGATTATTTTATCGTGTATGAGATAACCTTTTTCAATAGTGTCTATGATTTTACCTTTGAGTTCCTCGTTTGGTACAGGTATTTCCGTGATGGCCTCGTGCATTTCGGGATTAAATTCTGCCCCATTTGTGTCCATTTCTTTTACACCTCGCGTAGTGAGAAGTCCTTTGAATTTTTGATATACCAGACTTACCCCTGCGGTGAATACTTCTGAGGAATTTTCATCATCAGCCATTTTTTTTGCTCTGTCAAAATCATCTACAACAGGCAATAAAGCCAATATAACTTCCTTACTAGCTGTGGACATTAAATCTAATCGCTCTTTGACAGTTCTTTTTTTGTAATTGTCAAATTCAGCATAAAGTCGAATGTATTTGTCTTTAGTCAGTTCAAGCTCTTCTTCTAATTCCGCTACTTTAGCTTTGTTCTGCTTGCCGGACGACTTTTTTGTTTCTTTATGGGAAGTATCCGTTTTTTGATCAACGAACTCTTGATCAACAGTCTCTTGCTCTTTTATTTCTTCTGTATTCATATCCATATAACTTACTTATTCTGCTGTACAATCTCACTGCCATACCACCTCAATGAGACAAATTGTCATAAAAACAGTTTAAAAGGACTTTTTCTATCAAGTATTATGACATAATGTAATATCCGGGATTGTTTTCTCAGTATTAAGGATATACATTTGGTCAAGACCAATATTGTATGAGAACCTTAACCATACTTGTCATTTTTTTATTGTTATCAATAAATATGTCAGCCCAATGGACGGGCAAATATACAGCACTTCACAATGACGATCGTGTCACGGTGGAGATTGATGCGCAGAACCCTCAGAAGGTTAGCGGCTTTATGAAGGATAGTCATCAGACATTTTATATCGATGGCAATATCGTGGATGGAAAATTAGTCGGGACGGCTACCGAGCCGAGCTTGGGAGTTACTTTTCAATTGATGGCAGTCAATCGCAATGAGGAGATCACCTTCACGCTTAATCTGACATTATTGGATGAAAAGATCGAAACTTCTTTTCAGGCTTATAGAGAAGGCAGCACTTCGCGTCTGCAGTCTACGATAACTGGTAACGAACAGGCATACTTGCCAGCTGGTGCTTTGCGGAATCCAGCTCTGAGGGGTGCATGGGTTTATCAGGAGACTTATAATTCAGGATCGGGAGCAGATTTTATGGGGGCTAATTTTTCCGAAACAATTATTTTTTATGAAGATGGTCGGGTAGGCGAGGGCGGAAGTTCTGCTAATATGAGTGGTAGTTATTATAGTGCTGGTTCAAGCAGCCAGAGCCAATCTGTCATTCCGGGTTTAAGTTGGTACACCATGGGGGATCAGATCTTTCTTCATTATCGTGAAGGCAATAATCAACAGGACTTACATCTGGGTAAATATTATATCGAGAACGACAAATTGCTGCTCACTTCCACCGATGGAAATAAACTTTTGTTAATTAGACAATAAGTCAAGAGGCCGTTAATATCCCGGAAAAAGTAGATTCGTTTTACTCACGTAATCGATGTACCACTGTTGACCGGCGTATTTTTTTGCGCGTGATTTCTCGAGTATGGGTATGCCACTGAGCTTAGTCAATAACAATATAATCACAATCGGACTTAAAATGGCCAGCCAATCCAGACCTTGAAATACGAAAGCTGATGATGTAAAAATACCTATCCAAAATAATATCTCTCCCAGATAATTCGGATATCGTACGTGCTTATACAGACCTGAGGTCAGTAAAGTATCCGCGTTGCCCGGTATAGCCTTAAAAGTGGATTTTTGATTATCGGCGATAGTCTCGATGATTAATCCTATCAAAGCTATAATCCAGCCTATCCATATCACAAAAGGAATTGGTGAGAGTACATGATCGTTGTAGAACAATAGTAAAAACGGTACGCTGATGATCCAAGCACTGACTCCCTGAATCAAAAAGAATCTGAAAAATCTAGAACCATTGGTACGTATCTCGTCAAATCTTGCATCACGCCCCAGCTTATTCACTCGCCAAAACAAGTAGACTCCTAGTCGCAACCCCCACAGGATGACAAGTATGCCCGTTAACATTTTCGCCTGAGCATCAAGAGCTTGTCCACGCCACATTCCAAAAATGGCCAAAAAGACAAAACTCGCAGAATAGGTGATATCTGTCAATTTGTCCGTCTGCAGTTTAAAGGCTATCGGAAACATCAACAGATTGAATCCCACCACTGCCAATAGTGATATAACCAGATCATTCATATTCAGTATTTAATAAGTAATATTAGTTGATCAAATATCTTCAAAATAGGTAATTATTTAGGTCATTGCCCTGTAAGGGCAAAAGCCCGTCGTTAAAAGTATGGAATTATTAATTTTTGGCGCTATTTTTACCTGCAAGATGCATAAATCGTGACAAAATAATTCGTTTAATTGAGTCCTAAATAGTTACCCCAAAAAGAGGATTTATAAGATAGGAATAAAATGAATTGAAGAAAGTTGCGACAAGTCTGATAACTTTTAAAAATGTCCTTGTAGGGTAGGGTGTCCAAAATGTTGTACTAGAAATAATGCCTACAAGTAGGACAACCCTACTATTAAATGGCAAAGCGACAGATGGTAAGTATAGTCAACCAAAATTAGAACCGAATTTTGGACAACATACCTTTCTTGACGCATATCTGGGGGGGCAATCTATAAAGACATAAGATCTTATCATTCTTACGGCGCATCATCCTGAAATAAAACGCAGATTACATCAGAAGCCTACTTCAGTATCAATATCACTTTTACAGGTATATCCGGATCGATGGTTTCCCATTTTACATCTAGCTGAAGTAATCGCAATATCTCTTCATCCATCTCTGTTGAGCCGTTCGTCTTAAGGATATTCACATTATGCACTGTTCCATCAGCATTAATGCTTAGAAGGGCTTCTACTTCATATTGTTTTCTTAATCCACGCATGAAAAACCATTCTTTTGTCAGAATGGTGTTAGCGTTTATAAACTTGAGATAAGCTTCTTGACCGATGGTAGGGTTGCCATTGATACTCGACATTTTGAAAGTCCAATCATAATTTACTAAAGATTTAATAATAACATCAGATTTCAGATCGGAGAAATCCTTGGCTTCTGCTATAGCTATAAACTTGATCTCAGTCATATCCCGGTTAAAGACAATTTCATTGATCAGATTTTTATCTTCAGAAATAGATGATCTAATTTCAGATTTGACGAGTTCTACTTGTTCCGGATAAGGTCTTGCAGTAAAAACATAGATTGAATCGTTAATTTTTTCGAATTCTAAAAACTCTACAAGTAAAGACGAATGGTGTTGCGAAGAAGGAGAATTTGCAACACTTTCTACCTGATCAATGACTGCCCAAACGTCAGTATTATTTGCCGAGACCTGTTCTTCGAAGGTACTCATTGTAATTAGCTCATCAGATATCGTTTTTAATCCTTCTTCTTCCTTGTGGAATTCTACAATATTAGGATTGTAACCCTTTGGTGCTCTAGGCTGAGTGACTTTTTCCTCAGGAATGGACATGGCTACTATTTCTTCGGTTGCCAGTTTACCGATCTCTTCTCTTGTTTCAGTTGGCTCTTCTAGAATCGTATTTGATGCCATCTGTGGTGTTTCTTGCATATTATCTGGCAGAAAAAGAACAACAGAAGTCACGGCTAGTATACTGGCAGCAGCCATCCATGGTATCCATTTGGCAATGCTGAATGGTTTTACAGCGTTTGGTCTGGGTATTCTTTTGTCCAGCTTTTCTAAATTGGCTTCATGAACAGAAAAAGGATGTTGATAGAAGCCATCCCAGGCATCAAAAAGAAAGTCATCGTCGAGTGCGGCTTTTTCGATTTCTCTTATTTGGTCGCGACTAAGCTTGCCGCGGACATAGTCTCTAAAGTATTGATCCCAATTTTTCATTGTGTTAATCGCATTGTTTGGATACAGTTTTTAAGATTTCTTCTACCATTCTGGATACGTGACCTGACATAGTTAAAATCAACATTGAGCTGAGTGGCTATATCCGAGTAACTGTTTTTATCCATATAAAAAAGTTGGATGCATCTGAGTTGATCATGATCTAGCTTCTCAAGACATTTCGTAAGAAATACTTCATCCTCTTCTACATCAAGACGCGACTCTTCGATAAAATGCATATTGTTGATTTCACTGTCTGATATTTTAAGGGGTTGTTTCTTTCTCAATTCTTCATAGCAATGGTTTCTAGCTGCGATATACAGATACCCTTTAAAATCAGTAATTGTCGGATTCATCGCTCTTCGATGCAGTTTTTCGAATATATCCATGACAGCATCTTGGGCAAGATCAGGATCACAAAGATATTTTAATGCGACGCCATACACGAGCGTCATATATTTATGATAGAGTGAACCCAGTAGGGCTACATCTCTTTTTTTAAGGTACTCTCTGAGAAGGACACTATCTTCCATAGGTTATGAACTTCATTGGTCTACAAGGCGTAAGTGCTACTGCGGGTATCATTCGGATAGTGTAATCTCTGATCAAATTTTTTTTCTCATCGGAATTATGTATTTGCGCTATTTCGTGCATCTCTATTACAATTAATCAGATGACGCGTGAATCGAGCTAAATGCACAAAAGTATTTCTAAACAATTTACAACTTTTCAACTACCTCATAGGTATTTTGATACTTGTGACTATTTCTTGTAAATCGCCAGAGCGCGTAGAGCCTTCTCGTGATATGGCGTTCGTTGAATCTATAGATCCGAGAAATACGGAGATACCGCCCACAGAGTTGGAGGGGCATACGCTCAAGGAAGTCACCTTAATTCCATCTGCAGAACTGGCAAAGCCCATTGAGTCTTCTTTTTCATATGGAGTGCTTGAGGACAGGATAGTTAGCACTGCTGTAAGATCGAAGTCCGCCTATACTTCTATGACTTACGAAGCGGCATCAATCGGATCAGAACTTAGCCTTATAAAAATTCCGGGTGATCAAACAACAGAAATTAAGCCCGGACAACTCACTGCAGGAGAATGGAATGATCTGATGAAGTGGGATGATTGGAAAGAATTATTGGTCAATACCGAGTATAAAAATATGCAAGATCACTGGCAAATATTTCCGCATCGCAGGTACGCCGTGTTTGTCCATGACCAACACAATGTCCCGGTAAATCAGGCGAACGTCAGCCTGATCGATGCCCAAGGGAATACATTGTGGGAAGCAATATCAGATAATTATGGCAAAGCAGAGCTTTGGCAAGCTATGTTTACCAATCATGTCGAGAAAGCAAAACTACGAATCAAAGTAAGTAAAGATCAGGTGACAAAACTGATAGAACAAGTGAAGACTATGCCCGATGGGGTAAATCATGTAATGATCACGCGGGAATGTATGCTCCCGATGTCGATGGATATCATGTTTGTCGTGGATGGTACGGGCTCTATGGGTGATGAGATACGTTATCTACAGACAGAATTGAAAGATGTTATCAGTCGGATTTCAGCGGAGAGAAAAGAATATGAGATAAGACTGGGTTCTGTCTTCTATAGAGATCATGGTGACGAATACCTGGTGCGAACGGAGGCATTGACCACAGAACACAAAAAAGTGATGACTTTTATTTCAGAACAGCGAGCCGATGGAGGGGGTGATTATCCGGAGGCTGTTGACGAAGCATTGGAAGAGGCTCTCGATCAAGATTGGAACGATAATGCCACTGCGAGAATCATCTTTTTGTTGCTAGATGCGCCGCCACATGAAGACGAGAAAACGATGAAGCGGATTAAGAATCAAGTCGCTGAAGCAGCAGCACGTGGTATTAAAATTGTCCCAATAACGGCTAGTGGAATAGATCGAGCTACCGAGTTTCTGATGAAGTTTATGGCTATCGCCACCAATGGCACCTATGTTTTTATTACCAATCACAGCGGCATCGGAGGTGATCATCTAGAGCACATTATCCCCGATTATGAAGTCGAAAAACTCAATGATATTCTTGTTCGCGTCATATTGGGCTATAGTTTAGATGCATCTTGCTCTCTGGCACAAACCAATATCGAAGAGGCAGTATTCGATTTTTATCCTAATCCTGCCAGTCAATCGATTACATTGAGGGCGGAACATAGGATAGATAGAGTCGAAATTTTCACAAATAGTGGCAGAAGAGTGTTATTGCGTGAAAATATCGATCCCGAGAATTATGTTCTTTCAATACTTGGTCTGGTGGATGGAGCTTATCAGATCACGATCCACAGCGGCCAATTAAGATCCACGCGCACCTTGATCATCGTACATAATAGTTAACCATCAAGGATAGCCATTTAGTGGAATATTAATACCTTGGTATGCTGAACAGTGGCGATGCGAAAAGTAATCTTCTATTTGATTGATGGTGCTAGACCTGATGTGTTAAAAAAGTTGTTAGGGGCAGGCGAGCTGCCCAATATGAAGAACTTGATAAAACGAGGATCTTTTTCCATGGGAACGAGCACCTTCCCTTCTACTACCGGGCCGGCATATTTACCCTTTTTGACAGGCGTGTCACCTTGCGACCATCATATCACAGGTATCAGATGGTTTGACAAAACGATTTTCATGGCTAAAAACAGGTGGTCAAAAGATGCTATGAGAAGCTATTGTGGCTATGAAGCCAAATATTTTAATGATGATATGGATGATTCCTACCCGTCATTATTTGAACTTTATCCGGGCTCAGTCAACCTTTACAACATGATAACTAAAGGTGTCGAGGAGGCCAATGACGTGACAAAGAAAGACAAGACAAAGCTCTATTTTAAAGCACATTTTTATCATAAACATCATGAGGTTGATCTTGCGGGTCATGCTCTTCTGATCAAAAGCCTTGATCTACAAGCGCCTTTCACCTTTGCCGTGTTCCCAAGTGTTGATTGGGACTCGCATACTTACCATTATGAAGATGAGCGTACGATAGAGGCTTATAAAATAGCCGATAGGAGTCTGGGAGAGCTTACGGATAATTTAAAAATGCGTCATGTGTATGAGGATACCTTGATTATTATAGCATCGGATCATGGTTTGACGGCTACGCAAGAGCATTTTGACCTCGGTAAGTATTTCAAAAAGTGCGGTTATCGTGTACTAGAGTATCCTTGGATATTTACTGTCAAGCCTCAGGTGGCGGTATTTGTATCAGGTAATTCATTTGCGACGGTAAGTTTTTTAGATCAGAAGGAGTTCTTTCTCGAAGAGCAGTTGTGGAATACCCATGCTCGGGCTGTTCAAGGATTGATAGATCATGAAGCTGTTGACCTTGTCATATATCGCCGAAGTAAAAGTGTCTATATAGTTCAGAATAGGCAAGGAAAGTCGTTCATTACGGATCATGATGGGGACTTGATTTCATACGAACCGGTGACAGCTGATGTGCTGGGATTGGGGGGTAAAGTGAATCAGGTGAACTTTAATGATGCCCTCTATTTAAGTGAAGAGACTGATTACCCGGACAGCCTTTATCAAATTATAAAATTGATGCGCAGTCCGCGTGCAGGAGATCTTGTAATCAGTGCAGCGGTAGGATATGATCTTAGAGATTTTTATGAAATTCCCGAGCATAGTGGTTCGCATGGATCCTTGCATAAGGAGCATCTTCATGTTCCCATTTTAATGAATAAAAAGGGACTGATTAAAGCATACGAGCGTACTGAGAAATTGTATAATGTGATAAAGCGTTGGTTGGATGGTAGTAGTTAATCCTGGGATAGCATGAAACAGCCTTCACATTATGCAGACTTGTTTAATCGCAAGTTAATCAAGCGTGGTATCATCATCTTCGTGTCCATCAGCGTGATGACATTGACTGCTATATTTATGTATAATGGTTCGGACAATATAGTGAATACATGGGCATTTATAAAGTGGTATTATTTACTTTTCGCTTTGTTTTTTGTCACCAATGATTTATTACTTGGTGGATTGAGAAATCATATATTTCTGCGAGAATTTGTCCCGGATATAAAGCTGAGGGTAAGTGTGGCAGGCAATCTTGCCAATATTTTCATGGGTGCTGTTACGCCTTCGCAAAGTGGCGGTGGACCCGCTCAGATATACTATTTTTATAAAAATGGTGTGAGTATAATTGACTCGATCAGTGCATCTTTTTTTAACTTTATCTCAACCATAGTTTTTTTTCCGTTGTCAGGGGCTTTGGCTCTATTCATTCTAAAGGGAAAGAGCCCGCCGGGTTTTGTGATGATGCTCACCACATTTGGCTTCAGGGTGTTCTGTACGCTTTTGATAATCATTTCAATTGCCTTGTTTATGCCACGAGTCATGAAGGCAATGGTTCAAATATTGGCCGCAGGTATAACCAAGATATCAGTTCGTGTAGGAGGAATTTTCGTCAGCCGGAGTGGTACTATTTTGAAAAAACTGGAGGATTATAGGAGTAAGTATTTCGAGGTTCTCAGGAATAGTCCTTTGTTGATGCTATATAGTTTTGGATTGACTATTGTATTATATTTCAATAAGTATATGCTCGCTTTCATCTTGTTATTGGCGTTTGGTATGGAGGTAGATTTTTGGGAAGTTATAGCGATCCATGCTGTCTTATATTTGCTGTTGTATTTTAGTCCGAGTCCGGGAGGCAGTGGCATTGCAGAATTAGGAATTGCCGGACTGATGTCCGGAATAGTATCCGGCAGTGTGATAGGCTCTTACACATTGTTATATCGAAGTTTGTTGGTTTATATACCTGCCATATTAGGATCTTTCGTTATTATAGGACTATTGAATCGAGAATCTCGTTCTTAAAATCATCGAGCGTTGAATTTTTTGTCATTTTAAATTTAGAATATCGTGAGGCTACTGTTATTGATCATTACTGTGTTTGTGAGCACATATTTCACTGTTGAAGGGCAGACAGTGAATCAATTTAATTCTTGGTGGGCTTATTTTGGAGATCACAAGCTGAGCAATAAAATAGGACTATATACGGAGTTTCAGCTCAGAAGACATGATTTTATCAAGGATAGTCAGCAAGCCATGGCTCGAGCCGGGTTGAATTACTTTTTGTCTTAACAAGCATCAATGACGATGGGATATGCATGGATCTTAACTGATCCTTATGGTGAACAACCAGTATTAACTCCTTTTAATGAGCATCGTATATGGCAACAATTTGCTTTACAGCAGAAGACGGGCAAGCTGGCTTTTCATCATCGTTATCGACTTGAACAAAGATATCTGGAATCCGTGAAATTACTTAGTAATGGCGCGTATGAATATGACGGGTATCTATTACGACACAGAGCGCGTTATCGCATGATGATAACTATGCCTTTAACCCAGAGAGAATCAATGAGCAATTCTTTGTTCGTTGTATGGTCGGATGAGATATTTATTGGGCTTGGTGATGGCGTTATACAGAATTTTTTTGATCAAAACCGCATGTATCTTGGACTCGGATATCGATTTAATGCGATGACGAATCTACAACTTGGTTATCTTAATCAACGCATTCTCAAGCTTGACAGAACTCGACAAGAAAACAACCACACCCTTCAAGTGGCACTGACAAAAAACGTAGATCTCTCTAGGTGATATGATCTTGATACTTCACTCTCTCATTGTCAGGGTGATTTCATCGTACCAATATTCGGCTCTGAGAAACTGTTTCTTCATTAAGCTGTCTACGCGCCAGCTGCGGCGATATTGATTCCAATACATACCATCGATCATATGACGATTCGCATTTTCTATTAATGCATAGGTACTGCCATGTTTAACTAGAGCGGCTACATAGCTGAAGTCCGCTATGTCAAAATAATAATGCCATTCATCGTTGGAAGCTTGATTAGGGTTTTCATTCGTATCGTATTTTGCTATGACATCATGAACAGTTCTCTCTCCAATGTTTACTTGACCCAAGTATTCTATAGTAGAGCCTGGATCTAACAGTTTGAAAGGCATCAATAAGGTATAAAGTGCGCCATTAAATTTTTCGGGATTATCACCGGATTCATTTTTGACAATAATCTGATTCTGAAATCGCCTTACCTTATTATCAGAATATTCTAGTAGAATCTCATTTTCTTGATCATCAGCATATTTGATCCGGCCGCTTATAGTCGGGAGGAAGTCAAAAAGATGATTCTCTATGTGATCGCTTTCGAGAGATCCATCACTGTGATAAAGTACTGATCTTTTAGTGTAATCGACTGATTTAATGGCTTTGTATTTTTCCCATCCTCCTGCCGCCTCGATGATATCAGTGATGATCACCCGGGTGACTGCGTCTTTGATAGGTGCATAAGGGTCTGTTGAAGCACCAGTGTATTGGCAAGATATTGCCAATGCGAGTGAGAGTATGATTAGTGTATGTCGCATTAATGCTAAGATAAACTGACAATAATAAATGATTATCTCTCTTCTAGTCGATGAAAAGAGAATGTTTATCGAAATATTCTTGAATATGTTATCAATATGATATTTATTTGATATCAATATAAATCTAACTAAAATGAAAAACGAAAGGGACTTTAAAGCGATTAATGGTTTTCCGATGTTGCTGCTACTATTGGCATTAATCGGTATAAGCATCTATGGATTTCTGAATTTATCCGCAGGTTATCCGGGCGTCTTGTTGACTATTCAATCCATATTGATTATGATCTTGGTTCCTGGATTTTTGTTGATTTATCCTAATAATGCTGCGGTAATTACTTTTTTTGGAAAATATTCCGGCACGATCAAGCAGAATGGATTCAAGTGGTTGATACCCTTGTATCGCTCTAAGAAGATATCATTAAGAGCTGAAAACTTTGATAGTGAACGGATCGTAGTGAATGATAAACGAGGAAATCCTATATTGATAAGTGTGATAGCCGTATGGAGAGTGAAGGATACTTACAAAGCGGCATTTGATGTGAGTGAGTATCATTCTTTTGTCAAGGTGCAATCCGATGCTGCTGTGCGACAGCTAGCCGGTTCGTATAGTTATGATAATCTTGGAGAGAGCGATGACGAGATCACACTGCGCTCTGACACGGGCGAAGTGAGCGATGCGTTAGAGAAGGAGCTGTCTAATCGATTAAGCATTGCGGGTATAGAGGTAATCGAAGCCAGAATAGGCTACCTGGCATACGCACCTGAGATAGCTGGAGCGATGTTAAAGCGCCAGCAAGCCGAAGCCATTGTTGCTGCTCGATTTAAGATTGTAGAAGGGGCTGTTGGCATGGTTGAGCTTGCACTCAAGAAACTATCGGAACACGGGGGTATTGAATTAGACGAGGAAAGGAAGGCGGCTATGGTATGCAACCTTATGATTGTTCTCTGTGCTGACAAAGAGGTCTCTCCGGTCATTAACACAGGCACATTACATAATTAGTCTAGCCGATGGCCAAAAAAAAATTTGTATTGCGAATAGATGAAGATGTAATGAAATCCGTCGAGCGGTGGGCCAATGACGAATTCCGGAGCGTCAATGGCCAGCTTGAATGGATAGTGCTCAATGCATTAAAATCAGCCAAGAGGTATAAGAAATCTAGCCATGATGATAAACCTCTAGATGCTGGCTCTTAATGTGATGCTCACATCTTTGATTTTGTCCTTTTGTTTGATTTTAAGGGTTAAGGTTTCTCCCACTTTCTTTGCTTGAATGATGTCAGTGATTGTGTCAACGGATTTTATTTCCACACCTTCTGCTTCTAGGATGATGTCTCCGGGAATTAACCCACCGTATTGCGCGGAACTGTTTGACATTATTTCGACGATTTCGAGACCATCAGCTGTCATCTCTACATAAGCTCCAAGACTAGGTCGTTGATTTGGTGATCTCGCGGTGCCGGGAGAAGAATCTCTGTCGTTTTTGTTAAGAGGAAAATCTTCAGAGAAATCGTAATCACCAAATTCCTTAAACGTATCACCGAACAAGTTCTTGAAAGATCCAAAAATCTCCTCAAGATCCATCTGTCCAAAGTGCTCGTCGATACCTAACTCGGGCAGATTGTCAAAAAATAGGTTTGTGGCTCGGTTAGTTTTAAGAGAAGCCTCTTTGGTTAGCTCAATACCATCTCGAAGTAAGAGTATGGTAACTTTTTCACCGACTCTTTTGCGCTCGATTATGTCAATGATGTCTTGGTTATTGCCGATGATGATGTCATCTATAGCGATGATTTTATCTCCTACTTGAATTTCCGCTTCTTCTGCTGCGGAATTTCGCGCTACAGATACCACTTCTACTGTATTATTCTGCGTAGTTGTGGTGATTCCCAATCGAGGTTTATTGCTATCCTTTCCAAAATATTGCCCGAAGGGCAATAGCTCACCTTCCTTTCTAAATAAATCCTGAGACCTTTTACCGGAATTTATGCCGCGGCCATCATCTTCGGTTAACTCTTGGATTTCGTCGTCAGAGATATCCCCGGACTTCTTGATGGTCTTGCGACTTATTTCATTACCGTCCTTATCCACTGTTTTTTCAATGATGATAATTTCTCTGAGCTGTTGCCCATTGAGATTGCAGCTATATAATAAGGTCACGCTGACCACAGATAGGAGTATGTATAAGCTTTTTTTCATGTCGATAAATTTAACTTGTAATTATCACTGACAAAATTACTTTCGTAATCTGTTTATAATAAAGTGTACATGGGTTAAATTGCTGTTAAAGCACAGGAATGTTGCATATTTGGACAGTCTATTGAGTTAATCGGACTATGAGTAAGAAGACGATACAGATTATCATTATCTTGATGAGTATTGCCTTGATGGGTATTGTAGGCATACAGTACACTTGGTTAAAACGCTCTATTGATCTCAATGCTAAAAACTTTGACGATAAGATTACCATGACACTGGATCGTGTCAAGGTAAAACTTGAGCAAGATGCCAAGGATCTTGGAAAGTACAGCTCTGAGGTTCAGGCGATCTTAAGGAGGAAAGATCCTGCCGCTTCGTCTAGAATAGGCATTGAGTCATACAGACTTGATAGGCAAGGAGATCAGCAGATGATCATGCGTAATATTCTTTTACTTCGACCTCAAGAGGCCCTTAACAATATTGATCTTAATAGTCTTGATAATCATATCAAGGCAGAGCTCGCAGCGCGGCAGATAAGTCTCAAATACGAATACGGTATTTACTCTCAAGAAGAAGAGGACTATATCATCACAAATGGCAAGTTTAATGTGATGGTCAAAAATCAAGACGAGGCGAGCGAAAGTGGCATAAAGCGTAATCTTGATAAGACCATGTACGAACAGAGTCTGTACAGTGAGCAAGGTATTGCGCCTGTGGCTTTTCTTCGACTTTTTTTTCCTAAGAGGGGAAGTTATTTGTTGACTAGTATCTTGCCGGCACTACTGAGTTCGATCATATTTACAGGCTTGATTTTATTCTGTTTCGTTTACACGATAAATATCATTTTGACCCAGAAGAAGATATCTATCATGAAAACTGATTTCATTAATAATATGACGCATGAGTTTAAGACACCAATTGCGACCATCTCTCTGGCTGCTGATTCTATAGAGAATCCTCTTGTGAAGAACAAGCCTGAGCTCATTTCTCGTTATGCCAAAATAATTAAAGAAGAAAACGAACGAATGTTGACACAGGTCGAAAAAGTACTTCAGATAGCCAAGGTCGATAAGAAAGAAATTGAACTAAGTATTAGCGATGTAGACATTCATGAAATAATAACGACTGCGGCTGAAATGGCCGAATTTAAAGCCAAGTCAAGGAATGGATCCGTCACTCTTGATTTGGTGGCGACCCAGACAATTGTTCAAGGTGATGAAGGGCACTTGAGTAATATCATGCACAACTTGCTAGACAATGCAGAAAAGTACTCTCTTGAAAACCCAACGATACATATATCAACCCGCGATGTTAAAAACGGGATTGAGATTTCCGTAACGGATCAAGGTATTGGAATGCACAAGGATGAATTGCGAAAAATATTTGAAAAATTCTATCGGGTAAGTACCGGAAATGTGCATGATGTGAAGGGGTTCGGACTCGGATTGAGTTATGTAAAGGCTATGGTGGATGCGCATAGGGGGAAAATCACTGTTGAGAGCGAAGAGGGGAAAGGTAGTATATTTAGGGTTTTTATACCCCTATTTAGAGGAGGTGATAAATTTGTTTATTCGTAATAAATTGATAATATTGCGTGACTTTTCATGAGTTTCTGCATCTAAACAACAAAAGTAACATGCCGAGTAAAATACTTTTAGTGGAAGACGACAGAAACTTTGGAGATGTATTAAGGTCTTACCTTGAGATGCATGACTACGATGTTTGTCTTGCGGTTGATGGAGAGGAGGGACTTACTGCATACAAGAAAGGGCAGTATAATTTGTGCATACTTGATGTTATGATGCCCAAGAAGGACGGGTTTACCCTTGCTCGGGAGATTAGAGAAATAGATTCGGACACACCTATTATTTTCTTAACAGCAAAGGCGCTCAAGGAAGATATTATTGATGGATTTAAAATAGGTGCTGATGATTATATCACTAAGCCATTCAACTCTGAAGAATTACTTTACCGGGTGAAGGCCGTTTTAAACAGAGCAAAAGGGCCGAAAAATCCAAGAGAGGACATCAAAGAATTTCAGATAGGTCAATATAATTTTAATTATCCCTTAAGAATCCTATCCATAGAAGATGCGTCAGGAAAGCGAATAAAGGAAAAACTTTCGCCGAAGGAGGCAGCGCTACTGAGGATGTTTTGTGTAAATAAGAATGATGTAGTCCCTAGATCTAAGGCACTGAAAGAGATATGGGAAGAAGATAATTATTTTACGGCAAGAAGTATGGATGTGTTCGTGACCAAGCTTCGTAAATATTTACAACTAGACAAGAATCTAGAAATTGTAAACATCCATGGCCATGGATTCAGACTTATCAATAAAACAGAAGTAGAAGATTAAGGCTACGTTTACTACTATCCAAGAGGCTTGATAAGTTTGTCAATTGCTTCTTGATAACCTACTAAACCTTTTCCGACAATACTTGAGACACATACCTCTGAAATAAAAGAGTGGTGTCTAAAAGCTTCTCGTTCATAAATATTAGAGATATGCACTTCTACCACCGGTGATTTGATTCCCGAGATGGCATCTCTGATGGCGATAGAGGTATGTGTATAAGCACCCGGATTTATCACAATTCCATCAAAGTGAAAACCCACTTCGTGCAATTTATCGATTAATGCTCCTTCATGATTCGATTGGAAGTATGTGATCTCGACATCAGGCCAACTAGATCTTAATTCCTCCACATATTCTTCAAAACTTTGTGACCCATAGATATGCGTCTCCCTTTTTCCGAGGAGATTGAGATTCGGACCATTGAGGATGAGAATATTTTTCTTCATGTAGAGGACAAATTAGTTAGCCATGTCAGATAAGAATTTTATTCTTACCATTTGGATTTCCTCTAAGCTGATGTCTTCGTCTTTTAGCTTTCTGTAGGCGATGTCTATAGAACCTGATTCTGCCTTTTGGAAGTATTCTTCTATCTCTTCGATGATCTCTTCATCGAGATTATCTTCAAGGTAGTAATTAATATTAAGTTTTGTTCCAGATTCGACGATATGATTCATTTCTGTTAGAAGGTCTTCCATCGACATTTTGTTGTCGGAAGCAATGTCATCAAGTGGCAATTTCTTATCAATACCTTGTATAATGGCTACTTTAGACTTTGACTTATCTGCCACTTGCTTCATAACAAAATCAGCAGGTCTGTCAATATCATTTTCCTCTACATACTCTTTTATAGCTTCGATAAACGGAGCGCCGTAACGCTCAGCCTTACCTTTACTTACACCACTAATCTGAAGCATATCGTCTATGGAGATAGGATAGTATGTGGCCATATCCTGAAGAGAGGGCTCAGAGAGTATGACCCAAGGCTGAAGTTTGTGCCTTTTTGCTTCTGTAAGACGAATGTCTTTTAGTATTTTAAGCAGCGTATCGTCGAGCGCTCCGGCACTAGGTTCTGTAAGTATTATTTCTTTGACTCCTTCTGTTGAATAATCGTGGTTGAGTGTTATTTTGAATGATTTGCCGGATTTAAGGAAGTCCTTACCCTCTTCCGTTATTTTGATTAATCCATATTGTTCGATATCCTTCTTGAGATAATTCGCAAGGAGGGCTTGACGGATAAGGCTATGCCAGAAGAGTTCTCCTTTTTCCGTACCAAATCCAAAACTCTTTTTCTGGTCAAAACGGAAATTTTTCATTTCCTGTGTTTTTCTTCCGATGATATATTCACCTAGAAACTTGATGCCATAAGATTCGTTGAGCTCAGCGATTACTTTAATCACTTTTTTAAGTTCGGAACCTACCTCGATTTGTTGCTTGGGGTGATTGCAGTTGTCACACATTTTTTTGCATGGATCTACTGTTGTATTTTCACCAAAATAGTGTAATAAGAATATCCGTCTGCATTGACTGGTTTCACTGTAAGCGATTACTTCTTCCATTAATTGTGCAGAAAGTTCTCTTTCAGCAACCGGTTTATCCTTCAAGAATTTCTCGAGTCTTAAAATATCTTTATGGGCATAGAAGGCGATACAAGATGCTGGCAGGCCGTCTCTCCCTGCTCGTCCTGTCTCTTGATAATAATTTTCTATACTCTTCGGGATATTATAGTGTATGACAAATCGCACATCCGGTTTATCTATACCCATCCCAAATGCGATAGTAGCCACAATGACATCGATCTGTTCCATCAAGAAATCATCTTGCACTTTCGTGCGTACTTTGCCGTCTAGTCCTGCGTGATAAGGTGCCGCTTTAATACCATTGACTTGAAGCAATTCTGCGATTTCTTCTGTGCTTTTTCTGGCCTGTACATAAATGATTCCTGACTGTCCATTTTGTTTTTTTATAATCTGTACGATCTCCTTGATCGTATGATCTTTATTGATCTTCGCTCTTATGTCATAATACAGATTAGTACGATTGAATGAAGACATGAAGATATTGGGATCTTGCATGTCTAGATTTTTGATAATGTCGGACTGAACTTTTGGTGTAGCAGTGGCGGTAAGGGCCATTAATGGGATATCTTTTCCGATGCCCTGAATCATCGTGCGTATATTTCTATACTCCGGTCTGAAGTCATGGCCCCATTCGGATATACAATGAGCCTCATCTGTTGCAACAAAAGATATAGGAACAGACCTGAAGAACGCGATGTTTTCTGTTTTAGTCAAGGTCTCAGGAGCAACAAATAGCAGTTTAGTCTTGCCTGATAGGATATCTTCTTTCACGCTCTTTATCTGCGTGCGTGTCAAAGAACTGTTCAAGAAGTGGGCTATAATATCTTTCTGGCTGTATCCACGAATGGAGTCAACTTGGTTTTTCATCAGAGCGATCAGTGGAGATATGATGATAGCTGTACCATCCATAAGGATCGCCGGTAGCTGGTAGCACAAAGATTTGCCACCTCCTGTGGGCATTATAACTACAGTATCCTTGTTATCGAGGATGCTCTGAATAATTTCTTCTTGTCTGTCTTTAAATTGATTGAAGCCAAAATACTTGTTTAGTGCATCATGTAGGCTTTTACTATCTATTGTCATCTATTGCAATTGATGTTCTATATTATACTTATTAATCCTAGCTAGAAAATTAATAAATGCTTGACAATTTAACACCGCTTATTGTCTATTTTTTTGACCATCTAGTGTTAAAAATTATAGTCTTTCGATACTTTCTTGTTTGAGGGAGAGGGATGAACCTGCACCGCACTGACTTCCGCTTTTAAAGGCTTGGAAAAGTCTATGCCCGTTCCTCAAGTTAAGGGTGTGCGAATGTAGTTTTTTTTTGTGATAAAATCAAGCCATTTGGGCTAAGATAATACACTTATGTCTGACAATTTACCATCATAAGCAGTATACTTATGTTCTCATCATCTGTAAGAAGACTTTTATCGGCCTTGAAGCGTTCTGTAGGGTATGTGGAGTATCTATATTAAGGGATTTGAGAACTATGTATTGCTCGAAAAAGGCTTGAGCAAGAATTCGATCACGGCATATCTCGATGACATTAAGAAGTTGTCTCAATGGTCTGTGGCAGAAAAGGGTATTCATTCGCCTCTTGAAATCAAGTACGATCATCTTGTTGCCTTCATCATATGGTTAAACGAGCTTGGATTGGCTGAAAAAAGTCAGGCGCGCATTATTTCGGGAGTCAGGGCTTTTTACAAGTATTTATTTCTCGAGAATGAAATTCGAGATGATCCCTCTGAGTTGCTGGAAGGCTCTCGTTTAAAAAGAAAAATTCCTGATGTGCTGGAGCCGGAAGAGATAAATGCTGTCCTTTCATCAATTGATCTCAGCCATCCACAGGGCCATCGCAATCGTGCCATGATAGAGACGCTTTATGCATGCGGATTGCGGGTGAGTGAGTTGATCAACCTTCGCTTGGCTAATTATTTTCCTGAATTAGGGGTAATAAGAGTAATAGGAAAAGGGGATAAAGAGCGGTTAGTCCCCATAGGAAGCGATGCCATAAAATATATCAACTTTTATATCGATACCGATCGAAAGTTGTTGCCAAAAATTGCCAAAGGCTCAGAAAATATAATATTTCTCAATAGGCGCGGAGCGAGACTGACCCGTGTCATGGTCTTTTTAGTGATCAAACAGAGCGTTGCCAATGCCGGCATCAGTAAGCGTGTCAGTCCGCACACATTCAGACATTCTTTCGCCACCCATCTCGTCATAGGTGGTGCTGATCTTAAGGCTGTCCAAGATATGCTCGGTCATGAATCCATTACTACTACTGAGATATACACGCACCTTAACACACAGTATCTTCGCGACACCATACTCAAGTACCATCCACGAAATCAAGCATGGTGAATAGATTATTGGCAATCATTGCGTTGACATATTTGATATTGGGGATTTATGCTTGTGCCAATCAAGTTGCCTTAACCGGTGGGCCACGAGACGAATCACCACCGATGCTTGACACCGTTTTGTCATTTGCCAATAATCAGACACGTGTTGTTAAGCAACCAATAGAGCTGTATTTTGACGAATTCGTTGATTTACGCGATCCTTCGAAGCAAATCGTTGTAAGCCCTCCGCTTAAGTACGCCCTTGATGCTAAAGCAAGATTGAAGAAGGTAACCCTTAAATTTGACGATGTCGAGGTACTTAAAGAGGATGTTACTTACATAATTAACTTTGGCGAAGCCATTCAAGATTTTAATGAGTCGAATAAATTGCAAAACTTCAGAATTGTTTTCTCAACAGGAGATTTTATTGATTCTTTGAGTATCAAAGGGAAAGTAATGGAGGCTTTTACAGGTAATCCGTTGGAGAATGTGCTGGTGATGCTCTATGACCTATTAGAAGATTCTATCGTCTTCAATGAAAGACCATTTTATTTTGCAAGGACAGATAGAGAGGGTTTGTTTGAGATAGGCAATATACGGGCAGATACTTTCAAGGTATTTGCACTAGTCGATGAAAATCTGAATTATTTATACGATCTGCCAACAGAGAAAATCGGATTTATAGACAGTTCCATTATCCTACATGATTCAGCTGATTTGTTTCTGGAGATGTCCATTTTTCAAGAGGTGTCCGAGCCTCGTTATTTGAGCTACGATGTCGTACATCAAGGTAAGTTAAAGATTGAGTTCAATAACGAAGGTGCAGCCGATAGCCTTTACGTCGTGGATGAAGTCAGCCAATATTTAGAAGATGATCCTGAGTCAAAGGTCAAATTTCTATGGTATGCACCGAGAGATCTTCGTGGATTCAAATTCATGGCACATCGCAAAGACGGACTTGATACCATTAATGCCAGGATTAATTTGCGAACAACAGATACGCTGCGTAACAATCTCAAAGTTTTGAAAACAAATCAAGAACCGCGAATAGGTATTAAGGATTCAGACTCCTTGGTGATCAGTTTTGATAGACCTTTTAAGGCAGTAGATTCTGAGCGGATCTTCTTGTTAAAAACGACTCAGTCTACTATATCGCCTTCCATATCTGACACCACTGATGTGGCAGCTGCGCTAGACACTGTTACACTTACACTTACAGACACTGTGCTATTTGACATCATTACGGAAGAGCTTCCTAATCTCTACTTAACAATAAAGTCGGATTGGCAGGCAGGGGACATGCTCGACTTGGTACTTTTAGAAGGGGCGGTGATTGATATTTTTGGTAAGCCGAATGACAGTATAGCTCAAAAAGTGGAGATCGCTACGGTGGAATCATATGGAAACTTAAAAATAGATATCATCTTTGAGGACGAAGACGTCCAATATGTCTTTGAGTTCTTGAAGCAGAACAAAGTGATCAAGCGACTTACAGTAGATACGACCATGAAAACACTAAATTTATACAGTATAATTCCTGACCAATACGAGTTGAGAATAATCAAAGATATAAATCGCAACGGCAAGTGGGATACGGGTAATTACCTTGAGAAGCGACAACCGGAGTCATTGGTGATGACACCATTAGAAAAATTAAAAGCCGGATGGGGTACGGAAATAGAGATAAATTTAGACGAATTATTTAACCCTAAAAAACAATCGGATGATACTGAGGACGGAAGCATTGATGAAGACCTACGGGAAGAGAACGGTCGTCAATGATGTGAGCCTTATGGTAAATAGAGGGGAGATTGTCGGCTTGTTGGGCCCCAACGGAGCAGGTAAAACTACATGTTTTTACATGATGGTCGGATTCGTCAAGCCAGATCAAGGAAAAGTATATCTTGACGATAAGGATATTACACGAGAACCAATGTTTATGAGGGCCCGTATGGGAGTAGGATATCTGCCTCAGGAAGCATCTGTATTTCGCAAGATGAGTGTAGAAGATAATATCATGGCTGTACTTCAAATGCGTAATATATCTAAACAAGAGCAGAAAGATAGGATGGAGAGTCTGATAGAAGAGTTTGGTCTATATAAGGTGAGAAAGAATCAAGGAGACTCGCTATCAGGGGGAGAACGCAGAAGGACAGAAATTGCCAGAGCACTAGCCAATGATCCGAGCTTTATTCTCCTGGATGAGCCGTTCGCGGGAATTGACCCTATCGCTGTCGAAGATATCCAGCTGGTAGTAGCTAAGCTCAAAAAACGAAATATAGGGATTCTGATTACCGATCATAATGTACAAGAGACCTTATCCATCATAGATCGCGCCTATCTGATGTTTGAAGGGAAAATTCTCAAAGTAGGATCATCGGAAGAGCTTGCAGAAGACGAAATGGTACGAAGAGTTTACCTCGGCAGGAATTTTGAATTCCGAAAAAAGATATTGGATGTATAAACGCATATATTATTTATTTTTTATCATATCGATGATCGCCATCTCTTGCGGACAGAGCGCTAGCCTATCCTTATTGTCACCGGAAGTTCAGTTTATCTCCGATACAATGGTGGCCCGCGTGAAGTCAGATTTTATTAAAGAGCTGGACAGTCTATGCGATATAAAAAGAGAGGCGATGGTGGATAAAATGATCGATTCACTCTATCGCATTGAGATAAATAATATCAATGGATTGGCGCTGGATAGAAATACTCAATTGGACCATGATGAATGAACAGATGTGTCGAGTGATACCTTTATCACTCAAACTTTGTCTCTTCTATGCCTTCCTAGTAGTATTATTTACCTTGGTGTCTTGTGCCAATGATGAACAAGAGATTCTTCGATTAGCCCAAATCGAATATGATCGCAAAATGGAGTTGATCAGGCGAAATCAACAGCGTAATTGTATTGAAGAATACTTGGTACTGGCAGAGTCTATCGTCGATTCACTTATTTTACAAATTAACCCACAGCCTTTATCTTCATACGAATATGCGCCATATATACCTCAGCGCCCGGCATTTAAGCCACCTGATTCGACAATATTAAATTCCAAAAATTTTGTTAAACCAATAATTGATATACAGTCCCAAGATGAATAGTGTTTATTTCGCAACCAGAAATATTCATGTAGAACAATGATTATTAATCTTCAATCACAAAAAATACATTATGCAAGCATCCATTGATATAGAAGCTTTAAATCAACAAGTAATAATAGACAGTGCCTTTCTTGACGATCTGGAAAGAGAAGCGTCGAAAGTAATAGTAGGTCAGAGCAATATGATAGAGAGACTGGTGTTAGCCCTGCTCTCAGATGGACATATATTACTCGAAGGTCTTCCCGGATTAGCTAAAACACTGGCGATCAAGACATTATCAGGAATAGTAAACACTTCCTTTAGCAGGATACAGTTTACACCGGATCTGCTCCCGGCTGATATCGTAGGTACTATGATTTACAACCAGAAACAAAACGAATTCAGCGTACAGAAGGGACCTATTTTCTCTAACTTCATTCTTGCTGACGAGATCAACAGAGCTCCGGCCAAAGTGCAGAGCGCCTTACTCGAAGCTATGCAGGAGCGCCAAGTCACTATCGGCAAACAGACCTTTAAATTACCTGATCCATTCTTGGTATTAGCCACTCAGAATCCTATCGAACAAGAAGGAACCTACCCACTACCGGAGGCTCAAACCGATCGATTTATGATCAAAGTCAAGATTGCATACCCCTCCAAGGAAGAGGAATTGCAGATTATTCGCAAAAACATAAGTGGAGAGGTTCATCAACCTGTAAATGCAGTGGTAAGTGCCGATCAGATACTCAATGCACGTAAAATGGTAAGACGGATCTATATGGACGAGAAGGTAGAACGCTATATTCTGGACATTGTATTTGCCACGAGAGATCCGGCAAGCTATAACTTAGGCTCATTAGATGGTTTGCTATCGTATGGGGGCTCTCCTCGTGCAAGTATAAACCTAGCGCTCGCATCAAGGGCATACGCATTCATGAATCGTCGTGCATATGTAACCCCTGATGATGTGCGCGCCATAACACATGATGTCTTACGTCATCGTATAGGTCTGACTTATGAAGCAGAGGCAGAAAACATAAATCAAGAACACATCATAAGCGAGATTCTTAGCAAAGTAGAAGTGCCATAATATGCAAATTCAGTACAAGTGCTTGATTATATTATTTGTCTTATTGCCGGCAATGGATATTGTCGCTCAGAACACTGTGGTGAATAAATATCATGGTATCATCGATCATGCCCTTCCAACGATCTGGGAAATGACTAAAATTGAAAATGATCTAGCAGTGAAGGTCAAATTGATTGATGGCAAGACCATTATGACACTTGAAGGAACCTTCGTTGAAAGTGACGAAGTCGAGCTTTATGAATACAATGAAAACGGAACAGTAATCAGCTCAATAGACGGAAAACTCAGCACCCTGAAAGGCAACCTAGTCTGGTACAATAAGGATCGGTCTCATAGTCTGCCGATCCATCTTGAAATCGAGATGAAGTCTAACAATAGATCCGTATTGCATAAATTTGAAAAGGATCAAGATGTCGTGTTTTTACGACCAATGGATCGCTTGATATCTATTCAAGGAAATAAATCACAAGAGTTCAAATGGCATCGATTTTCATGCGAGGGATCGGATTGTGTAGAATTAAGGAATGACTTGCAGCGAAACAATCCTTTACAATTTGAACTGGAAGATGCCATTGTAGATCCATGGATAAGTATTAAAGACAATGCCAGGTTAAAGCGCGTATCTTCTTTAACTCATGTCAATAGAAGTCTATTTGCGCATGCGGGCTATTTAACCATCAATTACCCTGTATTAGAAAACGAAGTTTTTGATAAGTGGGTTCAAGAGGTGATTCAAGGAAAAATGACTACGCTTGGCGAAGTTCTTACCCTAGTTGATGAATCGAATGATATACTTCGATTGAGCGCCTATTCTTTAAGTGATTATTTTATAACAACACTCACTTCTCAATTTATAAGTGGTTTTTTGATTTTTGAAAGTACCCAACTGAATAGTACAGAAACGGTATCATTCATATTCGACAGAAGTAAAAATCGCTTTTTACAACTCAGCGATATGTTTAAAAAGGATTTTGACTATGCATATTTTCTAAATCGAACGATAGATCGTGCTAAGAAGAATCTTGTCCTTTCCGAGCCTAGGGTACTCAGGAATGTGATCGAACGGGCGAGCTTTCCACATGTTGTTTTGACATCCGGTGGGTTGGTTTTTTTTACGGATCATAATCAATTATATGGTCGCAGAAAAGTGCCCATCCCACATACTACACTTGAATCCTTCTTAGATAATAACTCACTTGAATCTTTTTTTAAATCTACACAACGGAAATGAGTAAGACTGCCGAGATATTAAAGAAAGTTAGGAAAATTGAAATCAAGACTAAGGAGTTAAGTAAGCATCTGTTTTCCGGGGAGTACAGCAGCACATTCAAAGGGCGTGGCATGTCTTTTAGCGAAGTGAGGGATTATCAATATGGTGATGATGTGCGAAGTATTGACTGGAATGTAACAGCTCGTTATGACCAGACTCATGTTAAGGTATTTGAGGAAGAAAGGGAATTAACTGTGATCTTTTTACTTGATATCAGTAGATCTTCATTTTTTGGTACCCAGAATCAGTTTAAATCAGATATCTATACGGAAATATGCGCTACACTTGCTTTCTCGGCACTAACTAACAATGACAAAGTAGGCGCGATATTGTTTACAGATAAAGTTGAAAAATACATTCCACCACAGAAGGGCAGAAACCATGTGCTGAGGATTATCAGAGAGCTTATTTATTTTGAACCTTCAAGCAACGGAACGGATGTTATGTTAGCACTTAAATATTTCAACAATGTTATAAAAAAGAAAAGTATAGCTTTTGTATTGTCCGATTTCATATCTGATAATTTTGAAACATCGCTCAGAATAGCGGCTAAAAAGCATGATGTCATAGGTGTTAAAATATACGATGAAATGGAAGCATCCCTTCCTGATGTGGGATTGATCCGGATCAAAGATGCTGAGACAGGAGAGGCAGCTCTTGTCGATACTTCTTCCGCTTCGATCAGAGAGTATTACCATCAAGAATGGCTCAAGCATCTACATTATTATGATGATAGTTTTAAAAAGGCGGGAGCTTTTACCTTGACGATTAATACGAAAGGTGACTATGTCAAAGAATTGATGAAATTTTTTAAACGAAGACATAGAAGATGAAAAAATCATGTCTGCTTATATCATTATTATTTGTCTTTAGTTCTGCCATGACCCAGGCCAGTTTAAGGCTACAATGGGCTAAAGATAGTATTGAAATAGGACAGCAGGTAGATCTGATTATTACGATAGAGCTAGAGGATGATGTATCCATATTAGCAATACCGACTTTTTTTGTGGATACGCTATATTCAGCTTTGCAAAGTTTTATGGCGGCGGAGGACACTTCTCGTATCACACCACAGATGGCGGATTTCGATATAGTTTCTTTAGGTGGATGGGAAGATAGCAACAATGATGGCCTCTTCACGTCTGCGGAATTGAGATGGGACAAAAAAACAATTCTTGGGAAATCCGTCTTGGAGCATCGGATCATTGTCACATTGTGGGATCCGGGAGAGAATGTGGCTTTATATCCACCTTATTTGATTGAGCAGAATGATGAACAGAAACAATTGTATCAACAGGGGCAAGCAGTAATAAAAGTTACTGCTCCCAAGGGAATGTCGACCTCACTCGATTCACTAGACATGGCACCCATCAGACAGATACAGGAGGAGCCGTTGAGCATCGCCGATTTTATACCATATCTCGTGGGGTTGGCACTCATGCTTACTTTTATTGCCATAGTACTCTGGTATCGAAAACGTACTAAAGAAGTACCTCTCATTGTTGAAAAACAAGAACCTGAGATTGCCCTTCCCGCGCATGTTATTGCTCTCGAATCATTAGATATTCTTCAGGCAAAAAAACTGTGGCAAAGTGGCTATGTAAAAGAGTATCAATCTGAGCTGACGCAGATAATTCGACGCTATCTGGAGGACAGATACGGTATTGACGCACTTGAGAAAACAACCCGTGAGATCACTAAAGACCTTACGAAAGCTAATCTCTCAGCGACCCAGCACGAGAGCCTCAATAGGATTCTGACTGTTGCTGACCTGGTTAAATTTGCCAAGGCACTGCCGGAAGAGGATCTTCATGATCGCTTTTTAACGGAGGCAAAACACTTCGTGCAAGAAACATCTATTCCTGAACCTATACAGAAAGAAGGAAGAGTATGATAGATGGAGCAAGTTTTCAAAACCCCTTTTTTCTGTTGTTATTAGGTGTAGTGCCGTTGATGTATCTCTATTTCAAAAGGAATATTGAGAGGAATCAACCCAGAATGATTTTATCCTCAGCACGCGCATTGAAAGAAATGCAGACATGGCGCAGCAGACTATACCCACATCTGATCTGGCTGAAATTAATCTCGCTGGCAGCAATGATTATTGCATTGGCAAGACCACAGCTCACGCTCAAGGAAGAGGTCGTAACCGCGGAGGGCATTGATATAGTGCTTGTGACAGATATCAGTAGTAGCATGCTTGCCCAGGATTTTGAGCCCAATCGTCTAGAAGTAAGCAAACGTGTCGGAAAGGAGTTTGTCGACAAGCGCAAGTATGATCGTATAGGGTTGGTGGTCTTTGCCGGTGAGAGTTTCACTCAGTGCCCTTTGACCACGGATCATAGGATAGTGAAGGATTTTATTGATGAATTGCAATGCGGTATGCTCGAAGATGGGACAGCTATCGGCATGGGGCTTGCCTCGGCAGTCAATAGATTAAAAGATAGTGAGGCTACGAGCAAAGTGGTTATTCTGTTGACCGATGGGGTGAATAACAGTGGATATGTCAAGCCTATTACAGCCGCAGAAATAGCAGAAGAGATGAAAGTAAAGGTATATACGATCGGTGTAGGTTCTAGAGGTCAAGCATTATCTCCAGTGAGCAGACGCGCTGATGGACAATATGTATTCGGGCTATCCAATGTCGAGATCGATGAAAGGCTGATGAAGGAGATTTCAGATATGACCGGCGGTCAATATTTCAGAGCAACAGATCAAGCAAGTCTTGAGTCTATTTATGAAGAGATAGACAAACTTGAAAAAACGAAGATGGAAGTTACGACCTTCAAGCGGTATAGTGAGGAGTTTCGAAAGTTTTTGTGGGCGGGGATAGCTTTGTTATTATTGGATTGGGTATTGAGAAAAACAATTTTTGACGTTTTACCGTAATAAGCTTTATGTTCAGATTTGAAAATCCGCAGGCGTTTTTATTCTTATGGTTAATACCCATAATGATAGGAGCTTATTATCTGTATATTCGACGCAGGAGAACAGTCCTGACAGGTGTCGGGGAGACTTCCTTGCTAAAGTTGTTAATTGATTCATGGGGAGACCAGAGGAGACATTTAAAAAATATTCTTACTATTTCTTCACTCCTATTTCTCATCATCGCCCTAGCTAACCCTCAATGGGGCACTAAAAAAGAAAAAGTTACAGCACAGAGTTCGGATATCTTTATTGCAATCGACGTTTCTCATAGTATGCTGGCTGAAGATATCTCGCCTAATCGGCTCGAACGTGCGAAGAGGCTTTGTATAAGTCTCGTCGATGCATTAAAGGGTAATCGGATAGGGTTAATATTATTTGCCGGAAATGCCTACTTGCAAATGCCACTTACCCATGATTATGCAGCAGCTCAAATGTTTGTTAACAGCGCAAATACCAATATGGCCCCTACTCAAGGTACTGCTATTGAGGAGGCTGTACTTTTAGTGGAAAAGTCATACACGGACGACAAGCCGGCGCAGCGGGCATTAATCATTTTGACCGATGGTGAAGATCATGATGGTGATGCTCTAACTGCAGTAAAAGAGGCACACAAGAATGGTTTATTCGTTTACACCATCGGGGTAGGTACTGCTGAAGGGGCTGTAATCCCTTATGTGGCTCAAGGCCAAAAGAAGGTCAAAAGAGATGCTAAAGGCGAAATGATTACTTCAGCACTCAATATCGACATGATCAATCAACTAGCCCAAGTCGGTGGTGGTGAGGCGTGGCTCATCGGTCAGGGGGCTGAGATCATAGATGGCATCCGTAAGCGTATTGAACAGATTTCAAAAAGAGAAGTCGAGCAACGCTCTTTCACGGACTACTATAGTTATTTTCAATATTTTCTAGCATTGGGAATTTTACTGCTGATCGCTCAGTTCTTTATATCGGACAAGACGAATTCTGCTCCTAGTGAGTTATCAGTGTGATTAATTAACAATAAAATTAAAAAGCTTCAGATGCTAATGTTATTTAAATCAACTCCCTCCCTGTCAAGAAGCATATTAACTATTATGCTCTTAACCACCCTATATATTATGGCTAGTGCCCAATCATCGCACAGTCTCAAGCGCAGTGCAGACAAGGCCTATAAAGACGAGCAATACAACATAGCTGAAGAGAAGTACCGTAAAGCACTCGAACAGAAAAGTGATTCGAAAGTCTATTTTAACTTAGGCAATTCTGTCTTTCAACAAAACAGACACGAAGAGGCTGCACAGCTCTATGACAAAAGTATAGCGCATGCCAAGACTGATGCGCAGCGCAACGAAGCTTTATATAACAGAGGAAACGCTCAACTCAAAGAAGGACAACTCAATGAAGCTGTGTCAAGCTATAAAGATGCTATACGCATAAATCCCGCAGATCGCGAAGCATTACAAAATCTATATATCGCCAAATTACTCAAACAACAAGAGCAGCAAGATCAACAACAACAGCAACAAAATAGTGAAGAAAATCCCCAGGAACAAAATCAGGATTATCAGAATGAATCGCCCGATGATCAAGATTCGCACCAACAAAGCGAAACTAACGAACAAGAAGAATCTGCCAGCCAGTCCAATCAAATGACACGCGCCGATGCCGAAAAACTCTTACAAGTTGTAGAAAACGAAGACAAAAATGTGCAAGAGAAAATGAAAAAATCCGCTGATTCCAATAAAAGTAAACCGACAAAGGATTGGTAATAAAGAGTAGAAATGATTTTTTAACCTCCAGCCTATGAAGATCTTGATTATTTTTTTGTTGTTGCTTGGTTCCTATAAGCATATGTATGCTCAAGAAAAAAGGTTTACAATGACCGTGAGTCATGATACGATTCTTGCTTATAATGATTTTACTGTCACATTTTCCATTGAAAATCTGCAAGGAAAGTTTAATCCACCATCATTCGAACCGTTCAATATTGTAGCTGGGCCTAATACCAGTAGCTCCTTCAGTATGATTAATGGTGTGATTAAACAATCTTCCAGCTACTCTTATGTTCTATCAGTAACCACACCAGGTGTGTATCTGCTAGAAGGTGCTACTATGGATACAGATGGAGAAGTGATTACAACAGGCTCAATCAACATTGTCGTATTAGATAATCCGGAAAGAGTTGTTCAACGAGAGCGAGGAATGTCCTCACCTATACATAGAAGATCGGCTATCGTCCCGATGGTCAGAGATACTCTGAGCAATCAGGATTCTATACGATATCAGTTGAGGGATCTTAAAACAAGAAAGATTTGATGATGTACAGATGCATTTTATCGATTCTTGCCTTCATCGGCATATTTCAGCTAGACGCACAATCCATAAATTTTGTGGCTAGTGCCGATGCTAAACAGATTGTACAAGGAAATTTTGTCGAGCTAAATTTCACTCTCTCCAATGCCGAAGGACGTGGGATTCAATTTCCTTCATTTGATGGGTGGGAGACTGTCTCTGGTCCTTCGACATCGACTCAGATGACCATTATCAATGGTCGTACAACGCGAAAGACAAGTTATCAATTTTATTTAGCCAGTTCCACGCCCGGAAAATATGTTGTTGGGTCGGCTACCATATTGGTTGATGGTAAGAAATATCAGACTGATCCTATAGAGATAGAAGTCATTAAGGGTAATCCTCAACCTGCCACTGCCATTGCCGAAGGCTCCAATATACTCAGAGTAGAGTTGAATCACACCACAGGCTATGTGGGTCAGCAGTTGCTCATGAAGGTGGTTTTATTGACGACCGAAGATGTCCGATCTTATGATTTCGTCAGGTTTCCTGATATGGACGGTTTTCATCGTCAAGGGATATCACGTTACGCACAAGAGACGAGTAAGCTTGTTATCGACGGTGTGCAGTACACCTCGCGGGTGTTAAGCTACTATGCTCTATATCCTCAAAAAACCGGAACCTACACCATACCACCGATCATTGCCGAACTAGGGATAGCAGAGCCGGGACAGCGAACAAGTTTTTTCTTCAATACGCGGCTGAGGTCCACACGCGTGAGCTCTGAAGAAGTTGTTATTAAGATTGTTGATTTACCGGCAGGAGCACCAGAGTCATTCTGTGGTGCGGTAGGCGATTTTTATCTTGGTACAGCAGTAGACAAAAAGTCAATTTCTTCTGATGACGCTGTCAGGCTAACATTGCAGATAAGGGGTGTCGGTGATGCGCGCTTTATAGAAGCGCCAAGACAGTCATTTACGGAAGACTTTGACATTTATGAACCTAGTCTACTTGCTCAAGATGTTATTTCGGTCGATAATAATATTCAAGTGACTAAAACTTTTGAATATCTACTCTTACCGAAAAGAACAGGGCAATTAACTTTTAAGCCGGAAATGACATTTTTTAATCCTGATAGTGCACGCTATCAGCGTGTTATCAGTGAAGCGTATACGATCAATGTGGTCAAAGGTGTCAATCGTGCCTCTACCGATGCGCAATCGCAATCCATTCAGCTACCTCCTATTTATCTTAATATGACGACTTCTTCGAGACCTTTTGCGATTGTCGGTACACCTATATATTTTACGGTCAATGGCTTATGTGCCCTGGCATTCATCGGATTATTCGTTTACAAGCGTAAGATGGACAAAAGGGATTCTATTGACATAAGAGAAGTAAGACAGGTCCGTGCGAGATCATTTGCACTCAGTCAACTAGCCAATGCGCAAAAGGAACTCGACACTGGTCATGTACAAGCATACTATATTGAATTGAGACGTACTATGATGCAATATCTTACAGATAAACTTCGCCTTGATTCTACACAAATGAGTAAAAAGGATATCTCGAAGATGATGGATGACTACCAGCTATCAGGACAAACAGAACAGTTGATGAATCTGCTCGAACGCGGAGAGCAGGCACTTTATGCTACTATCTCACCGACCAATGCAAGTCAAGACTATGATCACGCATTAGAGATCATCGAAGCCATCGAATTGAATCTTCGGGATTGACAGTGAAATGTGGTACGACTATTTTTTAAGTCCTATTTCTCTGAGCCGCTCGTCAAGATATTCACCAGCCGTTATCGGTGCGTAGTGAAGGGGGTTCTCGGCATTTACACAACTCGGTAAGCAGCTTAGGTCCATATCTGCGACCGGATGCATAAAGAAAGGTATAGACAAGCGAGGTTTATGCCATTCTTCTCTAGGTGGATTGACCACGCGATGCGTAGTGGATTTTAGTACATTGTTAGTCAGTCTCTGAAGCATATCACCTACATTGATCATTAATTCGTCAGGTTCGGGGATTGCATCGAGCCATTCACCAGCTTTATTTTGTAGCTGAAGTCCACCTGCTGAAGCACCGACGAGCAGAGTGATTAGGTTGATATCTTCATGTTGTTCAGCTCTGATGGCGGTTTCAGGCTCTACCGTGATAGGTGGATAATGAATCGCGCGGAGTATACTCGATCCCTCACGGGTGTAATTCAAAAAATAATCTTTTTCAAGACCTAGAAAATGAGCTATCGCCTCTAGTAGGTAGCTACCCACTTTCTCGAAGGATTGAAAGAGCTCCCATCCTTTGGCTGCAAATTCCGGAACCTGAGACACTTGAACATTAGCAGGATAGAACGCTTTTTTTGGGTGATCTGCTTCGACCTGCTGACCAAATTGAAAGAACTCTTTTAGATCGGCTACTTTTGAATGTTTGGCATGCTCTTTTCCAAAAGATGTATATCCCCTTTGGCCGGCCAGGCCGGGTATTTCATATTTCTTTTTCTCCTCCACAGATAATGCGTAAAACTTCTTACAAGCTGCATAAAAATCATCAATTAATGATTGGCTAATACCGTGATTCTTTACAGCGACGAACCCGATTGACATAAAAGCATCTGCCAACTCTTGAATAAAGGCCTCCTTCAGAGCTAGAGAATCAGATGTGTATTTCGTGAGGTCTACTACTGGAACGATTTTGGAAGACATAATAATCAATGCTTTTGTGTAAAAATATACAATAGAACGCTTGTAGTGGCAGATTATTTAAGTTTAAGTAAGTCTTAGTTTGTAGAGACTATAAGATTCAACATAAAAATTTTATATGCTATCAGGTATCTTGTGGCCTTAATAAGGAGTAAGCGTTTTGAAAAGAAGAAAAATATTCATCGATACAGATGCCGGGACGGATGATGCTATAGCCTTGATGATGGCTTTTGCGGCGACGGATATTGAGATAGTGGGGATAAGTGGCGTCGGTGGCAATGTTCCTATCGAGAGAGTGATGCAGAATGTATTGTATGTGCGTGATCTGTGTGGAAGTGTCTGTCCTGTCTGGCAGGGTGCAGCTAAGCCATTACGCAGACATCTACAGACTTCAGATTTTATTCATGGCAAGGACGGATTGGGGGATATAGGCCTTCCGGCCAATGGTAGAATGTGCAATGATGGCGAAGCTATACAAGCATTGGCGCGGCTTATCGAAGAATGTCGAGGCGAATTAGAACTATTAACCCTGGGACCGTTAACCAATATAGCACAATTCTGCGAACGATTTCCTGATAACATAAATCAAATAAAGCACTGCTATGTCATGGGTGGCTTAGTAAACTTACCCGGAAATATCACCCCTTTTTCTGAGTTTAATATATGGGCAGATCCGGAAGCTGCGGATATAGTTCTCGCATCAGGAATGTCTATCACCATGATAGGATGGGATGTGACTTGCCAAGCAGCCGCGTTAAGAATAGAGGAAGTTCAAGCACTACATGATATAGGAACTGAGCAAGGGAGAATATCCGCTGCCATGCAAAATACTAGAATAGCCTGGGCCGAGAAAAATCTTGACGAGGTCTCAGTAACCCTCGCCGATCCCATCGCCACAGCTATCATGCTCAGACCAGAATGTAGCATACACCAAGTTCGATCCGCAGTAAGAGTTTTAAAAGGTCATGATGATAACCCGCGACGAGGTTTTGTACAGCTACTTCACCGGAGTAAACGACCGAAAGTTAAGCTTGTTACCATGGCTGATCAGGAATTGTTTAGAAAAATGATGTGGGAAGGATTGGCATCCTTTGCTTAATACTCGTCAGATCGATTCCCTCATATCTTCCTACACCTCTTGCCGCAATATCTCCAATGGAGACTTAGTGATCACATCGCGACTATTCCATAGGCCTATCAGAATAGTGACAGAGACGACAATCAAGAAAATGATAATGATAGGCCACCAGTTTAGCTGAAAGGCAAGCTCAAGCTGCCGTGTAGCTATAAAATAACTGCCGATGATAGCGATGATTATGCCTGTTAATGCCGATAGTGAGCCCAGAATGGCATACTCGGTGGCACTGATCATGAATATCTGGCGTGAAGTAGCCCCAATGGTGCGCAATAATACACTCTCTCTTATACGCTGATATTTACTCAGCAGCAATGAACTCAATAGAACAATGATTCCGGTCAAGATGCTGAAGCCCGCCATAAATTGGATGACATAGGTCACTTTTTTCAGGATTTCATTGAGGGCAGCAAGTATGCTTCCTAGGTCAACAACTGAGACATTTGGAAATGCTTTGACGGCTGCTTTGCGAAATCTAGCCGTTGTCTCCGTGTCAGGGGTTTTTGTAACGAGCACATGAAACTGTGGCGCTTGTTCTAATACACCTCTAGGGAACAAGACAAAAAATCTGGTCTGCATGGATCGGAAATTGATCTCTCTTATACTGCCCACATAAGTAGTAATCCGGGCCCCTTGAACATTCCATACTATCTCATCACCGAGATCTACATCCAGTGCCTCCGCCCATGTATCGGCTACAGAAACGAAAATACTATCGCCCGGTCGGACATATCCGGTGTACTGACCGCGGAGAAGTTTTTCATCTGCATTAATCGTATCGCGATAGGTCACACGTGCCTCTCTATTTATTGCCCAGCGGTTAGCTGTACGGGTACTGTCACGTAGCCATTCTTGTTTTGTTTTGCCCTTCCATGCTTCGATATTCATGGTAATGATAGGCACCTGCTGAATAAGCGGCAAATCATAACTCAAAGCCATATCGGCAAGCGAATCTTTCTGATTTGTCTCAATACCATACAGTATCACATTGGGCTGATTGCCCGCTTCCATAGAAGAAACATTTTTAAGTATTAATCCCTGGATGATAAACAGCAAGGTAAGTATTGAGGTGCCTAAACCAATAGACAAAAGCAAGAGCGTCGTCTGATTGTGCGGTCTATAGAGATTAGAAAGACCTTGACGGAATACATAACTCCAGCCAGTAGGGAAAAACTTTCTAATCAAACCGATGATCATTCGAGATACCAGAAACAAGGTCAGAAACCCGAGACCTATGACCACTGTGAATATTAGGCCATTACGCAAGCTACCAGTCAATCGCCATAAGAATAGAAAAACAGATATTACTATAGCCGTATTGACTAACCACCTTATGGGGTCTTTAGCATTTTCATTTGTTTCCCCTTGAACCCGTAAGGTCATCAAGGGACTGACTTTTCTGATAGATAGTAATGGATTAAGTACAAAAAGGGCTGTTACAATCATGCCGATCACAAATCCCTCTGTCGCTGCTCTAGGAGAGAAGATCATGTTTACTTGATAAGGAAGAAAATCCTTAAACACCACAGGTAAGTACATTTGGACTAAGCTACCCAGTATCACTCCTTTGATCACGCCGACCATCCCCAGGATCATGATTTGTAAAAAATAGATGCTCATCGCTTCTTCTCCTTTCATACCCAGACATCGGAATATGGCGATGGCGTTTATCTTCGTTCGGATATAAATGAGTACACTACTGGCTACGCCGATACAGCCGAGGATTAATGATACTAAAGCGACTAGGTTAAGAAAGTAATTGAGATTAGAAAATGCCACTTTAAGCTCTTCTTTACGGCTGTCGATGGTTTGTATTCTGACACTTTCATTGCGGAAAGTTTCTCTGTGTTCTTCGCGCCATTTATTCGCATCAAAAGAGGATGGGGTCTTATAATAGAATTCATATTCGATCAGACTACCCGGTTGAATCAGCCCTGTTTCTTCAATATAGTCTTGACTGATGTAAACAGCAGGGGCAAATGTTCCGGCCATCGCATTGCCACCAAAACTATTTTTTAAGCTACCGCTAATGACAAAACTTGTATTACCGAGTCGGATGCTATCGCCCACCTCAAGATCGTATTGAATCATCATGCCCGACTCGACCAGGGCTGAAGGATTTTCTCTAAAACGAGTAGCAGCCTCAATAGGTTCTGTTATCAACTTACCATAAAATGGGAATCCTCCCCTGAGCGCCTTCAGACTGACGAACTGCGTTGCTTCTTGTCGTGGGAGAAACGACATAGAAAATAGTGATAATTGAGAAGCTTTATCTCCCGGTATCGAATCTGCTATGCGAAGTAATTCGGAATTAATAGCCTTATTGTCGGATATGACAAGATCAGCTCCCAGCAGTCCAGCAGCTTGCTGATCAATATCTCGTATTAGATTATAATTGAAGGAGTTTATAGCCACCAAGGCAGCTATACCTAGGATAATAGAAGATACGAACATCAATAGTTTTCGCAAATCCTTTCGGGCATCATTTACCGCTACCCGACGAATATAAGACCAGTTATTCTTCATGCCTCAGTATGCGTCAGGGTGTGTGTATCTGAAATCACTTTACCGGATTTTAATTGAATGATCCGTCCTGTTTTTCGTGCCAGTTCCAGATCATGAGTCACAATAACTAGTGTGGTGCCTTTCTCTTCATTGAGCTCAAACAATAGTTTTTCGATACTTTCACTAGTGTCACCATCCAGATTGCCCGTAGGCTCGTCTGCGAACAAGAGCTTGGGTTCATTGCAGAATGCGCGTGCAAGAGAGATGCGTTGTTGCTCCCCACCAGATAACTGGGTAGGGTAGTGATTAGCTCTGTCAGCCAGCCCTACGCGCCGAAGCAGCTCTAAGGCGCGTGTTTTAGCTTCCTTGGATCGACCTCTAAGTTCGAGCGGTACCATAACGTTTTCAAGTGCCGTGAGAGTGGGAATCAGCTGAAAATTCTGGAATACAAATCCGACGTATTCATTGCGAACGGCTGCTTTTTCGTTTTCACTGAGAGAACTTATCTCTTTATCATAAATGGTCACTTGGCCGTCAGTAGGATTGTCCAGACCCGCGCACAGACCTAATAAGGTGGTTTTACCACTCCCGGAAGGACCCACAATAGCAACTGTTTCCCCTTCGTGTATGTTAAAGCTAATATCATTGACCACAGTCAAGAGTTTTTCGCCACTTTTATAGGACTTATAGATACCTTTGACTTGGAGAATTGATTTGGTAGAACTCATCGAAATTTATTGTGTGAATAGCTTGAGATTAACGACATTACTCTTCGTCATAGCCTTGGTGCTGACGGCATGCAAAGATAAACCACCTAATAGCTTACAAGTTGCAGAGACTACTAACATTGCAGAATCAATAACGACTAACCCATCCAATAATTCTACGAAAGCACGCAAGTCCATTCTTTTTTATGGCAATAGTCTGACGGCTGGCTATGGATTAAATGAAGAAGAATCATTTCCGTCGCTTATTCAAGATCGCATCGACTCACTTGGATTGCCTTACATCGTCATCAATGCCGGTCTTAGTGGGGAGACAACATCGGGGGGGAAGAATCGCATCGACTGGGTAATGCGTGAGCAGGTGGATATTTTTGTGTTAGAGCTGGGGGCCAATGACATGTTGCGAGGTCTAGATATAATCGAAACAGAAAAGAATCTCCGCGAGATACTTGATGTAGTTAAAAGTAAAAGTCCCGATGCGCGATTGGTGATTGCTGGTATGGAGGCGGCGCCTAATATGGGTCAAAAGTATATGCAAGAATTCAGGGGTATTTTTAACAAGATCGCGCGAGATTATCAAGCGACTTTAATTCCTTTTCTATTGGATGGGGTGGCAGGCATTCCGGATCTAAATTTATCGGATGGCAAGCATCCAAATGCCATAGGGCAGCACATCGTCAAAGAAAATGTGTGGCGCGTGCTCGCTGATTTACTAACGAATTAATTATCATCTTTGAGCGAACCACAGCCCATACAATTCGTCCATGCGAATGCTTATGCGCCTGGGTGCTATGGCAAGTTTCTGGGCCTTCTACGGTCAAAAGAAATTCATACTCCCTACCTGCGTCCGCTTTGGCCAAAAAGTGACCCGAGCGCATTTAAAACATGGCATCAATTTGCTGAGGATTTGATCTTGTATATGGACATGAAGGGTTTAAAGAACGTCATCGGCATAGGACATTCCCTCGGTGGCGTTACCTCTTGGTTGGCTTCACTCAAGCGACCCGATCTGTTTTCTCAACTCATTTTGATAGACCCAGTTATTTTGCGCTTAAACAAATCACGGGGTGTTTCTTGGTTGCCTTATGCCCTAAAAAAAAAGTATATACCTATTGTCAAGATTGCGGCAAATCGTCGCGATATTTGGAATAACAAACAGGCTGTTATCGATCACCTAGGAGCAAAGAAGCTATTTAAGCGATTTGATCCGGATGTTTTTGAAGATTTTTTGAAATATGGATTTAAAATGAATAAAGAGCAGCTTACCCTTTCCTATTCACGTGAATGGGAAGCCAGAGTTTATGCCTCGCCACCGGATCTATGGCCGCTTTTGCCAAAAAATAAAGTGCCACTCACTATTATCCGTGCTCAATATTCGGATGTCATCGACGATCTCGGATGGGCTCAAATTCAAACTACGACTTCAAATGCCACTTTTGTTCAAATGGACAAAGTAGGGCATCTCATACCTTTTGAACAACCCGAAGAATTGGGTGATTTGGTCAATATTATTCTTGGGATATAAGATACTTCGAGTCCATTTGGCGTTGGAGGAGTTCTATTTAGCATGCATTAAAACTTTTGTCAAAACCCCCTTTTTGGGTGATTTCTGAGAGTTTCGTGTGGCCTAACTTTGCCATTACTTGATCACAATTGAGATTAATCCATAGATATGAACAACAGCATATACCCTATTCTGATAGCCTTTTTTATTTATTCAGGTATGGCGCATGGACAAAATAACACCGTCGAACTAGATGGCAGTCTTCGACTAAATGCTATCGATTCTTCCTCAAGCGATAGCCTGTTAGTCTGGAAATCCGACAGCACCATTGGCTTCAAGGTATTGGCTCCGCTCACCCAAGCACCCCCTCCTGAGATCGATACACTTATGATCGTAAATAATACACTGCTCATTTCTTTGGTTGGTGACAAAATGGCGGCAAGATCAGTCAATCTATCCGCTTATGATAATTTACAGGCGCTTCGTGACAGTATGGTGTCGATTCGATCTGCTGGCTACCTTACTTCATTCATCGAGCAAGATGGAGATCCGACGAATGAATTACAATACATAGATACATTTCAACTCTATGGTAATGAGCTTCGCATCTCGATGTTCGGTGATCACATGAATTACCTATCCGTTGATTTAAGTAAATACAACGATTTGCAGGCGCTGACTGATAGCATGACACAAATCAGAAGTATAGGTTATCTTACCAGTTTTCAAGAGCAAGATGGAGATCCGACGAATGAATTACAATACATAGATACATTTCAACTCTATGGTAATGAGCTTCGCATCTCGATGTTCGGTGATCACATGAATTACCTATCCGTTGATTTAAGTAAATACAACGATTTGCAGGCGCTGACTGATAGCATGACACAAATCAGAAGTATAGGTTATCTTACCAGTTTTCAAGAGCAAGATGGAGATCCGACTAATGAGCTGCAGCGCCTTGATACTTTCGAACTTGTCAATAACCAGTTGCGCATTTCGCTGCTCAATGATGGTGTCGATGTTCAGTCTATCGATCTCAGTCAATATAATAATTTAGGTGCTCTTCAAGATAGCATTGCCAGCATAAGAGCTACCGGCTATTTGATCAGTTTTGTGGAGTTGGATGGAGATGTGACTAACGAAATTCAGGACATAGATTCTTTTTTGATTATCAACGACATGTTGTACCTATCCTTAGCGAAAGATAATGTGCCGGCGCAAAAGGTAGACCTGAGCAGCTATAATGACAAGCAGGAATTAAGAGACAGTATTGCCGCGATTAGATCATCGGGCTATCTATCAAGTGCAGCAGGTCTAGATGAAAGCGCAACTAACGAAATACAAGTTTTGACATTGGAGCAAGATAGTTTAAAGCTTAGTTTGGGTGGTGGGAGTGTTAGGATAGATACAAGTAGCAGTAATGAGTTGCAATCGCTCGCTAATGTATTGACACATGGCAATTCTGCCAATATGTTGACAATTACAGATCTCCTAGATCCGAGTAGCTCTCAAGATGCGGCGACGAAATTTTATGTTGACCAAAAAGAGAAGAGAATTGTCGATTTAATATTTCGATTAGAGCAGAGTCTAGGTATAGACAGTATAGCAGATATCGACGGCAATTATTATAAAATAGGTAAAATTAATGGGACATACTGGATGTTAGAAAACCTCAGAACGACACGATATCAAGATGGCACTATGATAGACTCAGTGGCGCAGCCAAGCGGGTGGGAGTTAAACACAACAGGGGCATGGAGTTACTACAATCTAGACGCTACTTTGAATGACACAACAGGTAAACTGTATAATTTTCATGCCGTAGATAACTCACGTGGCCTATGTCCGGCTGGCTGGGTTGTAGCGAGCGACTTTAATTGGACTGAAATAGTGGATTTTTTGGATCCGACAACCATTAATATAGATACTTTAGGTGTGCAAAGCTCTGTGGCTGGTGGATTCTTAAAATCAACAGGTACACGACAAGCTATGACGGGTATATGGGAAGACCCAAATACCGAAGCAACAAATTCTGTCAACTTCGGAGCAGAACCTGGGGGCTCAATTAACAAGAATGGGGTTGCGCAAAATGACTTATGGTTCTTTGGTTATTGGTGGACATCCTCAAAAGGGAGTAGCATTAATGCTTTTTATAGAAAGATGTCCTATGATAGTGGAGAGGTGATTCGTCAATCAAGTGAAAATTTGCAACCGGGCTTTTCAGTGAGGTGTATTAAAAATTGACGCGCAAAAATGGCCAAACACCAAATAGTACATAGCATCTGCAGAGTAAATTGCGCTTAATAAGCACATCACCATTAACTTTAGCGTAAAAAGAGAAATGGAGAAAGTTGTTAGTACAATAGGTCTAATAATATTTGCAATGACCACATCGGGTTTTTTAACTGCGCAAGATGCCCATTTAAAGCTATGGGGGGATATAGCACCTAATGACAAGGGAATAGTACATGAAGAAGAGCATCGCCATGCGGGCATCTTAATCATTAGTAAGGTCAGAGTACCAGCTATCGATGTCTATCTACCTGCGCCTAATCATGCTACTCGTCAGGCGGTAGTCGTATGTCCTGGGGGCGGATATGGTGTGCTAGCCTATGATTGGGAAGGATCAGATATCGCCAAGTGGCTCAATAGCAAAGGGATCGCCGCTATCGTTCTCAAGTACCGGTTACCTTTAAAAGAATTCCAAGATCAATCCCATCTTACCCCGCTTATGGATGCGCAAAGAGCTATGCGTCTAATACGAGGACATGCCGAAGAGTGGAATATTGACCCGTCGAGAATTGGGATTATGGGCTTTTCGGCTGGTGGGCATCTGGCTTCGAGTCTATCGGTGCATTATGATTATGAATCCTATCCTCCAAATGATGATCATGATGCGCTATCGGCAAGGCCCGATTTTTCAATATTGCTTTATCCCGTTATTAGCTTTAAAGAAGGTGTCACCCATGGTGGGTCGCGGACAAATTTGATTGGAGAGAATCCTGCGGCAGAATGGATCGATTTTTTTTCGAACGAAGATCATGTAAATGCGGACACCCCCCCCACCATCCTTATCCATAGCGGTGATGATCTTGCCGTACCAATCCATAATAGTCTGATCTATTATCGATCACTTCACAAAGCTGGTGTGCCAAGCGAAATGCATATCTTTCCATATGGCGGACACGGGTATAGCTTGGCCATCGGCAAAGGAAGATTGGGCATGTGGCCGGATATTGTGTCAGCATGGATGGCGGCCTTTAAGGGGAGCACTGATTAGCAACGATGCCGTCAGGTCTATGGGTTATTTCAGGTAGATTTTGTTATTAGCACCCGTAGTGGAATTGACATTGAGCTTGGTATAGATGTTTTTAATATGAGAACGGACAGTATGATCGCTGAGTATTAACTTTTGCGCGACGATTTTGGCACTATTTCCTTGGGCTAATTCATTTAGGATTTCTTTTTCGCGTGGTGAAAGGTCTGTGGCTTCATTGATAGAAATGGGTTTTCTAAAATGAGCCATCTCACGTCGAGCAATACTAGGGCTCATGGGTGTTAATCCCTTAGTTACTTCGCGTAACCCTTACAATATGACATCCATCGAATGATCTTTCAGAAGGTAGCCTGACGCTCCTTTGCAGAGTGCATCAAAGAGAATTTCATCGTCAGCAAAAACGGTTATAATAATGACATCCGTATGCACCCTTACTTTTTTAATGGCCTGCATACCCGATAAGCCCGAAAGACCGGGCAAGCTAATGTCCATCAAGACGATGTCTGGATCATCAGCGAGTATCTCCTCTTGTACACAAAGGCAATGATCATAAACACCTGCCAGCATTATGTCATCTTGCGCGGCGATGAGGCTAGCCAAGGCATGACGCAAGAATGCATTATCGTCATATATGGATTTTTTTAAAACCGTCAGAGCAGTATATGGGAGTGTCAATTTACAAATTGAATGTTTTCACAACAGACTTCCTATACCTAATTTAAGCGATAGACAAGATTAAGTCCACGGTTGTTATGACGCCTTCTGCGCTATATTATGGTTAGTTGGCCGTTTAGAAATGTAGCTCTGTCATGCATAAAGCTGATGCCTTTGGCATAAGCCTTTGTGTTCATATCAAAAACTTGCCCGTTATCACAGAAACGAATTAAGACGCTCGACTTGGTGATGAATTGAATGATAAGAGCCACCTGTATTGCTTTTGAATGACGAATGGCATTTGTCATGGCTTCTTTAAAAATGAGAGAGATATGTAATAAAATTAGCTGTCTATGAAAAGCAATTTATTGTATTTGGCCATGTTTTTGATGTTTCCCTGTATCGCATTCAGGAGCGATGAAAGTGAAATTCGCTGTTTGTGGGTGGATCTTCATTGGGTGCCGCTAATATTACTATCATTTATGTGTATAGGTCTTTACCTATATGAGAATGAAAAGAATAAAAGAAGAAAAAAGCTAACGATTAGTCTAAAATAAAGACCGAATGGTGCGATGCGCCAGCATTAACATAGAAGCAGCGGACAAGTATACCGGACTATCTTGGCTTAGGTTTATTCCACAACTAATAGGCATTCGCTTTGAGGCTTAGGTTGCCAAGTACATTGATATCCATTTCTTCATGGATTGAGATGACAATTAGCAGACTGCGGTAACTTCATTGAAGAGAGGCCATAAGCTCATTCCATTCTTAGAAGGGCTTAGGTCAATGAAAGAACTCTATGTGCATGTATACTTGTTATGTCCACAATAAGGTAATGGACTGCGATGTTTTGTTGTCTTTTATTTGATACTAAGCTCAATACCGCCAACTCTTCAGATCTGCCCCTTTAGGTGCTCTTTTTTTGACTTCTTCGGCCCATTTGGGGATGAACATGCGATTATAGCGTAATCTGCTAATATAGTTAGGCTGTGTATGGTCACCATTCCAGCAATGTTCGGCTCTGTCGCCGTAATCTATTTCTCCATTATAATATGGTTCGGTAGTAGCTTCGAGTATTTCTTCTGCTAGATAAACAGCATTATTAAGATAGAAGTTATCCATGTCGCCGCAGTAGATCTTGATCTTTCCTTCCCAATCCTTGCCGTGTTTAGCCCAGTCGCGTTTTAATATATACGCCAGGTCATAGTTTTCTTTCCAATAATTAGCCACATCTTTATCAATTTCACCAGTGATTTTATCCCATATCCGTTTAGGATAACCATCTGCCCCAACCGGAGAGTACACTGCTTCCCAGATATCCCATTGCTGACCCGAGCGAGTCTTGGTACCAAGGACCAGTTCGCGATAATTCATATCCCTATTATAGGCGTTTACTTGACCGAGGTAGTTTCGATGGCCGGGCACAAGTGTTTTTCTGAAAGGGCCTTCTCGGTAATAGGCGTTTTTATCTTCATAAATATTAACGAGGCAAAAAGCTCTGAAGTCTATGGGGTCAGGACATGCTGCGTAGCAACCATTATATTCAGTGGGGTACTTTACTTGAACAGCTAAAGCTTCCCATCCTCCTGTCGATCCGCCATAGGTAAATCGCGCCCAGCCTTCTCCTATTCCTCTGAATTGTTGCTCGATATAGGGTATGAGCTCGTAGGTAATAGCATCACCATAAGGGCCGATATTTTCAGAGTTTACAGCATAGGAGTCATCATAAAAAGGATTGGCATGCTGGATTTCAATGGCTAATACTCTCGGGAAATTGGGACCTGTCCACATTTTGTAGAAGTCATAAGCTTCTTGCTGCACGATGCGGTTGTAACCGCTTATATTAAATCTATCTGAAAAATCAGGAACTAGATTTGGATCCGGTGGTGTCGTACGCCACCCACCGAAATCGCTAGGAAAATGACCATGAAATATCGCTAGAGGATATTTAACATTGGGGTGTTCAGCCCAGCCATGTGGTAATAATACATGTGCGCCGAGGTACATATCTCTACCCCAGAAATCCGATAGCAGCTTGGATCGTATTTTGACATGCTTTACATATTCCGTGTCTTCCGGCTCTTGGATAGCTGGGATTATTGTTGTTAAATCAAATCTATGATCGGAAGTAGATGCGGGACTTAGATTTATTTTTTTAGGGGTGCTGTACACATTGCCCGGGGCAAGATTCCATTGCTGACCTTCTCCACGATCCATCGGCATATTGACCGTATGTCCATCTCCTCTTACGAAGGTCTCGTATTTATGGAAGAGCATCTGTACGGTATATTCGCCATCGGCGACATCTTTGAAATCCATGATCGGATAGCCAAAAGCAGCCATGTCAAACGAAATAATTTGCCCTGGCTTCCAATCCTCTACATCCATACCGAAGCCCTGGCATGTATTGATATAATCGCTGAGTTGAAAGCGCGGTTCTGTTTTATCATCTTTAGAAATCAACAAAATAAGTCGCCCATCGAGTGATTCATTATAATGATCAGATGGATAGTTAATATGAATACTTGTCTTGATGGATGTATTTTTCGGATTATTGTCGCATGACATTAAATAAATGGTCATCAAGACTGTAGCAAGAAGTATTCTCATGGTGTTATGTTCTTTTAATGAGGTGGAAAGTTAACAAATACTCTTGAGCAAATAAGTGTTATGAACTCATTAAAGTATAGGATTGAGTGACAATTTGATAGTAAAACGCTGTTATGGGTTGAAAATGTAATCACTGTAGAAACTCAAAAAGCATAAGATCTCTTCTTAGGATTATATTGCAGTTAATTTCAAAGGATAATATCACGCTTATGAAATCACTCTTGAATAAATTATTGCCAGCATTCATCTGTCTCACGTTTTTGGTAAGCGCTTGCAAGCGTGTACCACTTGATTCTATTCAAGATACTAGCATTGACAAGGTTTCTGTCTTGTGCGAAGAGCAAGTTCTGAAGTATGAATACCCGGGGCTGGCAGTTGTTATCTATAAGGAGGGTAGGCCAATATTGAAAAGGGGTTTTGGATATGCCGATCTAGACCAAAAAAGAACCATTGACCCTCATGGATCTCTTTTCAGAATCGGCAGTATCTCTAAGACGATAACAGGTACGGTTCTGTGTAAAATGGCTGATAGAGCGGATATTGATCTTGATAAACCGATAGGACATTACTTGTCGGATATCCCGGAAGATAAAAGGTCGTTGACGCTTAGGCAGCTAGCCGGACATACCGCAGGGATCAGGCATTATCATGGACTTGAGTTTATGAGTAATGTTTCCTATACCGATGTTTTTGAACCTTTGAAAGTATTTATTCAGGATACATTATTATTCGAGCCGGGAACGAAGTATAGCTATACCACATATGGGTGGACATTGATCAGTGCAGTGATGGCAAGGGTATCGGGGAGACCATTTCTTGATCTGGTAAAAGAAGAGGTGCTTTCTCCCCTCGCACTCGACATGTTAAAACCAGATATTAAAGACAGTATCTCTTACAATCGGGTGAGCTTTTATATGAAGTATGATGAAAAAATGATTCCTACACCTTCGATCGATCAATCTAATAAATGGGCAGGAGGAGGGTATATCGCCACTCCTGATGAACTGGCGCGATTAGGACAAGCTATTTCTAAACCGGGTCTGTTAAGTAAATCCGCATTAGCATTATGTACGGCTACTCAGTTTCTACCAGATGGTAGTTCGCTAAATTATGGCATCGGTTATGCATCCGGTATTGACGAAAAAGGCAGATATTGGTATGGGCATAGTGGTGGTTCGGTAGGGGGGACAAGTATGATGCTCATTTATCCTCAGCAAGAATTGGTGGTAGTTACGCTTGTGAATCAATCCGGAGCCAATATGGATAAGTTAGCATGGAAAATTGCAGATCTGCTCTTATAAGAACGGCACAAAACTATTTATTATGAAAAGAATCCATTTATCAATCTTCCTGAGTGCTTGGCTTTTATTTTTATGCTCTTGCCGCACGATGGCGCAGCCTGTTGTCAATACTACAGTAAATGGCAATCTTACTATTTCAAGCCTTGAGCGCGGCAAGATTCATCATTTGTGGATGACAGTCGGTACTGATGCCTTTGACCGCTCAATCGATATACCGATCATTGTGATACGAGGCCAGCAAGACGGCAAGGTACTCGGTATCACAGCCGCAATACATGGCAATGAAGTTAATGGTATAGGTGCTATTCATGAACTCGTAATGAATCTTGATCCTAGCGAACTGAGTGGCACGGTAGTAGCTGTACCCGGATTAAATCCGTCGGCCATTTTCAGATATCAGCGTGAGCATGAAGATGTGACAGATGTAAATCGTATCTTCCCCGGATCAGATAAGGGCAATGAAAGTGAGCGTCTTGCGGATTTTATCACTAAGCAGTTTTTACCACAGATAGCGTTTCTGATAGATCTTCATACAGCAAGCTTTGGCAGGTCAAATTCTCTATATGCACGACTAGATGCTCAGAACGCGACATTGCAAGGTATGCTAGACATCCTGGATGCAGATATCCTTCTCAATAGCCAAGGTGGTGCGAGCACAAGTCAGGCAGCGGCTAGTGCGCGGACATTACGAACACAAGCCTCTATGATGAATATCGACTGTGTTACTATTGAATTGGGAAATCCACAAGTTTATCAGTCGGATATGATCATGCGAGGAGTCAGGAACATGCATCATATTATGTCTTATCTCGGAATGTGGGATCGTCCTGTGGCGCAAGATCTCTCTGCCCCTGTGCGTTGTCGAAACTCGTACTGGGTGTACACAGATCGAGGTGGTTTTTTAACCATGGAGGTAAATTTGCTGGACAGAATAAATGAAGGTCAGCTAATCGCTACATTGCGCAATGCTTTTGGTCAGATTACGAAGCAATATCATTCGCCGGAGTCAGGCATAGTGATAGGTCAATCTACAAATCCTGTTAATAATGCAGGAGGCAGAATCATCCATCTCGGTATCATCGAATGAAATATTGGCCGACGGCCAATATGAAAATAATACTTGTAATCTCGTTGTTATAGTGAAATATGGCTGCCTCATACCAATGTCAATAATTCGGGATCGGTGATGTGAGCCGTTACGTTATAGTTGACGAGACTAAATTTATCGCGGTTAAATAAAAATTCAGACACGGAAGTATTCCTCACTTGCCATGCTAGTTTTACTATTTCTGTATCCGGCAATCCCAATGACATTCCAAGAGCTGTGCCGACAGGGCCACCTGATGTAAAAATGGCGATTTTTTCGCCTTTATCAGCATCACTTATGATTTGACGTACCGCTGTGTTAAAGCGTTCTTTAAATACGCTCCATGGCTCGACATGGCTAAGTTTAGTCTGATCGAGTTCATCTTTGACCCATAATTCTGCGAGATCAAAATAGGTCTTGTAGAAATCTCTTCGGTATGTCTCCAGCTGTTCAGGTGGAATAATACCATCAATTTTAAACCTCTCAGGATAATAAGCGCTGACGATCGAAGGGCCATGGTGTTCGTTTAACCCTTCGAGTTTAAGAATGTTGTGGGGAGAAGCAGCTGCCTCTAGACAAATCTGTGCCGTATCGATCTGTCGTCGCAGTGTGCCTGCATAGACCTTACCAAACTGAATTTGTCTATTCTCGAAAAAAGTACCCAGCAATGAGGCTTGTTGACGGCCTTTGTCCGATAATTGATCGTAGTCAGCCTTATTAAAAGAAGCCTGACCGTGTCGGATAAAGTAGAGCTGGCCCATCAAGTAGTTTTTTTATCACCAAGGATGAACATGCGGCTGCTCGCTGTTGCTACCAATGTGCCATCTGGCTTGTAGGCCTGACCGGCCAATAATATGAACTGTCGTGATTTGCTAATCAATGATATGTCAATCTCCACATACTCGTCTGACGGCTTGAGCGGTTTAAGAAAACTGACATTGAGGTCAAGACTTGTTGTCGGTGCACCCGCCTCCACACCCGAAAATGGCCCCATTACCATATCGAAATACATGCTGTAAGTTCCCCCGAATGTTATACCAAATGGATTGTTGAACTTTTCCTGTAGGGGAAAGCGCGCGCGCATAGATTTATGGGGGTGGTATGAGATTACTTCCCCTTGGAGGATGCTTGCCACAGGCGGTGGAAATTGTCCGCCAGTGAAGCGCATCATACTATTGAGTGTCTCTTCTAATTCGTTCATATGGCCTTTTTAACACAATGGTATACAAGCTTGTTCGCTTGGCCTACGAATTATTTGGCACTTTATGCTTCCCAGATAATCTTTTCCGGTGCGTCGCACCACGCTTTCAGTCTATCACAGTATTTATCATGTACCGAACCCCGTTTTACTTTTAGAGTAGGAGTAAGCATCTCGTTAGCATCTGACCATTGCTCTTTCGCGATCACAATTGCGCTGAGGCGTTCGTGATTTTGCAATTTTTTATTTACTTCATCGAGTTGCGTTCTTAGGTTTTGATCTATGATATCCTTGGATTCGCTTTTTGCGACATCACTCAGGCATATCATAGCTACTGGCTGTGGTATACCCAGACCAGTCACACAGATCTGCTCGATAAAATCATTCTTGAAAAAGTGTTCTTCGATGGTCGTCGGTACGATAAATTCTCCCTTAGTTGTTTTAAAGGCATCTTTTACCCGACCTACTATTTTGAAGTATCCATCCTTATCCATTAAACCTTTGTCTCCTGTATGCAACCATCCGTCTCTTAATACTTCGGCTGTCAGTTCATCATCTTTATAATAGCCTTTCATCATCCATGGCATCTTCATTAGTATTTCACCCGTATTTGGGTCAATTTTGCCTTCAGCGTTGGGAATAAGTTGGCCGACTGTATTTGGGCGATGGCCGGGATCAGGCATTAAGGTAAAGGCGCCGAAGTTTTCTGTCATACCGTACACTTCTCTCAGGTTTATGCCAAGATTTCTATACCATTGCTTTAAGCTTTCGGGCGTGATTGATGCTCCTGTCAATGCCACCTCTGCTCTTGATAGTCCCAGTGATTTTTTAATTTTTTTCTTAATTAAGCTAGACACTATTGGTATTTTAAGAAGCGTGTCGAGCTTTTTCTGCGGCATTTTGCCTAGAATCCCTAGTTGGAATTTTGTCCAGATCCGCGGAACGGCAAAAATCAAATGTGGCTGGGTTTCGTTTAAATTTTTGACAAATGTGTCCAGGTTTTCAGCAAAGGAAATATTTCCGGCAGAAAGTAATGCTCCTAACTCAACTGCTGTACGCTCTGCGATATGATTGAGCGGTAAGAAAGAGAAATATACCGGAAACTTATTGTTGGCTGATTTAAGGAAATTATTAATCTCTTCATTTCTAGCTACCAGTGCGCAACTGCCATGTGTATGAACAACTCCTTTTGGAGATCCGGTAGTACCGGAAGTAAATAAGATACTCCATACATCATCTTTGTGAGGTATGGGGCTATCCTTCATGGCTTCGTGCTTGTTGACGAGTTCGTCCCAGTCTTCTCCTTCGGATACCTTCGCATTGCCCTCATAATGTGGAAAACGGATAATCGGAACATCAGCGGGAACACCATTTTTCTTTTCTTGCCATTCATCGAGTTTGCCGACAAAGATGAGTTTGGAATCACTTTTTTCTATCACTTCTCTTAATTGACCTGAGGTGAGATTGGGGTAGAATGGTACAGAAATAGCTTCTGCCATCATTACAGCAATATCTGCCAGAATCCAGTGATAACAATTTTTGGATATCAGCGCGATATGGTCACCTTTTTTAATTCCTTTGGACTTGAGGGCAGTCGCCATTTTTCGGGCAATCTGTCCGGCTTCTTTATAACTAACTTCTTTCCATTGATCGCCGTATGGTTGCCTGAGGAAGACTTGATCGGGATAATTCTTTTCGTTTATATAAAAGTACTCAATTAATGATTTGTTGTTTTCGAATAATGAACTCATAACATTTTTATGGATTAGCTGCTGCAAGAAACAAAATTTCCATTACTTTCCACAAATCAGAACAAAAGAATCTTTTTGCAAGAAAGTGAATTTACCTTCATAGTGTACTGTATGCCATTTATCGGCACCAGATGTCATTAATAGCGGCTAAAGAAAATTTGCTGGGACAATGTATGGGAAGGCTATGCGAGGAAGAACCTTAACTATGGCTAGGTTTGTACGAAAAGCGTTTCTTGGTCTGACAATTTAGGGATCAACGCGCTGTAGATAAACTCTTCGTCGGAAGGAGTAATAGTTAATAAGAAGTCGAAAGAAAGCGTGGCGCGATTGCCTACGCAATCCTTTGAAAATTTTCGGGTAATCTCTGCGATTATATATCCTGGTTTAATCCTTCCGACCACCAGATCGTACTTCTGCCAATCAAAGGATAAATTACATGAGGAAATAACGATGCTTTCGAATTGCGCTTGACTGCGAATCAACTCGAAGTCTTTATCTCGCGACAAGCTCAAAAGGATCTTAGCGGAAGGGCAATTGAAATCATCCAAGCCTTCAACGGTGATGACGCCGGCTTGACAGTCATCTTTGCTACAAGAACCCAATGATAGAATTCCCAGTAGGAGTAATCCGCAGAGCCACTTCAACACAATGCTTACGCGCAGTGAAAACATACCATTTTTATGAGTCATACTTATGAACGTATCGAAGCCCTAGAATGTCGCTCAAAATTCAGTAATTTCTGAGTTATTTCACTAGATTTTCGTGTTTTCGCGGCTTTTTTCAGTGTTCGCCCGGCACAATGAAAGTTTTAACAAAAAAAATAATGGAATTCTTTGACGAAATACATACCTTTTCGTCGACATTATTTTTTAATAACCAACTTGATAAATGCGAAACATAGGATTATTAATTCTGGGCATATTGTGGCTGCTAATGGGCTACAAAATGTGCTCGGATCAAACGCGCTGTTGTCAATCTGCTGCGGCAGTTGTTGAACAGCCGGTACCTGCTGCCCCTCCGGTAGCTGTACCAAAGGATTGTCCTCGCAGGTCTATTTGTTTTGATACGAATAGTTGTGAGGCTTATTACGGGGACGATTTTGAAGGACTTAGGGATTCATTGGCAGCTCTAGTGTCCGGAGGAAGGCGTCTATTGGTTACGGGTATATACTCCACGTCTGAGACGTATACAGGAGAATATTCGAATTTGGGCTTGTGCCGTGCTGAAGTGGTGAAGCGAAGACTTTCTCCAACTATTGATGCTACGTTAATTGATGTGAATAGCGAACAAGCTGTAGGTGTTGAATTAAGCGAAGCTGAGAAAGTAAGATTTGGAATCACCACGGCACCTCAAGCAGAGGTCCCGCAGAGTACATTAATTTATTTTCCATTCAATTCCACTAATAAGCTAGACGACAGAAATGTAGAAGCTTATCTCGATCAAGTGGCGGCAAGGGTTATTGCCTCCGGTGATAGAGTGCGACTTACAGGTCATACGGATAGTATTGGAAGTGAAGAATCTAATTTAGCACTCGGTCGTCGGAGAGCGCAAGTGATAAGAGATTACCTAGTGTCAAAAGGGGTCAATAGGAATCAGATATTGGTTGAAACGAAAGGAGAATCAACACCTATTACTACCAATGACACCGAAGAAGGCCGTGCCAAGAATCGTAGAACAGAACTTCAAATTATTAAATAATTCAAAACTTAAATATCATGTTAATTCTATTCATAGACTTTTGTAATTGTCCTTGGTGGTTGCCGTGGCTACTTCCTTTGCTTGCGGGCTTATTAGCGGGTTGGTTGCTATGGGGACGTTTAATTGCCGGATTAAGGGCAACAATTGCTGATCTTGAAGCCAAATTAAAGGCAGCCAATGCACGTATTGGTTCATTGGATGGGGATCTTAATTTATGTAATGATCGCAATGCCTCGCTCAATAGTGATATTGCCATTTGGAAAGGCCGAATTGCAGAATTAGAAGCAGCACCAAAAGCAGTAGCGCCAAGCGTAGTGCAAAGAGTGGTTGCTGATGTAGCACCTGAGAAAAGGACATTCGTAACACCTCCGACTCCGCAAGCTTCGCCAAAAGTTAGTGCTTATAGTCAGATCAAAGATGATGAACTACAAATAATCGAGGGGATAGGCGAAAAAATGAGCGCAGTACTCAAGGATAATGGAATCAGAACTTTCGCAGAGTTGGCAGCAAAATCACCTGACGAATTGCGTGCCTTACTTGACAAGGTCGATCCGGTGCGATATCGCATTATAGATCCGACTTCATGGCCACAACAAGCCACCATGGCTAATCAAAAGCGATGGGCCGAGTTGATCATCCTTCAAAAACAATTGGATACCGGTCGAGCTGATACTGGTGATGGCGAGACAGATGCGAAGCTTGAGAAATATATGATCAAAATGGGTCTTCTAAAACGCTGGAAGCAAGATGATCTTAAAGCAGTTGAAGGAATCGGTCCAAAGATTGAAGAACTTCTTAAAAATGCTGGCATAAATACATGGCGTGCTCTGTCTCAGACCCCTGTTCCTACGATTCAAAAAATCCTTACAGATGCCGGCTCGAGATTTTCTCTTGCAGACCCCGGCACTTGGCCTAAGCAAGCAGAAATGGCAGCCGATGGCAAATGGGATGAGTTGCAAGAGTATCAAGATTTCTTACAGGGAGGTCGTGACTCGAAATAAGCCTATATAGAACATTAGTTTTTTTTCGATATAAAAAGCCTTGAACCTTAGTGGTTTGAGGCTTTTTTTTAGCACTTTTGTGCCATAAGCTCTTCTTTAGAATAAACTTGTGAATGGCAAAGCTTACCAGATATATCTTTTTTTTGTTTAATCAGCTGTATCGTTATCAATATTGGCTCTATCGTCCTCTGTATTTCCAGTACAAGACCTTGAGTGATGGTAAGAAGATTAGACTCATAAAAGATGTAGTGCAGGAAGGGGATCAAATTGTTGACATAGGTGCGAACATAGGTTACTATACACGGTTATTTGCGCGTCTGGTCGGGATCAGAGGAACTGTTATCGCATTTGAGCCGGAGAAAAGAAACTTTGGTTTTCTCCAACAGAACACCTCGGAATATGACCATGTGAGAGTGTTCATGAAGGCCGTAGGATCAGAAGCTGGTATAATACAACTATTTTATTCAAAGGACCTTAATGTGGATCATCAGACTTATGACAGTGGCGAAGGACGGAGCATTTCGGAAGTCGAGCAGATCAGTATGGATGACTACTTCGGTACAAGATCGTTTAACTTTATCAAAATAGATATACAAGGTTATGACTATTGGGCTATGCTAGGTATGAAGAAGATTTTATCAGCGAGCCCGTCCCTTATCATATTGGGAGAACTGTGGCCCTATGGACTTCAAAAATCAGGAGCGTCATCATCTCAGTATTTGAGTTTGCTTTCGGATCATGGTTTTTTGATTTTCTTTTTCGAAGAGCTAACTATTGGTGCTCTTGAGGATAAAGTTGATGATTTATCATTTTATACAGATTATTTGGCGATTAAACCGGCGTTATTTCACAATAGATCATTTAATCCACAGAAATATAATCTCATCCGATTTGATCCGTCATATAATACAACCACCGTAAATTGATAGTTTTACCCACATATATTAAAATATTCGGAGCGCGTATTCTATATCACCTGGCGCGATTAAGTTTGTTTTTTCAAGGTAAAAAAGGTGATATACATATCGTCAGAAGGGATAGTATTACTTACGAGCTGGAACTGAATGAAGGAATAGACCTGTCTATTTTTATTTTTGGTGCATTTGAAAAAGAGACATCACAATTATTAAAGAAGCATATCCTCAAAGGTGATTTTGTTCTTGATATAGGCGCAAATGTCGGTGCGCATACATTGACCATGGCAGAAGCTGTCGGAGATAATGGGCTAGTAATAGCATTGGAGGCTACAGATTGGGCTTTCAATAAATTGCAAAAAAATATTTCGCTCAACCCTTCTCTCATAGATAGAATTGCGGCAATACAATGCTTACTTAGCGCCGACGATGTCATGGAGACACCGACGGAATTATATTCTAGTTGGGATCTCAATAGCTCTGATGGTCAACATGCTGTTCACAAAGGAATCTTAAAAAGCACTGCCGATGCGAGAACGGTATCTCTAGATACCCTGTTATCAGAACTTAATTTATCCAAAGTTGATTTTATAAAAATTGATGTAGACGGTTTCGAGTATTGGGTGCTGAAAGGTGCTGAGCAAACCCTTAAGAAATTTAGACCGAAGATATTGATTGAATTGAGCCCTTATGTTCATCTTGAACATGGAAGTTCTTTCGAAACGCTAATGAATTTTCTTTCTAAAATCGGATACTCTTTTTATAGCGTACATGATGAGCGACCGTTACCTCAGGATATAGAGCAACTTAAAAAGATAATACCTGCCAAGGGAGGGATTAACGCAATTGCGCGAATGAACAAGAAAGTAGATTAAATGAATTCAAGAAAAGAGAAGGTTCGATATTTTTTTGATAACTTATCGGCTGACTATAGGAGTTATAGAAGACGACACGGATATTTTTGGAATGATTCGATTGATTATTATAATTATTTTCTGAACGGATCTGAGTCTATACTACAAATCGGATGTGGTGCAGGAGACACCCTGAATAGACTCAACGGTAGGCATAAGGTGGGAATCGATTTCAGTGAGGGCATGATTAAACTAGCTCAAGAAAGCTATCCTACCCTGACTTTCCATCATATGGATGTGGATGCTCTTGTTTTAGACGAGACATATGATGTAATTGTAATCAGCAACACAATAGGTTTTTTTGACAATGTCCTTGATGCCTTACATCAGATCAAACAATGCTGTCATCCTCGTACAAAGGTTTATATCGGTTATTATAGCCGACTATGGCAGCCATTAATCAAGTTGGGCGAGATCATTGGTTATAAGAGGAAGGCGCCGGAGCAAAACTGGCTTTCAAAAGTGGATATTCAGAACTTGTTGTATCTCGCGGGATATGAGGTTTACAGAGCGAATATGCGCATGTTAGTTCCGGTCAATATTCCGTTGGTGTCTTGGTTTTTTAATAAGTACATTGCTCGATTGCCATTGATCAACTCCTTGTGTTTGAACCAATATGTCTTTGCCAGACAAATGGGTGTTCAGGCAGGTGAGGATTATCATGTCAGTGTGGTGATCCCGGCAAGAAATGAAAGTGGGAATATAGAAGATGCCATCAAGAGAGTGCCTGAGATGGGTTTATCTACCGAGCTTATATTTATCGAAGGTAATAGCACTGATGATACTTGGGAAGTGATTCAATCCATGACAGAGCGATATAAGAGTCTAAGATATATGAAGATAGGCCAGCAGGATGGCAAGGGTAAATACAACGCAGTAAAGTTAGGTTTTGAAATGTCTGAAGGCGATATTCTGATGATACTGGATGCAGACTTAACTGTGCCGCCGGAAGACTTGCCTAAATTTTATGACGCTATAAGAAGTGGCAAAGGAGAATTTATCAATGGCTCTCGTTTAGTTTATCCGATGGAAAATAAAGCGATGCGATTTTTAAATATGCTCGGCAATAAATTTTTTAGTTATGCATTCTCATGGCTTTTGGAGCAACCTATTAAGGATACCTTGTGTGGAACAAAGGTTATTTTTAAGAAAGATTATGAGCGTTTAAAGACCAATAGAAAATATTTTGGCGACTTTGATCCATTTGGTGATTTTGATTTGCTCTTCGGCGCTTATAAGCTAAATCTTAAGATTATCGATTTGCCCATTCGCTACAGGGAGAGAACTTACGGCGATACCAATATATCGCGGTTTAGACATGGATTGATATTGTTGAGAATGGTAGCTTTCGCAATGAATAGAATTAAATTTATATAATTAACCCATAGTTCATGGCTAAGAAGAATTTCAAATCTAAAAAGCCTGTCGTTGTTCAAAAGACTATTCCTGGTCACCGAGGATCTACAGCCAGCATACTTGATAAGCTTGAAAAGCTTATCAGCAAGCGTCTCAAGTGGATTACAATAGCTTCATTGCTTTTATTTTTGATAATTGGTACGCTACTATTTGATGGCTACATAATACCCATGGCTGATGATGCCAATTTTATAGTCGAGGCGAGTAATTTTTTAAAATATGGTGTATATCCCACCTTTAGCTCGGTTTTTTATACGGCTTTGTTAGCTGTTCCGGCGTTAGTATTTGGGTTTAATGTAGTGAGTTACAAATTGTTTTCTTTTGTAATGGGTGGTCTTGGCATTTGGATTTATTATAAATCCTTCAAGAATTATTTTCCGAGTATAGTCGTAGCGGCAGTTTTACTATTTATTTCTACGAACTATGCCCTACAGTTTTATAATAGTTCGACCCTTTCAGAGTCATTCTTCATGACGATGCAGTATGGTTTTTTAGGCTTGTCATTTTATTTGCTGAATAAATTTAAAGAGGAAGATTTTGCTTACGATGGATTAAAATCCCGGAAGACTTTTTGGGCTAGTACGATTGTATTTATTTTGTTGTATTCGATTACAAAGAATATCTTATTAATAGCCCCCTTCATTCTTGGTCTATATTGTGTGTACTTAAAACGCTATAAGTTAGCCTCAATTATTGTCGGTGGATATCTCGTGGCACGTATTATATATACTATGGCCATAAAGATATTGTTTAATGGGTCTGCAGTATCCGGACAATTTGAAACATTAATGCTTAAGAACTATTATAATGCATCAGAAGGCAGGGAGGATATCAGCGGATTGGTCGTGAGATATTTTGAGAATTTTAATCATCACATTTCTACGGATGTATTGCGCATCTTGGGGTGGAGAGTGGAAAATGCACCGCTTGAGCCGATAGGCTTTATGACATTGCTTTTTTTAATTTTCTTTTTGGCAGGGGGATATTACATGTTCAAGAAACGGGAGCAACATAAACTTTACCTGGGTATATATCTGGCGGTTATCATAAGTGTTGTATTTGTTGCATTGCAGACGCATTGGAAGCAGGATCGTATGATCATCGTGTATGTACCATTAATATTGACTTTTTTGTTTTCCGTTTTTTATCATTTTGTAAAGGATCGTGGAACTGTATGGCGGACACTATTCTTCATAAGCATACCATTATTGTTACTGATTCAATTAAGACATCTGCCCCAGCGCATAAGTGATAATCGCATGCGACTAGCCGCATTGATGAGTGGCGATATCTATGGCGTTTATACACAAGATTGGCAGAATTATCTAAAGATGAGTAAATGGTCTGCGGACAACCTGCCTGCGGGTGCTAAGGTTCTGTGCAGAAAACCCAATACGTCTATTGTCTATGCGGATGGTAAAAACATCTTTGAAGGATTGTTTAGAAGTACACAAGATACGGGCGACAAGGTGTTGTCAGATTTTAAACAAATAAACGCTACCCATATGATGGTATGTAATCTGCGTATTAATCCTTCTCAGGCTATTGAGGGTCAGGTCATCGGTACGGTTCACACCTATCTACGGGCATTATACACTTACAATCAAGAGAGCATCACCTTGGTGCATAGTATTGGTACGAGTGAGCCCTGCAATCTGTACAAAATCAATTTCGATTAATCATCTAGCCCATGAGCTACACTCAGGATAAGTCGCGTATCAAGTTTTCGGTAGTCGTACCGGTGTATAATCGACCGGATGAACTCCGAGAGTTACTTTCGTCACTTGCGTTACAGTCGGATAAGGATTTCGATATCATTATTGTCGAAGATGGTTCAGATATAAAATGTGATGATGTTATTGAGGCGTTTTCGAGTGATCTCTCAATACGTTATTTCTATAAGGCGAATAGTGGCCCCGGACTTAGTCGAAACTTTGGGATGGCGCAGAGCGATGCGGATTATTTCATCATTTTTGACTCTGATGTGATTGTACCCCCCGATTATATATCTATAGCAAGAAAGTTTTTGTATGAGAATTATGTGGATGTGTATGGCGGCCCCGATCGAGAACACCCATCTTTTAGCGATTTTCAGAAGGCTATTAATTATTCGATGACATCCTTTTTTACCACGGGTGGCATTAGAGGTGGAAGTGAACGACTTGATAAATTTCATCCACGTAGTTTTAACATGGGAATTTCTCGCCACGTATTTGATCACACGGGAGGTTTCGCTGCTGTTCCCGGCAACATATCAGGGGAGGACATCGATTTTAGCCTTACAGTCAAGGGGTTGGGCTATCAGACCGGATTGATCAAAGATGCATTTGTTTATCATAAGCGTAGAAGCTCAATAAAGCAGTTTGGCCGACAAGTGTACCGATTTGGTTATGCGCGTATCAATATCACTCGACGGCACAAGAATACTTTAAAGCTGGTACATCTGGCACCGACTGTTTTCTTATGTGGATTAGTATTTTGTTTTCTCTCGGGAATCTTTATCAGCCCTATGTTTTTTGCCTTGCCCTTCGTTTATGCCGTCATAATTTATGTTGACGCTGCGATGAAAAACAGTAGTTTGGCGGTAGCGCGATGGGCTTTGTTGACCAGTTTTATTCAGTTATCCAGTTATGGATATGGTTTTATGGTTGGTATATGGGAGATAGTAATAAGGGGAAAGAGTACATTTGTTCATCAGCAGAAATAATTCAATTTTGTAATATAATATTCAGACTTACTTAAACCGACAATTGAATGAAATCTATCGCACTTAAGTCATTGCCGCACCTCGTGGCTGTCATTATTTTTTGTCTCACGAGCATTATTTATTTCTATCCACAGCTCGAAGGCAAGACCCTCAGTATGGATGATGTTGTAGCAGGGACACAGGCAGCGGGTGAGATAATGGAGTATTCCGAAAAAACAGGAAAGGATTACTTGTGGAGCAATGCACAGTTTGGCGGGATGCCCCGAATGATGTGGGTGCCTATGAAGCATAACAAGATAGATCGATTGATGAGTGTCTTCAAGCTAGGTTTTGATGCGCCGATCGGTATGTTTTTACTGATCATGATCATGGTGTACATTTTATATATACAGCTGGGTGCGAACATTTATCTGGCAGTTTCGTTGGCGATAGCCACTTCCTTGGCTACGCCAAGTCTGATGCTATGGCAAGCAGGACATTACAGTAAGATAGCTACCCTAGCGACGACCCCATTATTAATCCTAGGTGTGTACCAAGTTTTTGAGAAGAACAAGTACTTATTAGGAGGGTTGATTTTTGCCATCGGCCTTACGGCAGCATTATTTAATCAGCATCCTCAGATGACATACTACATCTTTATGATGTTTATGGTCTATGCCGTTATCAAGGTGGTTGAATCTGTTAAGACTAAGCAATACGCGGGATTGATAAGCGGTGGTGGGACGATTTTATTGGCTTCTTTGCTGGCGCTTGGTGTTAATAGCACAAGGATGATGAGCGTTTACGATTTTTCTAAGCAGACTATGCGTGGATCTACTATTCTGACTCAACCTGCAGACAATTCTGCGCATACAAATGGGTTGGATTTCGATTATGCTATGCAGTGGTCTAGTGATTGGCGTGATATGGTCGCGGCTTATTTAGTGCCGGGTTTTGTAGGAGGTGGATCGGGCGAGAAAGTGAGCCGCAATAGTGAGAGCTTTAAAAAATATCGAATAGAGAGAGCGCCACTTTATTGGGGGCAGTTACCTGGCACAGTCGGCCCGATGTATGTGGGTGTCACCCTAGTTTTCTTGTTTGTACTCGGACTGTGGATCGTCAAAGGATGGCTGAAATGGTGGCTAGGGCTGGGTGCATTATTTTTATCATTATGTGCGATGGGAAGTCATTTTGGCTTTTTGAGTAAAATATTGTTCGATTACTTTCCCATGTATAATAAGTTCAGAGCACCCCAATCAATCTTGAATGCATTGTTATTCTTTATTCCGATATTGGGCGTCTTAGCCCTTAAAAAGGTGGAAGAATCACGAGAAGCTAAGTCGAAGGATCAAGCAACTGTTTTAGCCGATTTAACAAAAAAATTGCTGATATCCGCCGGAATTATCTTAGTGCCTACGGCAATATTTGGCCTGCTGGGTGGAGCCTTATTTGACTTTTCTAGCTCCTCAGATCAACGTTATGTGGCACAGGGAGTTGATGTAACTGCTTTTGTAGCTGACAGAAAAAAACTTCTCAGTGGTGATGCGTGGAGATCTTTCTTCCTTGTGGCATTATGTGCGGGGCTGTTGTGGCTGTACATTCAGGGAAGGCTAAAACGATATATAGTATTTCCAATCTTGGGATTGCTTGTAATCTTTGATCTTTGGACGATAAGCACGAGGTACGTTTCTCATAGCGACTTCAGACCGGCAAATCGCACCACACAAGAGAGCTTGACCATGCGCCCGGTGGATCAGCAGCTGAAGAGTATTGAGAAGGATCGCGCCCGATATCGCGTGCAAGATTTTACAATCAATACCAACAATAGTTCACAAACCTCATATTTCCACAACACCATCGGAGGATACGACCCGGCCAAACTAAGACGATATCAAGATGTGCTGACCAAGTATATCGCAGCCAATAATCAGAGTGTGTATAACATGCTCAACACTAAATATTTTATTGTTAATTCAGAAGAAGGTGTGATTGCTCAGAGTAATCCGAACGCGCTAGGTAACGCCTGGTTTGTCAAGAGCATCGCCCTCGTCAATACACCTGATGACGAGTTTAAGGTACTCGCACGGATGGATCCATCAAGTAGCGCGGCTATCCTCGAGCCGGAATACGGAAGTATGATCGCAAACTGGCAACCACAATATGATGCTACAGGAAGTATCGACCTTGTGTCCTACGAGCCGGATAGGTTAGTTTATAAGTCCAGAGCCAATAGTGAGCAGCTGGCGATATTTTCTGAAATATGGTATAATGGCAATCGAGATTGGAAGTCTTATATTAATGGCCAGGAAGCACCACATATGAGGGCAAATTATATTCTTAGGTCGATGAGGATACCAAGTGGAGAAAATGAAATTGTATTTGAATTCAAGCCTGTAGTTTACGCTCAGGGTGAGCAGATATCCATGATCAGTTGGTGGTTGCTTGTAATGATAACATTGGGTAGCCTTTATTATCTATTGGCTCCGGAGTTAAAGAAAATTAAGGAGGCCAAATAATTGGATTGATTGGATCCAGATAATAGCATATTAATCAGTATCATAAGCATCACATATAACAATGTGCGCGGATTGAAAAAAACCCTTGAGTCAATACCGGCGGTATTGTCAGGTGTTGAACATATAGTCATCGATGGATACTCTTCGGATGGTACAATAGAATATTTAAAAACCGAGAGTCAGCGTAGAGACCATCTGAAGTTTGTTTCTGAAGCCGATCAAGGAATATATGATGCGATGAACAAGGGTCTGAAAATAGCTCACGGAGAATATGTTATTTTTATGAATGCAGGAGATGGGTTTTACTATAATACCACGATCGACGATCTAGTTTCAGTGCTGAACGACCATAAGGATATTGACATACTTTATGGAGAGACAATGTTAGTTGATGACACTGGTAAAGACATAGGCGTGCGGTCAGCTATTACGACGCGTAAGATTCCTGATCAATTGAGTTTAAAAAGTTTTAAGGCTGGCATGGTGGTATGTCACCAATCTTTTGTTGTGCGCAAAGCACTAGCAGGATATTATAGATTGAACAATTTGAGTGCCGACTATGACTGGATGATACATTGTGTTAAAAAGTCAACTAAGATCATACAATATCCGGGTATCATCGCGGCTTATTTGGTGGGAGGAACTTCAGAACAATATCATTTTAGATCACTTGTAGATCGCTACAAAGTAATGTGTGTTCATTATGGTGTGATCAACACATTTCTGATTCATCTCGCTATAATATGGCGGTCGATTACATTTAAAATTCACAGAAAAGTACATCCGTAATGAATGATAATCGTGAATACAATTACACGGATGATTACAGTGAGAACAGACCTGAGTACGATCTGGTATTATCAATGGTAGATAAGGGCAGTTCTGTTATAGATCTGGGCTGCGGAGAAGGGTCATTGATGCAGCGCTTACAGTTTGTAAATAATAATCAGGTATTTGGTATTGAGCTGGCATCTTCGGGGGTTGAAGTATGTGTGCGACGCGGGTTCCAAGTGATTGAGGGGCGTATCGATGAGAATTTGCCCGTTGCGGATAAGTCATTTGATGTGGCTCTATGCAATGTCACGATTCAGATGGTAAATTATCCTGAACGGACCTTAATGGAAATGAAACGTGTCGCAAGAAAATCCATAGTTATATCATTTCCAAATTTTGCTTATATACTTAATCGTCTCGATATGCTTTTCAAAGGGCGTATGCCACGCAAGATGATATATGGATACAAATGGTACAATACAGGGCACATCCATCAATTATCGATAAAAGATTTCTCAGAGTTAGTCGATGACGTAGGTGGTCTGGAGATAGAGGCGATAAAAATTATGCCCTCGGGACACTGGATCATTGACAAGTTAGCGCATGTATGGCCGAATGTATTTGGCAAGGTTGCTGTTTTAAAACTAAAAGTTCATGAGTAGGTTTAAAGAATTGATAGCGCGAAATATGTTTTACCCCGGTCTGCTCGGACTGGTAGTGAATCCTTTTTTTCATGCGCGACGCGGATTATTGAATGGTGTAAAGAAACAGAGCCATATGCTAGGTGGAGACATTCTGGATGTAGGTTGCGGCACGAAACCATATCAAGAACTTTTTAGTTTTACCTCATATGTTGGGATCGATACACATAAGTCAGGGCATGATCATACAGACGAGCCGGTTGACATTTTTTACGATGGCAAGAAGTTTCCATTAGAGGACGAGGCGTTTGATTCTGTAATATGTAATCAAGTGCTGGAGCATGTATTTGAGCCTGATGAATTATTGAGCGAGATTCGTCGTGTGCTTAAGCCCCAGGGACATTTTTTATTGACGGTTCCATTTACTTGGGATGAACATGAGCAACCGTATGATTACGCCAGGTATAGTTCATTTGGTCTCCGTTATTTGATAGAAAAAAATGGGTTTGACATTGTTGTTCAAGAAAAATTGACTAGTGACTTGTCAGCCATAACACAGCTGATAAATGCTTATATATACAAGATAAGCAGATCGAACAGTTTTATAAGGCAGGTGACTACCGTTTTTGTAATGTGTCCTATTAATATACTGGGCTTTATGCTTAAAATATTACCATCCAATCCCGATTTGTACCTTGACAATCTTGTCATAGCACGAAAGCGATAACTCCGCTATGCAGCTGAATTTTTGTACACTTTTTGACAGCAACTATCTCAGCAGAGGTATCGTGCTATACGAAAGTTTGGTGTCGGTATGTCCTGAGGCACGACTTTATGTTCTTGCGTTTGATGATGTATGTGCTGATTTTCTGGATTCAAGAGATTATTCGAATATGACGGTGATAAGTCTGGGGGCTTTTGAAGATAGCGAGATGCTGCGCATCAAATCTGATAGAACCAGGACAGAGTACTGTTGGACATGTGCTTCGCATTTTACGCGATATTGTATTCTGACATTTGACTTGGCTCAATGCACTTACATTGATGCGGATATGGTTTTTTACAATCATCCATCGATCATCTTTGATGAGAGCCCACAGGCATCTGTGTATATCACACCGCATAGATATACTCCTGCGTATGACATGTCTAAGTTAAGTGGTATTTATTGTGTGCAGTTCGTAAGCTTCAAGGGTGATCAACGAGGGATGAGGGTGCTGAATTGGTGGTGTGAAGCATGTGCGGAGTGGTGTTATAATCGATTTGAAGATGGTAAGTTTGGTGACCAGAAATACTTAGATGACTGGCCTGAGAGATTTGAGGGTGTTCATGTGGTAAAGCATCCGGGTGCGGGTATTGCTGTATGGAACTTACAGCAATACACCTGTTTCCAGCAAGCTGGAGAGTTAACTTGTGAGACTAAGGCAAGCAAAGAATCATTCGCGCCTATATTCTTTCATTTTCATTATTTGAAATTTTATAAGGATCAGACGGTAGAGCTGGGGAGAAAGGTGATCGGCGAGGATTTTTTAAGATTATTCTATAGGCCTTATATAAACCGGCTCTTGCAGACGAAAGAAAGCTATAAATCAGTTATACCGATAGTAGATATTAATGGTACGCAAGCTACGCCTCGTGGACTAAAACATATGTTGATCAGTCTGTGGCGAAAGACTCGAGGTGTGCACCATATCTATCCCGTTAAAAAATTTATAGAGACGTATGGCTGAATTGTTGAGATTGAAGACTTTCTCAGATACAAGAGGAAATCTGACGGTTATCGAAAAGATAATTCCGTTCGAAGTGAAGCGTATTTTTTATATCTATGGGGTGGATGATTCTGTGAGAGGTGGACATCGACACCATGAGACTATTCAAGCGGCAATCTGTGTTCATGGTCATTGCACTATCTATAATAACAATGGCATAGAATCCAATACTTATTTACTCGACCATCCTGAAAAGTGTCTGATACTTTATCCCGATGATTGGCATACGATGTACGAATTTTCGGATGATGCAGTATTACTGGTGCTGGCATCAACTCATTTTGATCATGCTGATTATATTTTTGAACCTTATCCACAAATCCCCATATGATTCCTTACGAAGATCTATCTCGAGTAAATCAGTCGGTTATGGATGAGCTTATTGCAGAGGCGGTTGAAGTTATCCGCAGTGGCTGGTATGTGTTGGGCAATAAGGTGTCCACTTTCGAAAAGCAGTTTGCGACATATCTAGGTATAAATCACTGTCTGGGCGTTGCTAACGGTCTGGAGGCAATTGTCTTAGGTCTTAAAGCGCTCGACTTGCCTCCGGGTTCTGAGGTCATCGTACCATCCAATACGTATATAGCCACCATACTAGCTGTCTTACAAGCAGGTCATAAGCCTATTATGGTGGAACCTGATTTGGTCACTTATAATATTGACCCGACTCGTATTGAGGCGGCGATTACCGATAAGACTAGGGCTATCATTGTGGTACATCTTTACGGGAAGGTATGTGAAATGAATCCCATTAATAAGATATGTGAGAGGCATGGCTTGTATCTACTCGAGGATGCAGCACAGGCGCATGGCGCGAGATATAAAAGTCAGATGGCCGGTACGTTCGGAGCATTTGGCTGTTTTAGTTTTTATCCTACGAAGAATCTTGGCGCTATAGGAGATGCCGGAGCTGTCACTTGTCAGGATAATAAGCTAGCTGCTAAGATTAAGCAGCTGCGCAATTATGGTTCTGATATTAAGTATTACAATGAAGTGCAAGGTCATAATTCTAGACTGGACGAGCTTCAAGCCGGATTATTGTCTGTAAAGCTCAAATATCTCGATCGTCTTACTGAACATAAGAGAGGACTTTCGCAGATGTATTTTACTGGATTGTCGGACAGATTTATACTTCCGCATCGGCACCCCGATTTTTATGATGTCTATCACATTTTTAACATCCGACATCCGGAGCGTGATAGGCTTCGCCAATACTTACTTGATAATGCCATCAAGACAGAGATACACTATCCTGTGGCACCACATCATCAGAAAGCGATGAAAGAGGTTTTTAGTGCAAATAGTTCTTACCCTATATCAGAAGAGATACATCGGACAACCTTGAGCATCCCATGTTCATATGGACACACTGTGGAAGATGTGTCTTATGTGATCGATGCGCTGAACAATTTTCGCTGATCAATGTAAGATCCCCACAAGGCGGTGGTAAATATTTCGAAGCCTACCAGCTACGCCTTTGTAATATTGCTTTTTATAGGCTCTTGCTGCATAAGTAGCTAATAAGGGATCCCGGCTCAGCTGACTCGCGTCAAGAGGATTTTTAGCCATTATGATTTCCGCACTGAAGTCCACATTGGCAGCATGGGTCGCTGCAGAGCCTATACCGATATGATTCGTCAGAGAGTACTTGGGATAGATATTGGTTTTGTTCAATAGAAACGAAGTGCCATACCATAGTATAGCCCAGCTGCTGGATTCACCACGAATCGTTTTTTTTAGCAGGCGTACGAAAGGGTATTGGCTATGGAGATCAAATTCATGGCGTCTGTTAAGGCGCGTTATTTCGTTGAGAATGTGCTGTCCGTCATGTATAAATAAAGACCATCGATCTGACCATGTTGCCCAGCCGAGACAATCAGGGACTGAGAAAGTAAGTGCGTCCGGTGTTTGTGGAGGCAGTTTAAAAAAATTGGATGCGCCGATAGAAAGTATGGACGCGTCATCGACATAGCGATGAAGTGCATCATTCATAAATTGCAGAAAGAAAACGGACTGTTCGAGGTCGTCCTCTAGAACGATTATTTTATCATGCTTTTCCAGTACTTGTGCTACACCGCGTTGAATGCTTTTTGATAATCCGAGATTTTGTTCTCTTTCAATAATATGGACAGTGCCGCACCATTGTTCTGATCGGCATAATTCTCTTACCGCTTGAATTTTTTTGAGCTGTGACTCATCTGCGTCTGACTTAGGACCATCACTAAAAATGTAAAGTAAACTTTCTGCCGCCAGAAGATTTTTTTTGAGGCAATGGAGTGTAGTATTAAGTTCGTCGTATCTGTTATAGACGAAGAGGGCAATGGGGGCTAGAGTAGAAGGGGGAGTGGTCATTTTAATAAATTACAAAGTACGCGCTCGAATTATTTACTCTATCGGACATGTAGGTTTAATAGTGATTTGTGCGCCATGCTCTACTATATTCTGGTTAATAAAGTCCGCCTGATTGGTATAGATTTTAAGATGATTCGGGCTTAAAACATCAACCCCATCAAGTATTATATCTTTCCCTATGTTAATTGAGGTGTCCACAGCAATAGCACCATTTATGACAATATCATTGTAGTTTTCACTGTAGAGTTCAATTATATTTTCACATGATAGTGGTCTAGAGTAAATACGGATGTCATCCATAGACCCTTCAAAGTAAGTAGATACGTCACACTGATTAATGCTGCAATTACCAAAAACTAAGTCGTAATTTGTATTGACCGGATGACCATTACTCGGTTGCGCATCGTCAATTATTAATTTTCCGTTCAGATATATTTTAATGTGGATGCCATCGAAACTGGCAACTATATGATGCCATTCATTATTGTTAATTTGAGGATGTGTCGTTTGAGTTAATCCTTCTCCATTCGAATAAGAAAGTTGATTTCCATTATTTAATACAAAATAAAAGTAATCATCATTATACGTACAGCAAGTATAATAGTTGACTAAATATCCCGCAAATGAGGTCATTTCTGTTTTTATCCATAATGAGATAGCAACTGGTGCGCTTGAGTTGATATTATTGCCAAATGGGTTTGGAATTCTTATTTCGCTATTTACTCCATTAAAGAAATAAGCTGAATTCGGCATTCCGAATCGGTCCTCTGTCAGCGATGCGTTATTAGTAGAAGGATTGTGAAAGTTGCCACTCTCGTCAAGATCATTGCCATTGAATGGATAATAAGCTACAAGGCCAGTAGTGATATCGCTATTATCGTTGTCCGAAATATCTATAAATGCTTCTAGTTGAAAATTGATCTTTAGTGATAGTGAAACCAAGAGTAAAATAAATGTGCTTTTCATAATTTATTATTTTGTGATTTATTCAATCTTAAAACAGCAAGTAGGGCATTGTAAATCTACGAATATAATTACACAACTTCAAGTATTCACTCCTAGATTTATATCCCTAGGCAATTTATCGTTCTGTAGAATATGCTAGTGCAAGTGTGACTATGGCCTATTGGGCCCATCCCCCAAAAATCGATTCTTTTAAAGCCATTTTTTATTAAGGCGTCCATAGCAATAACATATTCTGGTCTGTAACTATTGTCAAATATAATAACTCCTCTGCCCGTTAAAGAATTTATTCCGTTGAAACAGCACTTAACTCGATTTCTTCCATCAATGAATAATAAATCAACTTGATTATGATATTTGAGTATTTCTCTTTCATAAAGTCCACCTTCTAGTGTGATGTGTGCATATTCTTTAATACCTTTTTCATTTATACTTTTGTTCATTTTATCAAACCAATCTTTGTCATGTTCTACGGAAATTAAATTTTTGGATCGATCTGCAAGCCATAATGTGGAGTTTCCGCTACCATACTCAAAAATGCTGAAGTCTTGCTTTATTCTATCCTTTAAAAAATAAATACAGGGATATGAAATCCAAGGTATTGGGGAATCATTATTGTCAATTGAAGACAGTTTTTTAATGCTTTTATTCCATCCAACTTCATTCAAATAGTGCTTATTTAAAAATTGTCTTTCTAAAATGAGACGTGAAGTGGGAAATTTTCTTATTAATGATAATATTGTTTTTTTCATCTTTGATTATAATATTGAGTATCAATTCACCCCACCCACCTTATCTATATATTCCGCTACCGTTCGTTTGATGC
>CAYNFR010000009.1:20403-88237 GCA_964396595.1 uncultured Saprospiraceae bacterium | reverse complement strand
AGTAGAAGGGGGAGTGGTCATTTAATGTAGGTTTTAATCCACTAATGAAAAGGCTGACGTTCTTAATGTTTGACCAGAAAGTTTATATCCCTTTGATACAAGAAATTTATAAATTTCATTATCAGTGGCATTTTCTAAGTGCATATGGGTTTCTACTAAAATATGACTTGGTCTATATTTTTCCCAATTATTAGATTTAAGTACATTTAAATCTAAGCCCTCTACATCGATACTTATAAAGTCTATATGCTGATCTTTTGGCAAGTGATCATCTAGTATCTTTTCTAATTTCTCGAGTTTAATTTCTTTTTTGCCTATTATTTTATATTTTTCATCAACACGCGACAAACTCAGTTTTTCGTCAAAGCTATTTAGCCCGGGTTCATTAAAGAGATAGAAATCTAATGACCCCGGCTGATCAGATATGGCTATATTCAAATTTATATCACGTTTTCTCATTCTTGGAAATCGCTTGAACATATCAGGTGTTGGTTCAATGTTCATTCCATGCCACCCTTTCTTGTAAAAATAAAAGGTATTAGAGAATCTTATAGGATGATAAGCTCCAACATCTACGTAGAATCCTTTGTAGTTTTTTTGTCCTTCATAAAATGATTTAGTAATCATATCTTCTCCGTCTTGAGAATATGATTTTGAAGCAAATAAAAAATCAGGATAAACGAATTCTATTATCTTTCTTGCAATTTTCTTCATAAATAAATGTTTAGTCAGGGCAATTTTCATGAGATAAAATTGATAATTGTCCTCCAAATAACACAGAAGTTTGATTTTTTAATTCTGTCTCTATAGCAAACGATTCAAGGTGATAAGGATTGATAACAATGACACTGTCCATTATTAGTTCAGCACTGGCACTTATTGATAAATTGTTATTTATTATACCGCTTAGAATGTTAGCTGAACTATTTTCTGTGTACAGTTTTTGTACTTCAAGACAAGTGATCGGCCGATTGTAAACTCTCACTTCATCTATCGACCCCATGAAATAATGAGGATCATTACATTGGTTAACAGATAAGTTGCCAATGACCATATCATAAATGCCGTTCAGAGGAAATTGAGAACTTGATTGAAAATTTTGTGTATTCAATTTACCATTTAGGTAGAATTGCACCCAAGAACCGTCATAACTGATGGCTATGTGATGCCATTCGCCATTGTTCAGATTGTTTTGTTCAAACGCAGTAAGACCCACTCCATTCGTAAAGGATAGTCGATTTCCATTATATATCCCCGTAAAAAAATAATCTTCACCTGTAGTACATGCAGTATAATAGTTGATAAAAGCACTTGAAGGTGTGTTGGCTGTTGTTTTAAACCACATTGATATCGAAACAGGATTGTTATTGGACACGCTGTTGCCAAAAGGGTTGGTTATTCTTATCTCGCTATCAATGCCATTAAAGCCATAGGCAGAGTTAGCACTTCCGAATCTGTCTTCAGTTAGGATAGCAGTATTTAACGACGGATGATTTTGGTTGCCGCTTTCGTCCATATCATTTCCATTAAATGGAAAATAAACAACCAGTCCAACAGATAAACTTGTGTTCGATGTAAGAGTGTTTGAGTTGTTGTTTTGTTGCTGGTTACGAAACGAAGAAATGTTGAATAGAATAAGCAGAAGTATTGGAGTTTTCATAACATGACAATTTTGTTGGGATACTTTATTAATAACTGTAAGTAACTGATATTTATGATTTTGTGCAATAAATTATGCTTTAATCAAAGATAACATAGTTCACGAAGCTGTTTGATCATTTAGGATTTACATATCAATTCACCCCACCCACCTTATCTATATATTCCGCTACCGTTCGTTTGATGCCTTCTTCAAGTGAAATTATTGCCTTCCATCCCAAAGAATGAAGTTTATCGCTATTCATCAATTTTCTTGGCGTGCCATCAGGTTTAGATTGATCGAAGCGAAGTGCGCCGGTATATCCTGTAGCTTTTTTAATATGGATAGCCAGTTCTTTGATACTGATCTCTACTCCGCTGCCTACATTGACAAATTCTTTGTCGTTGTAATACTTCATCAAAAAAAAGCAAGCATCTGCGAGGTCATCGACATGCAAGAATTCTCTCAATGGGGACCCGGATCCCCATATCACTACATCATCTGCGCTGTTTTGATTGGCTTCGACAAATTTTCGTATCAGTGCCGGCAGCACATGACTGTTCTGAAGATCATAGTTATCATTGGGCCCGTAAAGATTGGTGGGCATGGCGCTGATAAAATTACATCCGTATTGATCTCTGTATGCTTCGCATAGTTTGATTCCGGTTATTTTAGCAATAGCATATGGCTCATTTGTAGGCTCCAGTGTGCCTGTCAGTAGGCTATCTTCTGACATTGGCTGGGGGGCAAATTTTGGATATATACATGATGAGCCCAGAAACAGTAACTTCTTTGCTTCGGTCGTATATGCTGCATGAATGATGTTAGCTGCGATCATCAGATTATCATACAGAAATTCTGCCCGGTACATATTATTCGCATGGATACCGCCGACTTTAGCTGCCGATAAGAATACGAATTGGGGTTTTTCGCTTTCAAAAAAGGCATTCACTGCTGACTGTACACGAAGATCGAGTTCAGCAGAAGTTCTAGTTACGATATTCTCATACCCTTCAGCACGCAGCTTGCGCACTATGGCTGATCCGACCATTCCATTGTGGCCCGCCACATATATAATGCTGTCTTTATTCATATTTAATGGCTATTTCGTAACCGGCTTTAAGTAGGAGTTTTTCTTTTTGTACGACTCTCAAGTCCGATTGAACCATATCTGTGATCAATGCACTAAAATCATATTTGGGCTTCCAGCCCAGTTTAGTTTTGGCTTTAGATGGATCTCCTATCAGAAGGTCAACTTCAGTCGGGCGATAATAAGTCGGATCTACCCTCAATACCACTTTGCCTACAGGCAATTGAAATTCAGGGTTATTGCAGGCGCTCACTTTGCCCACTTCCTCTTGGCCATCACCGTAGAATGTCAGTGAGATGCCCACATTCTTAAACGCTTCTATGACACACTCTCTTATAGAGGTCGTTACTCCTGTGGCTATGACAAAATCTTCAGGCTGGTCTTGTTGTAACATCAGCCACATGGCTTCGACATAATCTCGAGCATGACCCCAGTCTCGTTTAGCATCGAGATTACCGAGATACAATACATCTTGGATACCTGTCGCTATGCGGGCAGCGGCTCTAGTAATCTTGCGTGTCACAAAAGTTTCCCCTCTGATAGGGCTCTCGTGGTTAAACAAGATTCCGTTGCAAGCGAACATATTGTATGCCTCGCGGTAGTTTACAGTAATCCAGTAGGCATACAATTTGGCCACAGCATAAGGTGACCGGGGATAGAAGGGCGTTGTTTCTGATTGAGGTACCTCCTGAACCAAGCCGTAGAGCTCAGAAGTGGAGGCTTGGTAAATTTTAGTCTTCTCGCACAATCCGAGCAATCTCACCGCTTCGAGCAAGCGTAAAGTTCCCAGCCCATCCACGTCAGCTGTGTATTCCGGACTGTCAAAGCTTACTTTGACATGCGACATGGCACCCAGATTATAGATCTCGTGGGGTTGTACCTCTTGCACAATTCTCACTAGATTAGTGCTGTCCGTAAGATCCCCATAGTGTAAATGAAGTCGCCTGTCATCGTCATGTGGGTCTTGATAAAGGTGGTCTATTCGGGCAGTATTAAACATAGAGCTTCTACGCTTGATGCCATGCACTTCATAGTTTTTTGACAGAAGAAGTTCTGCTAGATATGCACCATCCTGTCCTGTAATGCCGGTAATGAGGGCTTTTTTTGAGTCTGACATAGATTGAATTTTAACTTCTCAATATAGAGTCCTCGAGCAAGTCTTCATAAAGAAGCTGTTTTGTAATTCTTCCATTTTCCATTTTATAAATTTTGTTACACTTTTCGAGTGTTGTAACGCGATGCGCCACCACGATTATCGTAATTCCTGTATTCGCTAAGTTGTTGATGTTGCGGACGATAGATTTTTCTGTATCCGAATCAAGGGCACTTGTAATTTCATCAAATACGAGAATCTGCGCTTCTTTATATAACGCTCTTGCGATACCCACCCGTTGTTTTTGGCCACCAGATATATATTTTCCTTCTTCACCGAGCGGCATATTTATACCTTGAGGGTGTTGTTCGACTAACTCGTTTAATTCGACAGCTGAGATGCACTTCATCAGCTTGTCTATATCAGGCTCGTCGACACCCAAGGCAATATTGGCGGCCAGCGTGTTATCGAGTATAAAAACTTCCTGCTGTACATATCCGATAATGCGCTGATATGACGCCTCATTTTCTATTGTTATCGGCACTCCGTCCACAGCGAATGTTCCTTCCTGTTCGTGTAGGAGCCTTAGTAATATCTTAAGTAAGGTGGTCTTACCGGAACCGGATGATCCGACGACACCTATAAAGTCACCTTTGTTTATTTTTAAGCTAAAGTCATCCAATGTTGCCTGCTCACTATCGGGATAACGAAAATGGAGATGCTGAAGGCTTATTTCCGTATCGAATGGTAGTGCTTTAACTTGTTTAAATTTATCAAGGGGGTGACCGGTGACTATCTTGAGCTCGTCGAAGATGTAATTGTTGTTTTTCATCACCAGCAGATTAGTCAACAGTCTATTGACTGAAGGCAAAAACTTGTATGCTGCTATTGCAAATAATCCGAGCAAAGTCACTACCAGCGTCCGATCCATTCCGACAAAGTATGCATAACCGAAGATTGACATAATGCCGAGTCCGAATATGATATCGTTAGTACGTTGATTTATCTTCTGAAACACCCCGAATGACCACACATCATAATGATTTATCGTCTGCTGCGACAGGGCATATTTATCTAAAAAGAGCTGTTCAAGATTGGCCAATTTAATATCGACATAACCCCTCATAGATTCATATATAATACCATAGTTAAGAGGTGAGGCAGCATTGCGTTTGATACCGATTTCTTCGTTTTTATTTTTTGTCAAAACATAAATGACTAAAAACACCGGAATGATAGATATCATCACGATCAGTACTGCACCCGGTTGCACTAGAAAAAGTGATACCGCTATAATGGCCAAGACGATAAGATCCGTACTGAGTTCTATCAATTTTGTCAGATAGAACATCGCAAATCGCGTCGGTAATTCTACGATCTGATATATCCGTTTGCCGGAAGTGGAGGCATGAATAAAGGCATAACCCTGATCATAGAAATACTTGAACATTTTTAAGTTAAGTCTCAGAGATACATTAAAAGCAAATCGTGTCTGCAGATATACGATGTATACGCCGATAAGATTCTTGATGATAAAACTCAAGAAAATTACGATTGATAAGAAGAACAAAAACTGCATTTCGGAAGTCGCACCTACCCATGAATAAACGGCTCTTAAGGCAAGTCCCACTCGGTATTGAATAGTAGAACCTGCTGACTCTTCGGTATAAACATCAGCAGTAAAAGCTTCTGTTTCCAGTGCGCTAAATATCAATGTCCCTATTGTGGCAAGACCGAGAAAGTCAGATAGTGCATTGACCAATAATAGCAGGAGCATAATCACCGCACGTCTTCTCTGATCACGGTCTAATACTGTGTTGACATTGCGAATACCATTGAAGAAGGCATTATGGGTGATAAGATTTTTCAACGATGAGATTGTGCGTCAAAGGTAAACATATAATAATTTATTTAATGCTTCCGGATGTCTAAGATTCCAGAAGTCAAGATGAGACTTATCACTTACCTTTGTGGGGATGAAGCTAGACTTTTATAAATATCAAGCCGCAGGCAATGATTTTGTTCTGATTAATCATATCGAGCGGCAATTACTTGATAAGAATGATCATGAACTGATCTTACGGCTGTGTGATCGGCGATTTGGGGTAGGTGGGGATGGATTGATGATTATAGAAGCTGCGGAAGACGCGGATTTCAGGATGGCGTATTTTAATGCAGATGGTCATCCCGGTAGTATGTGTGGCAATGGGGGCAGAGCTATCGTACACTTGGCACATCATCTTGGTATTGCGGGGGATGTAGGAAAGTTCATTGCTTCGGATGGTTACCACCCTTTTTCAATAAGTGATGCGATCGTATCAGTAGGTTTGAAAGACTGCACATGGCCGATCTCCCAAGGTGGGCACTATTTTGTCGATACGGGCTCTCCACATGCGATAGTGATTGTACCTGATGTCCAGTCTTATGATGTCGAAGCAGAAGGGTTCAGCTTGAGACATGCGGATATTTATGCGCCTTCCGGTGCCAATGTTAATTTTATGTCTATCGACGGTAAGTCTCTATATGTTAGAACATTTGAAAGAGGGGTGGAGGCGGAGACGCTTAGCTGTGGCACTGGTGTAACGGCATGTGCTATACTAGCTGCTTTTTTGGATTTGCCGATTGATAGAGAACAGGGTATCTCCATCAAAACAAGGGGTGGGGATCTTAAGGTGATATTTGACATTTGTGAAGCCGGCTGCGCCAATGTCAGATTAGTCGGTCCCGCGCAATTAGTCTTTGAGGGTGTAGTGGAAGTCTGATTTTCACAGTTCCATTTCGAAGTTTAACCGTGCATTTTTAAGTTCAGCCAATGCATGATGATCTTTCAATTGTGTGGCAACAGCTTCACCCTCCAGGTATGTAGCCAATGCCTCCTCAGGCATGTCCATTTCCTCGTAAAGTTTTGCCAGATGATAGTACAGACCTACGTATTGGGGATTGAGTGTGCGCAGTGAATGGAAATAATGAAGACTTTGCTGTTGGTCATTGATTACAGCATATTCTTTTGCCAGGGCGAATAACACAAATTCATCCGGCTCTTCTGCATTGTACATGTCAATCAGTCTCTGTATACGCCAATTTTCGCTCATAATAGGGTAATGGTTGTAAATAGATTTGTGCCATCAATGTTGATGACGAGCCGCGAAAATACGACGTAGTGAGATAGAATGATGGCCGTATTGACTTGTTAAAGTCTCTCAAAGTGTAAAATGGAATGATTAAATAATCGTTACTCATTGAGCATGTATTGAAGACACATAATAGCCCCACGCTCCATGTCAATCAGATCCGGGTTAATTTTGTGAACCTTCTTATTTAAAGACAATTATATTAATAGATAATAAAAACTATGAAATTACTGGTTTGTATCTCCAAAACTCCTGATACTACATCAAAAATTGCGTTTACGGATAACAACGCCAAGTTTGACGAAAATGGGGTTCAGTTTATTCTCAATCCTTACGACGAATGGTATGCACTTGTGCGGGCTCTTGAGTTGGTAGAGCAGCACAGCGGAACAGTCACCGTGATCAACGTCGGTAACGAGTCAAATGATTCAATCATCCGTAAGGCATTGGCTATCGGTGCTGATGATGCCGTAAGAATAGACCTCAATCCGAGTAGCGGTAAAGAAGTAGCTGCTAATATAGCCGCTTTCGCCAAAGACAAGGGTTATGATATCATATTGACCGGGAAGGAGACGATTGATTATAACGGCTCTGAAGTAGGAGGGATGATTGCTGAATACCTTTCGCTACCGTTCATTTCTTATGCGTCTAAATTAGAACATGACGGCAGTACAGCGTTAATCAACAGAGATATTGAAGGGGGCATCGAGGTAGTCAAGGTATCCGGTTCTTTCGTATTATCTGCTGCTAAAGGTCTAGCCGAGCAACGTATACCCAATATGAAAGGAATAATGATGGCTAAAAAGAAGCCTCTAGAAGTGGTCGGCGCAATTGTTAAAGTTAACGGACCTGCTTTAGTGTCCTATGCCCACCCACCGAATAAGGGTGGTGTCAAGATGATCGATCCTGAGAATATGGATGAGTTAGTAAGACTTCTTCATGAAGAGGCAAAAGTCATTTAATAACTATCATTAAACTACGTATTATGATTATATTAGTCTTAGCAGAAACGAATAATGGAAGGTTTAAAAAGTCGGCATTTGAGGCAGTACATTTTGGTTATCTGACGGCCCAGGCTTTAGATTCTTCATGCATAGCAGTCGTACTAGGCGCTGCTGAGAATCCTGCCGTTCTCGGCGAATATGGAGCTAGTAAAGTTATTCATGTGAGTGAGCATACTGCCATCACCGATAATCAAAAAATAACTGCAGTGTTGAGCGCTATAGCGCAATCTGAAAACGCCGGTATAGTGCTGTTTAACCATTCATCAACAGGCAAAAGTGTAGCCGGAAGGGTAGCGGTAAGTCTGGATGCGGATTTAATGAGCCAAATAAACGGCGTGCCTAAAGGGACTATAGGGAGTTACACGGTAACTAAACCGGTATTTTCCGGAAAGGCAATAGCCACTTATCAGGTAAGCAATCCAAGATCGGTGATTACCGTTATGGGCAATGCAATCCCTCCCAAGCAGGTAGGCAGTGCATGTCCTGTCGAAACAAGATCAGCACCTAGTCCTGATACTACGTGGCAAAGTGTTGAGAAGAAAACGGTTCAAGGGACAGTACCACTACCGGAAGCCGAGTTGGTCGTTTCTGCTGGAAGAGGGATGAAAGGCCCGGAAAACTGGGGCATGATCGAATCGCTGGCAGATATTATCGGAGCTACCACAGCATGTTCACGACCGGTAGCGGACACAGGTTGGAGACCTCATCATGAACATGTAGGGCAGACAGGTGTTGCTATCAGACCTAATTTATACATTGCGATCGGCATCAGCGGTGCAATACAACACCTGGCGGGAGTTAATAGCTCAAAATGTATTGTGGTGATTAACAAGGATGCGGAAGCACCCTTTTTTAAAGCAGCTGATTATGGTGTATGTGGTGATTTATTTGATGTCGTGCCGAGATTGATCGATTCGCTTAAAAAATATAAGAGCGCTTAATTTCGCTTACCGCTCGCTTAACTGCTGGTTTTTTTACAATTTTGCACACAGAAAGATGATGTAATCATCTCAATAATATATGATTAAGATTCAGTTGAATATCATTGCGATCTCGCATAGCGTTACACACTCTCAGAACTATGCCGTTGTGCTGGGAGAAAATGAAGGTTCACGCCGTTTACCGATCGTGATCGGTGGGTTCGAAGCGCAGGCTATAGCTGTTGCCATGGAGCAAATGGCGCCCAGTCGTCCCTTAACACATGATTTGTTTAAAAATGCGCTGGATACTTTCGATATAGAGCTGAAAGAGGTGGTGATCAATAATCTGGTTGATGGCATTTTTTATGCCAAGTTGGTCTGTATTAAGGATACTGAAGAGTATGAAATTGATTCGCGCACATCTGATGCGATTGCGCTTGCGGTAAGATTTGAATGTCCTGTTTACACATACGAATTTATTCTTGAATCAGCCGGCATCGAACTAGATGAGTCCAACGTAGGTAGTTCTGTAGCCGTCCAACGCAGCTCAGAAGCCTCTGGCAGTGATGCAGGAACACAGAAGTTTGAGCGTATGTCAGAGGAAGCACTAGAAAAGCTCCTCAATGAGGTGCTAGCGAATGAAGATTACGAAAAAGCCGCGAAAATCAGAGACGAGCTGCTCAGAAGAAAGAGTGAGTAGTTTACTCTTCCTCATCCAATTCTCCAAAATAAGGTGCCGACTCTTGCGCACCCATTCTCGATACAGCAATACCTGCTGCCTTGATTGATTTTTTTATAGCGGGTTTTATGTCATATCCCATCGATAACATGGCGACGAATGATCCATTAAATACATCACCGGCGGCTGTCGTATCTATGGCCTTAATATTCATCGCAGGGATACTGTAAGAATCATTGGGGCCGCTGTAATAAATACCTCTTTTACCCAAGGTGACCAATATACGTTTGACACCTCGGCTGTGTAATTTTTCGCATGCATCGAGAATATCACTCATGTCGTCCATTTCATCTTGGCAGAGCTGCTGAAGCTCGTGTTGATTGGGTGTGATCATGTAGCAAGTACGAAGAAGCTCTTGAGACAGCACATTGGCAGGGGCGGGGTTGATGATGAGTTTCTTGCCCTTAGTTGCGCATATTTGTCCGATGCATTCGATGGTTTCCATCGGTATTTCTAATTGTACCATCACGTATTCTACATTGTCGAAAACGCGTATGTGCTGCTGGATATCGGATGGTAGAAGATGTTTATTGGCGCCCTGCGCCACGACTATGCTGTTTTCGCCGTAATTATCTACAGTAATGAGTGCTACGCCAGTAGGGGATATATTATCCATGAGGCAATAGGAGGTATCGATGCCTTCGCGCTTGTAAGTACTGATCGCCTCATCTCCGCGAGCATCTTCGCCTACCTTGCACATAAATATGACATGTCCGTTCATTCGTGCAGCTGCTACGGCTTGGTTAGCGCCCTTGCCGCCTTGAAAACTAAAAAACTCACCACCGATGATGGTCTCACCTGGCAGTGGCAATCGTGATGTTTTAATCACAAGATCCGTGTTGGCACTGCCGATTACGAGGATTTTAGACATTCATTTCTTGTTTAAATTATCCGATGAGCTTAATCTCTTTGACAAAGGGTTGTTTGTACAGCCTTTGTCCGGTAGCTTTATACAGGGCATTGGCGACGGCACCTCCTGCCGGTGGCAAACTAGGTTCACCAAGACCTGTAGGGGACAGTTCGTTTTTGATATAATGTACTTCTACACGAGGTGCTTCGCTATGTCTGATCAGCCTGAATTGGTTGAAATTTTGAGATTGTGGTTTTCCATCGACGAAATTTAATTCGCCATACATGGCATGTCCGATACCATCTATTATACCTCCTTCTATTTGGTTTCTTCCGGCAATCGGGTTAATCACTATGCCGCAATCCACAGCACATATCACCTTATCCACAACTGGTTCGCCACCCTTTATTTTAACATGAGCTACTTGTGCTACATGGCTATTGTGGCAGTAGTACGCACTGAATCCTTTATAAACGCCTTCTTCCTCCACATACCAGCCACCTTTTTCGGCAGCTAGCTTGATTGTTTCTTGAAATCGCTGGGGAGACCATTGCATGCGTTCGTCAGAAGTGTGTTTTTTGGCCTTTTCAAGTAGATCGAGACGCAGTTTGACAGCATCTACACCCATCGTTGCAGCGAGTTCATCCATGAAGGCTTGCTCTGCATAAGCTAAAAAATTGGTATATGGTGCGCGCCATGCGCCAATAGTGATATCGCTTTTCAGTTGATGATTATTGACTCGGTAGTTATCTATAGCCCAAGCAGGGAAAAAATTAGGAATAAGGCCGTACATGTTACCATTAACACATGCTTCTGAGAGTTCATAGGCTGAGATCTCGCCATTTTTTATAGCCGCTTTAATTTTGTACTTGACCGCAGGACGGTAGACTCCGGCAGTCATGTCATCCTCGCGGCTGAAGATGAGCTGTACGGGTTTTTTTATTTCTTGAGATATGAGGGCTGCCTCCTCGACAAAATCTCCATATAGCCTTCTGCCAAATCCACCGCCCATTCTAGATAGTCCCATTTCAATTTCTTTTTCCTCTCTACCTAGTGCACTTGCTACTCTTTTTCGGGTACGTTCTGGTGTCTGGATAGGGCCGTATAATTCGATCTTATCTGCGCGCACATCGGCGAAGAAGTTCATCGGCTCCAGACAATTGTGTGGCAAGAAGGGTGCTTCATATACGCGCTCGACAATGTTATCCGCTACGGCGAATGCCTTGTCCACATCGCCATCATTGCGTGGTGGTTTTGCGTCTTTTTTTACGAGCAAATTGCGTAATTGTTGGTCTATCTGATCGGTGCTGTGCAATCCTTGGGTGTCTGACCATTGTGCTGAAAGCATTTTCTGACCCTTCATGGCTGCCCAGGTATTCTTGGCGATGATGGCTATTTTGTCCCCTATTCTGACCACATCGATGACGCCGTTCACATTTTTTGTGTCCGTATCATCATAGCTGATAAGTTTTTGACCGAATGCCGGTGGCCGTGTCATCATAGCGTAGACCATATTGTCTCGGTTGGTGTCTATTCCATAGGCGGACTCTCCTTTGATTATTTTATTTATGTCAACATTGCGTTTTTCTTGGCCGATGATTTTGTAATCTTTAGGCTCTTTGAGATTGATTGTCTCGGGAATTTCAACATTGGCCGCAGCAGCGGCAAATAATCCATAATGACCTTCTTGCCCATCAGGGCCATAGATGATACCATTGCGTACGGTACATTGTTCCGGCGTGGTATTCCATTGTTTAGCTGCGGCTGTAACGAGCATGGTTTTCGCTGTGGCGCCTGCCATTCTTAAGCCATCCCATCCCAATCTGATGGATTGACTGCCGCCGGCGACTTGCCGGGTATATTTGTCCGTGTCAAGAGGGGCTTGCTCGACAATAACTCTAGACCAGTCAACATCGAGTTCTTCGGCGACGATCATAGGCATGCTAGTTTTGACATTTTGCCCTACTTCGGGATTGGGAGAAATGATGGTTACCACGCCATTATCTCCGATCTTAATGAATGCAGTGATATCAAACCACGTATCCGGAGCTTCTAATTCTGGGATGATGGCGAGTTCTTCTTTCTTTTTACAAGATACGAAGAGGCTAAATCCGAAAACAACTCCTCCTCCGGCTGCTGCGGATACTTTTATAAATGATCTTCGATTAAAATGTGTTTGAATATTCGTCATTGCTCGAAAGTAAGGGGGTTAAGCATTTTTTGCCGCATGTTTTATAGCATCATGTATCCGATTGTAGGTACCACATCTACATATGTTGCCATTCATTGCTTCACTTATTTCGTCATCTGTAGGTTTAGAATTGGATTTTAACAAGGCAGCAGCGGTCATAAGCTGGCCTGCCTGACAATAGCCGCATTGTGGCACATCATACGCTACCCATGCTTGCTGTAGTGGATGTGAGGCTGTCGGTGATAAGCCTTCAATAGTAGTTACGGCTTTATTTCCTATCGCTGATATAGGCGTGACGCATGCCCTAGTGGCTACACCGGCGATATGAATTGTACAAGCGCCGCATTGGGCAATGCCACAACCATATTTAGTGCCTACGAGCCTGAGATTATCTCTTAAGACCCACAGGATGGGGGTATCTTCGTCTGCAACGACTGTATGATTCTGTCCATTAACATTGATGTTATAAGTAGCCATGAGTACATTATGTATTGAACTATTAAGTTAGTTTATTATCTGCATACGGAGATAATAAAATTGGTTTTTTCGCTTAATTCTTTTTTTAAGGTGCTATTATTCTTGTTTGAGGAACTTTGCGTAATTACTTTGTGTAACATAGTGTCTCGTATGTGTAACCCGACATAAAAACCACAAAGACTGAAGCAAAGTACACAAATTCATTTTTTGGATTCTAGAAAAGAAGTAAGGGAAGTAGATATTATCTTAAATTAAAAGTAGCACTTGTAGCTTGAGTTCAGCTTTCAAAAAAAAAGAATTAGCCGACTTGTGTACTTTTTAGCTCAAATCAAACCGAAGCACGTATGATGGATTTGGCTTTATCAATAAGGGGTATAGTGATTATGGTAGAAGTTCCTTCATTGAGTCGGCTGTCTATCTCCATATGTCCGTTAAGCACATTTATCCGCGACTCCAGATTCCCCAATCCCAGTCCACGGGTGATTACTTCAGGATTGAATCCTTTGCCATTGTCTTCGAGGAGAATCATCAATTCGTCGTTGGTATGATTGATTTGGATATCTATTTCTGATGCTTCTGCATGTTTGACAGCATTGGTAAGGAGTTCCTGAACGATACGGAATACATGAAGCTTAGCGTCATCATTGAGCAAGCCATCGACATTATTGGTGATAAGGTTGATTTCTAGTTTGCCCCTGGTGGTGTATCTGTTAACCAGATCTTTAAGAGCTGCGGAAAGTCCGAGTTTCTCTAATGCGATGGGTTTTAGATTACGTGAAATATCGCGGACGTCATGGCATGCTTCGTCGATGAGGGCCAATATTTTGTGGTAGTTGCTATCGGTGGATAAAGGGAGATGATCGAGCTGTAAGGTGTCGTATTGGAGCTTCAGTGCTGAGAGTAGGCCTCCGAGACTGTCATGTAGTTCTGTGGCAATGCGGGTTCTTTCTGCTTCTTGGCCACTTACCATGGACTCGAGGCTTTTTATCTTAAGGGCATTTTCGAGGTCGATGATTTTTTGATTGGCTATTTCTTCTCTTTGATCAGCAATCAGTTTCTCTATCTCGTAGCGATGTTGCTGTAATCGATAATAATTGAATGCAGAAAATATACCTAGTGCCAGTATGCCGATCACCAGAAATAAGAATCGGGTTCGTTGCGTCAGTTTGACATCTATGTAGTTGTAATCTTCGAGAAGCTCTTTTATTTCACGGTCTTTTTGTTTGGTTTGGTATTTGGCTGCAGTTTGATTTGCTGAAGCAAATTTCTTTTTATTTAGTAGCTGTGCATTGATGTCGTTTGCAGCAAGAATGTATCGATAGGCTAGGGCAATACTGTCTTGAGATGAATATATGTGGGCGAGGGATTGGTTGATCTCTAAAGCCATTAGGCTGTGTTCAGTGATGTGCCTATGTGCTTCTTCGAAATAGGCCAAAGCGCGCTGTTCTTGTTTGTCTTTGAACAGTGCCATACCCATATAGTAATTAATATCCGCAGTGATGTTGCGTAGTTCATATTTTTGTTCGAGTCTAAGGGTAATTTCCCCTTGTTCGATGACTTTTTCGACATTTCCTAGCTGGTAAAACAAACTGACGAGTAACAGTCTGCTATGGAGTTCGTTTTTGTGGTCGTTTGTCTCGATACATCGCTGGAGGCTCTTGTCCACATAGCTTATGGCTTTATCATAGTCGAGTCTGTTTTTATGTACCAGTCCCATCTGAATTAAGGCTTCGATTTCATTGGCAGTCATGCCATTTTCAATAAAATGCCTGTATGCTTCAGCGATAATTTCAAGTGCCTCTTCGAGGAATATTTCTTCCCGTACGTAAGACGAACCGAGTAATATGCGAGAGCGATAATAGTCGTTAAAGTTTTGTAGATATCTGTAGAGCTTGGCAGATTCGATCAGGTCGCTGATAACATCCTCTGTATTAACGTTTTGATCAAAATTCAGCTTTGCTCTTTCATAGAATGCATCGGCAATAAGTTGGAGGTCCTTTTCATCCTGACCTCTGACTAGCCGCTGGCTAATGGCTTCTAAATTTTCTTTAAAAACATCTATAGCGTTCTGCTGTCCGACCAAAGAAAAATAGCCGCAAATAAGTACCAAACTGATCGTGATCTTAGTTATTAATGCCATTGCTCGAATCTCATGGTTAATGTAAGTTAATTTATTAGTACTTACCCTAGAAATAGAGAATGCCGATGTATTTTAATTTGCTCTTGTAAATAACTCACAGATGATAAAAATCCTAGTTGTTGACGACCACAAGATGTTTGTAGAAGGTCTTGAGTCTATTCTAAGTAAAGAAGAGGACATTCAGATCGTCCATAGGTGTCATGAGGGAAAGGATGTGTTTGATGAAGTGTTACTCGAAAAAATAGATATCATCCTTCTCGATATTAATTTGCCAGATATGAGCGGGATTTCTGTCTGTGAGCGGATACTCAAGATGAATGATCGGGTCAAGATACTTGTACTCTCCATGCACGATGAAGAGAGCTATATTACAGCAGTATTAAGAAGTGGCGCATTGGGTTATGTGCTTAAAAATACCGGACGTAAGGAGTTATTGACGGCTATAAGAACCGTTGCGGGTGGACGTACCTACTTCAGCGAATCTATTACAAATACGATCATGAACAATCTCATGAATCAGAATCGCCAGTCCAAGACTGTCGAGAAAGAAACCTTGAAATTAACACGCCGAGAAAGAGAGGTACTTGATCTGATAATGGCCGAGAATACGAACCAAGAAATAGCAGGCAAGCTCTATATTAGCTTAAAAACTGTCGAAGCACATAGGAGTAATCTGCTGAGTAAGTTTTCAGCGCGAAATACGGCAGGACTTGTAAAAAGGGCAATCGAAATGGATTTAGTCTGAGTGGGATGGCTCTTGTGTCATGTCAGAACGAGACTCTCGGTTTATAAGGAGTCTTTTTGCGGAATTGGTGAATTGCGGAACTGGTGAATTGCGGAATTGTTTAGTAGCGTTTACTGTTCCGTTTTGGCGCGTTGCATTGACTACATGGAGAGTTGACATGACTTGTCACGTCGATATGACAAAAAGTAGGGCTGACGTGATGCCGGAACGGGGGAGTGAAATGCAGCTAATGCCGCGCTAAGTCCATCTTGCTGAAAAGATGCTAATTTTTCATGATTCTTTTGCATTATTTATGTTCGCCCTGGCTATATCTAAATAACGAGACTACCATTCACTCAATAAGCTTAAAGTCTCTTAGTTATCATAAAAAAGCCTGTTACAATTGATTGTAACAGGCTTTTTTATGTCGGGGCGGCAGGATTCGAACCTGCGACCCCCTGGTCCCAAACCAGGTACGCTAACCGGACTGCGCTACGCCCCGAAAAAATGGCGGTGAGACCGGGATTCGAACCCGGGGTACCTGTTTCCAAGTACGACGGTTTAGCAAACCGTTGGTTTAAGCCACTCACCCATCTCACCTTAAGAGGACATTTCCTCAAAAGCGACTGCAAAGATATACTTCTCTACTATTCAAGCAAGCACTTTGATTATTTGTCTTGAACAAATTATCTGTGCGAAACGGATTGATCATTCTGATCCTTAAGGTGCAAAAAAGTAAAATACACCAGCACTGAGCAAATAGTTAAGAATGTGCTCGATCAGTGTTGACTGCAGCTCTATCAGTTTTATTTGCTCAGTAATGAAGACGGTCTCCCGTGCGTTGACGATAAAAACCGAGCTCTCCCCAAATTTGAACTTCACTTGTTCGTTCTGTAACAGGGTTTCGCTCAATTCAACATTGTGCGCACTGATGTCGAGCATGCTATTAGTAAGCAGTTGATTATGCCAGTTGATATTAAGGTCTGTACGTATTTTTTGTTCTAGATGCGAAAGTTGAAAATCCAAATCCTGCATATACAATTTATTCATAGCCACCTTGCCGCGAGCTTTACGGTTGAGTATGGGATAATATGCTTTAATGCCCAATTTATAATCCGAAACAGCAAAGATGCTTCCTTCTCTGTCGGGTTGAACAATTGGATTGAGGTGTAAGCGGATATCAGGTTTAAGATCTTCTTTGAGCAATCGTTGCTCGATCTCAAGAGATTGATTTTTGAGCGAATATGCAGTCACTATAGGATGAATACCTATATAGTAATCTTCGGCTGATCGAATACTATCGGCGGCTTGTTGCCATTGGGTGATCAGATAATCCTGGGGTATGGCTGCGGTATCTAAGCTAAGCGGCAAGCTTCCATTTTGCCATAAGAATAGATTAACTTTACGAAGGCTATTGCTCAAGCTTCGTCCTTCATCCAAGAGCTCTAAAGATCGATTCTGTAGATTGAGCATGGCTTCAATAGTATCCATAGCAGGCCTGTCACCATTTATAAACCCTTGTCTGGCAATCTCTAACCTTTGCTCTGCTAGTTGTAAATTTTCTTCTCTAAACCTATATTTTATGTACTTTTCTTGCCAGTCCAAGTATGCCATCGCGGCATTAAAGTAGAGTTCGTTTAGTGTATTCTGCTGCTCGACATCATTGGATTGTTTATATATCTGCGCCTGTTGCAATGCTTCTCGGCGATCATCAAATAATAAACCGCGAAGCATAGGTATTTCAATACCGAAGGCAAACAAGCCGCTGCTAGGTACAACGTTGGCTGGGTTAAGAAACAAGCCACTATTATTCTCGTATGTACCTACGAACTGAATGCCGTATGGGGTCGGCACCTTTATGTAGACATAATAATTTCTAAAATAATTTTTCTGATCGAACTGTTTCTGATCATATTCTGAGCCTATGATAGGATCAAAGAAACCTTTAGCCCAAAGTGTATTTGCCTCACTAAATCCATCTAGAAGTCGGGCTTGATAACTTATAGGGTGATGAGTTATCACTTGATTGATAAATTCGGTAAAAGGATAAATAAGCTTCGGTTGAGCAACGTGAGACTGTGCTTGCACATATTGCAGGCACCACAGCGGTATAATAACAAGTTGAAAAACCTTAATTAAGTTTTTCATATGATCCATAGCTTATTTAACTTTTTTTAAGGGAGCTTGTATATTAACTTCCTCTGAATTCTCCGGTTTATAATAATCAGGAGGAAATCCATTTAGTTGACGCCATATTTCGTAACCTAGTTTTACATTTTTTAGCAAAGCGAAAGATTCAGCGCCGGCGCCTACTCTTATTTGTTGCGGCCAGGGCTCTTTCTCAGGATGTTCGGCAATCAATATTCTATACTTTCCATTAGCACTTATAAATTGCTCAATGGCAACTACCTGACCTGGAAATACCCCAATAGAATTATTGGGCCATCCGGTGAAGACGATTGCCGGCCATCCGTCAAATTGAATTCTTACTTCTTGTCCTATTTCAACAAGAGGCATGTCTACGGGTTTGATAAATGTTTCAACAGCCACCTGAAATTCTTTAGGCATAATGGTGACAACTTCGTCGCTGTTTTTTATTATTTCACCTATTCCGGACTGTAGGGCTCTTGTGATGTAACCATCTATAGGTGAAGTAATAAAGTAGTTGTCTGATCTAACTCTATAAGCACTGAGGTCAGATTTTAACTTATCTATATACGCATATGTAGAATATTTGTCTGATACTGCGGACATCATGTCGGCCTATGTTTTGGCCATTTTGTCATCATATTCGGCAGTGATTGAGACAACATTTGAGGCAAGATTGAGAAGTTCGTTATTGTTGGCTTCAAGAATATTTTCAAGCGCAATTCTTTTAGCCTTGTTTTCTTGATATTTTAATTTTCGGGTTTCGAGTTCCGTAAGAGATTTAATCCCGCGATCATACAGTTCCTGTGTACGCAGTAGTTGTTGTTCAGCAATACTTTCATCAAGCTTCGCAGCAATGACATTCATACTATCGCTCACCAGTTTTATATTAAGTTGCGTTATTTTGATGTCATTCTGTTCTAGTTTAATGTCTCGTGTATTTTTAATGGCGAGATATTGTTCTGCAAGTCTTTTAGACTTTGTGTCATAAGCATCGGCTGAAAGCGATTTTGACTCTATCTGTCGAACAGTTCTTTCAAGTAGTTGCGGATCGAGATACTCTTCTTTTACTTCCGATATTTTGATTATCGTGTCTCCTGCATTGACGTATTGGCCTTCGCGAACATACCATTGTTCTATTCTACCTCCGATCAATGCTTGAATTGATTGTGGTCTGTCATCAGGAGACAATGTAGTGACATATCCTGAGGAACGAATATTTTGTGTCCAAGGTAAAAACAATGAGAAAATAAAAATTCCGGTTAGAATGGTTAATACTCTCAGAAGGGAAGGCCTGACCGCTTTTTTATTTAGTACACTACTGGATTCGAGTGACTCAAGATGAACATGACTTATTACCGAATTCTTACTGATGTTGAGCATACTAAATTATCTTATTAAGTTGCCCGTTGTCAAGAATGACGTGGTGCTGAATGTATTTTAACCACAAAGGTTCATTTGTAGTGACGATGATATTCCATGGGTTATTTGGGTTCGTGAGTTGAGCTATAAGAGATTCTCTTTCATCTTGCGGAATATCTGAAAGTGGATCTTCGAGCAGCAATAATTTAGGTTTATGAGCTATGGCGCGAGCCAGTAATATTCTACTGCTAACATTGCGTGGTAATCTTCTGGCTTCGGGATCAACCGTAGTTTCTAATCCATCAGGAAGGTTTTTTATAAAATCCGTCAATCCGGATATCTTTATACTTTCCAAAAGCTCAGCGAGTTTGATCTCTTCTCGTCCCATTCCGATATTATCAGCAATGGTGCCGTGGAACAATTGATTGTTTGAAAATAAAAAACCTACATGTTTTTTAAAACTGGCGAACTTAAGCGTGCTAAGCGAAAGGTTATTATAAAGTACTACGCCTGAGTCAGGCTGTCTCAAGCCTCCAAGAATGGCTAGCAATGTCGACTTACCGCTACCGGAAGAACCGGAAACGACCAAGGACTCGTTTTCTGACAGCTCTAGTGAGACTTCGTCTAGAATACCGGCCTTTTCTGGGTATCCAAAGGAAACACTAACGAGTTCCGTCCTGACACCCTTGCGGCCGGTTACGAGTTCTATACCTTTGCCATAATCTTTATCTAGAGACATATCCGCGATGAAGCCTATTTTTTCGAGAGCAGTAAGGATATCATAGATAGAATCTATTGAGGTCATTAGTTTTTCAATACTTGCTATGATAATAATAATAATGATTTCGGCAGCAACAAATTGCCCAATATTCATCTGCTGATTAAAGACTAGTACACTTCCGATGATTAATAGGCCTGCAGTTATTATTAACTTGAACCCTACAAGACTGGTGAAATGACGCAATAGTATCTTAAAATGACTTTCTCGCGCATGAAGATAGTTTTTGACTATGCCATCAGTACGCTTAAGCGCTATCTGTGGCTCGGCTACAAATTTAAATGATAGCCGTGTGCGTGCCACTTCTTCTAGCCATCCTGCTACCTGATACTTATATTTTGATTCTTGCAGACTCGTTTTTAATCCGGATGGACCTGTGATGCGAATCATTACTATAATACCACCGATAGAGATAAGGCCATAGACTATAAAAAAAGGGTGATAGATACTGAGTACAATTAAGCCGGTAATAATCTGAAAGATCGCTACAGATAAATCAATAAGAAGTTTTGGTAGCGACTTTTGGATCGTTAAGGTATCAAAGAAACGGTTTGCCAGCTCTGGAGTATGATGATTTCGTAACTCTGTGTTCCTGATATTGGGTATACGGTAGGTAAACTCAAATGCTGACCTTACGAATAATCTTTGGGCTATATTTTCTACAATCCTCAGTTGGAGCAATTGAAATATACCCGAGGAAAGCGTGCCGACTAATACGAAGATTACCATGATGATCCAGGCAGTTGATATCACTCCACCTTGAATTAAATTAATTATGGCTTGTATTCCTATGGGTAGTGAAAGTGATACTAATCCATTGAATAGCGCAAATCCATAGACCTGCCAAATGTCTTTTCTGTCGAGATACAGCAAGCGGAATAATCGATAAAACGCACTAGATTCAGGTATAAAATCCATCCAATTTTGTATTATGATTTATCGTATTAGCATGCAATATTAGGGGTAATCGCATTAATCTGCCAATTACTTGTAGATGGCTCAAGGTATTCAATATTTCTAATCACGATAAATGTTCATAAAGTGGTTAGTGATGATTTACTGCCATGATTAGGATATCAAAAATATCATGTTATTACATGTATATACTTCACGCAATGACATACTTCCTCATTTAGTGACACCATTGATAGGGAGTTAATAAACCATCAAAAGTCTCAATTGGTTGAAAAATAAACGTTATGTAAGCTATTTATCAACAGTTTTATGCAGTTTTGCGAACATGATCAAAAAACCACTGGCAAGGCTGTTATTGCGCATTTCAGGATGGTCAATTGCTCCTGATTTTCCTCCTGAGTACAAGCGGTGCGTGATGATAGCGGCACCACATACTTCCAATTGGGATGCTTTTTTTCTTATCTGCGTATTCGTTGTTCTCGAAGTCCCATTGAAGTTTACGATCAAAAAAGAATGGACAGAACATTGGTTGCTGGGGGGATTGCTTCGAAAATTTGGCGGAGTAGGTATAGATCGAAATCCAAATGGGCTGAAGCCCGATCGCGATAGCTATGTTGATATTATGGCAGATGTATTCAATAAGTATGAGAAGGTAGCGATGGTAATAGCTGCTGAAGGTACACGTAGGAGGGCCACGAAATGGAAATTAGGGTTTTATCACACGGCACGAAAGGCTGGCGTACCTATCACTTTCGGTTATCTAGACTATAAAAAAAAGATAGCAGGTGTAGGCGGTCCGCTCTATCTATCAGATAATATGGATGACGATCTAAGAAAGGTAATGAATTTTTATGCCGACATAGCTCCGAAACATAGAGATAAGTTTGCTCTGGACAGCAGATATTATCCATAAATAAATGACTTATACACTTGCCTGGTAAGACAAGAGATAACCCACACAGGAATCATTAATAAGAGTATAAATTCATTGGTGCGAAATGCCGCACCGAATAATCTGGCTAAAGCTAGCCATAGAGATGAGACCCCTGTAGTCAAAGCAGATCCATTCGTATCAATCATATAGGTGAACTTCATGGCTAAGAGCAGATATAGCAGCAGCAATCCACCTATGATTCCATAAAGTTTACGACGCCAATAAACAGGAGAAGCCAGAACCAATGAAATCAATAATAGACTTGCCCCTAGATACGTCAGGCGTTTTTTTTGATTGGCAATAAAGCGGGGCTTTAGATCCCTTTTATTCGAAGATAAAGTCCATTTTGTTTTTTCATAAATATTCATGCTGTAATCGTAGTCACTAGATGCGGATTCTTTGGAGTCAATATAACTAAGCTGAATAGCCACTGACGGATGTAGTGCATTAAAAATGGACTGCTCAAATGTCCTGAAGATCTGGAAATGTACTTTTGATACGACCGGTATTTGATGCAATAAATTGAGTCCTAATAATAAAATAATAAAAAGAAGTATAAATCGATTGAGTTGTGATAAGCTTTTATTCATATCACTTGATCTTTATTTCTCCTGATCCAGTATAGGAACAGTACCAAAGTAAACACAACAAAAAAACTCTGCCAAAATTCAACATGCATAAATTCAAACCAATCTCGAGCTTCCGCATATATGATATATAAACTCACGATTCTAATGATGTTCAATATGAATATCGCAAGGATGCCTTGCCATAGTCCGTTTAATCTTGACTTTAAAGTCAATGGGAAAGCGAGAACGGATGCAGCGTAAAGTACTGCCGGTGCTATAGCATCACATCCCTCTTTTATTTCCAAGGCACCTACGTTACTATAAAGGATAGCTTGATTGGTGTGAATTTTATACCCTAATACATTTAGGATCACCGCGGATAGTTTAGCATAAAAGATAAGTAATGGCGCTGTCGATTTCTGAAACCATTCTGCTGAACTGATTAGATAATAGAGGATTACTGAGCCTAGAAAAATGCCCCCGAAGCGAATAAACTTCCTTCTATCTCGAGCGGATTGTTGCTCCTCCGCATTTCTCTTCAGTTTTTTATTGGTCATTAAAGCTTATCTTTAAATTCGTCTCCGGTCAACTATATCTGCCTTTGTCAACACTCGTATTTATTTCGGATGCCAACAGATGAAGTAAATTGTAAATACCGAAGAATGTCCTATTCATGTACAAGAAATGTGCCGAACCTCTATTAGGCTTGTAGCCTGAAGACAATGCATCTTTGGCTATTCGTTCGCCGGTGGTGGTTACTTGTTCAAAAAATCGTTTATCTCCAAAGTCAAAACGTTCAGATCTAAACGGACTTAAAAGCAGACCCAAAACCTCTTTAAACATATTGGTGAAATATGCTTTTTCGACCGGCTCGTCATCTTCTCGTAGTATCTCCAGGTGATGTAATAGTTCATCAAACTTGGACTCATCTTCCAATGAAATCGGATCTACGAGGGCAAAATAGGGTTCATAAAAGGACTCTGGAATAGCTTTTACACATCCGAAATCTATAATGCCGAGCTTACCGTTCTGCGTCACAATGATATTGCCGGGATGCGGATCCGCGTGAACTTTGCGGAGTCGATGGATCTGATACATAAATAGATCCCACAATTGTTGACCATATTTATTTCGAAATTCTTGAGAAGGGTTTGTTTTAATGAATTCGGATAAATGCACACCTTCTATCCAGTCCATCGTGAGTATGCGTTTAGTTGAGTATTCAGGATAGTATCGAGGGAATACGACATTCTCAAGATCCGAGCAAGCTTGAGCAAGCTCCATACTCTGTTGTAATTCTAGCTCATAATCTGTTTCTTCGAGTAGCTTGTTTTCTACCTCGTCAAAATAGTGCTGTGCTTCACTGATATTGATCCGCATGATTCTTCCGGCAAGCGGTTTAAGCATTGCCAGATCCGACCTTATGGAACTAGCTACACCGGGATATTGGATTTTTACCGCAAAAGTTAGACCACCTTTAGTCGCTTTGTGGACTTGTCCGATGCTTGCTGCATATTTACTATCATAATCAAATGTGTCAAATATCTGTTCCGGAGCCTTACCCAGATTTGTTACGAATGTTTTTTTGATAAGCGGTCCTGATAATGGAGGTACGGAAAATTGCGCCAGACTGAATTGTTCGACATAAGCCGCGGGGAGGAGATGTTGTTCCATGCTCAGCATTTGCGCCACTTTTAAGCCACTACCTTTTAACTCATGCAGACTGGACATGATATCCTCGGCATTACTTCTGTCCAATTTATCCTTTGAGGCTTCGCCTCCAATGATTTTTTCTCCGTAATAGCTCGCATAGTTCTTGCCTACTTTAAGTCCGGTTTTCAAAATCTTGCCGGCTCTTTCTAACTTTCCCGTAGGAATTTTATCCGTTGTTTTCATGAAAGGCAGTTTTTCAATTCTTTAGTATCTCAGTGAAACATATTCTATCTTAGCCCAATTCGTTCTATTTAACCCCAAATCGCTCTTTCCACAAGAAATAGCCCAGGTCTATAACACTTCTCAAGGGAGCCATAGACCTCAATTCTTTAGTAGCATGTAATGCTTTATCGATTGCAACATCTGTTTTTTGAAACTCCTCTGATGTGTCATTTTGCCAGAATTCGATCAATAATACCAGCTCCGACCAATATGTCAACAATATGCCTTGATTGAGTATCTTCTCCACTGATGCACTTTTGCCTGATAGTGCATTCATACAGTCGATCTGATAAATCGTCTCTACGTAATTATTGAAGATTTTCTTCATGTCCGAGTAAAGGCGGTTTTTATCGACTATATTCTTTCTGATAGACAAATGCCTCTTGAAGTATTCATGGTTGAGCCCGATATTCTGAAAAAAGGTAAAAAACAGACTTAGAATTTTGTCATTAAATTCTGCCCGCAGGGACACTTCGTCTTGTTCTACGGTGTTAATACTCTCAGTGATGATATGTGACCAGATGGCTTTTTCAATTGCTTCTAGAGATTCAAAGTGTTGAAAAAAACTATTGTCCGGTCCCAATAGTGACAAAAAAGTTTCTTCTGTAAGGCTCTCTTCATAATGTGTAACAACAGCATCCATATAGGATGACATAAGTTCTAATGCCGTGGGTATTTTCTTTTCTTCTTTTCTTTTTCGCGCCATGGCCCCAAAGTTACACTGAATAAGCTTGAGAGATCATAGCGCTTTAGTTTAATGCTAATAATTTTAGGATTTTCATACATTGATGATAATCAGACAGAGATTCGTATTTTGTCCAGAAATAGGCAGATAATGCCCATTTAAGATAGCTGGATATATGAATAAGAAGATTCTTTTATGGTCGATAACGGTAGCGGTTGCCGGTTTTTTGTTTGGATTTGATACCGCAGTGATTTCTGGGGCTGAGCAATCGATTCAACAGTTATGGGGTATGTCAGATTTGTCACTAGGACTAGCGGTGGGGATGGCATTGTGGGGGACAGTTATCGGTGCATTGCTAGGAGGATATCCTACTGATGGATTGGGTAGGAAGAAAACCTTGATTGTCATTGGGTTTTTGTATTTATTCAGTGCAGTAGGTTCGGCTCTTGCTTGGGATCCGCTGTCTTTTATGATATTCAGATTCATTGGAGGGTTGGGAGTAGGGGCTTCTTCCGTAGCTGCGCCTACCTATATTTCCGAGATTGCTCCGGCAAGCAAGAGAGGGCGTCTGGTTATTTTATATCAGCTCAATATTGTCATCGGAATTTTAATAGCCTATGTATCAAACTATTTACTAGGGGGGCTAAGCGGTGATGGATGGAGATGGATGTTGGGAGTCGAAGTCTTACCGGCTGCGATTTATTTGTTCATGGTTATGGGCATTCCGGAAAGCCCTAGATGGTTGATCAGGTTTCGAAATGACGAAGTTCGCGCACGTGAAGTTTTGAATATCATTTCACCGGAGGACGTTGACAAGTCTGTGGGAGAGATTAAATCCGAGCTTGTTAATCATGCATATCTTTCTCTTTTTTCAGGACGGCTTAAGTGGCCTTTGGTACTGGCGTTTCTAGTAGCGCTGTTCAATCAGCTATCGGGCATCAATGCGATTATTTATTATGCACCTAGGGTTTTTGAGATGACAGGATTGGGGGCTAGTACAGCACTATTGAGTACGGCGGGTGTCGGATTAGTAAATCTCATTTTTACCGTAGCAGGTATGTTTTTGATAGATAGGTTGGGACGAAGGACCTTATTAATTATCGGTTCTATCGGATACATTATTTCTCTGGGGCTTGTTTCGAGAGCTTTCTACATCACGGAGTTTACTGGTGTACCTATTTTTATATTTGCCTTTATTGCTAGCCATGCGATAGGGCAGGGGTCTATCATATGGGTATTCATCAGCGAGATATTTCCTAACTCTGCCAGGGCGACCGGACAGGCTTTTGGATGTGGTGTACACTGGGTGGGTGCGGCCTTGATTAGTTCTTTATTTCCATTCTTGGTCGCTAAGTTTTCAGGGGCTGCTATTTTCGGATTCTTTTGTGCTATGATGGTACTGCAGTTGATTTTTGCCGCCTTTATGATGCCCGAGACCAAGGGTGCCAGCCTTGAAGAGCTGCAGAAAAGAATGGTGAAGTAGTCCTTCTTGCTATTCCGAAGATGTGGAGATACGGCCATGACTGAAGGATCAACATGCCTTAAGTGCGATATATTTTCTTTTTTTTAAATATGACATCTAAAATTTGGATTAATTCAGAACAAAGCTTTTCTTTGAGCCACGTTTTCATCATTAGATCCATAATCTGGTCGATTTGCCTTTCTGAGAAGATAATAATTGACCATGAATTATGATTGGGCACCACTTTCGTGGTGCCCTTTTCATTTTAATCAAGCTCTTCGGATATCTTTGAAGCAACTACTTGATTATAAGATTATGATAAAGAAACCTTATCTGCTGGCGCATTGCCACTATCGCGAACTACTAGAAAGAGAAATAAAGCTCGCTATTCTTCCTTGGGGAGCTTGTGAAGCGCACAATTATCATCTGCCCTATGCTACAGATATCATTGAGGCTGATCATATCACGGATTCAGCAGCTCACAAGGCATATCAGACTTCTCAGCAGTTCATCGTCCTGCCGACAATACCTTATGGCGTCAATACCGGACAGACGGATATATTGCTTGACATCAATATTTATCCTAGCACACAACAGATTATCCTTAATAATATCATCGAAGTACTTAATCGTCAAGGCATTTACAAGCTTCTGATCATAAACTCTCATGGGGGCAATAATTTTCGGACAATGCTCAGAGAGCTGGGCGTAAAGTATCCAGCCATGTTTTTAACGACATGCGACTGGTTTAAGGCATTGGATAAAACCCGATATTTTGAAAAGCCGGGCGATCATGCCGACGAGATGGAGACCAGTCTGATGATGTATTATACACCGGAGCTTGTATTCCTTGAACAAGCAGGTTCTGGAAAATCGAAGCAGATCAAGGTAGAAGCCATCCGTCAAGGTTGGGCTTGGGCAGAAAGAAGGTGGTCGCAAGTGACTGAGGATACCGGGGTGGGAGATCCATCGCTTTCTACCGCCGAAAAAGGACGCGTATTTCATGAAGATGTAACTGAGGCTATCTCGAAGTTGATCCTTGAGCTTTGTGATCTTGATACGTCGGACGCATATCAGTAGGAGCGAGGAGAACCAATTTTGTGGTATTGTTTGTCGGATTGACGCTTAGGAAGTTGTAAGGATATGGGGTCGAACTTATGTCTCACAAGAAGAGCAACATAACATCAGAATTACTCCCTTATAGCTTGAATATTGTTTTAATGTATTATCGAACCAGAGTTATGATAATACTCCCGCAGATCACGAAGAGATAAATCAGTAGTATGTCATAGTTGCTCTTTCTTTTAGCTCAAGCACTTCATAAAATAAACCACAAGAAAGAACTAGCTAAATCCAAGCTAACTAAATATTGACCCTACATTGCTCTATGTAGTAGATATTACAGATCATTAATCCTCAGCGTTTATAATCGCGCTCAAACCATTTGAGCAGTGTACTATATTGTCATGAGATCTACTCCTCTGAAGTCTCTGTAGTGCTCAGCAAAGCCGCTACCAGACTTGCCAGTCCGGCATATTTTTCTTCCATCAGGGTCAGTCGTTCCTTGATCAGTTGGTTTTCGGCTTTCAGGTCGTCATTTTCATTTTTGAGCTCTTTGATGGCGTTGATGGTGGCGATATTCACAGGGTGGAGATTGAGAGTCAAGTATCCGTCCGAGAGTTCTTTAACTGCCTCGGGGAATATCTCTTGCACTTCTTGAGCGATGAATCCGATCTGTGGGCTGAGATGATCGATATGGTGCGCATTTTCTTTTTTATAGTGAAAGCGTACGGGTTTTAATGCTATGATATCAGCCAATCCGCGTTCGTAAATACCGTCGATTGTTTTTAATCGGGCGTCTGAAGAATTAATCCATGTCGAGCCTCCACTTGTCTTAGCGGCCTCTCCATCTACGGCCAGTCGGTAAAGCGGGTTAGTGATATTTCCTATACCGACATTGCCATTTTTGAGGATGGTGAGGGCATTGCTTCTTGTCATGGCATCTGCGCCATTCCCTACCGTAAATATTCTATCACTCGTATTAAATGAATTTGCACTCATTGCGGTGTAATCTGCGCTGAACATTCCTACAACTGCTTCACCTAAAGAAGGAGCTATGTTTCCTGAACCTCCTGCTATAAAAGAGTTTATTCCAGATGCTACATGGAGAGTGCCACCTGCTACAAATGATGCTTGACCGGAGGCTACATTATTTTGTCCGCCTCCCGCGAATGATCTAATGCCGACAGCTCTATTATTGAGACCTCCTCCGATAAAGGTCTGTAAGTTCTCTGTTTTATTATTATTTCCACCACCAATAAAGGAATTTGTTCCACTCATTTCTACACGATTTCCCTGTCCTCCGGCTATAGATGATCTGTTGGCCAGAATGACGTTCTTTTCTCCTCCGATGATACTCGAATTGTCAGAATTTATAAACTGAGATTCACCTCCTAAAATAATACTTCGGTCACCATAAATAGTGTCTAGCATTCCACCTACAATACCCGATGATGCACCTTCAACAATATTAGCTATACCGCCCATTATCCCGGAGTATGTTGAGCCTTCCGTTACGTTATTTTGTAGACCAGCCAAAATAGCACTGAAGTGTCCAGACAGTTCATTAAATTGCCCACCTCCTATAAAAGAGCTTGATCCATTGATTTTGTTTTGTTGGCCACCTATAATGCCTGAATTCAGGCCTTCTGAAGTAATTGACCCTTCTTGACTGCCACCAATGAAGCTGCCGACAGCTTCTGTGGTATTAATCGATCCCCCGCCGATAAAAGAAAAGATGCCTATCGCTTCATTTACTTGGCCACCACCCACAAAAGAGCCCCTACCTTCTGCACGATTTTGGTCGCCTCCCCCGACAAAAGTATTTTCTCCAAGTGCTTTACTATTCAATCCGCTTGCAAATGATAAACTTCCTAGGCTATCAAAAGTCCATGCATCACTTCCGTCAAGTCCACCGATTCTTATGGCGCCTAGTCCGGCATGATAAAATAGGAAAGTATCGGTCGTCTCTCCTGATCCGGGGAAAGCACTTGCACCGACGACCATGCCTTCAGGACTGAGTACGACATCTCTTTGAGCTGTTAGGAGAGATATTAAAGTCAGAGAAATGACAAGACTGATTGATGATTTCATGATTGATTGATTTTAGTTTGGATGATAGAATATATAGATATTTGATTTTGTGAGTTAAGGAGATGATGACAAGCCTGATTTATTAATATTTGTGTAAATGATATATCATTTGGAATTTCTTGAAAGTAATAGGATGACCTTCAAGATAATGGGAGCAATCCGCTATTGTATCCATGTATTTTATCTTTAGCAATGCCTTACAAAATTAGACTCATTTTTCTGATGAGTATTAGAATTGATCAATAAAAATTAACCGTTTTTTTGCATCCTCAACTGATTGAAATGTGTTTTAATCAGCTCAGGATATAAATGAAGAGCTTATTCGTAATACATGATGTTGCAGCGAGACATTAAGTTGTATTGAGTGTCCAGATCCTGACGTTTCTTACCATTGGGCGTAAGCCCTGAATGAACATTTCTTATTTAACGAGGGATCAAGTAGGTCTTATAGGCCGCTGCTTTTTCAACTTTTTCTTTACTAAACAACAATGGAAAATACTGATCTTTTGCCCACATACTGAACAAATTAGCATAATGTGGATGATCGGGATTGCCATTTTGCCCGGGGCTATTCATCGCCATAGTTTTATCCCAGTCATAGGTATCGACAATGATTTTAAATGTCGCTCCGGAACGTTGGTTGTCACTATTGGCGGTGTTATTGACGGTGTTGGCATTTCCTCCTCTTGGAAGCGGGCCTACATCCAGTTTTTGTTGTAAATTTTTATTGACGGCACTGCTGAGCGGATGTTTTACTAGTGCGTGTTTATACGCTGACTGGCCGTATTGCCATTTATTAGTATCTGAGCTGATCTTTTTGATAAGTCGAGTGTCTGCCTCTTTAAGTGCTTCTAGAAGAAATACAGTCTTATTTTCCGGCTTGTCGCCGAATAATTGTGCAGGTGGCGTGTATAACCATTCGATTAATTTGAAATTCTGGATATAGATGTAGGGTTTGATCTGGTCGGGAATCATGAGCTGTGATACGCGCTCTCTGAGGACGGTCTCAAGTTGATGATAGATGCCGGCAGCTATGGAGCTGGGTGACATATGGTAATCCCAATCCTCTAGAAAGGATAATAGTGTATTGAGTCGTAGATCTTGTGTTTCAAGATGTTTAAATAAGGGTAGTATTTGTCTCGCTGAAATAGAAAGATAATCTGTCTGCAATGCCATCATGTCTGTCATCGAGTGAGCGGTTGATGAGCGTAAAACTTCTTTAACCCTATTGCCGCGATAGGGATCTGACCATCGATATCCGGTAGCATTCCAATATTCATAATCCGGCGGCGTAACATTTTCATTTGAGGTGTTTATAAACCCGTTGGCTGGGTTATGTAAGTGTGGTCTGGAAAGATTGGGCATGTAACCGTCCCATTCGTAGTGCCCATCGCCCGGCACTGGGACTAAGCCGGACCAGTTATTTCTGATTGGTGCTATACCTACCGCTTGCCAACCGATATCACCATAGCGATCTGCCCATATCATGTTTTCGCCGGGGATAAAACTGTTGCGACAAGCTAATCTAAATTCTGACCAGTTGCGGCTCTGATCCATGCGTAGACTGGCGAGATAAGGCGCACTTCCCGGTTCTAGCCATCCACATCGCACAGCATATGCCACATGATGGGCCGAATCCATAAGCGTCACCGGGCCATGACGCGTGTAATGATGGGTGACATAGATGTCACCGACATCTTTTACTATAATGGTGTCCGGTATCAGAATCATGTCTTCCCAGGAATCTTGATAGCGATATTGTCTGGGATTATCAGGATTGAGTTCGTAAACATAAAGATCTTCTGCGTCGGTGGAGTATATCGTCAGGCCCCACGCCCCATGTTCATTATGACCAATCGAAATACCCGGTATGGTAGGCTCTCCACCACCTATGACATTCCATCCGGGTGCTTGCAAATGAGCAATATAGCGCAAAGAAGGAGAGGATAATGCTCGGTGAGGATCATTAGCCATGATTGGGAAGCCGGATTCGGTAAGGCTTCCGTTAATTACCCAGTTGTTGCTGCCTATATGGTCAATGTTTTCTTTATACCAGTCATTATATTCCTTTTGTTCCACAACAGCCCATTCCCCGGCATCTGTATCGTTATTACGATGTGCAGACACTATATGATAAGGTCTGAAAACGATAGGTCGACGAAAGGCTTCGTACACATCCAATATACCGCTGTGCAACAGTTCTTGTCTGATTTTCGGATCCATAGACAGTACCGGCCTTTGTGGGTGAAACCAGAGCAAGGAAGAAAGGGTGGCCGTATCGGTTGCCGCTATGGCTAGCGCATTGTCGAGTTCCTCCCTAATATTGCCAAGTAAACCTTGATGTCTCGAGACGACGACCTCAGCTGTCCAATGCTGTGGCTCAATACCGAGTAGTCTAAACTCAATAGGTAATAAAGACTTATCTGCCAATGTCATGTCAATATACGCGTTGATACCTCTGACATAGCTGTTGATGATGGCTTCGCCACGCCCGTGATACATATTCAGTTCTGTACGCATATCCCCTCTGAAACGAAATAATCTACCGCCAATGTCTCGGTTTAATTCATCCATGCCCAATATCTCGGCTACCGTACCAGTGGCCTGACGCCTCCATATTTCAAATTGAAACAAGCGATCTTTCGCAGCATTCCAGCCTTGCGCAAAAAAGAGATCATCTTCATTCTCTGCATAAATATGGGGCACGCCCCAATGATCTGTAATGATCTCAACAGATGATTTTATTCCTGGGATATTGAATGCAAAGGATTTAACATCCTGCGACTTGATAGGAAATGAACATACTAGTAGTAAATAGATGCAGTCTACTAATGGCAGACTTTTCATGAGTAATAATTTATATGGCGATGATAGTGAAAAATCGGCATATAGAAATATAATGTATTGCCGATTTGCGGTATTACTATATTATCGTGAGTATTTTCGTCGTATTTCAGATTTTATATACCGTAACTCCTCTGGTGAATCATAGATAGTACTGATATGACTTGTCTCGTCGGTATGACTAAAAGGGGTGCTGACGAGACGACGGGGCGGTATGAAGGTGAGGTGCTGTGACGGAGTGGCGTTTACTGCTGTTATCGGTACTTTATATCAGAGCTATTCTGTTTACATTATTGGTGGACGACACGCAGTTGCTTGAACTGCCTGAATATCAAGCCAAAGGAGTCTTTGAGTTTTTCGCCCATGCCACAGAGATGTAGGGCTGTGATCTTGCGATATAGTGGGGAGGAGTTGAGAAAAGTAATGACCTCTGTCGTAGGCTGAAGAAAACTATAGGGCAATTTTTGGTCTAGCAGGTAAGCTTCTATTTCGTCATAAAGTTCATTAAGCACCCGCTGCATGACTTCTCGAATAGGTTCTTGATAAAACGCATGCTCGATTTCTTGATAAGTCAGATATGGAAAGTTTCTTACTTTACCCATACACCTGATATAGGACATGTTCTCATCATCCAGATGACCATGCGGGTTGCATATACCTCCGGGGATAAAGTCTGCCGGCTTGATGATATGTGTCTGATGTCCATTAGAAGCATAGCTGCCGAAATAGGCTCTGTATGCATTTAATAGCTTGGCATCACGGGAATCTATGGACTCGTAACCTGATGCCATAAGTAATGCTGGATGAAGGCTAAAATTGGTGTTTGTCACCATAACACATTAAAATAAATGCTAATGTATAACTAATTGGTTTACAATTCATAAAAATAGATAATTAATTTTTTGCTTGAACTAACTTAATATAACTTTTGGCTGTGTTATCTGCTAAAGTCTTGGTTTCTAATTGCGGAATTGCGGAATTGCGGAACTGCGGAACTTTGGAACTGCGGAACTGCGGAACTGAGGAACTGCGGAACTGCGGAACTGAGGAACTGCTGAATTGTGGAACTGTGGAATTGCGGAACTGCTGAATTGCGGAACTGCTGAATTGCGGAATTGTGGAATTGCTGAACTGCTGAATTGCGGAATTGTGGAACTGTGGAACTGCGGAATTGCGGAACTGCGGAACTGTGGAACTGCGGAACTGAGGAACTGCGGAATTGTGGAACTGCGGAACTGCTGAACTGCTGAATTGCGGAATTGCGGAATTGCGGAACTACGGAATTGCCTGCCCTGAGCCTTCCGAAGGGCCCAATTGCTTAGCTGTCAATTCACCAATTTTACCATTTAACAATTCCCCTCCCGTCCACAAGACGAGACAACAATTAAGCACTTTATCTGACATTTTGTCACTTATCCCAAAATAAATATACCTTTGATGCCACATTAGCCCATAGATAGAAATGATAGAGAGTTTTCCGACTATTGAACCGATAAGTAAGGTTATCGATGAGTCACGTCAAGGAGAAGCATTGGTATTGGCGCAAGCCAAACAATCACGATATGAGGCCTATTTTTATATAGAAAGCTATGGTTGTCAGATGAACTTTAGTGATTCTGAGATCGTCGCTTCCGTTCTTAATGAAGAAGGATTTGGCGCCACGCGCAATGTGGAGGAGGCTGATGTGATACTCATTAATACATGCTCTATCCGGGAGAAAGCAGAAGAAACGGTCAGAAAAAGACTGGCTGTCTTTAATCAAATCAAAAAGAAGAAGCCTGGCCTGCTCGTCGGTGTATTGGGTTGTATGGCTGAAAGACTTAAAGCGAAATTTCTCGAAGAAGAAAAAATCGTTGATATGGTCGTAGGGCCAGATGCTTATCGCGACTTACCCAAGCTACTTAAAAAAGCGGAAGGCGGCGAGAAAGGTATCAATGTGTTTCTCTCCCGTGAAGAAACCTATGCGGACATATCTCCCTTACGACTTGATGCAGATGGCGTATCGGCATTCATCAGCATCATGCGTGGTTGCGATAATATGTGCTCGTTTTGTGTAGTGCCATTTACCCGTGGAAGGGAGAGAAGTCGAGATGCCTACAGTATCGTAGCGGAGGCAAGGGATTTATTTGATCGCGGGTATCGCGAAGTGACTTTACTAGGGCAGAATGTGGATTCTTACAAATGGGTGCATCCCGATACGGATAAACGGGTCCGCTTTGCGGAGCTATTGGAGATGGTAGCATTAGTAAATCCAGGGTTGCGTGTGCGATTTTCAACCTCACACCCTAAGGATATGACAGATGATGTATTGCATACGATGGCCGCATACGACAATATCTGCAACTATATCCACTTGCCTGTTCAGTCCGGCAATTCTCGTATTCTTAAATTAATGAATCGCAGCTATGATGCGGATTGGTATCGTGAGCGTATAGATAGTATTTATCGCATCATACCTGATTGTGCCATTTCATCAGATATCATAGCCGGATTCTGTACAGAGACAGAAGAAGAACATCAAGAAACCTTGGAAATGATCCGGTATGCTAAGTACAGTATGTCATATATGTTTTGTTACTCGGAGCGTCCGGGTACGCCTGCAGCTAAGAAGTACACTGATGATATTCCGCTAGAAACAAAGAGTAGGAGACTGAGCGAGATCATCAATGTTCAGCGCTGGGTGTCGTTGATCCATAATCAGGCGGATATTGGTAAGATATTTACGGTTTTGATAGAGGGCGATTCAAAAAAATCCGATCGAGACTTCCGCGGTCGAAATGATCATAACAAGATGATCATCTTTCCCAAAAAACCGGGTTACGATAGGCGAGATTATGTCCGCGTAAGAATTACAGGTGTTACTAGTGCCACCTTGCTGGGCGAAATAGTAGAATCCTAACAAGTATCCGGATGAATAATGTACAAGCTGTCAAACAACGATTCGGTATAATCGGTGCTTCAGAGGCACTCAATCGTGCATTGGACAAAGCCATCCGCGTAGCCAATACCGATCTGACAGCATTGATCCAAGGCGAAAGTGGCACCGGAAAAGAGGTGATCTCTAAGATCATTCATCAACTCAGTGTCCGCAAGCATAATAATTTTATAGCCATCAATACCGGTGCGATACCGGAGGGAACGATTAATTCAGAGCTGTTTGGTCACGAAAAGGGTTCATTCACAGGAGCGCTCGGGGAGCGCAAAGGATATTTTGAAACAGCAAGTGGTGGGACGATCTTTCTGGATGAGATAGGGGAGATGCCGCTCGATACACAAGCTTTTCTGCTGCGTGTACTGGAGAGTGGAGAATTCATCAGAGTAGGTTCATCCAAGGTGCTAAAAACCGATGTCCGGGTCATTGCGGCGACCAATGTCGATTTACTCGAAAAAGTAAGACAAGGGAAGTTTAGAGAAGATCTATATTATCGTCTTAATACGATACCAATCCGTGTTCCATCTCTCAAAGAGCGCCGTGAAGACATTTATATGTTGTTAAGAAAGTTCTCACTGGATTTTGCCGAAAAATATCACACCGAGCCGATAACAATAGATGCAGAGGCAAAGAGTCTTCTTACCCAATATGCTTGGCCGGGCAATATTCGTGAATTGCGTAATGTCGTAGAACAACTTTCTATTCTTAGTGAAGACAAACTAATCACAACAGGTCGATTAATTGATCTTATACCCAATATCACAGACCGTCATTTGCCCGGCCGGGTAAATAAAGAGTCTGAAAACCTTAATGAGAGAGAAATACTTTACAAGGTTTTATTTGACATGAAGGCTGATCTCAATGATCTGAAATCGTTGATATATGGTCTCGTCAGGACGAATAATCTCGATATGCCTGAGCAAGGCTCTTATCAGCATCTGTTGATGAAACCTGCTTTGGCGGCAGGCCATGAAATGATGGTCTCAGAGGAGTCAGCTAATTATAAGACTGCAGCAAGAAATAAGGATTTCATGGCTTTTCAGGAGCAGATTGAGGATGAAGGTGCCGTCATTGTTAATTCCAAGGATTACAATGAAATGGAAGTGGTGGAAGAAAATCTTTCACTTGAAGACATGGAGAAAGTGTTCATACATAAAGCATTAAAGAAATTCAATGGCCGACGCAAGGAAGCTGCGGCAGAGCTAGGTATTTCAGAACGTACGCTTTATCGTAAAATAAGCTACTATGGTTTGGACTAGATTCATTATTGCGATCTGTGCAGCGAGTATATTATTAAATATATCAGCTTGCTATTCATTTAAAGGGATAGCTATTGCACCGACCATAAGGACGTTTTATGTTGATCAGTTTCAATTAAATGTGGGAAATGCGCCACCTGATCTGGCTCAATTGTTTAGTGAGGAGCTTAGAAACATTATCTTACAGAGTTCTCGATTAGTGTATAATGAAAATGAACCTGATATAGAGTTCAGTGGTGCAATAAGGGATTTTTCGGTATCTTCAGTTGCGCCACAGCAGCTAGATGGCGGTAGAGTAGGATCATCTCTTAATCGTCTCCAGATTGGCGTCGAGGTCGAATATGTCAATAATCGTGATGAAGAGGATGTATGGAAGCAGCGATTTACTTTTTTTCAGGACTTTGAAGCGGACCAGCAATTGCGGGATGTTCAGGATGAGCTGATTAATGCTATATTTGCGCAGATCACGAGAGATGTATTTAACCGCGCTTTTACTAATTGGTAATAATCTATGACTATTTCTTTTAGCCGGATATTGGAGAGCCCGGAAGCCTTATCGGCGTTTTCTGATAGTGAGTTAGATGCGCTGATTGCGCAACATTCCTTCAGTAGTTTGCTACACCAAGAGAAGGCATGTCGTCATATCCGCAGGGGGTGTCCGGATGCGGAATATTGGATAAAGCGAGGAGCTGTTTATGCGAAAGATTTAACCCATTATGCACTTTTTATTCAAACTGAGAAAGAAGCTACCCTACTTACTACAGTAGCTTCTCAAGATTCTTTGACAAAAGGATCAGCTGAGCGTCCTATAAATGTCTCCGCCTCTGAAGATATCATTCGCTCAGAACATTCGGCCATCGCAATTGATCATGTCATTGAATATGCAGATCTGATCGCCGAAGATATCAGTAGCCTTGAAGAGGAAGAAAGTTATCAAGAGACTTTATCAGAAGTATTAGAATCTCCTGATCAAACTACCCTAGATCTTGGGATCGCAGCCGCTGCTACCGCTGGTGCGGAATACCATGAAGAAGTAACAGCACAATCGGATATTTTAGAAGAAGAAGAGTATGCATCTGAGGTGTCTACTGAGGTGCGAGTCGAGGCATATGAAGCTGCCATAAGCGAGTCCTTTGAAAATTCAGACACTATTAATCGATATACAGCTGAACCACCATTTCTTGAAGACAGTGTCGACGGATCGTTTGAGCCATCGAAGTTTACGAAATGGTTAGGCTCTCTCAAGCAACTTGACTTAGCGGAAGAACAGGGGATGCCAGCAGAGAAAGAAGATGTCGTTCAGCCATCGGTCATTTCCATTTCGCTTGCGGAGGTATTGGTCCGTCAAGGTCATTATCCGGAAGCAATTGAGATGTATAAAAAGTTGTGTTTGAAATTTCCTGAAAAAAGTGATTACTTTGCAGCCCAAATTAAAAATATACAAGCAACATGATCACTCTGCTTACGGTACTTATCGGTCTTATTTGCGTTTTACTCACGCTCGTTATCTTGATTCAGAATCCTAAGGGTGGTGGATTGGACTCCTCGTTTGGAGGTTCTAGTGCAAATCAGATGTTTGGTGCAGCACGCAGTACAGATCTAGTGGAGAAGATTACGTGGGGCTTGGCATTAGCCTTGTTTGTATTGTGCGTTATTACAGCCATTATTGTTACGAATCAGTCAGGTGGCGCGATAGATCTTACCCCGATTCGAAGCGAAGGCTAGGACATTAAATTACTATCAAGCCTTATTGTTCCGATTGGTCTTCGACCAATGTTTTATCATGTCGTGATGTCGACTTGATGTCTAGGTGTATTTCGATAACTGATGAATGAGCATCTGCCAAAAGTGTCAACAAGACAAGCTCTCGGAGCTTCTTTATGCCAAAAAGATAAGCCACATCTGCAATAATGTCAGATTTGTCGGAATGGCACGAGAAGTGATATAGATATATGGTCAAAAATTTTTATTAATCAATTATAAAAAAGTATCACAATGAGTTTTAAACCGATCAATGACAGAGTAGTGGTTTTACCTGCTCCTGCTGAAGAAAAGACAGCAGGTGGACTTATCCTTCCTGATACCGCGAAGGAAAAACCACAGAGAGGAACCGTAATAGCCATCGGCCCAGGAAAAGAAGGAAATAAAATGACAGTCAAGAAGGGCGATACAGTTCTTTACGGTAAGTATGCAGGTCAAGAATTAAGCTACGACGGAAAAGATTACTTGATTATGAGAGAGGACGATATTCTTGTTGTTCTAGGTTAATTCTAAACTATCATTCATAAATCATCTTTAAAAAAACTAAACTATAATTATAATGGCAAAGCAAATAAGTTTTGACACGGAAGCAAGAGACAGGATGCGCAAAGGAATTGACGCGCTATCAAATGCAGTAAAAGCAACATTGGGCCCTAAAGGCAGAAATGTCGTGATCCAAAAAAGCTTTGGCGCTCCTCAAGTGACAAAGGACGGAGTAACAGTAGCCAAAGAAATCGAATTAGAAGACCCGGTTGAAAATATGGGCGCTCAGCTTGTAAAGGAAGTAGCCTCTAAGACTGCTGACCAAGCGGGTGACGGTACGACTACGGCAACTGTATTGGCACAGGCTATGGTCGCTGCAGGTATGAAATTTGTTGCCGCAGGCGCTAATCCGATGGATCTTAAGCGAGGTATTGACAAAGCTAAAGACGCAGTAATTGCTAACTTAAGAAAGCAGAGCGAGAAAATCGGTGACGACTTTTCTAAAATCCAACAAATAGGTTCTATTTCAGCCAACAATGACGAAGAGATCGGCTCGCTAATCGCGGATGCGATGAAGCGCGTGAGCAAGGATGGTGTGATCACCGTTGAAGAAGCTAAAGGAACAGATACCTATGTAGAAGAGGTTATGGGTATGCAGTTTGACAGAGGTTATCTTTCTCCATACTTCGTAACGAATGCAGAGGATATGAAGACGGAGTATGAGCACCCATTGATATTAATCTATGACAAGAAAATTTCTAATACAACTGAGATTATACCTGTCTTGGAAAAAGCTGCCAGTGCCGGACGTCCGCTTTTGATTATTGCAGAAGATGTAGAAAGCCAAGCATTGGGACTTTTAGTTGTTAATAGACTTCGCGGTGGCCTTAAAGTGGTAGCTGTTAAAGCACCTGGTTTCGGTGATAGAAGAAAGGCTATGTTAGAAGATATTGCTATTTTGACCGGGGGTACGGTTATTTCAGAAGAAAAAGGTTACAAACTTGAAAATGCTGAACTCGCACACCTCGGAACTAGTGAAAAGATCACTGTGGACAAAGACAATACTACTATCGTAGGTGGCAAAGGAAAACAGAAAGATATCAAAGCAAGAATAGGTCAGATCAAGCAACAAATCGAAACGACCACTTCTGATTATGACAAAGAAAAACTTCAAGAGCGTCTTGCGAAGCTTTCAGGAGGTGTAGCTGTTCTATATGTAGGAGCTGCTACAGAAGTAGAAATGAAAGAAAAGAAAGACAGAGTTGATGATGCGCTTCATGCGACAAGAGCTGCAGTCGAAGAAGGTATCGTGACCGGAGGTGGCGTAGCACTCGTGAGAACTATTGTAGCATTGGACAAACTAGAAGGTGCTAACGATGATGAAGTCCTCGGTATCAGCATTGTGCGCAAAGCACTGGAAGCTCCATTGAGAATCATTGCAGAAAACGCAGGTGTAGAAGGGTCTGTCGTATTACAGGCAGTTCTCATCTCCAAAGGCTCACATGGCTACAACGCGAAGACGAACACCTATGAAGATCTTAAGAAATCCGGTGTTATCGATCCTACTAAGGTGACACGAATCGCTGTTGAAAACGCAGCATCGATCGCCGGTATGGTATTGACAACCGAGGTAGTAATCAATGAAAAACCCGAAGCGAAGCAGGATATGCCTATGCCTCCCGGAGGAGGAATGGGCGGTATGATGTAATATCATTCTCACTGATTAAATATAAAGGGATGCACCGCGAGGTGTATCCCTTTATCGCTTTATAGCTATTCAGCGATGTGCTTTCGAGTCAAAAAAATGCTCAATTTTTACTTTATAAACGAGGTTGAAGCTAAGAGTCAATATTGATGGCGACACGGTAGAGATATATCGTGACTTAGGGTAAATGGTTATATCCATTCTTAATGCTACGAAAAAATTTAGAAATGTATAGGCTGATGTATTCACCGTCAATGGATTCTCAGTAAAGCGCTCAATACCACCCACGAGGTGCTGCATAGTAACAGTTGCTAAAAATCCAGTGCACAAATATGACCGAGCTCAGCGGCTATCTCCCCATTATCCTGGTAAAACCTAGGATTCTATTGCCTTATCCTTCGATTTCCGTTACAGTCGAGTTTGCGCCCCCCTATGGTATGACTCTCATGAAGACAAGTATGATCGGTTATAGAAATTGGTCAGAAGGCAACGCGCTACCATACCCCGGCTGCTGCAATCACGAAATTTAATTCTGATATGACGATACCATGAGCGTGCTGCTCCGGTGACATAGATACAGGTGTTAAATCAAGATTAGAAAGCTTATTCTAGCATTTTTTAAAAGAATGGATTCTTTTACTGTTCTTTAAAGACATGCCATCGCATTTATTAATTATTCGTTCCTGTTTTGAACCATTATTTTAACTACATTCGCGCTTTGCTGAAGAATCGGCGACGATTTTTAAAGAGTCAAGCTGGAGAAAGGTAAGTTGAGTTAAGTGGTAGTCATTATACTGAGCTTTTATTTTACAATAACCTTTCAAATATGAGTTTTTTAAACCACAAGCCTTACGAAAGTCTAATTTTCAGCAGTTCGAATGTTGAGCTTAATTCGTGGGTGGAAAAGATTTCCCTATATCTAAACCCCGACCATATTCACTGGTGCGATGGTTCGGAAGAAGAATACAATTTCCTGTGTCAAAAATTAGTAGACAAAGGCACTTTTATCAAACTTAATCCTGCCAAGAGACCCGATAGCTACGCCTGTTTTAGCGACCCGAGTGATGTAGCAAGAGTTGAAGATCGCACGTTTATCTGCTCTCGCCTTAAGGAAGATGCCGGCCCGACCAATCATTGGATGGAGCCAAAAGAGATGAAAGACCTACTCGAACCAAAACTGAAAAACTGTATGTCGGGTCGGACATTGTATGTCATTCCCTTCTGCATGGGGCCCCTTGATTCATCCCTGAGTCGGCTGGGTGTACAGCTGACAGACTCGGAATACGTAGTTGTCAATATGCGTATCATGACCCGAATGGGTCATCAAGCTTTGAATCGTATCCGATCCAATACAGAATATGTAAAATGTATACATTCTTTAGGAAAACCACTGAAAGAGGGCGATACAGACGTCCAATGGCCTTGCGTACCGGATATTAAGGACAAATATATTGTTCACTTTCCTGAAGAAAGGTTGATCGTCAGTTATGGAAGTGGATACGGTGGGAATGCGCTTTTGGGCAAAAAATGTTTTGCATTGCGCATAGCTAGCACGATAGCCAAAGAAGAAAGCTGGTTAGCAGAGCACATGCTTATCTTGGGAGTAGAAGATCCGAAAGGTGAGAAGACCTATGTTGCAGCAGCTTTTCCAAGTGCCTGCGGCAAAACCAATTTTTCTATGCTTATTCCCCCTAAATCCCTCGATAGCTGGAAAGTTACTACCGTCGGTGATGATATCGCCTGGATTAAGAAAGGCGCTGAAGATAGATTGTATGCCATCAATCCGGAAGCAGGATATTTTGGAGTAGCCCCGGGTACGAATCAAAAGACGAATCCCAACATGATGGTGGCCATCTCACGAAATACCATATTTACGAATGTGGCCTTGACACCTGATGGAGATGTATGGTGGGAAGGATTAACGAATGAAATTCCCGAAGGCTTGATCAGTTGGCAAAAAGAGCCCTATGATTCCACCTCTGGAAAACCCGCCGCCCATCCTAACAGTCGTTTTACAACTCCTGCATATCAGAACCCTGCCATCGATGCGGATTGGGATCATCCAGAAGGAGTGCCGATTAGGGCATTTATTTTTGGTGGTCGTCGCAGTTCCGTATTACCGCTCGTGCATCAGTCATTTAACTGGAGTTTTGGTGTGTACCTGGCTGCGACAATGGGCTCTGAAATGACGGCGGCTGCCTTTGGCGAAACAGGCAAAGTGCGTCGCGATCCTTTCGCTATGCTACCATTTATAGGCTATCATATTGCGGATTACTTTAATCATTGGCTACAATTCCGCCGTGATTTATCCAACCCACCTCGAATTTTTAGTGTCAACTGGTTTAGAAGAAACAAGGATGGAGAATTTATTTGGCCGGGATTTGGTGAAAATATGCGCGTGCTCAAGTGGATTGTAGAACGAACAAGAGGGCGGGTCGGGGCTGTCGAAAGCCCTATAGGATGGATGCCGCGTCACCGAGATATAGATTGGACAGGATTTGAGCATTACCCCATAGAAAACTTTAGACAGATCATGCTCATCGATCGCGAAGAATGGAAAAAAGAAGTATTCGCACACGAAGAGCTCTTTTCTTCATTGTATGATAGACTCCCTAAAGAGTTTCTGTTTATTAAGGAAATGTTCTTGTCTGGCCTTTGGCGCTCACCAGAAACATGGGAAAGCGGCACCGAACTGTAATCAGCTCCAATAATTAACGACCAATGGTTTTACCCAATACTACTCTCGGAGAATTTATCATTGAGAATCAAAAAGATTTTGCTTACTCCACCGGAGAGCTCTCTCGCTTGATCAACGCTATTCGCCTTGCGGCCAAAGTAGTAAATCACGAAGTAAACAAGGCCGGGCTAGTGGACATCTTAGGAAGTTTTGGAGATCAAAATGTTCAAGGTGAGGAACAACAGAAATTAGATGTATTTGCTAATCGTGCCTTTATTCAATCACTTACTAACAGAGAAATAGTTTGTGGCATCGCCTCAGAAGAATTAGAAGGTCATATTTCGGTTGCAGGTAAAGACCATGCCAATAATAATAAATACATAGTTCTTATCGATCCGCTGGATGGCTCATCCAATATTGATGTAAATGTGTCAGTTGGTACTATATTTTCCATATATAGACGTATTACCCCTATAGGCACACCTGTAGCGATAGAGGACTTCCTTCAAAAAGGCAATCTGCAAGTGGCCGCAGGGTACATCATTTATGGCACATCCACTATGCTCGTGTATACCACCGGCCATGGCGTGAATGGGTTCACCCTCAACCCCGCTCTAGGTACATATTATTTGTCACATCCCAATATGCGCATACCTGAAGATGGACAGATCTACTCGATCAATGAAGGCAACTACGTGCATTTTCCACAAGGAATAAAGAATTACATAAAATATTGTCAACAAGAAGAGCACAATCGCCCTTACAGCTCACGCTATATCGGATCGCTCGTCTCAGACATACATCGCAATATCCTCAAAGGAGGCATATACCTCTACCCCTCGGGAACTAAGAATCCCAAGGGCAAGCTCAGATTGCTATATGAATGCAATCCTATCGCCATGATCGTAGAACAATGCGGAGGCAAAGCAAGCGATGGTTTCAATCGTATCCTTGATATAGAACCAAAAGAATTACATCAACGCACTCCATTTTATTGCGGCAGTCGGAATATGGTCAGCACAGTAGAATCCTATATGGCATCATCATCCGGTGATTAATGGTTATTGTTTTTGTAACTATTAGTTTCGCAACACAGCTACTGCAGGAGGGCGTTAATCTACGGATTATTCAAAGTATGTTAGGGCATAGCAGCAGCAAAACCACAGAAGTCTATACCCTTGTGCTAGCTATAAACAATTAAACAGCTAAGAGTCCACTTGATTTTATGAAAAATAAAAATATATTTGGTAAGGTGTAGTGTGCCATCGGCCTGAATAGTGTTCTGACAATAACGATATAGACGCTATAAATAGGTACGAGTAGCGTCTATTCTAATGTTAGCAAAAATTTAAAAACCAATCGATATGAAAAAAATTAATGTTTTTAACCGAAAGTTTTGTAACACTGAAAATAATTGCCGCAGCACAAACAGCAAACCCTAAAGAATCTTAGATCCAAGTCATAAAAAATAGTTGTTAAGCGTAGGCTATGCGTGTGAGTGTAAGGCAAAATCTGTTTTGCGTATATAACGATACTGAAAAGGGAATAGAATATGCCAACGGGATATCAAATCACGCGACGGGATGGGTTGTATTATGTAACTTTTTAAATGATAGATGGGGTAGCTATATTCACTCGTCAATGTTATCGTGATGTAGTGATGGATAGTTTGGACTAGTGCCTTAGATCTAATGGCTTAGAGATTGATACGTATGTGATCATGAGTAATGATATTCATACGATTATAAGCACGCAAAAGGCTAATTTATCAGCTGTGATTCGAGATTTTAAGCGCTATTCCTCGACACAGATTTTAAAGCAGATCGAGGAAGGTACAGAAAGGACTGGCTGTTAAAATGAATTGAGCTTGCAGCAATGCGACATAAGCGCAACCTTGGATATCAATTTGGGACGCATGAGAACCATGCAATAGATTTAGAACCTGCCTTACCAGCAGGCAGGAGTCATACATTCATCATGCAAAAGATGGCTTACATTCATGATAATCCTGTAAGAGCTGGGTACGTAGATCATGCAGAGTATTGGCTCTACAGCAGTCAGCGAAATTAAAGCGGATTGAGTAACTTAGTTAAAAGTGATATGATAGAGCTATGATGATAGCCATTCACACATAACAGCGTTTTATGGTCACACCGACGCAGACACAGTCTACGCCGAACGGGTGAGGGTGTTTGCTGTTCGTACCAAAAAGTTGCATTTATGACTTGATTCTAATTATGCGATAAATAGAGTTTGTATATTTTGGGATTCGGATATATGGATTTTGTATTAGGTATAGCTTATTTTAAGATGTTTCCTTTGAAGCAATTCGTATGAAAAAAGTATGATACTCAATACTGGGCAGTGCGCAGCAACATTTCGCTGGATGGTATGCTGCGAGGCGAAGTAATTCTATATTAATTTTCTTTCATGTCTGTGCGCGGTTTATGAAGTCGAGGCTCGTGAATGGCGCTCCTGAAACATAGATTTCTGCCATGATATTAAACCCTCTGAGGATGTAATGTCAATGCCTTACAACCTTAATACGTAAGCGGTCGGATGTTGACGATATTTCTTTGGAGCAGGATCAGTAGTATGTTGTATAGATAAATGTATGGAGAATATAGTGTCCCTTCAATAAGTAATGTATGATTCGGATCGGGTCTCAGCTGCTTTTTGAATAGCGTTTATGATAGCGATATCGCGTTTGCCTTGCGCACCGGTGGAAATTGATTCTTGATTATTCAGGATGGCGAGGGCGTCATTGTCCATCTGGCGTGCTTGTTGGTTACGGATATAGGTATCCAATTTTTTGCCGTCGCTGGTGATACCTTGTACACCGTTATAACTTTGAAAAGGTGACAGTTCATACCAGCCTTCAGTACAGTTCAATCTGAGTCTGTTATAATCACGCCCGACGCTGGTCTTACCATAAGCGAATAGGTCATTTTCGAATCGAAGAGTGAATTCGGTGGTTTCGTCTACTTCTGAGAAGTATTGCGGTCGGTCGATGATGTGCTGAGCTTCGGTCACGGAGACCGGTAACTCAGCCGTACTATTAAGTATTCCATTGACTGTATAAACACCCATGTCATAAAGTGCGCCACCACCGAGTGCCCGAGAGAATCGCCATCCTGTGCCTCCACCTCCTGCATAACCTGCTTCGGCATAGACGGAGCTGAAGGCACCGTACGGTTTTGTCTGGGCATAAGATATAACGGTTTGTGTATTGGGTTCGTGATTCATGCGATACCCGATTGCCAATTTCACCTTGTTGGCTGCGCAGGCGTCGATGATCGATTGGCATTCCGACACGTTCATAGCCATCGGTTTTTCGCACCAGACATGCTTACCTGCTTCGGCTGCCATGATACTGTACTTCGCATGAAGTGCGGTCGGGACTACAATATAGATTACATCTATTTCATCATTATTGGCGATTTTCGCCATTGTATCATAGTCGTAAACATTTTTGTCTTTGATTCCATATTGACGCTGCCATAGTGGAATTTTCGCTGGGCTACCAGTGACGATACCTCTCAGCTCACAATGTTCTGTTAATTGCAAGGCAGGGGCAAGCAGATCTTTACTATAGTATCCCAATCCGACAAGTGCCACACCTATTTTTTTGTCGAATGGAGTATTTACACTTGCCGGTTTACAAGCCGTCAATGGATTGATGATCGAAGCGCCTGCGACGAGTGCGGAACTTTGCTTGATGAATGTACGTCTCGAAGGATGAAGGGTGTGGCTCATAGTTTGCCGTATATTTATAGATGCTAATATATGAAGGCTAAATTTTTTATGACAAATTATTCTTCATGAATTGCTATGATGCTATCTTGCCCTCTATAGAGTGTGTCTGATGCGCGCAAAATCCACTTCTAAGTAAGAATAATAGCTAAGGATGGCAAAGATTACGATTAAGGAATTATGGAAAATGTTATTGAAGGATGTTGATGACAGTGGGATATTACCGTCTGACAAGCCATTGGATTCACTTGAGCCTATGATTCCGCTGAAAGATGTCTTGGAAGAATATAGGGAGTTGAAGAAGGAGGACGATTTTGATATTGCGGCATTCATTGATACCTATTATGATGTGAAGATTTTGGACGCTGATGAAGAAGAGTAGAATTTAAGTTGATAGAATAATAAAGTTCAGGAGATGGCTATAGCCAATGAATATAGACAAGTATTGGTCGAGAATAGATCGGGTAGTCTGATCATTAGTATTAATCGTCCGGCAGCATTGAATGCTCTTAATAATGAAGTCTTTCAGGATCTTCAGGAGTTGTTTTCAGCCGACATTGATGCCACCGAGATAAAGGGAGTTGTCATCACCGGTGTAGGATCAAAGGCTTTTGCCGCCGGTGCGGATATAAAAGAGTTCGTTGGACTTGATAGAGAGCGTGCGGAGGGTCTATCTCGACGCGGACAGGCTGTATTTAAAATGATTGAGCGATTTCCGCGTGTGGTTGTTGCTGCTGTCAATGGTTTTGCATTGGGAGGTGGATGTGAGTTGTCTATGGCGTGTCACCTGCGCGTTGTTGGAGAACATGCAAAATTTGGTCAGCCCGAAGTGAATTTGGGCATTCTGCCTGGATATGGGGCTACGCAGCGCTTGCCAATGTTAATAGGAAGATCCAAGGCATTAGAAATGCTATTAACAGGCGATATGATCAGTGCTGAAGAAGCCTTGCGTCATGGGTTGGCAAATAGACTCTGCACATCAGGGGAAGAAATCAATGAAGCATTGAAAATTATTGACAAAATATCAACAAGGAGCCCTCTTGCCGTCCGCGAGACAATTGCGGCAGTCAATGATTTTTACGATCACACAATCGATGGATATACATCAGAACAAGTGTTTTTTGGAAAACTTGCTGCAACAGATGATTTTAATGAAGGGGTTAATGCCTTTATCGAAAAAAGAAAACCTAATTGGAAGGGAGTTTAATTTAAAAGACAATATTAAAGAATGAAATCACGACTGACATTTTTCTACTTCATCATGCTAGGATTGGTATTTTCAATATCGTCGCAAGATGCACCGGTGACTGTATTTTTAAAACAGCAAGATAGTAAGCGCTTTCGCAATCATCTGGAACAATTGACCAAAGCCCCGCATATTACAGCCAGCAAAAACAATGAGAAAGTCCGCGATTATATCGTCAATACGATGCGTAACGCCGGATTAGCGGTGGAGGTATTTCCTTATGACATTTATTTGCCGGTGATGCCTGGGACTACCTTTGCAGAAATCGTCAGACCGATCAGGTTACCTCTGAATAATCATGAATATGTGCATGATGAAGATCCGTACTCTTCGCATCCGGATCTGGGAATCGGTTTTAATGCATACACTGGTTCTGGGGATGTGAGAGGAGAAGTCGTGTATGCTAATTATGGCAGAAAGGAAGATTTTGAGCAACTGGAGAAAATGGGCATATCAGTCAAAGGCAAGATTGTCATTGCTCGATATGGTGGTAATTTCAGAGGCTACAAGGCGAAGTTTGCTGAAAAGTATGGGGCGATAGGACTGATCATTTTTACCGATCCGGCGGATAGCGGTTATATGCGTGGATTAGTATACCCCGAAGGTACCTATTTTGACGAAAGCACGATACAGCGAGGCTCACTACTCACAATTGATTGGACGGGTGATCCATTGACGCCTTTTGATCCTGCCTTACCGGTGGATGGAGATATTGAAATCAACAGACTTGATCCCTCGGAGGTGAAGGGACTTCATACTATTCCTGTTATGCCTTTGCCGTATGGTTCTGCCAAGGAAATTATTATGCGGATGAAAGGGACTCCTGTACCATCAGGCTGGCAAGGTGGGCTTCCTTGTACATATCGATTACAAGGTGGAGAGGATTTAATTGTGCGGGTGAATGTCCAACAAGAACGCGCTATACAGCGGGTATATAATGTAGTGGGGACATTAACCGGGTCAGAATTGCCGGATGAATGGATTATTGCAGGTAGTCATTATGATGCATGGAATTTTGGAAGTTGTGACCCCAATAGCGGCACTGCCATGTTATTATCTTTGAGTGAATCATTGGGTGCGCTAGCGCACCAAGGTATCAGGCCGCGTCGGACATTAAAAATTGCGCATTGGGATGCGGAGGAGACCGGCATTATCGGATCTACAGAATGGGTTGAACATTTACGTGATGATCTGACTGCCAAAGCAGTAGCTTATCTCAATGCAGATGCGGCGGTCAGTGGCAAGAGATTTGGTGGATCGGCTAGCCCGACGATGAAACGAGTGCTTATGGATGCTACCAAAAAAGTTATTTATCCCGGTACGGATCAGACGGTATTTGCACATTGGTCAGGCAAAGAGTCTACGCCCAATATCGGAAATCTAGGAGGAGGGTCTGATCATTTGCCCTTTTATGCCCACCTGGGCATTCCCTCTCTAAATGCAGGTACGGGCGGGCCGAGTCTTTATCATTCGAATTATGACAACCTTCACTTTTATCACAAATTTGTGGATAGTAGCTATCAGATGGGTGTGATGGTGGAGCAAGTTTTTGGCTCGATGATGCTTGATATCTCCGAGTCAGAAATAATCCCATATAGCTTGTCTAAGTACGGAGAGGATGCGAAGACACACTTTGAGACGCTACAAGAAATATTTTCGAAATTAGATAAGGATAAAGGAGGGGATTTTACTTTCGCCAGATTGATCATTGCGGCAGAAGGTCTTAGTACGACTGCAGCCCTCACGGAGTCATTGTTATCTAAAGTAAACAAGAGCAATGTTGCTGCTATTAATCAACAACTTATTGCACTTGAGCGCGAATGGCTTCACCCTGATGGTATGCCTTATGGCGCATGGTATCGATCTCTGTATGTTTCATCAGATCCTTATAGTGGATATGCGTCTTGGATGATGCCGGCATTTCATTACGAAGCATCAATCGGTCGAAAATCAGATTTAATCAAATGGGAGCTCAGATATAGCGATGCGATGCGTAAGATTGAAAATAGGCTAAAGGAGATTATGAGGCTGGCTAAATAGCCTTACTCTTTTTGACAACCCTATTCCACCTTAAATCTACAATGCCTTATTGATGTTTACTTGAGCATCTGAGTTGTCGGACAATAAAGGCTCTCAGCGATTAATGACTTCGAGCAATGGATATGAAGAATCATAGTGTCAAGTAACATATAGTGATGTAGATGTGCGTACATATTACTTGGAACGACTATGTTTAACTTCGGCATTTATACAGCTAAACGAAGTTGAACGGTATGTCATAAATATGACTTTTAAGTAAAAAAAGCATCAACTTTGTTGGTAAGAATCTAATATAAAATTAAATTTGCGCAGCATCGAACTATTCAAGACCATGACCAAGTATTATTTCACGGGATGTATCCTGTGTTTTGTTTTATTTTTTTCATGTCAACATGAAACGACTTCTGATCTTGATAAGGAGTTGGTTTCGTTGGTCGGTGATAAAGAAAGTCTCTTGCTACCACACGAGACAGATTATGATAAAATTCCTCAATCTCCATTAAATCCGCTGACACCGGAAAAAATCGAATTAGGTAAATTTCTCTTTTTCGAACCCATTTTTGGTAACGAGCCTAATCATCGTACAGGATTACATACTTTCACATGTTCGTCCTGTCATGTCCCGGAGGCAGGATTCAGACCTTCGCGAATGCAAGGAATTGCAGATGGGGGGTATGGTTTTGGAGTACAAGGAGAGATGCGTATCAGATCACCGTTTTACACAGATAATTTAATAGACGCTCAAGGCGCACGTCCATTGGCTACGCTCAATGTTGCTTTTGTTCCCAATACAATGTGGAACGGTTCATTTGGCGCAGAAGGTGTTAATGTCGGCACAGAGAGTGTATGGGGAATTTCAGATCCGGGTACTGCGCGAAATGCCGAGCGACTTGGTACGCTGGAGGGTCAAAATATCGAAGGTTTAATAGTGCATCGTATGATGTACTCGAAGCAAATAGTAGAAGAGGCGGGTTATAAGGAAATGTTTGACAAAGCTTTTCCAGACTGGTCAGAAAGTGAAAAATATTCTCGCAAAGGTGCAAGCTTCGCTATATCGGCTTATTTAAGAGCACTACTCACTAATCAAGCCCCTTTTCAAAAATGGTTGAGAGGTGATCTCAATGCTATGACCAATCAACAGAAGCGAGGTGCGACACTTTTCTTTGGAAAAGCGGGATGTAACTCGTGTCATTATGAAGCAAATTTGGGTTCTATGAGATTTGAAGCCATAGGTGTTGATGATCTCTACGAGCATGGTGGTCTGAAGACAGGCCCTGATGATGCTAGAAATCTAGGAAGGGGAGGGTTTACATTGAAAGAAGAAGATATGTTTAAGTTTAGGACTCCTCAATTATATAACTTGGCGGATAGTGGTCCTTACTTCCACGGTGGAAGTAAAGAAACACTTGAAGACGTGGTGAGGTATTTCAATAATGGTGTTCCTGAAAATCCACGTGTTCCTCGATCTCAGTTGTCCTTTTACATCAAGCCCTTGGGCCTATCTGAAACAGAGATTAAGGACTTGGTAGAATTTATTTCATTCGGATTGCGAGATGACAATCTGAAGAGATATGTACCTAATAAAGTGCTATCCGGAATGTGTTTCCCGAACAATGATCAGATATCTAAAACCCAAATGGGTTGTAATTAATCTGAATCGGTAGCTATTCATTTATAACATACATAGGAATACAGCAGTCTAGCGGTATGCAGCGGATATCCGGGTCTAGTGCATTAATTATGATCACATTTGATTTACTATGTAACTTATGTAACAAACTCAGTTTGTTAAGCGTATTATATTTACGGTCATTTACCTATTTGAAGAAACACATGAAAAATATTGCTCGTTTTATAGTTATCTTATTATTTGGCTTTATTCAGTTAAGCGGATGCTACTATGACGTAGAGGATGAGCTTTATGCCGACATCGATTGTATTACCAATAATGTGAGCTACAAGGGTACTATTGTTCCTATACTAAACAGACATTGTGTAGCATGTCACAATGAAAAAAACAACACTGGAGGTGGTATAAATCTTGACAGTCATTCCGAGGTATTGATTTATGTAAACAATACGAAACTCATAGCCTCTGTAAAGTTTCAATCGGGTGTATCGCCAATGCCACCGACGGGTCAGCAAATCTCTCGTTGTGAGATTGAGAGGTTAGAAAATTGGATACTTGCCGGAGCGCCTAATGACTAATACTATGTGCCATGAAACGTAATCATCTCTTTTTACTGTTGTTTCTGGTCGTAGGGAGTGTCGCCATGTTCGGATATTATCAATACAGTCGCGGTCATAAAAGTATCGATAAAATTAAGGCCGACTACAGCTATACCGCAGAGCAATTTCTTGAAATCTATAAGCGTGATGAACAGAAGGCTGATGAATTATATCTCGAGAAAGTAATTGAGATCAATGGCGTTGTCAAAGAGCTCAATGCTGAGGATGGGGTAGTAGCTATCGTCTCTCTGGCTACGGGTAGTTTATTCGAATCAATTCAATGTGAGCTAGCCACTCCACTGGGCAACAATAATATAAAACTTGGTGAGCATGTAAAGATAAAAGGATACTGCACCGGCAAACTCATGGATATTGTGCTTAATAGATGCGTACTTGTTCAATGACTTATAATCTCTTAATCACGACAAATTCTCAACACGATTATATATGATACTTCTAACTAAAATCACCCTTACTTTCACATTGATCATGTGGTTATGCGCCCCTAGTCAAGCACAAAAGTACTACTCCAAGACTGCGCAAGTATCTTTCTATTCGAGTACCCCTGTTGAGAAATTTGATGCACAGAGCAGCTCAGGAAATTGTGTTATGGATATGGAGACAGGTAAAGTTGAATTTGCCGTCCTAGTCAAGAGTCTGAAGTTTAAAAAAGCCTTGATGGAAGAGCATTTTAACGAGAACTATATGGATAGCCATAAGTATCCGAAGGCGATTTTTAAAGGACATATTAGCGATCACGATAAGATCTCTCTGACAAGTAGTTACAACGGAAAACACATGGCCAAAGGTGATCTGACCATTCGAGGTGTGACGAGACCCGTGGAGGTCGAAGTAGCGTTCATTGTAAGTAATGGCAAGTTAAGTGCATCTACTGATTTTAATATAACTGTGGCAGATTTTGACATCAAAATACCTTCTGTTGTCAGAGAAAATGTTGCTAAAGAAGTAGATATCAAAGTTTCAGCTGATCTTCTTAAGTTATAGTCTAATAGCTCCTATTATGAAGAATTTTACACGTATTGTCATCAGCTTATTGGCCGTAGCCATTCTTTCCTTTTCATTAAATGGTCAGGGAGAGGATGATTTGTTATCACTTCTCGGCCCTGAAGAGCCGACCACCGAATACACCTATGCTAGTTTTAAGGCTAATAGGGTGATCAATTTGCATTCATTAGAAAATACAGCTGCGGGGGTATTTGACTTTAAAATATCACACCGTTTTAATCAACTGAATAATGGTATATATGACTTGTTCGGACTAGATGGGGCGACAATCAGATTTGGAGGAGATATAGGTTTGAGTAATCGTTTGGCTATCGGATTTGGGCGTAGCACCATAGAGAAGACCTATGATGGCTACGCCAAGTTTAAGCTTCTACGACAGAGTACCGGTAAGCGAAAAATGCCTATTACTATGGCTGTCTTGGCCGCCACTTCTGTTAATACGCTTAGATGGCAAGATCCTGATAGGGATAATTTTTTCAGCTCCCGTCTGAATCATACTTTGCAAGTGATCATCGGTCGGAAGTTCAGTGAAGGATTTTCTCTACAGTTCAGCCCTACAGTAGTTCACCGTAATCTGATACCTTCCAGGGATGTCGAACATGACGTAAAGGCATTGGGTGCAGGTACACGAATAAAGCTCTCCAAAAGGCTGTCGCTCAATGCCGAGTACATCTACGTTCTACCAGATCAGATCGCCCCGGAGTTTAATAACTCTGCATCCATAGGATTCGACATAGAGACGGGGGGGCACGTATTTCAACTACATTTTACGAACAGCCGCTCGATGATAGAGAAGGGGTTCATTGCTGAGACTCGGGGAGACTGGATGGACGGTGGAATACACTTTGGTTTTAACATAAGCCGGGTCTTTAATCTGAAATCGTCTGAATAAACCGAGACACTTCATATCATTTGTCTGAAGGCTATCGAAAAGAACAGAAGGTTTTGTTAGTGCTATGAAGCCTTATCTTTAATCGGATTAGCGACAATTTTTAAAAATTGTGAGAGGCTATTGCCATATTGATCCATAATGGTCAGAGTATGAATACCATCTGGTGGAATGTGCATGATTTTGTGTTCACCCGTCGTAGCGCCAAGAAATTCTTTATCTAGATACCAGAAAATGGTTGCTTCGGGATCTTTGTGGGCGGCCTTATAAATAATCGCTTTACGGTTCAGATTGAAGTCGTGAGGTGTCATCAATGCTTGATTGCCGATAGGGTAGATGAATTGTAAAGATTGTTCTGCAAGATCTTGCTGACATGTGGGTAGCAAAGGTGGCAATTCTTCATAATCAGCGTGATAGTGTTTATAATATTGCGCATTGCGTGGTGGTAGTACGAAAAATGATCGAGTTGTAACGATGCCATCATGTGTGCATTCTCCTTCTATCCTATAGCCGGATTCTGTGATCGCCAGCGGCTTGTGATAGGTACAAGTCATCGTACGCAATGTATGTAAAGGTATCATTTTTCGATCTTGATGATTGCAATGCGAGCCTGCGAGATGTCCGCTATTCTCGCAAATATCGGCAGCAACAAGTTGCTTACCAGGCAGCTCCCACCATTGGGGTGTTGGTGCAATAATATCAAGCACCCCGAAGAGCAAATCTCCAGCGGTCTTACCCCCCAGCAGGCCCTCACGACCTTCTCCATCAGCATTTCCCACCCATGTGGCGATGGTATATTCGGGTGTACACCCGACAGCCCACGCATCTCGATGGCCATAACTCGTGCCCGTCTTCCATGCGATAGGGATGGATGATTCGTATTTCTCCCACTGCCCGCGATCATTGGGTCGCTCGACCCTGCGCATCGCTTCGAAGGTATAATAGATTGCTTCCGGACTCAAGGCTGAGGACAGGTCGTTTTTTCTCAAAATTTCGGACATATTGGCGTAAGCCATAGCAAGATCAATCAATCTTACTTCCGCACCGCCCAATATTATTGAAAGGCCGTAATGCTCGGCATCTTTGGTGACTGTAGTGATATTCATCTTCCTGAGGAGACGCAAGAAAGGATCGACACCGTATAATCTCAATAGCTGTACAAAAGGTACATTGAGAGATTTACTTAAGGCTCGATCCGCATGAATCGAACCATGATAAGATTTGTCGTAATTAGTCGGGTGAAATCCATTGATATAAAGGGGAATATCATCGAGCAAGGCATAAGGGCTGATGATCGATTTATCAATGGATGCGGCGTAGAGGATAGGTTTTAAGATAGAGCCTGAACTGCGGCGAGCGGTAATCATATTGACGTCTTTTTCATGGCTGGTGTGCGGGATATTACCATGATAGACTTTGGTGGCGCCGGTTTTGTTTTCTATCAACAAGATAGCAGCATTGTGTATTTCATTTTGTTTCCATTGATGATACTGTCGGTCAAGTAATGCGCCACAGGCTAGTTGCCACGCATAATGTATATGGCTATTTTCTTGTGAGGGGTGAGCAGCCAGAAAGTGCGGAGCGAATTGGGGTAGTTGATGGGGCAACATATGGATAGGCTCCTGGATAGCGAGACTGTATTCTATGTCGTCTATGATGCCTGCTCGGTTAAGGGAGGCGAGGAGGCGGTTCTTTTTTGTGAAGAGGGTTTCTTGATTTCTTCCCGGATGTATGAGTCCGGGTGCGTTGGGTAGGACAGCGAGAGTGGCGGACTCAGACCATGTGAGGAGATCAGGAGATTTGTCAAAGTAGCGCCATGACGCCGCCTCTATACCGACTACATTGCCGCCATAGGGTGCATAGGCTGCATAGTGCCTAAGAATATCTTTCTTGCTATGCCATAATTCTATGCGCAAGGCGAGGATAGCTTCTGCAAGCTTATTAGCAAGTGATCGGTGTCTGTACTTGCGCAACATTCGAGCTAGCTGCATCGTAATGGTGCTGGCACCGCTGTTAATTTTATTATGCGATATATTTGTCTTGAGGGCTCGCACAATACTAATGGGATCGATCCCTGGATGATAGTTAAACCGCTTATCCTCGTAGTGTATAAGACATTTGACGTAGCGCGATGGCAATTCAGTCATTGGCGCAAACCGCCATTGATCATCGTCGGCAAGTCTGGTCGAGAGTAACTCGCCGTTCTCTGCAAGAATTCTGACGCCAAAAACCTGATTATGACGTAGGTCAATAGGCCTCAGCATATATATCGCAATGCTCAGTGAGAAGAGATATGTCAATTGCCGTTTCAAATGTCTATAGACTTGGTAATACGGTGATTTTGTTAGCTTTTGACGACGCTTGAATACTATGATCATACATCGCTTCTACGCGCACTGGTGGTAGATAGTATTGTCCGCCGTACGCGGCATTGAGCATCACTCTGAATGTCTTCGTTCCGGAGAGATCGAAGAAGGTATGAATACGATCATCACGAATGTCTCGGTATTCAAATTGATCTTCTTTGATACCCGCGTCAACCTGGTTTAATCTGCCACTTCTTATCTCCCATCCTGAAGGGATGATATGGGTGAGTGCGAGATTCTTAAGGAGAGTGCCTCGAGTATTGAGGTTGCTCACCTTGACCTCTGCTATAAAATCAGTTCCTTGTGTGAGGGATGAAACATCTAGTGGACTACCGTCCAATGTCTTGTATTGGACACCGATGTTAATGTGTGTATTGCGGGCATTAAGTGAGCCAATATTGATGGGATCATCTTGACCTGATACGATCAGCTTAACATACATATCAGCTTGTGAAGTATTAAGGACTTTAATACTGTTACCGGAAGATGTGGTGGGCAAGGAGAGTGAATAGATGGGCTGGTCATATTCAATTTTCTGAACAGAGCCATCGGGTAGGGTGATCTCTGCGCGAAGTTTATCTTTTTTAAAATTAGCCGCGTATTTAGCTACAGTGACAAGCGCCTGAGCAAGTGTCTGCGTACTATGCCAAGTATCTTTATTCAATTCGGTGATGATTTCATTGACAAGCACAAAACCATCCTCTGAACGATCTGTGTCCAATGCAGCTCTGGCAATGAAGGACTTGTCTCTCAATGTTGATCCGAAACTGATAGGATCATTAATATAGCTGTCATTCACTTGTGTTGATTGCGCTTTTATCATTTCGTACGCCAATACTTTATTGCCACTTCGGGCGTATGCGGCTGCGAGTAGGAATCGGGCTGTCTGCGGAAGTTTGTCCTCGACGCGCAGCAGATTCATGGCGGCTAGGTTTTGTTTTCCTGCAAGTGCCAATACAAACAGACGATACGCATGTGTGATAAACTCTGCATTTCTATTGATGGGAGAGGATACTCTGAATTTATTGGCTTCGCTTGATTCGTATTTGATCCATTTGTCCAATGCTGTTGTAGATACTACATAACCGGCATCACGTGCTTCGAGGAGGAAATTAGCAGCATAGACGGAGGCGTATGTATTACTACCACCTCCCGGCCAATAGCTGAAAGCACCGGAGCTCATCTGTAGCTTTTGGATACTGTTGATAGCTTGGTTTACATTGTTGCGGATCGACCTTAGTTTATCATTGGGTAAGTAGCTTAGCTTGTCAAGATATATTTGGGTGAAGCCGGTAGAAGTGATTTGTTCGAGACATCCGTATGGGTAACTTATAAGGTAGTCTATATGTGCGGATAGTTGTAAAGCTGGCATGGTGGATAGCTCCAGGATCGACTGATTCGTACCGCGTGTACCAAAATATTGTACCATCTCCTGCCAGCTGGCGTGTGGTTTGACGAGTCCGGATGTAATATTTTTTCGCTGGGGCATGGGGTTTCGGACGTCCAGTTCCAGCTCGTGGTATGCTTGGTTATTTCCGGCCGTTCCACGGACTTGTGCTTTAGCAATCCCGGTTTCGTTTCCGACTTGAGCCGTGAGCATGGATACCGATTCTCCGATTCGATCGAGTGTAAATGATGAGCTAATTGCTTTATCAACGGAAAGTAATCCATTCGTTTCGAGCGTCAGATTTCCTCGGCCGATTCTGTCTTGGGTGGCTATTAGGTTTACAGGGATATTAATTTTTTCACCGATAGAAAGTACGCGAGGTATGGTGGCATAGAGCATAAGTGGGTCTCTGACTTTTACTTTCTCTTCGGCTTGGCCGTACGCATTGTTGTTTTTTGCGACGATCATTATCCTCACTTCGCCGAAGTAATTGGGCATAGAGAAGCTGTGTTGTCGGGTTTTTCCGCGATTGAGTTGGAAAGGCCCGGCGGTCATGACTACCGGTCTGAAGCGCATGGCTTGTTTGTCTCCTGAGGCGGATTCGACATCGCTGTCTCCGCCGACGCTGATGATTTGGCCAAAACCCTCTCCGGCACCTTGTGCCACATGGTCGTACACATCCCAAGTCTTGATCCCTAGCGATTGTTTCGCATTGAAATGATCATAAGGCGATGGTGTTTTAAAGTTCGTCAGAGACAACAATCCCTCATCGACAATGGCTACAGTGTAAGTCATGTCTTGATTGCTTGCTTCACTCACTTCAATGGTGAAGGGTTTATTCGGTGAATATTCCGTATCCGTTTTAATGGTCGGCAGCACTTTCTTCTTCGGATCTTCTACTTTTATTGAGGCAACACCATACATCCGCATCGGCAAGTTGTTCTTTTTTTGAACAGATTGAATCAAGGATGCGTGTATATAAATATTCGGCGTCATCGCCGTATTCACTTTGAATCGATAAGTAGTATGATCATCTGATGATTTTATCCAATCTTGCATAATCACTTCACGGCCATTCTCGATGCTGATCAATACTTGGTTTCCTGCTTCTGAAGGTATCTTAATGGTGACTTCTTCACCTACTTGATAGTTTGACTTGTCCGTATTAAGCTGAATTTTGTTAATACTATTACGCTCGTCCTCTACTATAGCTTCATTCCACGAAGAGAGATAGAAAAAGTCGCCTGTACAATGTCCTGACTGAATATCGCATATACGGATCATCTTCCGACCATATCCCATCTGCGAAAAATCCATGACTGCATCTACTGTACCCTGTACGTTGCTACTGACTGTAGTTGTCCACACAGCACTCGCATGATTATCGGCACTAAGATTATAGAGATTGTAGCGTTCGTTTTCGTAATACCACCATGACCAATAAATATCATATACACCGATGCTTAGTCTTCTATTGGCTGCAGGCTTACCGGATTCGTCGAGGATGGTGATTCGAGCTGTGGGAGATTTTTGATCTTTATCAAAGTATTTAGATCCCCACTTGTTTTCCGGCAATTGTACTCCGACATAATGAGTGTATGGGCTGATATCTACACGGCTAAAGTGTTCTGAAAATTCGCCACCTCGCTCGAATACGGTAGTTGAGAGACTGGCGGATAGCTTGCCGGGAGATTTAATGTCCGATTTTTGACTAAAAGGAATTCTTGCACTACCTGTCTCGTCTAGTTTGTTATCAAAAAGATTCATCAGCGAAGGAAAATAACTTCTGGATGGATCAGTAAAAATGAAGTTCGAATAAGATGGGAAGCTTGTTGCTCGAGAGTTGATAGTCGCATTGACTTGTGCTCTCAAGCCATTGGCGGGAGCTCCGTATAGCCAGTCAGCCTGTAGTGTCAACATTTGGGTCTTAGGATCACCGGCCTTGATTTCGCTCGGAAGGTCAATGTCTATTTTTATTTTATTAGGTTTAATCGTTTCGACCCGCAGATTGTGATAAAAGTGATGAGGGCCTACTTCCATCTTCAGATTCCATAATCCGGTGAGATCACTTGATAGAGTCGGAATATCAAAGCTATATATACCGTCTATACTGGATGCGCTGTGCTTTCTTGCTCTTTCTGTGCCTCGCGGATCTGTGATTATGAGGTTCACAGGATGATTTGTGGGTAGTAATTTTTCAGGGTCATCAAGCATAAAGTGGACGAAAACAGTGTCTCCCGGTCTGTACACACCTCTATCCGTGTAGATGAATCCGTCTATTAAGTCATCGCGTGATCTGCCGCTGATATTAAAATCTGTCATGCTGAGCGCTTCATAATCTTCGAGACGCACATAATTGTAGGAGTTATTATGCTTGACGATAGCAAACGAAGCTTTTCGATCGGTTCTTACGATGGCCATGCCTGTCGAACTTAGTGTCTGAGTGCTGATCACTTGTTGTTGATAATCATAAAATGTCACACTTGCCCCATTGACAGGTAAGGCAGTATTGAGATCGTTGACGGTGACGGCGTACTTATTGTCCTTACCGGATTTTATCGTCGTCGCAATATCCGTAATCACTATATTTCGCGAAGCGAATCGATTCATGTGGTAGAAGGCGCCATAGCATGGATTGTTTTCATGTAGATAGCTATATCCACTGTAATCATAGATATACCGCATAAAAGACTGACCCGCAGGAGGTGGGGTGTATCCTGTTGTTTGTTCACAAGGAAAAAGGCTGTATTCAGGTCTGAAACCTATCCGCAGCTGATATATGGCTCCGGGATCTTGTGAAAGATATTTGGACAAGTCGACTGCATAGCGGGACCAAGCGTTAAATTTGACAGCTGATGACCCACCGAGATCGACGCGCTCTGTATGAACAACCCTGCCTACCTGTTCTAGATAGCTACCTTCATTAATAGGGTAGTTCTGTAAAAATTGTAAAACATTATTATTGAAAATCTTAAATATCTCGATATCTACAGCATGAAGATTAATAGCCTCAAATGCCACTGTATAAGGCATCTGTGAGGAAACAAGCGTTCCGTGACCCATTAATTTTACACCCGGATGCTGTGCTTGTACGGTGAGCAAGAAAGAGGTGTTTCCCTGAAGTGTGTTGGCATTTTTGTTTGCGATTTTGTTATTAATGGTCAAGGCTATTTCGAGGCTTGAATCATCGGTAGGATACACACGCATTTGAGATCCGTCGATATGAACATTAGGATCAGCTTGATTGGCGATTTTGACGAGTCCTTTTAAGTCTTGGCGATTATCCAGAATATCTGAAAAGCTCACAAGAATTTGAGGTGTCTGTGTGTTGAGCACTTGTACGTCAAGTATTTCAAAGCTTCCTATAGCCGGAATTTCTATAGTGTGTCTTCCGACGAAGTTTTTATCTAGTTTCCCGGCATGCCATTCCAGGACTAATGATTGCGGTTTTTCTGTGCGGTTGATTTGTGTAATGCTGAATGGGAAGGATCGGGTCTGGGCAGTCTGCTGCCAATCGATCTTGAGATCAGATTTTATTTTTAGGGTTTTGATAATTTCTTCCTTTGATATGTGATCGTTACTGTTGATGACCCCGGCGACATACCAGCCATTTTCATTATCCGCAGCAAGAGGGTTAATATCTATATCTAGTTTCAATGGCTTAGTATGAAAGGAAAAATCGAGGTTTTTCGCTTGTTCATCCTTGAAGAGCCTATTCGCATTGACACGGACTGTGTACTCAGTATCACGGCTCAATATGGTCTCCGGCGTAAATACGATACGACGCGGATTAGAGAGGGCGAATTGGCCTTTGACAGAGGGTTTGATGGTGATAATCTGTGCAAGCGCGCTTTCATCAACCGGAATGTCCTGTCTGAAATCTAAGATAATGGGATCAGCTACGGATATATATCGCGGAGAATATGCATTTACAAGTGACTCGTAAGGAGAAGTATCTATAGTGTTTGAAGCTGTGCGTTTACCACAGCTGCATATTAATACAATACTGCAATAAAGAAGTGCGACGAGCGAATGCTTGGGCAAAGGTGCATACATACGGATTGGTTTAGAACTGTTATTAAACGTCAAGTGAATAGCAACCAATGTACAAAGGAATCAGATAGAGAGGGTGTGGTTCATAGCACTTTTAGACGATATCTTTCAGAAAGGATAGAGCTGATAGTCTGAACATCTAATATTAGAAAACCAGCTTTACGTGTAAGTCATTAATGGCTTGGATTTTTGCGCGGCTGGTATAGATTTTCTTTTGTGCGTGATATTTCATAGTATTTTCCCTTTCAGTATCATCAACCCAACAAAGACAAATAAGCCCACCAGCAGAATGTTAACTTTTGGCCAACTTGATGGGGCGTTGATCCCAATGGTGTCGTTATCGCCGTAGTATACAAAACCACCCCAGAAGTATGGATGATGATAGGCAGCTTCGACATTTTTTAGAAAATCTTTTTGTGCTTCTCGAAGGGCGTCTCTTTTTGATAAGCCATTCAAGATTTGTTTATAGTATTCTTTAATAAGGGAAGAGGTGGCTTTATCACTGACTGGCCAAAGGCTCATCAATATATTTGGGCTACCGGCTTGTGCGAAGGCAGTAGCTAGAGAGGCGATACCTTCGCCTTCGATCGTTTTGCCAATACCTGTATTGCAAGCACTAAGAATTAAAAGATCCGCCTTAATATCCATCATGGCAATTTCGTAACTATACAGATCGCCATCATGATGATTATCCTTTTCTAGCAGCAACCGCGAATTGTCTGGATTTTCGGCATCGACGATAGCGTGACCCGCTATGTGACAGATACGATACGCATCATGTAGTGCAGCCCTGAAGGAAGATTCTGTGGCAGATTCACCTACTAGATAATTTCCTTGCATTTTTGATTGGATGAAGCTTATTTCTTCGGTTGTGCCGGATAGTGGTGGCAAGCTACCCATGAAGGCTTCACGGGTAATGTCTGTGGTGGCATAAGCATAGTTGTTATCTATGAAGCCATAATCCGGTGCAATAGCGAGGACATCTTTTTTTGAATAAGATTTCTTTTGGGTGGATTTACTTAACCATGCCAGACTTGCTGATTTCTGATAGCTTATATTATATTGATGCATCAGAAATGGCCAGTTTTTTAATTTATTAACAGACTGATGCACTTCGATAGGTTTACTCAAAAGTAGGGCTAGCGGAATGTGCGCAAGTATTGGATCATAAACTACGATTACATTATCAGACATTAAATGTTCGATTGGCTGGATAAGTATTTTGTACAGTTCGTAGCCTGTATTAGCATAGATATTTAATTGTGCGCGACTATTGCGATACGACGAAATGATTGATTCTCTTAATTGGCTGACTAGTGTGGATAGCTTGTGATCATTGGGCGAGATGATACAATCGAAAACTTGATTCGTAATGACAAAAGTGTATATAGTCGTATCTCCGACAAAGTACTCTACCCATGTCTGGTCAGCGGAAATGAGATCGCGCCGGATAGTGGCAATATCAATTATTTTAAAGCTTATATTTTCTTCATAATAATCTCTGTCAAGAAGTTTGATCAAGCTGAGGAGGTCATCCTCTTCTCTTTTTAATTCGATAAGCTTTTTGCCTAAAGAATCTTGTGCGTCAAGGTTCTTGTCTCGCAGTATATTTTTAATAATTACTTCTGTCTTTTCTATATCAATTCTGACCGCTCTGTAAGCTTGTATATTGGCAGATAGTTGTGATTGGGATTGCAGTTTTTCGTTTTTGACGAGATGCTCGCCCATCAATAAGTATTTTGACTTTTCAGCATAATAGAAGGCTTCTTCGCATTCATTTAGTTGAAATAACACCTTAACCAGATTCTGATATACTTCACGCGTTTTATTGCGCCAGAAGATTTTCGTACTATTCTCTATGTGTTCAAATCTCATCAGATCAACCAGGCGGTCGGCATAGAGTAGTACTTCTTTGCTCAAGAGTAGGTAGCTTAGTTCATTCTTATCTTGATATAACAATTGTAAAATATTGCTGTGCGTGAGCAACTCGTCGATTAAATAATGTTTCTCCCCATTTTCGCGGAGCAATGCATCATTTATGTAATAGACATATTCTTCCTCATTGTCTATGCCAGCTAGTCGGTAGCTGATTGCTTTTTGAATGTATTCCAGCGCTTTAGGGTAATTTTTATTCTTGAGATAGAGATCTGCGATACTGTTGAAGCTTGATGCGAGGCCATCTGATCTTGTCAGGTCGAATGAATGCTGATAATATTCAAGGCTCTTGAACATCATGGCTAAGGCTTGGTCATATTTGTTTTCTGCGCTAAGTAGCGATGCGCGGCTTTCGTAGAGTAAGCTGATAAAATCAGGATCGTTACAACATTTCTTATTCATCGCCTCAGCTTTATCAAATAGCGGCTTGGCTGCTGCATAGTCTTCTAATGTCAGATAGGCTGTGCCCAGATTGTAAGTCATCGAAGCGATATAATGCTCCGTGTCTTCCATTGACTTAAGAAGTGTGAGCAATTTGTTGAGCCACGCTATTGCCTGCTTTGCGCCCTCTTTGGTATCCATGATCAGGTACACAAATGCGGTGACTTCGTTGGCGTTGGCGAGTTTCCAATTGTCATTTCCTGCTAGCTGAATGGCTTGTAGATAGAGCTCCAGAGCCAACGAAAATTCCCCTCGATCTTTATAGGTTTTGCCCAATTGAATCGTGGCTTCATAGACATAGGGGTTGTCGTCTTGATATTTTAGTGCTTGGGTAAGTGACTGTTTAGCTTCTTCGTATTTGTCCCATTTACGATACCAGTAGCCCTTGTACAACCACATTTTGATCCATAGCAATCGATGGTCATGTTCAGTAATAAGTTCCAGACCGTCGTCGAGTGCTTTTAGAGCCTCTGATATCGAGATGTTTTCTCTGAATAGTATTTGGGATTTGTTAAAGTATAGCATAGCCACTGTGTCGGGATACTTGGACCATTGGCGACTTTCAATTACCGAATCCAGATAGGCAATTTTTTTAGACGCAGTCTGGATAGTCTCTGATGCTTTTATGATATCCTGATAATCTTGTGCAGATAATAGCTTGGTCAAGCTCCAAAGAATAACAAGAAAGAAGATGCAGCGTGGACTAATCATTTTACTATTTTATCATAGTTGTCAAGGAGGATCATGGCATCTTTAGATTTGTAGTGATCCTGGGCGGCAATATTTGAGAGTAAATCTTTTGCTTCGTTGTCTTTATTAAGATGTATATATGCCAATGCTTGATACCACATTACACCATCTTCAAATGCGAAAGAGCCATCTCGCAGACTATTGAATGTCTCAGTCATTCCTTGATAATTGAGGTTAAAAAATTGTGAGACACCCAAGTAGAATTTTGTGATTTGATCACCCTGAGTGCTTTCGGATAAAGCCAAGAGAGCTGATTCTGCTTTGTCATATTGACCACTATTGTAATAGGACATGGCTTCACTGGTCATCATAGTCGTCTCGTCAGCTGATTCACCTCTGACAATATTTGTCAACACATCAGGATATGCTTCCACCATCTCAGCTAAGACTATGGGAGATCGATCGATCTGTGAAGGCAAGAACATGAGGAGTAGTGCAAGACCTGCAGCAAGAGCACTGATTGTGATGATCCAGCTTCTGCGGTTGATTGGCTTCGGCTCTAGGAGAATTTCTTTATGTTGGTTGATTTTCGTCTTTTCTGATACGACTGCATGTATCCTCTCTTCTAGCCTCCGCGAGGATTCATCTAATAAACTTTGACTTTCGTACCGAAGTTGACCTTCAAGAGCGCGTCGTTCGAGCGGATTATCCTTGAGAAATGCTTGGATTTCAGCGTGGTGCGCGGGTGGAAGTCTGCTGTTGAGAAATGCCGTGTACTCTTCTCTAGTAATGTTCATCGCCTGTAGTTTTATACTTAGTGAGTTTCTTTTTTAGATTTAATTTTCCGTTTTGTATATAGCTTTTTACTTCTTTGATCGAAAATCCTGTGACTTGAGCAATCTCCCGATAGCTTTTATCTTGGATGAAACACAGTCGAATACATAAACTCTGTTGTTCTTTTATTTCATCAAGGACTTCGTCCAATGCTTCCAATAAAACGGTATCATCTATCAGATCCGACTCTGATTGAATTTCCACAAATTCGATCTCAGTATTTTTGTCAAATAGTTCATTTTCTTTTTTTATCCTGTCTCTGATGTGTTTCAGACAGTGATTACGGGTAACGGTCAAAAGCCAACTTCGGACATTCCGAAGGGGATATTCGGGAGCAAGCTCCAATATTTTTTCGAATATTTCCATAGCAGCGTCTTCTGCCAGAAAGCTGTCATGAAAATAATACATACAGAGTCCTAATATCTGTCTGTGGTAACGATGAAAGAATATTTGAAGGGCTCTTGCATTGCTTTCGCTTCTGTATAGATTCAAAAGAGCTAAGTCCGGTAAGTCCGTCATCTCAGAGCCAGTATTGTTCTCACGTGTCGATTTCAGCACAATCCTTTATAGGGGTTATGACAATTATTTACTCAATATTGATCTGCGAGCAGTGACTTTTATTTGCTTTAAAACAAATACACTGTTCATTACCGCTTTAGTTTTGCCAAAAAATCAGCTGCTAAGCGATATCGCATTAAAAATAAGCTTAAAATTGTCAGTCATAATACCAATTTACGATTCATGAGTCTTTTTTCAAAGTTAAAGTCTGTTTTTGTTGTCGAAGAAAGTGATTCTTCCGGCGGTGAAGCCATAGGTTCAGGAACAGCAAGTGAGTCTACTGTATCTCAAGACAGTTTTTCTTCAAGAACAGTACAGAGTCAAGCTGCTCCATCATCAGTATCCGAAACTTCATCGAAGCCGGACCAAAAATTTGTCGATTTATTGCTCAAAGCTATCGAAGATGCCAACCTCGAAGGTTTTGACTATCTAGAGTACAAACAATCACTCAAGTCCCTCGAAGCCATCGAGAAGGATGATAGCAAGCGATTTCTCAGTGCCTTCGTAATGGCAAGCACTATGGGACTTAACAAGCAAAAGCTCATAAACAGCATCGAGCACTATCTGAATGTGCTCAAAGACGAACAGAACAAATTTAATCAAGCTGTTCAAAATCAAAAGACCGTTCAGGTCAAACAGCGAGAGACCCGCACCGAAGACCTCAAAGCACTTATTGAGCAGTCACGGTCGAAGATTAAAGAACTCGAAAAGCAAATCACTAAGGCAGAAGAAGAACTTTCGCAGATTGACTCAGAGATCAGACAAGCCATTAATCGGATAGAAACTA